>JAAYJE010000098.1 GCA_012523095.1 Actinomycetota bacterium | reverse complement strand
AGGCTCACAAACGAGTGCGGATGGAAGCGTGGCCGGTGGGCCGACTCTCCTTGGGGCAAAAGGACCGGACGACAATGACATGAATGCAAAGATCAACCTTGACAAGGGCTGGCCCTCTCATGGAAGCCGCCTAACAGCGTCTCTGCGTGGGAATCGGTGCACCCAAGGGGATGGCGGTCGCCTGGCCTTTGGCAAGCACCTTCCCCTCGCTCCCCAGCGCCTTGAGTTCAACCACCATCAGGCGGCGTCCCCCGTGTAGGAGACGACACTCAGCGGTGACCCTATCCCCCAACTTGGCGGACCGGAACTGACTGATGCTCCATTGCACTGCCACCGCATCCGCCTTGGCGTTGACCGTCAACGCGAAGGCGACATCCAGAAGCGCGAATATGAAAGCGCCGTGCGCCAGTTCATGAAGCTGAAGGCAGCCGACTTTGACGGCGGCGGAGACCCGTGTGAAGACTTCAGAGGTCTCCTCCACCTCGATCCCGAAGAGGCGGATCATGCTGTCGGTCTCGATCGCGCGTCGGACGCGTTCGGGCCAATGAGCCTCGGTCATCGTGATTCAGTGACCACGCGTGGGCTCTAGAACTGGACCGCGCCGCTCAACACCAGGGTCAGCATCCCGGCCAACGCCACCAGTACGGCGACGATGGCGGTCTTGGTCCTGATGCCGGGGCCGGGTCGACGAACGACGGCCAGCGGACTCACATGCATCGGTTGGTTGGCCCTCGGTGCAGGAGACCGATATCCACGATGACGGTGCGTCTCGGCGGCGGCGCTCCATCCCATGCCCGGCCTATACACGGCAGATTGGTAGCCTCGAACTCCTCCGAGATAGACCGGTTTCATCAGCAAGCCTCCACCCTGACGATGGCTTCGGACCGTCCAGGTCCATTGTCGGCATACAGTTCGCCGGCCTTAAGCGCTTTCCTCCGATTGCCGAAGGAATGGACGGGATTATCTTTCGCCGGCTCGAATATTGAACTGAGGAGCGAGATCAGGAAGAACGAGTCGGACGGGCAAGGGAGGCAAGGATGTTCTGCCCACAATGTGGCGGCGCCAACGAAGATACGGCCAGGTTCTGCAGCATGTGCGGCTTAGACCTGACCGAGTACAGAGAGAAATGGGGTGGAGCCGCGGATCAGACCACGGTGCCGGCCGGGCAGGCCTACCAACAACAGTACCAACCCCACGGTCAGCAGCAGTATCAGCAGCACTACCCGCCTTCCTACCAGCCGCCTTACGGCGCAGGCGGGTATGGGGGTATCCCCAATGTCCCCAGCTACATGGGTTGGTCCATCGCAGTGCTTATCCTCTGTTTTTGGCCGACCGGCATCGCGGCGGTGGTCTATGCGAGCCAGGTGGGCAACAGACTGGCGCTCGGCGACATCGCCGGAGCCAGAGAGTCGTCGCGCAAAGCCAAGATGTGGTGCTGGATAACGTTCGGCATAGGCATCGCGGCATTCGTCATCGCGATCTTGGCGGCCGTCTTCGCTTCCTCCGTGAGGTTCAACGTCTACTAGAAACTCTCAAGGAGCTATACTCCGAGCCGCCCATACTGACGACCGTCGGCCCGCGTGCGCCTCAGCAACAACTCCATGACTCTGGCGCGGGGGGTTGGTCCCCGGAAGCGTGGTCCCCGGAGGGGTGGCAGAGTTCGGTTGATTGCACCGGTCTTGAAAACCGGCAGGCCGCAAGGTCTCGCGGGTTCGAATCCCGCCCCCTCCGCCTTATTGAGGAGGAACACGAAGTCATGTCCGCAGCCATGATGGATCTCGCCAAAACGCCGGACGTCCTCAGGGCGGAGAGGACGCAACGCATCCGAGACGCGATGGCCCTGAAGCAGCCCGACCGCGTGCCGCTCATGATGTCGATCAGCTACATGCTGGCAGACATGGGCGGCATCAGCAAACAAGAGCTGCTCGAGAACCCGGAGAAGAATCAGGAGTTGCTGGAGAAGGCCGCGCTGGAGTTCCGACCGGACAGCATCCACGGCCCTATGCCGGGCGACCCGACTCCGCACCTTATCCTCGGCGACCGCATGACCACCTGGCCCGGCCACGGAGTGAGCCCGGACACCCAATACCAGTTCGTGGAAAGCGAGTTCATGAAGGAGGAAGAGTACGACGCGTTCTTGGACGACCCGACCGACTGGGTCATCCGCACGTACCTGCCCCGCGCCTTCAAAGCCCTCGAACCCTTCGCCCAGATGCCGCCGCTCAATCAGTTCATCTCGGGGAGCTACTTCTTGGGCAACCTGGGCGGCTTCGTCTCGGGGGCGTTGGGGGATGCCTTCAGGACTCTCGCCAAGGCCCTGCAGGCAGTGGCCGACCAGAACGAATTGATGATGAAGAACCTCCGGCGGATGGAGGCCCTCGGTTTCGGTGAATCGGTCATCGGGGGGGCCACGATCACCGCGCCCTTCGACATGATGTCCGACGCTCTGCGGGGGATGCGCGGTATCTTGCTCGACATCCTCAGACAACCGGAGAAACTCCTGGCCGCCCAGGAGAAGATCGCCCGTTACGAACTGGAGTTCGCCATCAACACATGCAGGGCGATGGGAGTGCCCAAGGCTTTCATCCCGTTGCATCGAGGGTCCGACGGGTTCATGTCCATCAAGCATTTTGAGACCTTCTATTGGCCTCAACTCAAGGGCATGCTGGAGACCTTGGTGGACAACGGCATCACACCGGTGGTGTTTTACGAAGGCTGCTGGGATCAGCGCCTCGAACACCTCGCCCAACTCCCCAAGGCCAAGACAGTGGGCTACTTCCAGGCAAGCGACATCTTCAGAGTCAAAGAGATCCTGGGTGACACCATGTGCATCATCGGAGGCATGCCGAATTCGCTGCTCGCGGCCGGGCCGGTCGAGGCGATTCGGGCCCACACGAAGAGACTGTGCGAAGTGGTGGGTAAGAACGGCGGATTCATCATGTCGACCGCGGTGGGAGAGATGGCGGGAAGCAATCCTGAGTTCGTGAAGGTTTGGGCCGACGCGACACGAGAGTACGGTACGTACTGAGTCCAAGCAGAGATACGGACGCATCATCAACGCTTCCGGAGGACAGGGTATCCCCGCCATCTTTGTGCACGGCGCCGCCAAGACGGGGCCAAGCTCTCCACTATGCCGATCCTAGTGGACAAATACCGCCTGCAACCCGACAGGCGTCGACGCCCGGGAGAAGGAGCAGGGCGGCAGGGCTCTCGAGGAGAACTACTTCGCGCTCACCATGGGTCCCCTCGACGTCATCGACGAGAGGACCGGACCCAAGCTCACCCCACAACGCCACCCGCAGCCCCTCATCAATCAAGGAGGGGCCGGGCACACCCCGGCCCCTCCCACACCACCGGATAGACAGGCCTTCAAACCGCGAGACTCCCCGGTCGGCCTGCCGCTCAGGGTCTGATGTTGACCTTACTGATGCGCGGGCCGAAGAAGCCCATCCCGCCGCCTTCGCTCACTATCTGCAGGATCCCCGCCCCATCGGTCACGATGATGCCGGAGAGCAGCGTGACTCCCAGTGGAGCGAAAGTCTGCGGCAACAGAGGGGTGGAGGCGCCTACGAGAGCGATCTCCCGGCACTCCGCAGCGGCCTCCAGCAGCCGATCCATGTCGCCTAGAATGAGGGCGGTTGAGGTGATGATGGCGACGTCGCAACGAGGGAGTTCTTCGTAGGCCGCCTCGGCCGGCAGCACGCGATGTGAGCGGGCGGCGTTCTTCTCGAAGATGACCAGCTCTCGGACACGTTTCTCCAACGGAGCCACCAAGGGGCCGAAGTAACCCACCATCCCGACCCGGTCCATGAAGCCGATCGAAAGCACCGACAGTATGTCGCCCTCGTGCCGGCCCGACCCAGGTCGGTTGGCCAATGCGTTGGCGACGGCGAGTCCCACTGTTGATTCCACACCCTCGCTCGAGCCCAGGTATTCCAGGATCTCTGTGGTGGTCCTCCCAACTAGAGGTCGCTTCCCCATGAACACCGAGCAACCCGCGGAGGCGTTCTCCCGGAAGGTGTAGGCGACGCCGACGTCGCCGTTCTCGAGCATCACGCCCGTGTAGCCCAGACCTATGCGGACGTCGGCCAGGCGTTGTTCCCCGCACGAAGCAAGCAAGTCGTTCCGCAGTTCCTCGATGATCATCAGTGCCTCCATAAGTGCACGGTCTATCTAGCTGGAAGTTGCATATAGATAATAGTACAGTCTCCGACGATAGGGAATAATGGCTGTGTCCTTGTGGATCGTGCGACACACGGGAGGTCATGAATGCCTAGGACAGCCAACAAGAAGATCGTCGTCATAGGCGGCTCCGCCGCCGGACCCAAGGCTGCAGCCAAGGCCAGACGTATCGACGAGAACGCCGACGTCACGATCATCCAGAAGACCCCCGAACTGTCGATGGCCTCCTGTGGATATCCGTACTATGTGGGCGGCTTCTTCGACGACCGAAGCGCGCTTCTATCCAGCGCTACAGGCGTGGTCCGTGATCCCGTCTACTACATCAACGCCAAGAGCATCGTGGCCAAGACGGGGACCGAAGCGCTGTCAATAGATCGGGCCGGACAGACGGTCCTCTGCCGAGATCTGAAGACCGGGGAGACCGAGCAAGTCCCATACGATTCTTTGGTCATAGCAACAGGGGCCACCCCCACCATCCCGCCCGTCCCCGGACGAGAGCTCGAAGGGATCACGACACTGCAGACCATGGCCGATGCCGACTTCCTAAGGAAGATCCGTGACGAGAAGAAGATCAAAAAGGCCGTCGTGATCGGCGGAGGCCTGATCGGCATCGAGACGTGCGAGGCCCTGAATCTCGCCGGTATCGAACTCTCGGTGGTCGAGCTGTTGCCACAACTACTCACCTTCCTGGATTGGGAGCTGGCCAAACTTGTCGAGAACCACTTACGCACCAAAACGGTGAATGTATTCACCGAGAACGGATTGGCGGAATTCCTGGGCGAGAACGGCAGGCTTGTCGGAGTCAAGCTGACCAACGGCACCGAGTTATCTTGTGAACTCGCGGTGGTGGCCGTCGGTGTGAAACCCAACAGCACCCTCGCCCGCGAAAGCGGCTTGGAGATCGGGGTCACAGGCGGCATCGTGGTCAACGAGTACATGCAGACCTCAGATCCCCACATCTACGCAGCGGGCGATTGCATCGAGGTAGTGCACCGCATCACAGGCAAGAAGGTCCATGCACCGTACGGTGACCTGGCCAACCTCGAAGGGCGCGTGGCCGGAGAGAACGCGGTCCTTGGTAACACCGTCACTTTCCCCGGCACGATCAGCACCGGCATCTGCAAGATATTCGACTTCTCTGCGGGCACCACCGGCATCTCCGAACGCACCGCCCGCGAGAATGGGTTCGACGATATCACCACGGTCATCAATGCCAGCCCGGACAAGCCGGGCTTCATGGAAGGTAAGCTGCTGGTCACGAAGCTGGTGGCCGAACGGTCCACCGGCCGTATTCTCGGCGCCCAATGCGTGGGCCCGGGAGCCGTGGCGAAGCAGGTCGCGCAGTGGGCCATGGCCATCCAGGGAGGCCTCACAGTCGAGGATCTGGTGAATGCCGATCTGCCTTACGCTCCCCCCTTCTCTCTGGCGATCGACCACCTCATCTGCACCGCACATCTGATGCAGAACAAGCTGAAGGGCCGCCTCAAGGGGGTCTCGGCGATGGAGGTCAAGGAGAGGGCCGGCTCGGCGACGCCGCCGTATCTTCTCGACGTACGGGGTCCGGACGAGTTCGAGGCCATGCGCCTGGGCATCGGTGAGACGTTGATACCACTGGGCGCCTTGCGCAAACGACTCCACGAACTGCCGACCGACAAAGACACAGAGATCGTGTGCTTCTGCAAGATATCGCTACGCGGCTACGAGGCGGCACTCGTACTCGAAGCCAATGGCTGGCGGAATGTACGGGTCATGGAGGGCGGCATCATGGCCTGGCCGTTCGCTCGGGAGAGGTAATGGGTCCCCATAGACCCGCACGCGACTACGTATTCGGACGGTCGGCAGTGGCGAGAAGACCTACTGCGCACCGGCCGGACTGGGCGAGAGGTTTCGCTCTTGACGCGCGGGGCATCTGGTGCTTATATATAAGTGCAATTTGCATATAGATGCGAGAGAGCATGATTTATGTAGACGAGTACCTCTGTACCGGTTGCGGTATATGCATCGACGCGTGCAGTCACGGAGCCATCTCTGTCCAGGGCAACGCGGCCGTGATCGATGAATCTCTTTGTACGTCCTGTGGACGTTGTGTCGACGTATGCCTTACGGGCGCCATCATCTCCGTTGAGCCGGTAGAGACGCACGCACCGACCTCAGCCGTCCCTTCTGGAGCTCCCGCTCAGACCGGACACCCGCAACAGACCTGGACCCGGGCTTCCTCGAACTCCATCGGCGCCGTCGCGAGAACCAATGAGATGAGCTCTCGAGCTGGCGCCGCCAAGACCTCCCGGCTGAACCTTGTAGAGAAGGCTCTGTCCGGGCTTTTCACAATCGCTACCTATGTCTTGGACCGCAAGAAGAGTGACGCTTGGAGCCCAGTAGGCTTCGATGCCGACGCGCACGGACTGTCGAGCGGGAGCCGCGCGCAGTCGGGGCGAGGGCAAGGTCCGGGGCGAGGGCAAGGTCCGGGGCGAAGACAAAGTCCGGGGGGCGGGCGTGGCATGGGATGCGGGCGAGGCTCGAGAGCCGGACGCCGCATGGAGCGCGGACTCATGAACAAGGCCGATCGTCGCGGCAACCGAAGAAATCGTACGACGTAACCTGACAAACAACGAGAGGAGCATCAAGTGAAGATCGCAGTCACCGCCGCAGGACCAGATTTGTCGAGCACCGTAGATCAGCGCTTCGGGAGAGGCCGATACCTGCTTATCGTGGATACACCTGAGCGCACCGTGCAGGCCGTCGACAACCAGGCCGGCATGAACGCAGCCCAGGGCGCAGGTATACAGGCTGCTCAGTCCGTTATCGACAGCGGAGCCACGGTCCTGATTACCGGCCACTGCGGACCGAAGGCCTTCCGAGCCCTGAAGGCCGCAGGCATAGACGTCTATTTGACCTCAGGCGGCCGGGTCGACGAAGTGTTGACCCAGTTCGAGGAGGGCAAACTCGAACTCGCGCCGGCGGCAGACGTTGACGGCCACTGGTAGAAGCTACGATACCGGGATGAAGATCGCCATCGCCAGCGGTAAAGGTGGCACCGGCAAGACAACGCTGTCGGTCAACCTGGCTACAGCCCTTGCCCACGAAGGATCCGTCGGGCTCCTTGACTGTGACGTGGAGGAGCCCAATTGTCACCTCTACCTCAAACCTCCATTCGATGCGACAGAACCGGTGGGCACACTCATCCCGGTGATAGACGAAGACGCCTGCACCGGCTGCGGTCTCTGTGCCCGGGCCTGCGAGTTCCACGCGCTACTCGCCCTGCCCGGGCCGCCCCTCCTCCTCCCTGAACTCTGCCACGCCTGCGGGGTATGCGCCTACGTGTGCCCCGAGGAAGCCATCACTGAAAACGAGCGACAAATCGGTGTGGTCGGTTCAGGGTTGGTCAACGGCATCTACTTCCGTTGGGGACGGCTGAACATCGGTGAAGCCCGCTCCACTCCGGTCATTCAGGCCGTCAAAGACCTGGATACGGCTCCTCCACTCGACACCGTCATCATAGATGCGCCTCCAGGGGTGGCCTGTCCCGCGGTGGAGACCATGCGTGGCGCGGACTTCGCCGTCCTCGTCACAGAACCCACTCCATTCGGATTGCACGATCTGGTGCCGGCGGTGCAGACGGCCCGCCAGATGTCCATCCCGTGTGGAGTGGTGGTCAACCGCGCGGACATCGGGGACGACCGTGTGGATGAGTACTGCGCCGCTGAGGACGTACCTGTCCTTCTGAGGATCCCCGATGACCGACGCATAGCCGAAGCCTGCTCTCGGGGCGAGATCTTCGCCGCCAACGACCCATCCTTCGCCTCCATGCTGCAAACGTTCGCCTCCGACCTCAGGGCGCGGATCCACCAAAGGGTCACACTGTGAGCGGCCCCGAGCAGGAACCTACAAAGGGCGTCTCAGAACCCGGACCGACCGTCTCGGAATCCGAACCGGCCGTCTCAGAACAGACGCCGGCCGCCCCAGAATCCACGCCCAAGCAGCTGGTGGTCTTGAGTGGCAAGGGAGGCACCGGCAAGACCAGTGTCGTGGCCGCGCTCGCAACCCTCGCTACCGCCAAAGTACTAGCCGATTGCGACGTCGATGCAGCGGACCTGCACCTAGTGTTGAACCCCAAACGGAGGCACCACGAGACCTTCATTTCGGGCAAAGAGGCCCGCATCATAGCGGATCGGTGCAGCGCCTGCGGAGACTGTATGGATCACTGCCGCTTCGACGCCATCCGTCTTGTGGTCGACGCAGACGGCAGATCGGTCTATACGGTCGACCCGATCTCATGCGAAGGATGTGGCCTCTGCGCCCGCGTCTGCACCTCAGGTGCGATAGAGATGCTCGACGCCGAGCGCGGGGAGTGGTTCGTGTCCGATACACGCCACGGTCCCCTCGTGCATGCCCGGCTCAGCATCGGCGGAGAGAACTCCGGAAAACTCGTTACCCTGGTGAGAGAACAAGCAGTGTCGCTGGCACGAGAGATCGGTGCCGGTTTGATCCTGGTGGACGGCCCCCCTGGTATCGGCTGCCCGGTCATAGCCTCGGTGACCGGCGCGGACCTGGTGCTTGCCGTCACCGAACCGACCGTCTCGGGGGCCCACGATCTCGAGCGGGCCGCCGAACTCGTGCAGGGCTTCGGCCTGAGCCTGGCGGTCTGTATCAATAAGACCGACCTCAACCCGGACATGGCCGGACGCATCCGCGAGGTCTGTACGGCCCGCGGCCTTTCCGTGGTGGGCGAACTCAGCTACGATACAGCGGTTATCCGAGCTCAGGTCGAGGGCAAGAGCATCATAGAATACGGCGGCAGTCCGGTCGCCGATCAGATCAGAGATATGTGGAGAATCTTAGAAGACAGACTCGAGGAACCGAAGGAGTAGACATGGATTGCGCGCATCAGGGCAATGAACGAGCGCCCTTGGTGAAGGCCAGGATGGCCAAAGTGAAGCATAAGATCATAGTCCTGTCCGGGAAGGGCGGGGTAGGCAAGAGCACAGTGTCCGTCAACCTGGCCACGGCGCTGGCTCTCGAAGGTAAGCAAGTCGGGCTGCTCGACGTCGATCTGCATGGCCCGACTGTTCCGCAGCTCCTGGGCCTGAACGGCGCCCCAGTGGCCATGGAGGGTGAGGCCCTGGCGCCCATCCCCGTGGGTGAGAATCTCAAGGTCATGTCCATCGGCTTCCTGCTGGGAGAACGTGACGGGGCTGTGGTCTGGCGTGGTCCCATGAAGGCAGTCGCCATCGAGCAATTCTTGGGGGAGGTCGAGTGGGGCGACCTCGACTATCTGATCATCGACTCCCCTCCGGGCACGGGTGACGAACCGCTGGCGGTTTGCCAAGCCATCGGAAAGATGGACGGGGCCATCATCGTCACCACGCCGCAGGAGACGGCCCTCGCGAACGTGCGCCGTTCGATCAAGTTCTGCGAACTCCTCGACCTCCGAGTCCTTGGCGTGATCGAGAACATGGCAGGGTTCGTCTGCCCCAAGTGCGGAGAGGTGACCCACATATTCAGCAAGGGCGGAGGCGCGGACATGGCGGCGAAGGCCGGCGTACCCCTCCTGGCCAGCGTGCCACTCGATCCCGCGATCGTCGAAGCCGGTGACTCTGGAAAACCCTACATCTACCACTACTCCAAGAGCGCGGCGGCGGCGGAGTTCTCCAAAGCGGTAGAGCCCATCCTCGCGCTTGAGACGGACGAGGTCGATGCTGCCACAGACACCGACGGCGAGACTGCGGTGGCGACGCCACAGGACGTGGCGGCTCTCGAAGACGCCGACTCCGTCATCCGCTTTGCCGTGCCGACCAGCAACGGGCTGCTTTGTCCCCACTTCGGCCACTGCCAGGAATTCACCCTCATAGACGTCGACAGATCGTCCAAGCGGGTGCTGAACATAACCATCCTCCCCGCTCCCGAACACGAGCCCGGCCTGCTTCCAGCCTGGCTGGCCGACAAGGGGGCCGGACACATCATCGCCGGTGGCATGGGCTCGCGGGCCCAGCAGTTGTTCGCACAACAAGGCGTGAGCGTGATCACCGGCGCACCGGTGGCGGAGCCGGAGACGGTCGTTCGTCAGTTCTTAGACGATTCGCTGGTGACGGGGGCAAACGTGTGCGACCACTAGTGCTTGAGCACTTCTTGTCTCCACGTAATGTCGGTGAGATCGAAGAGGCCGACGGCATAGGTATGGTCGGAGACCCTGCCTGTGGCGACTGCTTCAAGGTCTGGATACGGGTGGATGACGACCGCCTTGCACAGGTGACACACAAAGTCCTCGGTTGCCCTACAGCCATCGCGTGCTGCAGCATGATGAGCGAACTGGCGACCGGCCTCAGTGTCGACGCTGCCTACCAACTCGACGACGTTGATATCATGGTGGCACTGGGCGGCCTGCCGGAAGCTAAGCAGCACTGCTCCAACCACGCGGCGGCAGCCCTGCGTGAGGCCATAGATGATTACGTCTTCGGCAGGACGAACGGCAGGAAGGCTGCACAGAGACATGAATCGTGAGCGAGGAGGAGGTCGAGGCAGAGGCCGGGCCGGTCCGGCTTCATTCGACGAATCCGCCGTCAGAGGAGGTCCAGGAGGCGGCCGTTACCGGCGCTCAGTGCTCGAGGTCTCCATACTGGCCTCCCTGGCGGAATCAACTACTCATGGTTACGACCTGGTCGAACAGATCCACGCTCTTGCTGCCGACCTGGTCTGTATCGACCCGGGAAGCATGTATCGCCTCCTGCGCTCTCTCGAAGGACAAGGATTGGTGAGTTCGTCCTGGAAGACCCCTGAAGCGGGCCCAAGCCGCAGGGTGTACGTCATCACCGAACAGGGCGTCGACGTGTTGGCACTCATGGCCGAGTCTCTCCACGAGAGGGCTGCGGCCATGCAGAGGCTGGCCGATCACGCGATGCAGGCAGTGACAGATATCAGGAACGAGAGCGGCGGTTGAGTCGACTGTCGCCCTACCTCCTCCGTCAGAAATGATTCAGGATACGTACGCACGGCGCAGGTAGTGAGATATGTCGTTGAGCGCGACGCCGTCAGGAGCAGCAGCAGCGAGGTTGACGAAGCACATGGGGCACATGGTGACGATCTCGCACGCCTCCCGGTCCGACCTCTGATCCGAACCGCGGACCGCTTCCTGAAGTTGCTCCACCCGCCTGCGGGCGTTCGCCTCGGCCTTCTCAGGGTAGAGCGACTCGACCGGGCCGCCGCAGCAGTAGGTCATGCGGCCGGACTTCTCCGGTTCCTTCAGTGTCAGACCGGTCGCAGTGAGCAGCCGGCGCGGCTCATGGACAATGCCTTCGTAGCGGGCGAAGACACACGGATCATGGATGACGAGCTCCCCGGTCAAGCTCGTCCGCAGCATCGGCTCTCTCTCGGCCAACACCTCCAGATAGCTCCTGATCTCGATGTCGAAGCCGGGGATGAGCTTGGGATAGACGGACCGCAGCATGTTGGTAGTGTGCGGATCGATGGTGATGATCCGACGGACCCCCCGTTTCCTTAATACTCCGTACACCTTCCTGGCATGGTCGGCCACCACCTCGTCGGCGCCCAGATCGTGGGCGAGAGCGCCGGAATACAGGTCGTCTTTGTAGAGATAGCCGAACTCCACCCCTGCCTCCTTGAGGAGCAGGGCCACGTTCACCGGCACCTCGTTATAGACCGCTCTCAGTTTCGCCGACGGACGGGCCATGAAGGCGCTGATGTTGACCAACCGGTTGATCTTGCGCCCGAGCCACGTCAGTTCGGCGAGGGGAGAATCGCCCAGTCGCTTCTCAGCCTTCACGAGCCCTTCGATATAGGGGATGAGCTGGTACATCATGCCCGTGTAAAGCACGGTCCTCCCTCCATGCGGCAGGTTCAGGCCTCGCGCCCAGCGAGTCACCTTCCGCTTGGAGAGGGGGAGCACCGACCCACGGATGCGGAGATTGTCCGCCAAGATGCCGATGACTTCGCCGGTAGGTAGTGACATGCCCCGCTCCCTACAATCCGAACACGGTGCGGTTGATGTGATGGCGGAGCGACCTGACGTTCTCAGCGATATGTACCCCGGCCGGGCAATTGACCTCACACATCTTGCAGAGTAGGCAGGAATAGATGCTCTCGATCTGCTCGAGTACCTGGTCCTCCATGCCCAGAAGCACGTAGCGGAAGAGCCTGCGCGGAAGCACCTCTATCCCCATGGGACAGACGGCCGTGCAGACCCCGCAGTTCATGCAGGCGGAGGCGTTGAACTCCTCAAGAGCCCCCACCCGGCCGGCGAGCGCGGGCCTGACAAGAGTGGCTCCGTTGACTCCGGCGCTCATCCGTCCTCCTTCTCGACGATCTTATAGAGGTAGAAGCCCTCGTCATCGGCTTCTTTGATCTCGGTCAGATGACCGTACTTACGCATCCCCATCACCCAGTAAACGACCTCGTGGGCCGGGCGGCCGATGGCCGCGGCGATCTGGGGGATGGTGAGGGGCCCTTCTGCCAACGCTTCCAGGATGGGACGACGCATGAGGTGCTCATCGCGGATGATCTCCCGTACATCCCTGTCTGCGAGATGGTCCGGAGCGTGGCCGGCTACGCGGTTGTCGGCGTGGCCGGCCGCACAGAGGGGCGTGTGGATCACATCCGGCACGGCGTCGGCTCCTGGAGAAGGCCGTCGATCATGGCGCGCATCTGAGCGTCGGTGTACCCAAGCAGATCGATGGCGTTCCTTGGGCAGACCGGGACGCATCCGCCGCAACCCTTGCAGGCCACTCGATCGATGACGGCCACCATTTTGCGGTGGTCTGTGTCCGCCCCGCGATGGTCGGCGTCCGCCCCGCGATGGTCGACCCCCTCCTGATCGGCGCCGCCCGCCGCCTCCTGGTCCTGCTCCACCCGGCGGGGCGCCTCATAGGGACAGGCCTCCAAACAGAGCCCGCACCACTCGCACGTGTCGGGGTCGACGACGGCGATGAGCGGATCGAGTTCGGCGTATCCGCGCTTGAGGATCGAGGCGCTCTGCGTGACCGCTGCCAGCCCTGAAGCCACCGCCTCGGTCGAGTTCTTGGGACCCTGACAGGCGCCACAGATGAACACCCCATCGACCACTGTCTCCACCGGACGCAGCTTAGGGTGGATCTCGTTGAAGAAGCCGTCGTTGCCCACCGGCAGCTTGAGCACCTTGACCAGGTCGTCGTTCTCCCGTGGGACCATGCCGGTGACCAGCACCACCAAGTCGGCCGGGATCAGGAGTTCAGCGCCGTCGGTCAGTAGGTCACGCGTGGTCACCGTGAGACGGTAGCCGTGGCCGGCGTCGCCATCCTTGGCGGTTGTTGCACCCCCGCCGTCGCCCGAGGAGGCCTGAGCTACCACGGGCGGCTCCTCGTCCGGGAAGCGCAGATAGAGATCGCCCTTCTCCCTCGACTCGTTGTAAAGGGGCTCATACCTGCCGTAGGAGCGGATGTCGCGATAGAGATGGTACCGGCTGACAGGCGCGGCATCTCTCGTGGCGACCTGCAGCGAGCTGTGGATGGCCGCCGTGCAGCAGTAGCGCGAGCAGTATTCATTGCCCTCGGCCTGCCGGCTGCCCACGCAATAGATGTAGACGATGGTCCGCACCGGCCGGCCGCCGTAAGCAAGGGGGCCATCGCTCGAGTCCACCAACCGTTTGAATTCGGGCAGGGTGAGCACGCCGTCAAGCCCGTAGCCGAACTCGCCCTCCTGGGGCTCATAGGAGTCGAACCCCGTGGCTACGACGATCGATCCGGCCTTCACTGTGATCGCCCCGGGCTCCGGCGTCCCGAGCTGAGGCATCCCGGGCCGGGATATCTCGGGCTTCGGCGTCCCGGGCGGCTGTGTCTTGGGCGCCGGTGCTTCGGCCTGCTCCCGACCCACTTGTATGCCCACTTCGTACTTGCCGAAACTACCCGATTTACCCACGACTTCCGCGTCGGTGAATACGGTGATGCCGGGATGTCGCCGGATCCTCTCCTCTAGACGGGTGACCAGGTCTCGGCCGTCTCTGCCGTGTGGGTACATCTCGGCGAAACCGGCCGCCCAACCACCCAGCTCCGCCTCCTTCTCCACCAGGAAGACCGCGAGCCCGATTTCCGCCAATCCCAGAGCGGCCCGCATACCTGCGATACCGCCCCCTATAACAACGACGTTGGGGACCGTCTCCACCACGATGGGTTCGAGCGGCTCGGTCAGACTGGTGCGGGCGATGCCCGCTCGAACCAAGCGCGCCGCCTTGCCGGTCGCCCCGGCCTTGTCGTCGGTATGGGTCCAGGAGCATTGTTCGCGGATGTTGACCTGCGTGTATTCGTATGGGTTGAGCCCGGCCCGCTTGGACATCTCCCTGAAAGTGAACGTATGCAGCTTGGGCGAACACGAGGCCACCACGATACCGTCGAGTCCCTGATCCTGGATGTCGTTGATGATCTCCTGCTGGGTGGCGTCGGAGCATGTGAACATAGCGGTGCGGGCCACCACCACGCCGGGCTCGTCCTTGACGGCGGCCACCACGTCGTCCACCGACACGTAGTCGGAGATGTTGCCGCCACATTGACATACGTACACGCCGATCCGGCGACCGCCGGCGTCTGCGCCGGCGCCCGGGTCGCTCCCTGTGACGATCTGGTCGTTCACGCCGTCTCTCTCCCCTTCTCGATATGAGCGGCCGCCTGCGCGACCGCCGCTCCGGCATGCAGGATCGAATCGGGGATGTCCTTGGCGCCCGCGGCCGAGCCTGCGACGAAGACCCCGGGCATATCGGTGCTGCCGGGGTCGAGATCCTCATCGGCCTCGCCCAAGTAGAGATATTCATCCAGTGAAGGGGCTGCATCGAGGAAGACGGACCGCACATCCGCGCTCGGTTGCACCCCCACCGCGAGCACCACCAGGTCGTGCTCGGCTTCGACCATCCCGCCCCCGTTCTCGATGTCCTCGTAGCGCAACACGAGGTTGCCGTCCTCCTTCTCTGTGATATCTGAGATGCGGCCCCGCACGAACCCGGCTCCCATGGCCTTGGCCTGCTCGTAGAACTCGTCGTAGCCCTTCCCCACCGAGCGGACGTCCATGTAGTAGACAGTGACGTCGGCCAGTGGCAGAGCCCCCATGATGAGTTGGTTCTGCTTGATGGAATACATGCAGCAGATCTGGGAGCACAGGGGGTTGCCGACCGTCTCATCACGAGAGCCGGTGCAGAGGATGTAGGCGATATTGTCGGGTATCCTGCCGTCGCCTGGGCGGACCACGTCGTTGTAGGGCCTGGTGGGCGCTAGAAGCCGATCCATCTGCATGCCCGTGATGACATTCTTATACCGACCGTAGCCGTATTGCGGTTTCGCGTCGGCCGGGAACAGCGTGAAGCCGGTGGCGAGGATCACGGCGCCCACTTCCGCCTCGAACTCCCGGCCCGACATCCGTAGATCGATGCAGTCGGCAGGGCAGATGGCCACACACTGCCTGCACTCGGAGCATACGCCGCAATCGAGACACCGCCCGGCGCTGTGTAGCGCTTCCTCTTCAGTGACCGGAGGTTCGAGCTCGGAAAAATCAAGAGGCCCGGCAACCGCGCTTGCACCGGTGTGCAAGGGCCCGGTCCGCCATGGTTCGACCTTACGGTATGACTCCTGTCTCTCCAGCACTTCGGTCTTGTCCATCACCGGAAGCACGTCGCCTAAGCCGGTCGGATCCAGTTCTTCACCCCGGAGCCATCGATTGATCATATAGGCGGCCCGCCGGCCCCGGCCGGCGGCCTCGGCTATCGACGAGGGACCGTCGACTACGTCACCGGCCGCGAAGATGTAAGGTACGGCGGTCTGCAGAGTGACGGGGTCGGTCTCCACAGTACCATCCGGCTTCAGCGCCAGACCAAGACCGTCGACGTCCGCGGTCAGACCGGCCGCGACTATCACCAGAAAGCCACCGGCACCCTCGATATCGGGCACCCCGACCGATGCCTCCCTGGGTTCTTCCAGCAGACAGGCTGCATCGAGCACAAAGGGGTCCGCGTCGGCAGGCGTCGGTCTCCGCCTACCGCTCTCATCGGCCTCGCCCAATTCCATTGGCTGGCAGACCATCGACTCCACGCAGCCGTCGCCCACGCACCGGGTCGGTGTAGCGAGATAGACGAACCTCACCCCTTCACGTTCAGCCTCATCGATCTCCCAAGGGTTCGCCGGCATCTCATCCCGGCTCCGGCGGTAGACCACCTGCACGCGAGCCGCTCCCAGGCGCAGTGCGGTGCGCGCCGCATCGATGGCGACATTCCCGCCCCCCACGATCACAACTTCTTTGCCCCTCACATCCAGAGCCTCACCCGACCTCGCGGCCCGCAAGAAGTCCAAGGCCTTCAGAACCCCCGGTAGGTCCTCACCGGGTACACCCAGCCGCGTACTTCGATGCGTGCCTGTGGCCACCAAGACCGCTGCGTACCCCATATCCCGAAGGGCCTCCAGATCCTCGACGCGGGTATCCGTGACGATCTCCACACCAGATGAGACGATCTTTGCTATGTCCGTCTGGACCACTGCATCCGGAAGCCTGAAGGCGGGCAGTGCCGTGCTCAACATGCCGCCCGGCCGCGATGCCGCTTCGAACACCTTCACTTCGTAGCCGCTCCGCGCCAGGTGCCAAGCCGCCGTCAAACCCGCAGGTCCCGAACCTACGATGGCCACCTTCTTGCCGTTGGGAGGCGGGATCTCCACTGCGGACCCGCCGTCCGCATAGTGCCTGTCGGCGATGAAGCGCTTGAGCCTACGAATAGAGACCGGACCCTCCAGCACCCCCCGTGTGCACTCCGTCTCGCAGGGCGCGTAGCAGGCCCGTCCCAGGACGCCGACCAGCGGTGTCGCCTCGCAGACCAGGTTGAAGGCCTCCTCGTACCGGCCGCTCCGCACGAGAGCCACGTACCCATGGGCCTTGACGCCCGCCGGGCAGTTGAAGGTGCATGGCGAGACCCCCGCCCGCTCCACCACTGCCTTTTTCGGCACCGCCTGCGGAAACGGGATGTAGGCGGCTCTGCGCGAGATCAAACCGGCGTTGAACTCGTCGGGCACGGCCACATTGCACACTACTTCGCATTGGCGACAGCCGGTGCAGGCCGCTTCGTCCACGTAGCGGGGCTTCTCTCGGATCTTCGCTCGGAACCCGCCTTTGCCGTTGCCGCGGATGCTCTCCACTTCCGCATAGGTGAGAGCCGTCACGCTGGGATGATGGACGACGGCCCCCATTTTTGGCGTGGAGATACAGCTGGCGCAGTCGAGGGTGGGGAACACCTTGCTGAAAAGCACCATCTTGCCGCCCACGCTGGAATCTCTCTCTACGAGAATAACCCTGTAGCCCATATCGCCCAGCTTCAGGGCCGATTCCATGCCCGCGATGCCGCCGCCTATGACGAGAGCGTCGTATTCCCTGACGGAGTCGTCGGTCATGCCGCCTCCGCTCCGGAAGGTCCCATTTCGGCCAGCATCTGGGAGAATTCGCGCATGTAGTTGGTGAAAGGCTCTGCGCAGACCGAACAGATCGCGGCCATCCTGACCCGCTTCGGCTGATAACCACGCTCCTGCAACATGGCCTGTGCGTCGGACATCACCTTGGCGGTACGCTCGCTGCAGTCGGGTAGATAAGCGCACTCCTCACCGTCGGCGGCGATGAACACTCCATCGAACCCCCGCCGGACCGCATAGACCACCCAGTCGGGCTTGATCCCGCTCGTGCACGGTAGGCTGATGACCATCACGTTCGGCGAGTAGTGCAGGTGCGAACTGCCGGCCAGGTCTATGCCCGGATCGGAGATGTTGTTGGTCGAGAAAACCAGTATCTTCGGGGAGAAATCCTTGCAGTCGGTCACCTGGGACCCCTTGAGAACTACTTAAGCCTCCTGACGAACAGCCTCCAGTAGCCCGCCTCTTCGACGTCGCCAAGGTACTCATGGCCCATCTTCTTGGACCAAGCCGGCAGATCTTTCAGTGTGGTGGAGTCGGTGGCAAGAACCTCCATGATCTCGCCTACCTTCACCCCGGGCATGCCCTTCTTGGCCGCCAATATAGGGCCCGGACACGAGGTGCCCCGCGCATCGATCAATTTGTCGGCCTGGAGCGACGTGAGATCCATGGAACTGCCGCCGTTGCCTTCCGCATGCATCGTTGTTCTTCCTTTCGAGACGTTTGGTCGGGTCGGGTCCGTCTGTCGCTGCCCCACCCTTTCATGCTGCCGGTCGAACTCGAGGAGACCGAAAGCTTCAAGACACTCTCCCTCGGCTCGATGCTCCTCCACCAACGCCTCGCATATCAAGGCGCAGGCCTGAACGAACTTGGGATTGGTCACCGAGTAGTAGACCGTCTGCCCTTCTTTGCGGGGGCGCACGAGTAACCGCTCGCGCAGGACACGGAGGTGACGAGAGACATTATGGACGGAGATGTTGAGCAGCGAGGCCAGTTCACCCACACACCTCTCGCCATCCCTTAGGGCGTAGACGATGGCGAGTCGATGCGGATTGGCCATGGCCTGACACAGCTCGGCCTGCATATCAAGCAACGGCCTCAGTTCTGCAGCCGGCGATCCGCCCGGCTCACTGAAGACTTCATCCTTTATTTGCATGATTACTTATATACATTCTTATGTCTCTTACGTCAAGCGAGTCCTGAGGACGGTATGAGCGGCCGCCACTCTCCCTCCGGTGATACTCTGAGCGGACATCCAACCACTGTGGGGTTTCAGACGGCGTTTGTGCGGCCATAACATGCGTCAGTACGAAACGACGCCGACCGGCGAAGAGGTGCGATATGGCGACCAGGAAGATCATCGAAATAGACCGAGACCTGTGCGACGGCTGCGGCCTCTGTACGACGGCCTGCGCCGAGGGGGCTCTTGAGTTGGACGAGGAAGGCAAGGCGGTGCTCGTCCGCGATATGTATTGCGACGGCATGGGCGTGTGTCTCGACGTGTGCCCTACGGGAGCGCTCAAGATAATCGAGCGCGAAGGTGACGAATACGACCCAGAGGCGGCCCGCGAGCACGTGATCAACACACGAGGCCCCGAGGCGGCGGCGGCCGTGCACCCGGGCCCGGGCGCCCCCTTGACGCAGGCCCCCTCCGAGCTGACTCAGTGGCCCGTCCAGCTACACTTGATCTCGCCCCAGGCCCCCTACTTCAAGGGCTCCGACCTTCTGGTGGCGGCAGACTGCACGGCCTTCACCCGAGGCAGCTTCCATGCAGATCTCCTGCGCGGACGCAAACTAGTCGTCGCGTGTCCCAAGCTGGACGACACCAGCCCATACGTAGAGAAGCTGGCCGAACTCATCCGCACAGCAGAACCCAAGTCGATCACGGTGGCCAGGATGACCGTGCCGTGCTGCAGCGGACTCATGCGCCTGGTTGAGCGCGCCGTCGAAGCGGCAGGCGTGGAGATACCGGTTCGAACCGTATTGATCGGGCTCGACGGAGAGTTCGTGCAGGAATCCTAGCGCGCGACCGGCAAGATAACCCATCCCACGTGGTATCGATTGAAGGAGAGATACAATGGCGAAGAGGAACATCGGGAGGAGCTTCAACATCTATCCCATGCCGGTGGTGATCGTCGGCACGATGACGGACGGCAAACCCAACTTCATGACCGCGGCTTGGATCACGAAGCTCCACAGCGACCCTCCGATGGTGGGCGTTTCGCTCGGCCTCAAGCAGCACACCGCCAAGGGCATTCGGCAAACCGGACAGTTCAGCGTGAGCTATCCAAGCGTCGATCAGGCGACCCTTGCCGACTATTGTGGACTCGTGCACGGTTACCAAGAGGACAAGACGACGCATATCGATGTGTTCAACGGCGCTCTTGACTCGGCGCCCATGGTCCGTCAATGCCCTCTCAGCATGGAATGCCGCCTCGAACAGACGGTGGAACTGCCCGGTGACTTCCTGTTTATCGGCGAGGTCATGAACACCTATGCAACGGAGAATGTGCTCACCGACGAAACAGTCGATGTCGCCAAGCTCCGCCCCTTCGTGCTCACCATGCCGGACAATAGCTACTGGGCTCTGGGAGACCGGATAGGGGATGCTTGGGGCATGGGCAAGGTGCTGCTCAGGTCCGGCGACTGACTCGAAGCCGACCGTTGTCCAGATTCGTCGTACGTTGGGCCGTCACGGCCGCGGCAGTCGCGGTGGCGACGTGGATCGTGCCCGGCATCTATGTGGACGAGCCCCACCGCATATGGGCCGTCCTACTGGTCAGCTTGGTGCTTGGACTCGTCAACGCCTTCATCCGGCCCGTCTTGTACGCACTCTCCTGCGGTCTCATCGTCATCACCCTAGGACTCTTCACGCTGGTCATCAACGGACTGATGCTCTGGCTGGCTTCTTACATCATGGTCGAGGGCATCGGCATACGATTCCATGTCGAAGGGTTCTGGAACGCCGTGTTAGGGGCTCTGATCATCAGCGTAGTCTCGGTCGGCCTCTCTCTGTTCATGGGAAGCAAGAGAAGCGGCTGAATGTGACGGTGTCGGACGGGTCCGTGCCCGGCGACTAGTCCATGAACCTGAGCACCTCGGGGTCGACGGCCGGCATCTGGCCCTGGTTCGATGGGTTGAGGACGGCCAGTATGTCGCGGACGAACCTGGAGCCCTTGCGCTCGCAGAGGTCGCGGACCACCCCGGGCTCCTCCCCGACGACGATCCGCACCTTCGGCCGGTCGAGCGGAAGGCCCACGGCCGGAGGTCTGCAGACCACGCCGGCTTCACCGCCCGTCAGAACCACCACCGTCCCCGGTGGGTATAGGCCCATGACCTCGGTGAACACTTTGACCAAGACGGGATCGAAACCGGTCCCGGACCTCCTGATGACCTCCACCATGGCGTCCGCGGGAGTGAAATTGACCTTGCGGTATATCCGAGCCGTGGTGAGCGCGTCGAAGACATCGGTGATCGAGACGATACTTCCGAAAAGCGACACGCTCTTCTTGATCTCGGTCGTTGGATAACCGCTCAGGTCGTGGTTCAGATGATGCTCGAAAGCCACCACCACAGCCCTCATGTTCGAGCTGGTCAGGCGTTGATTACCCAGCAGCGTATAGGCTGCCAGAAGCGGATGGCGCCGTATCTCCTCCCACTCTTTCTCGTCGAGTTCGAGCGGCTTCTGCAGGATGTCGGGGTCGACTCCCAGCTTGCCCACGTCATGTAGGAACCCGGCCAGGCAGAGCTCTCCCAGTCTCGCTTTGCTCAAACCGAGTCGTTGACCAAGCACGGTCGACAACACAGCTAGGTTCGCAGAGTGAAGAATGAGGTACTTGTCGTAGTCCTTGATCGTGGTGAACGACAGCACCAACCCGGGGTCACGGATGATCTCGTCCACCACCGCCTGAGTGACGTGACGCACGCGCCGCATCATTCCCGGCTCTATAGGCCCGGTCACCTCGCCCAGCTCACCACCCAACTGCATGGCCGCGGAGTACGCCAATATGGCAGACAATTTCATAGAGCCGAGGCCGACCGAATCGATCTCATCCTCCACTTGGACGATCTCCTCAACAACGATATGCTCCACGCCTTTTGCGGCAAGCATAGAGCTGAGGCCGGGCCCACCCTCCGCCGGCTGCGTACGCGAAACCAGCAAGAGCGCGCTCATCAGCTCACTCTCGGCGAGACCGGCGTTGAAGGTCATCTCGCCGACGCTCCACGTTTCGAACAGCTGTACAAGAAAAGTGAAACGCTCATAGGTGGACACGGACGTCGGAACCCGCACCTTGTCGACGAACACGCAGTGGCTTCGTACGCCCACACTCACGGCGTCGTTCTCGGCACTCGCCTCGGCCAGTATCCGGGCCAGACTCGAAACGGCCTGCCTCATGACCGCGTTGCCTTCATCGTAATACGCAGCGGTACGTATAGCTGAGGCGAGAGCGAGGGCCAACTGTTGCCCTCGCCGAGCGATGGACGCCGTTTCGGCTTTGTCGGTCATGGACGGGCCTCCCCGCTCCGGCTCTGCCCCTGGGCGAGAGCGCGAACCGCCGCCTTGCGCACCTGGGCGTCCCCGGACTTGGAGGCCTCACCAAGAGCATCACGGGCAGTTCGAGTCGGGATCAGACCGAGGGCTTGAACCGCCGCCAGCCTGAGGGGCAGAGGGCGGGTCCTGAAGAATCTCTTCTTCCACATCTTGTCCAGCGTGGCGACAGTGATCTCTCCGCCCAGGAGCGCAAAGGCCTCAAGGAAGGCCTCCAGCTCCTCGGACGGACGGGTCTCGAACTCCCGGGCTTCGACCTGCGCGCTCACCGACGCGAAATGCCCCCGGTTCCCATGACGGCTGAGGCTGCGGACGGCCAGGGTGCGGACGGCCGAATCCTCGTCCCACAGCACCTTCAAGAGGAGCGGGGCCGCACGCGATCCTCCGATCACATCCAAGCTGCGGATGACCTCCCGACGGACCCGCTCGTCCGGGTGGCGCAACAGGCGCTCCAACTGGATCGGCAACTCCGGGTCGTCAGAGCCTCTGGCGAGCTGCACAGCGTTCCTTACTACATACCACCGGGTGTCATGCATGAGGGGCCAGATATACTGCACCGGTATCCCAGACCCTGTGCGAAGGAGCGCGAGCACCGTCTTACGCACGGACTTGTCGTTATTCTCGACGAGCGTCTCAAGCAGGGCCGGATATATCCATCCACGGATCCGCCTCAGGAGTCGCTCCATCCGCGCGGTCTCCTCCGATGACGTTTGGGTCATCCGTTCGATCAGTCCGGCCAGACGCGCCGGGGTCACAGCCGCGCCGACCATTCCCGAGGCAAAGCCGGCAGGTCGCCGGCCTTCTCTCTCCAACGCCTCGAGCCGCTCCAACACCACAGTTAGACCGTCCACGTTCCCCAGGTCGATGTATTGCTGGCAGACCATCGACAAGGCGCGTGCCGGCTCATCATCGCCCTCCGGCCTGTCGAAATCGGCGCCGATGATCTCCAAGAGGATGATGGTGAAGTCATCAAGCACCCGGGAGGAATCGGCCACCATCTGCTCGATCAGGTCCATGTCCTCCTGCGAAAGAGCTGAGTCCTCCGCCTGCAACGCGCCGGTGCCGGGCCCCGCCAGACCATCCTCAGCACCCCCACCGCCTTCTCCGGCGACCCCGAGACCCCCGCCGCCGCTCAACCCCACGGCGACATCGGCCGGTGACAGTTCGCCCAGCCGCCGTGTGACCGTCTCTCTCAGCTCCTCGACCGCCTCGCCCCTCAGTTCCCCCCCGCCTGTCAGGAACGGGTCGACCACTTCGTGATCAATGTGGATGAGCTCGCGCTCCCACAACGTCGTGGCAAGGTCATGGTCGAGGTCCGCCAGATCGTCGGCATGCGAGAGCACGTCCACCAGCGCCTCGATCTCCCAGGGCTCCACGTCGGGATGAAACGAGAGGGCACGGATCCCGTCTCGAAACATCAGAAAAGCGAGATTGTCCCGGCTTCCCTCGTATGAATACACCTGTTCGTTCTCATACAACACCCTCATCTCGTCGATTTGGAGATGTACGGAACCCATGCTCGTCACATGAGAGGTCACGCTACCGACAAGCGTGTCTATGGACCCACGCGCACTGGGATGGTCGGCGGGAAAGAGTCGGAGCCCACGATAAGCATGGTGCATGGCAGTGCAGATCTTCCCGACCGATTGGCGGTCCGCTGAGGGCGCCATCCGGTCCTTCATCGTGCCTTCCCTGCCAGGCAGACAACCTCAGCAGCAGCCGGTCGCAGGGCCTCCGTCAAGGCAGCGACAGGACCTGCGACGCCTAGGCCATGCCCTTCCCGCCGCAGCCCTACCAATATCCCCCCGGTGAGCAGCACGAAGCCCACCCTCCTTCGAGGACAGCCTGTATATGGAACCAATGTTATCATCAAGCGTGACGATCCCTCTACTTAGCGAGGAACAGGCCGTGCACCTGGACTTCGCGTATCCTGACGCCAAGCAGCTCACCGCTGTTCTCACTCGACTAGTCCGAACCTCGCACTCGGTCGGCCAGATCACAGGCCTCCTTGCTGAGACCTGTCCCAACTTGGATCACGTCGCCCAACTCCAGGTGTTGGTCGGAGGGGAGATCGTATCGAGGCCACGCCGGTGCGTCACCACCATTGGGATCGCCCGTGGCTGCGAACCTGGTCCAGTAGCCCATGACGGCCTCGGAGAGTCCGTAGTCGACCTGCTCGATCTTGCCTAGACCCGCGAAAAGATCCACGGTGCCGAACACATAGGGGATCTCCGCCCCGTGGAAGGCCCCCAGAGGGTTGGCGAAGGGAACTCGGGTGAAGTGATAGACGAAAGTGGGACTCACCAGACTCATGGCTCGGGCGGCCAAACGCACGGTGGAGGCGAACCCCACCTCGGTCAGCATGCGACTGAACATGGGGACGATATCATCCTGGTCCACAACCGGGTAGAGTTCCTTCGCCTCCTCTACGTACCCGCCGAAGACCCGGCTCATCTGTGCATCGAAGTCCTCCGCCGAGACGGTGAGACCGGCCAAGAAGGTATTGCCTTCATCGGCGTTGGAGCCGATCAAGAGGGGTATGGGGTGATGCGTGCCCGCAGCCCAGAGCTTGGTCGGGAGATCGGGTAACGCCCGACCGTCTGCGACGGGCTTCCAGATAAGACCCCGCTCCATCAGCCCCGACTCCTCGGCAAGCCCCTCCGCTGCGGCCAGCAGCTCCCCCGGGGTCCTCGCCCTCATCTGGGCGGCGACATCTCCTGCCGGATCGACCCCGAGTCGTTCCGCCAGATCCATACCCGCCTCCTCCCCGGCCTCGAGCGTGGAGGCCGTCGTGACCCCGAACCCGTGGTCGAGCAGGATGGCGCTCTGAGCGATGGCCTTCGCGAAGAGACCCTCGGTCAGGGGGCTCACCAGGAGGTCGAGGACGCTGATGGCTCCTGCCGATTCCCCGAAAACGGTCACATTGGCCGGATCACCTCCGAAGACGGCGATGTTCCTCTGCACCCATTGGAGAGCCGCGATCTCGTCGAGTAGCCCGTAGTTGCCCGACACCCCTTCCGGCGACTCGGCCGACAGAGCCGGGTGGGCGAGGAAGCCCAAGGGTCCGACCCGGTAATTGACGGTGACAACCACCACTCCCAGGGCCGCCAGATCATGCCCGCCGTAGACGGCCATGGAACCCGAGCCGGTCTCGAAGCTGCCCCCATGGATCCAGACCATCACCGGCAGACGTTCCTCGGGCGAGTCCGCCGGGGACCATACGTTCAGATAGAGGCAGTCTTCGCCGGTCTCGCCCACGTCAAGAGGAGGAAGTCCCATCTGAGTCGGCTGAGGGCAAGAGGGGCCGAAAGATGTGCACCGGAGCGGTTCCTGCCAGGCAGCCACCGGTTGAGGAGGCTTCCAACGGAGCTCCCCGATGGGAGGCGCGGCATACGGGATCCCTTTGAAGACCCAGATCTCTCCGCCCCCGGCCTCCTCTTGAACGCCGATAATAGGACCGCTGTCGAGTCGCACCTGTTCCAGGCCGGACCCACCGCAGCCCGCGACCGTGATCACGAGCAGCGCCAGAACCGCCATCATGCCTATTCCTATCCGGCGTTCGACACTCACAGTCCGTCCCCAGAAATGAAGGCTCCCACCCGACTATTGTATCTAGTGTACCCAAGCGGCACGGCGGCCTTCTCGGGGCGCCGGACTCTATGGTAGCGTCTCCACGAAAGAACCCGGTCAAACCGGGGCCGACCATGCGCGGGATCGAGAGTGTCTCTGACCAGATCCGGGAGGTGGTGGGGTGGGCCGCGCAACGTGCTTGGTGGTCGCGATGTCGGTCGCGCTCCTGTTCGCAGCCACGACCGGCCTCGCTTGTGACGAGGCGACGGATTCCCAGACCTCGCTCACCGGGATGACCGAGGCGACGGCCGACGATGGGACGCCGGCGGACGGTCGTGCAATGATTCCTCTACCTGCCCCACAGCCGGATGGGCCCGTCTCTCTGGAGGAAGCCATCCGGGTTCGGCGGTCTGTGCGAGAGTACTCTGACGAGCCTTTGACCTTGACCGAGCTCGGCCGGTTGTTGTGGGCGGCACAGGGAGTGACTTCAGACCGAGGAGCCCGGGCGGCGCCGTCGGCGGGCGGCACATATCCGTTGGAAGTCTATGCGGCGACCGCGATGGTCACCGGTCTCCGGCCGGGCGTCTACCGCTACCATCCGCGGGAGCACGCGCTGGAGACCGTCTCAGGGGGCGACGTCCGCGCGGGGCTCATGGAGGCGGGCCTCGGTCAGGCCTGCATCGGTGACGGCGCAGTGGACATCATTGTCGCCGCAGTGTATGAGCGCACCACGGAACGCTACGGGGACCGCGGCATCCGGTACGTCCACCTGGAGGCGGGGCACGCCGCTCAGAACCTCTGCCTCCAGGCGGTCACGCTGGGACTGGGAGCCGTCACGGTGGGCGCATTCTCGGACGAGCAGGTGCGGGCGGCCGCCGGCCTGCCTGCCGGGGAGCAACCCCTCTACATCATCCCGGTCGGAAGGCCGGCCGGATACTAGATCGGAGCGAAGAACACCGAGTCGAGCGGCACTGTATGCTTGTCTCTCCAATCATCGTCGATACGGGAAGGAACGGCGTCAGAGAATGGATGGAGCCCCCAAGGGGGGTGAGCGCGCTACACTGGGGACGCCCATCGGAGCGATGCTTGCTGAGTTGAACGACCGGCAACGCCAGGCCGTGCTCCATGAAGGCGGTCCCCTGCTCATCGTGGCCGGGGCCGGCACGGGCAAGACCGCCACCCTCGCACACCGGGTGGCCTACAAGATCGCCACGGGTGCCGACCCGGGGCGCATCCTGCTGCTCACTTTCACGCGACGGGCGGCCGGTGAGATGCTACGCCGCGTGGACGGCATCCTGCGTCGGCTCGAGACGGAGACGCGGCGCCCCGTGCCGGGAGCAGCAGTCGGCGCTTCTGCAGACAAGC
Source organism: Actinomycetota bacterium (assembly GCA_012523095.1). GTDB lineage: Bacteria > Actinomycetota > Thermoleophilia > RBG-16-64-13 > RBG-16-64-13 > RBG-16-64-13. The sequence goes on along the minus strand of JAAYJE010000098.1, from coordinate 10,368 downwards.
GCCTCTCCGACGCCCCGGCCACCGACCGCGCGGCTTCGGGCAAGGTGTGGGGCGGCACCTTCCACGCGACGGCCACCCGCCTGCTCCGCCTCCACGGGCGAACCATTGGGCTCGACCCATCATTCACCATCCTCGATCGAGGCGACGCCGAGGACTTGATGGGCGTGCTCCGCACCGAACTGGGCCTCTCCAAGAACGACCGCCGCTTCCCCCTCAAGGGCACCTGCATGGACATCTACAGCCGCTGCGTCAACGCCCGCGAGACCGTGGAAGAGACGGTGGAGAACCATTTCCCCTGGTGCAGGGGTGAGATCGAAGACCTGCGCCGCCTCTTCTCAGCCTACGTCGATCACAAGGGGGAGCAGAGCGTCCTCGACTATGATGACCTACTGCTCTTCTGGCACGGTCTGCTGACCGACTCCCGTGCCGCCCGCTCCGTCCACGCGCGTTTCGACCTCGTGCTGGTCGATGAATATCAGGACACCAACCGGCTGCAGGCGGAGATCCTGCAGATGCTCTGTCCTGGGGGAGTGAACCTGACCGCGGTGGGCGACGACGCTCAAGCCATCTACTCGTTTCGGGCTGCGACGGTCCGCAACATCCTCGACTTCCCCCAACAGCTTCCCGACACCACCGTAGTCACCCTGGAGCGTAACTACCGCAGCACCCAACCCATCCTCGACGCGACGAACGAGGTGATGGCCGGAGCCTCGGAGCGGCACGCCAAAGACTTATGGACCGAACGGCGGGAAGGCGATAAGCCCCGCCTGACACCCTGCGAAGACGAGAACGAGCAGACCGAGTTCATCATCCGCACCGTGCTCGACCATCGCGAGGCCGGATTGGCCCTGCGCCGCCAGGCCGTCCTGTTCCGCGCCTCGCACCACAGCCTGGCTCTCGAGTTAGAGCTTGCCCGGCGCAATATCCCCTTCCGCAAGTACGGTGGGCTGCGCTTCGTGGAGACGGCGCACGTCAAGGACCTCATGGCCTTCCTCCGGCTGGCCGAGAACCCGCGCGACCTCATGGCCGGCACTCGGGTGCTGATGCTTCTTCCTGGGGTCGGGCCCAAGAAGGCCAGAGCCCTGATGGACCGGCTCGGGGCCGCTCCCGCCCGATTCGCAGCCTGGTCCGATTGCCCGGCCCCCTCAGCCGCGTCGGCGGAGGCGTGGAACGGGCTGGTGTCGCTCATGGCCGACATCGCGAGCAGGGACCCGGGGGATCTCGCCTCCCAGATCAAGCGGATCAGGCTCTTCTACACGCCGCTTCTGCAGCGCCTCTACGACAACGCCCGCGCCCGGGTCATGGATCTCGAGCAGCTTGAGTGGCTGGCCGCCCGCTTCCCCGACAGGGCCCGTTTTCTGGCCGAGATAGCACTCGATCCCCCTGCCTACACCGAGGACCTGGCGGGACCACCTCTGCTCGACGAAGACTTCCTCATCCTCTCCACCATGCACTCCGCCAAGGGGTTGGAATGGGACGTGGTGTTCGTCATACACGCCGCCGACGGCAACATCCCCTCCGACATGGCCACCGGCAGGTTGGAGGAGATCGAGGAGGAACGCCGCCTCTTCTACGTGGCTCTGACACGGGCCAAAGACTGGCTCTACGTCTGCTATCCCGTACGGTACTACAGTCGTCCACGAAGCTTCAGTGACGCGCACGGCTACGCACAGTTGACCCGCTTCGTGTCCGACCGCGCGCTCCGTCTCTTCGATCTACAGCCCGCGTCGGCAACGCTCGGCTCGAATGGGCCCTCGGCTCCCACCCCTGGGGACACCGCGGGACAGGGCGACGGCGTCACAACCGAGGACATCCGCCGGCGTCTGAAGGACTTATTCTAGGCCGGCGCCCCACCGGTGTCACCGTCGCGCCGCTGCAGAGGGCGGCCGTCACCGTCACGGTCGGACCGGCGTCGCCGTCGTTTTCCGTCGGCCCCTCATGCTTTTCATTGAATCGTTCCGGGTACCGTCGGCTGTGAGCCCTGTCCGAGGAATCGACGAAAGATAGGCCTACATGCAGTCAATGGACCACAAGTGAAGGCGACCCGTGTCGGGGCCCCAGCCTTGAAGCGAGGGCGACCCACACCGGGGCTCCAGCTTTGGCCGGAGCAAGAGTGGCACCGGCTGACGACGGACGAGACCCTTGTCAAACTCGACAGCGACTTGGACCACGGCCTCTCGGCCACCACCGCCGATACCCGGCTTGCTGAGTACGGACCCAACACCATCACGCCTCAGAAAGGCACGGGGCCACTCCGCCGGGCTCTTGCCCAGTTCAACCAGCCCCTTGTCATCATCCTGATCCTGGCGGGTACCGTCACCGCCGTCCTCGAAGAGTGGGTTGATGCCGGAGTCATCTTCGGAGTGGTGGTCATCAACGCCGTCGTCGGCTATCTACAGGAATCCAAGGCCGTCAAGGCCATCGAAGCCCTCTCCCGCACGATGACGGCCGAAGCCACGGTCCTCCGGGACGGCCGCCGGATGCGTCTCTCGGCCTCCGAATTGGTGCCTGGGGACGTGGTGGTGCTACAGGCCGGTGACAAGATCCCGGCGGACGTGCGCCTCACCTACTCTCGCGATCTCCGCGTCGACGAGTCGGCCCTGACGGGTGAATCGGTGCCGGTAGGCAAGGAGACCGCACCCCTCGCAGCCGAGACCGAACTGGCCGACCGCGTCAACATGGCCTACGCCTCCAGCCTCGTCACCGGGGGCCAGGGAGCCGGAGTGGTGATCGCCACCGGCGACGCCACGGAAGTCGGCCGGATCTCTCACCTCATCTCCGAGACCGCGGAGATCGCCACCCCCTTGACCCGCAAGATCGCGCAGTTCAGCAAGGTGTTGCTGTTCGTCATCCTGGGGCTGGCGCTCATCACCGCCGTCGTCGGCATAGTCCGTGGAGAGGCGGTCGTCGACATGTTCATGGCCGCCGTCGCCTTGGCCGTCGGCGCTATACCCGAGGGCCTTCCCGCAGCGGTGACTATCACCCTGGCCATCGGAGTTTCAAGAATGGCCCGGCGTCAAGCCATAATCCGCAAGCTCCCGGCGGTGGAGACCTTGGGGAGCACGACTGTGATCTGCTCCGACAAGACCGGGACGCTCACCGAGAACCAGATGACGGTGCAGCGTATGGTCACGAGGGACGGGGTCTTCACGGTGACCGGGGGCGGCTACGCACCCGAGGGCGAGGTCCTCGAGGCGGGCGGAGCTGCTGCCGGCGGCGGTCGGGCGGCCCTCAAGGCGATGCTGCGCGCCGGCGTCCTCTGCAACGACAGCTCCCTCTATGAGGAAGAGGGGCACTGGCACGTGAACGGCGACCCCACTGAGGGAGCACTGCTGGTCTCGGCCGCCAAAGCGGGTATCGACCGCGAGGAACTCGAACACGACCACCCCAGGCTCGACACCGTGCCTTTCGAGTCGGAGCATCAGTACATGGCCACCCTGCACGGGGTCCGGCAGGGTGACGACAACAGCCATGTCGCCTACATCAAGGGCGCGGTGGAGAAGGTCGTCGCCCGCTGCTCGTCGGAGTTGGGTCACGACGGCTCCTTGATCGACCTGGAACCCGGGAGGATCGAGTCGGTCGCCACAGAGATGGCTTCCAACGGTCTGAGAGTACTTGCGTTCGCACGGAAGGACCTGCCTGCCGAGGTCAACGAGATCACGCATGCAGACGTGGAGGAAGGCCTGGTGTTCCTGGGCCTGCAGGGCATGATCGACCCGCCTCGCCGGGAGGCCCTGCAGGCGATCGAGGCCTGCCATGCCGCCGGTGTCCAGGTGAAGATGATCACCGGTGACCATGTCGTCACAGCGGTCGCCATCGCCGACCAACTGAACCTGCGCAGCCCGGGCAGTACGTTCACGGAGGCGGTGGCCGCCATGAGCGGCGCCGAATTGGCCGTCCTCAGTGACGAGGAGCTTGTGAAGACGGTGGAGCACACCCATGTCTTCGCCCGTGTGACGCCCGAACAGAAGCTGCGCTTGGTGAACGCTCTGCAGAACCAGGATCATGTGGTGGCCATGACCGGAGACGGAGTCAACGACGCCCCCGCCCTGCGTCAAGCCGATATCGGGGTGGCAATGGGCACCACCGGCACCGAGGTGGCCAAGGAAGCAGCCGACATGGTCCTCACCGACGACAACTTCGCCTCCATCGAGGCCGCCGTGGAAGAGGGGCGAGGCGTCTTCGACAACCTCACTAAGTTCATCGCCTGGACGCTGCCTACCAACGTCGGAGAGGGTCTCGTCATCCTGGCTGCCGTCTTCGCCGGGGTGGCGCTTCCCATCCTGCCCGTGCAGATCCTCTGGATCAACATGACCACAGCCATCCTGCTCGGGTTGATGCTGGCCTTCGAGCCCAAGGAGATCGGCATCATGGAGCGTCCGCCCCGCTCACCCAGGGCGCCCATACTGGACCGAGCGCTCATCGAACGCATCGTGATCGTGGGCGCGTTGCTCTTGATCGGCGCCTTCGGGCTCTATGAACTCGCCGAGCGGACCGGCCACAGCCTGGCTGAAGCGCGCACGGTGGCGGTCAACGTCTTCGTGTTAGGCGAGATGTTCTACCTCTTCAACTGCCGCTCGCTGGCGCTGCCGTCCTGGAGAATGAGCCTACGTACCAACCACCTGCTGCTCGCGGGAGTAGTAGCCATGACGGCCCTGCAGCTCCTCTACACCTATCTGCCCGGCATGAACAGTCTGTTCGGCAGCGCCCCCATCGACGGAGGTCTGTGGGCGTGGGTGATAGGCGCAGCCCTCGCGATCCACATCATCGTCGAGATTGAGAAGGCGATCCGGCGCCGGCATATGCGGCGCTAGGCGCCCTTGACCTCAGCGTAGGCCCAGTCGAGCCACGGGAACAAGGCCTCCAGATCCGACCTCTCCACCGTCGCGCCGCCCCAGATCCGGATACCCGGAGGGGCCTCACGATAGGGGGCGATGTCGTAGGCCGCGTCTTCGGTTTCCAGCAGGGAGGCGACCTTTTTCGCCACCTGAGCCCGTTCGTCCGCCTCCAATCCGGTGAACCAGGGATCCACGATTTTGAGGCAGATGGAGGTGCACGACCGAGTGCGCGGGTCCTCCGCCAGGAAGTCCACCCAAGGGGTCCGCTCCACCCAGGCGGTCACGGCGGCCAGGTTGGCCTCGCTGCGCCGGATCAACTCCGGCAGCCCCCCCATGCCGGCCGCCCACTTGAGACCGTCGAGCGCGTCCTCGATGACGAGCATCGACGGGGTGTTTATGGTGTCGGCGTGGAACACGGCCTCCATGAACCTGCCGCCTTTGGTCATCCGGAATATCTTGGGGAGCGGTCGGGCCGGTCGATAGGTCTCGAGGCGCTCCACCGCCCTGGGGCTCAGGATGAGCACGCCGTGCTGGGCTTCGCCGCCCAGCACCTTCTGCCAGGAGTATGTGACCACGTCAAGCTTGGCGATGGGCACGTCCATGGCGAAGACAGCCGAGGTGGCGTCACAGATGGCGAGACCCTTGCGGTCGTCGGCGATCCAACCGGCATCCGGCACCCGAACCCCCGAAGTGGTGCCGTTCCAGGTGAATACCACGTCGCGGTCCCAGTCGACCCGGCTGAGGTCGACGATCCGCCCGTAGTCGGCGGCCAAGACTCTCACGTCGGCCGGCTTCAGTTGCTTGGTGATGTCGGTCACCCAGCCCTGTCCAAAGCTCTCCCAAGCAAGGACATCCACCCCACGGGCTCCGATGAGCGACCACATGGCCATCTCCATGGCGCCCGTGTCCGACGCCGGCACTATACCGAGATGATAGCCGTCCGGCACTCCCAGAAGCTCGCGGGAACGATCGATGACCTCTTGGATGCGCGCCCGGCCTGCTTTGGAGCGATGCGACCGTCCCACCAGCGCCCCCCCCAAGACCGCGGGACTCCAACCGGGCCGCTTAGCGCAGGGGCCGGAGGAGAAACAACGGTTCTCGGGGCGTACGGTCGGTCTCATCGGAAACATCCTTCCGGGAACGAGTGGGCTTGGCGACTCCGGTGAGCGGCGGCCGATCAGACACCGCCCATCACCAGATCCTGATGGATAATCATAGCCGCTTTGACGGCGAGCTTCACGTGGCCGGCCTTGAGCGCCGCGCAGGTCTGAATGACGGCCCCGGGCCGCTCTGGTAGAATATCGGCTCGCTGAGGCGGCGAGGCCTCGCCGCCGATCGGAGAAGTGGCCGAGAGGCTGAAGGCGCTCGCCTGCTAAGCGAGTGAAGGAGCGAATACTCCTTCCGAGGGTTCGAATCCCTCCTTCTCCGCCAGCATGCGCCTGTAGCTCAGCTGGATAGAGCGTTGGTCTACGAAACCAAAGGCCGCAGGTTCGAGTCCTGCCAGGCGCGCTACGATTTGGCCGCAAAATACCCGCAAAGCGCGGGTTACTCTCTACCACACACTACGTTGTAATACGACCCCGTGCGAGCCATGCTGGTGCCTATGTGGTACCTGGCAGCTCAAAAACCCTCTCAGGTACCACTCGTGAGCACTTCAGGTACCAGTTTCCCGGTCGCTATGGAAACTGTCCTCATACGTTTTCCCGTCCGACCGATGTAGTTAGATAAAGGGGCACGCTGGGCACACAGTGAACAACATTCTCATTGCGCCAGCGGGGGCGACAGCGTAGTATTCGGCAGGAGAGTGGAGGAGGATCACGATGCTTGCCGCACAGACAGACATGTTGACGCGCGAAGAGATAGTCGCGCTCATCTACAGCAGAAGCGAGCGTTTGCAGATAGACCCGAGACCGGTAATCCGCAACTATGTTGCTGGTGATTTCCAGGATTTCGGCAAGCTGTCGGATATCTATGCGCTGTGCGAACTCCTGGACCCGGATGACCCCATCTTCGAAACGGATTGATTGGAGTTCGACCGCTACTTCCATAAGGGAGATGAACGCGGGCCTGCGGGTCGGCGGAACGGAGAGCTTCGGGTATTTCCGTGATCTGGTCAGCTATCTCTTCTGCGTGACCATTGGCCACAAGGACGCTGGCATCCACCTCACCGGAATCCAGGGTGGGAAGCGCGCCACAGTGGAGGGTCGCTACGGCGACGGTGACAGCAGCGTTCCCCTGGTTCGGCTTACGAACAACTACTTTCTGCGCCTGGTCGTCGGAGTCTATGTCGATTCCTCGAGTAACTACATGAGGACCAGCATCTCCGACTTCCAGTATCAGAAGGATGAACTGGGCGATGACTGGATCTTTCGGTACGAGTACAAGCGGGACAAACCAAATGGGGAGACTAAGCCCTCTGCGCACTTGCACGTGAGAGGCGAGCCAACCGCAACGGATGTTCTCCGGGAGGGGAAGCCGTTGCACAAAGTGCACTTTCCATGTGGACGTCCGACCATTGAGTCAACCATCAGACTCCTGATCGATGATTTTGGGGTAGAGCCACATGCTCCCGAGACCATATGGCGCCCCGTCCTCAAGGAAAGCGAAGATAGCTTCCTGGGAGTCGCCCACAAGCCAGAGGTGTAGGAGCGTTCATTGGTCTACGAAACCAAAGGCCGCAGGTTCGAGTCCTGCCAGGCGCGCTACGCAGACCCGCTGCAAACCGAATCGTCGGCGGCACCGGGCCGGCGGCGCTGGACCGCACCGGCCGCAGAGGACGCGCCGCGCGTGTGCTGACAGACACCCGGCGGCGGCTACTTATCTTCGAGTTGCCGCTCGACCTCAGCCATCCTGCCCTCGGCCAACTCCTTAGAGATGAAGACCTTTCCGCATTTGGGGCAGGTGGGCACCTCGTGCGCGACGGTATGCCCAAGGTACTCGAACACGATATTCTTCGATACGAGTTCCCGGTCGCATCTGCTGCACCTGAGATTGCGCGCTTCTTCGCTCACGGCTCTCACTCCTCCCGGCCGAAGCGCATGCGGTGGTAATATGCGTCGACGATCTCATAAGTCTTGGGGCCGGTCTTGCGATACTCCACCCAGTAGGTGATGACCCGTTTGACCATGCTGGCGATCGTCGTGCCACCGCTCTCATCCACGAATCTGTCGCCCTCACTCTCGGCCACCCAGATGGCCTCCTTCAGATCGGCGGCCGATATGAGCTGCTCATCCAGATCCTTCTGCAGGTCGGCGTCGATGATCAGCGTAAGATCGTCCCAGGGATGGCTCTCCGGCTTAAAATCGACGTCCTTGATCTCTTTCATGAGCTCCTTCTTGACTCTCAGACTGTTATCCCGCTTCTCCTGGAGGCTGGGCGCCCGACCGCTCAGAGGCAGCCCGAAGGCCATGTCCAGGACGTGAACGCACTCCTTGTCTCGGGAAGCGAACACCTCTCTGCAGTTGGCGCAGTAGACGATATAGGGCCTGTCGCTCGCCTCGGCGCGGTGAGCCGTGATCTCCTCATACAGCTCCGGATTGGCAAGCTGGATGTGACCACCGTAGCCACAACAGCGGTTGCGTTCCGGAAGCTCCTCGAGTGAGACGCCCGCCTTCCCGGCCAAGGCTCGCACCCCGGCCTCCATCTCCGGATCACCCCGGGCCGCACACGGATCGAAGATCGCGGCCTCGGAGAAGATCTTGGTCGGGACGATATCCTCAGCCTCGGCAAGCAACTGATAGAGAGAGACCCTAGGGATCTCCGGCAGGGACCGGCAGAAGAGGCTCTCGCAGGTGGCGCAGGCGAAGATCAGGGTAGGTTCACCCATATCATGCCACTGCCTGCGTATCTCTTCTATGTTGCTCTGTAGGCGCTCTTCGTCGCCGGCCCAGTAGGCTGGGGCTCCACAACACCCCAGAATGATGCCGGCGTCGTACTTCTCCTTCAGGAACCCATATGCCCTCAGCACATGCTCAGGGTTGGAGGCACCGAGCTGACAGCCCGGATAGAACGCGTACTCGCACGCGTCCCGGCCCTTGGGCGCCGACGCGAAGGCGCCTTCGGAAGTTGAGAAGTCCATCTCGCGCAGCCAGTAGTCGTGCAGCGCCGCGGGATCGACGCCGGCGCTCATACGGGCCGTCCGTGAGAGTTGCATCGCCCGGCCGATGTCGACCGACTCAGGACACACCGACTCGCAGTAGCCGCAGATATTGCAGGAATACGCCTCCCGGGTAAGGGCCCGCGTCGAGAAGGGAGGGTTGACGTTCATGTCGGTGTAGACCTCGACCCCGATCTTCCGAGGGTCTTTGCGGAAACGCCTCAGCATCTCGCAGCCGGCGAAGCAGTAGTCGCAGTCGCACTGCAGACAGCGAGCCGCCTCAGCCTTCGCCTCCTCATCGGTGTAACCCTCGGGTGACGACGGCTCGACGCGCGGCACGGAGACCGCGCCGTCGTGCGTCAGATAGTGGCCGCGGCCGGACTTGTCGAATTCGCTTGGAGTATGCGCCGCCCTCCCGGTCTGCAGGAACACCTCGATGATCTTGGAGACTTCCGCCCCCTGGGCGATCCCCTCCATGAGAGTGGCTCCGCAGAGGGCTCCCCCCAGGAACACCCTTGGCACCGTGGTCGTGAAGAGATCGGGATCCCAGCCTTCGCAGAGCCCGAAAGACTCACCTCCGGCCCCCGTCGCGACATAGACGGCATCGAAGCCGTCCAACTCATCGAGACTCTTGACCTCCGTACCGAAACGGAACTCAGCCTTGACAGCTGAGAACTGCAGGGCTATCTCGGCGTCGAACTCCGCGAACCGGGGATGCGGGCGAAGACAGCCCCCCCAGCCCTCCTCTTTGTCGAACACGGTGACAAGGAACTTCTTCTGAGCAAGATCAAGGGCTAAGGAGAGTCCGGCCAAGCCGGCGCCCACCACCGCCACACGCTTCTCCTTGGGCGGGATAACGTAGGACTCGGGCCTACGGTCCTTCGCATACCGGAGACAGGCCGCCTCGATGTCCCGAAGCGCGATGGCTTCATCACCCACCACCGAGCGCTGACACCGCTCCCTGCACGGCTGCTCACACAGTACCGCCACGATCCCGGGAAAGACCGTGGCGTTGCGAAAGATCTTGTAGGCGGCCCCCCACCTTCCCTTGGCCGCCTTGTCCAAGAACGAGCGAATGTCCATATGGAACGGGCATGCGTAGGAGCAGGAAGCCGGCTCCCCCCGAAAACATCTCTCAGTCAACGAAGTGGCGTCCTCGAGTTTCACAGCCCCCGGCTCCGCCGACTCCGTGGCATGTATGTCGCTCCCAGCACCAGTGGCAACAAATGCCCTCCTACACAGGATTGGCCTTGATCGTCTCCAGCTCCTCGTCCAAGTCCGGTCCGAGGAAGTACTTGGGCGGCGTGAGGTCCTCGCCGCGCTCTTTCGCCTCCCAACCGGCCTTGACCTTGTCGGGAGTGGCAGGGAGCGCGTATACCCGCACACCGCAGGCATCGTTGATGGCGTTTATGACGGCCATGTGGTTGGAGCTCT
>JAAYJE010000097.1 GCA_012523095.1 Actinomycetota bacterium | reverse complement strand
TCGTCGAACCGGCCCTGCCTCTCGGTATACCGGCGGCGTCGCCGGCGTTCCCCGGATCGGCACCCTTGGAGAATCTCGAGTTCACCTGGAGGAACAACGCCACCGGGAGCTTCTGGAGGAGATATCCTTTCGTGCGACCGTGCAGGGCGCTTGGCGGGGTCGTCGAGGCGTGGACCAAGGGTGCCATCGACGTCCTCATCACCATGGAGGCGCTGGAGGCGGCCGGTGTGATGACCGGCGACGAGATCAGAGAAAGCGTGGAGCTCGTGAAGAGCATCGCCGCGATCGTCACCGAGGAATTCGCGTCCCGCGGTTTCCACGTGATCGATGGCAAGTTCGAGCTGGGCAGGCTGATGTCGGGTGAAGGTGACATCGTGATCATTGACGAGATATCACCCGACGTCCTGCGCGTATGTAAGGGATACTCTCCCGATAGCAGCGGTGACTGCACCGTGTACCGAGAGTGCGCGGCTACGGACTGCGCCGACGGGAAGAGGACGATAATGAACAGGAACCAGGTCGCCGCCGGAGACTTCGTCGGCATATTCCTATAGATGGAGCGAGAATGGAGGGAGCCGGCGGCACATATGCCGGTTCGGCTCGTGCTTCGGCGGCTTCAATGGAAGGAGAGAGGCCCGTGGGGCGCCGCGTAGGGACCGTGGTGAGGGGGATACGTATCCCCATCGTGCGCACGGGTGACGCCATAGATGAGATGGTCGTGGAAGGCGTCCTCGAGGCCGCTCAGGAGGAGGGCTTTGCCATCCGGGACCGGGACGTGGTGGGGATCACCGAATCGGTCGTGGCTCGAGCACAGGGGAATTACGCGACCGTCGACGACATCGCCGCCGACGTGAAGGCCAAGTTCGGCGGTGGCCTCCTGGGTATCGTGTTCCCCATACTGAGCCGGAATCGCTACGCGGTCCTGCTCAAAGGCATAGCGCGCAGCGCCGAACACATAGTGCTGCAGCTCAGTTACCCGGCCGACGAGGTGGGTAACCAGCTCTTCGACCCGGACCTCTTGGAGCGGTACGGCATCGATCCCTGGGCCGACCGGTTGACGGAAGACCGGTTCAGACAGTATTTCGGCGATACCGTCCACCCGTTCACGGGTGTCGACTACGTAGCCTACTATCGATCGCTGGTGGAGGCGGAAGGAGCCGTCTGCACCATCATCTTCTCTAACAGACCCGAGACGATCCTGGAGTATGCGAAGAACGTCTTGGTCTGTGACGTCCACACCCGGACGCGTACGAAACAGCGGTTGATGGCCGCAGGAGCGGAGATCGTTCACGGCTTGGAGGACATCCTTTCTTCGCCTGTGAACGGCAGTGGCTATCATCCGGAGTACGGCCTGCTGGGGTCCAACAAAGCCACGGAGGACGCCGTTAAGCTCTTCCCCCGCGACTGCCAGCAGGTGGTAGACCGGGTGCAGCAACTCTTCAAGGAGCGGACCGGCAAGACGGTCGAGGCTATGATCTACGGCGACGGCGCCTTCAAGGACCCGGTGGGGAAGATCTGGGAGCTGGCCGATCCGGTGGTCTGCCCTGCATTCACCTGCGGCCTGAAGGGCACTCCCAACGAAGTGAAGATCAAGTACCTGGCGGACAACCAGTTTGCGGGACTCACCGGGCGGCGACTGCACGAGGCCATCGCGGAGCAGATCCGCACCAAGAAGACCGGCCTCGTGGGAGCCATGGAGGCGCAGGGTACCACGCCCCGCTGGTTGACCGATCTCATCGGCTCGCTTTGTGATCTCACCTCGGGGAGCGGAGACAAGGGTACTCCGGTGGTGCACATCCAAGGGTACTTCGACAGTTTCGCCGCGGAGTGACGTGAACAGGCGGATCCCGGGCGGGCCTCGTGCCTACGCATGCGTGGCCGGCCGCTGTAGTGAGTCTGCGCAGCCGTGAAAGGAGCGATCATCCCATGGGTGAGAACTTGAAGGAAAAAGTCGCGGTTGTAGCCGGTTCCGGCCAGGGCATCGGTAGATCGATAGCCGTCGCCATGGCGCAGGAGGGGGCGGCCGTCGTCACTAACAATCGTAGACCCGGCTCCACGGGCTTTGCCATCATGAACGACGAACTGGTCGCGCGCCTCCGCGATGAAGACCGCGAGGCGCTGCTGAAGGAAGCGGCCGAGGCTACGGGTGACGCCGAGACCACTGCGAAGACCATCCGAGATCTCGGCGGCCGGGCCGTGCCCTTCTTCGGCGACGTCGGCGATTTTGAGACCGCGCGCGGTCTCATCCAGACGGCGGTGGACACGTTCGGGCGCATCGACATCCTCGTCAACGTGGTCGGGACTTTCGCGTTCAGCCCTATATGGGAGATGAGCGAGGAGACCTGGGACAGGGTGCACGGTGTGAAGCCCAAAGCACACTTCAACTGCATCCACCACGCCCTGCCGTTCATGATGGAGCAGAGGTCCGGGCGCATCATCAACTGTACGTCAGGAGCCTTCAAGTGGGGCGGCATGAGGCAGGCCAACTACTCGGCTGCGAATGCCGGCGTCATCGGCCTTACACACGCGGTTGCCCAGGAGGTGGCCACCTACGGCGTCACCTGCAACGCATTCGCGCCGGGAGCGCGGACTCGAGCGGGGTTTGAGCTCGACGCCTACGAGAAGGCCATGCCGGAAGACAAGGGGCCTTGGTCGCACGGAAGCATGAAGCTCCCCATCGCCGACAGCCCGCCCCCCGACGACGTGGCGCCCTTCATCTGCTACCTGGCCACCGATGACGCCGCCCACATCAACGGGTGCGTGTTCTTCGTGATCGGGTCGGCCGTCATGCTCTACGACGAGATGGAATTCACCGGCGACCTCGTGAAACCGGACGGTCGCTGGACCGTGGACGAACTCAAGGAGAGGGTCCCCGGAGACCTGGTGAAGGACTTCCGGAGCTCGACCATGCAGATGCTGGACAGGATGAAGGGCGAGTAGCCGGCGGCGGCCCAAGGGGCGCCGTCCCGGTCGTTTGTAACCGGATCGTTACGCGC
>JAAYJE010000096.1 GCA_012523095.1 Actinomycetota bacterium | reverse complement strand
GCTCGTCGTGGTGCGCCCTCCAGGGGCGGGTACCCATATCGGTGTAGAGGAACATCTTCTTCGGAGTCTTCACGCGGTTGAAGACGTTCATCTGCGGCTGCGAGAAGAAACTGAAGAAGGGACCGCCCACGTAGGTCGGCACCTTGATCTTGTCCAACCGTTCAGAGACAGAACGCTCACGGTAGTACGGACCGTCGAGCGGATTGAGCATGAAGTCGAACAGGATGGGGTTCTTCTCCGGGTACTTGAGCAGATGAGCCAGATACGGATACTGTCTCAGATCCGGGTCGGCGAGAGCCTTATCCACGAGCTTCTTCAGTTCCGCCGGCGGGGTGTTCTCGATCATCCACGACCTGCAGTCCTTGATGGCGTATCCACAACGGGCCGGGTAGGTCCCGGTGTAAAGTCCGTACAGGAAGATGTTGAAGACACCGCCCTCATACTGACCGTGATTGTAAAGATCATCACCGAAGATCTCCCAAGGCGCGATGCACTTGAGATGGGGCGGCTGCTCGGCCGCGACGTGGAGTTGCATCGAGGAGAAGTAGCAGATGCCGGCCATACCGATGTTGCCGTCGCACCAGGGCTGCTGCGCCAACCACTCGACGATGTCGGCGCCGTCTTCGCCTTCATGATGGGAGAAGAGACCCATGTAGGCACCCTCGGAGTCACCGGTGCCCCTCAAGTCGCCGATGACGTAGACATATCCGCGCTTGGCGTAGAAATAGGGGTCGCCCGACTCGATGGAAGCCTCGAAGCACGACTTCCCGAACGGTTGTGGGGGAGTGTCGAACGGCTGCAGGCTCTTCCCATAAGGAGACAAAGCGAGCAGCGCAGGGTACTTCCCGGGACCATCCGGGCGGTAGATGTCGACGGCCAGCTTGACGCCGTCCCTAGCGGTGACGAACACGTTCTCTTCGACTTTGACACTGTACTCTGGTTGTGACGCGGTTCTGTTGGCATCCTTGTTCATCGTCTGCCTCATCCTTTCAGACACGATCTCGACTGCGCCCTTCGCCGTCTCCGTCAAAGGTTCTGAGCACTTAATGAGTAAGCGCTCACTCATTACATCACTATATCATCCCGCCTATCGGTGTCAACAAGTGAGCAAGCGTTCGCTCAGCAACAGATATACTGTACTGAGAGTGATGAGCCCCTGTCAACAACCGCCTGAGAGAGCGAAGGGAACGAACGTGGCGACACACACCGCGCGTAATCGGAGGCTACCGCCCGAGGAGCGACGGGCTCAGATCGTGGAAGCCGTCCTCAAAGTGGTGGCGACCCACGGCGTGCCGGGTGCGACGGTATCGAAGATAGCGGCGGCATCGGGCGTCTCGGAGGGCGCTCTCTACGTCCACTTCGCGAGCCGCGAAGAGATGCTCAAGGCGGCTCTCGACGCTATCTTCGAGGAGATGGCGAGATTGATCGACTCCTCCGCGGGAAGGACGGCCCCGGAGCGTCTATCCCACATCGCTCAACACCACTCGCGTCTCATGAAGACACAACTGGGTGGGTTCACCGCCCCTTGGATCGAGTTCATCGCGGCGGGTCCTCAGGTAGGTCTCCGGGATGCCGTGGCTGAGACCCAGTCCAAGGCCTTCGAGAAGATGCTGAAGATCGTGCGCGACGGACAGGCTGAAGGCACCATCCGCCCAGACCTGGACGCCCGCCGGCTCACCTGGCAGTTCTACACCATCCTCTGGACCGAGAACGTCAGCTCTCTGATGGGACTCGTCGAATACATCGACGAAGGCCACTCGGCCTACTCACTTGAGCTGCTCCTCCGCGAAGCAGGCGCCGACGACGCGGCGTTCCTATCCGCTACGCCGGCTAGGCAGGGTCCCGCCGTCGGGTGACACTCCCGAGCGAAGGCCTCGGGATACTTGGCCTTCAGATCATCTAGGTCGGCCTTCTCCACCTCGGCCAAGAATCCTGAGACCACCATGCCCACCGCGTTCTTCGACGTCGGGTTGCCCGGCACGATGCAGTTGATCACTCCCCCTCTGTCGATCTCTCCGGGCACGATGGGGTCGTACTTGGCCCCATGGTCGATGCTCACCACCCCCGGCATGACCCGTTCGGTCACATAGGCGCCGGCCAGCACGATCCCTCGCTCGTTGTAGATGCAGACCACATCGCCATGCCGGATCCCCCGAGCGGTCGCATCCTCGGGATTCATCCATAGAGGTTGGTACTGGTAGCCGTCGGCGCCTCGGATCTTGCAGGTCTCGATCTCCCGCAGCCAGGTCACGTCATCGTGCTGGGCGTGCACGCCCCACCGAGGGTGGTTGCTCATGACCAAGAGCGGGAACTTCTTGCTCCTCTCTGTGCCCAGGGTCTCCTGGTGTGATTCGCCCTGTGCGATCCATTTGGGTATCGGCGGTCGCTCCACATCGTCCGGGAAGTGCTCTGCGAGTCCGGTGGAGTGAAATTCCAGCCTGCCTGTAGGAGTGGAGAGAGGATGCTTCTCCGGGTCTTCGTAGAACTCGAAAAGGCCGGCAGGGATGCTCTCCCAGTCCGGCTTGGGCGGGATGACGTAGTAGCCCCTCTCCTGCAATTGCTCCCAGCTCACCATGTGGGCTACGCCGGAGGTCTCATATCCGATCCTGATCAGATCCTCCGCCGTCTTCCCACCCGTGTATTCCTCCAGCAGACCCAGGCGTTCTGCGATCTTGCACACGATCTCGTAGTCGCTGAACGATTCGCCCAGCGGTTCAATGGCGCGCGGTTCGGGGAAGATGAGGTTCATCTGCCCGCTATACGCGTCGGTGCCGATGTCATCCTCCTCCAGCTTGGTGTTGACCGGTAGGATGAGGTCGGCGAAGAGGGCGTCGTTCTCGATCCACGGGTGCTGCACCATGTAGAACTCGATGTCGGGATGTCGCACGGCTCGTATGAACTCGTTGCCGCCGTTCCAGCACGTGATCCACGCCGGTGCGTCACTCCAGATCATGTGGATCTTGGAGCAGCCGTCGGCGGGGTACTTGTAGTGCACGAACTGATTCTCTCGTTTGGCCAGCTCGGCCTCGTTGCCGTACCACTCGCAATGCCCCTCGAGTATGGCCTTGGGGATGAGAGTCTTGGGGATGAAGGAAGGGTGGTTGGTGACGGCCGGCGTGGTGCCCGTCATGCCGGCGCGCACGTTGGTGAGCACCTGTGGAGCAGGATAGGAGATCTGAGCATCGCTGTTGAAGAGCCCCCACTCGATCATCTTGGCCTGGTTGCAACCCGGTCTGCCCAGTCCCTGCATGGCCAGGCAGAGGGCCTGTAGCCGTCCCGGCTCGTGGGAGTAGGGGCCGCGGATGCCCGGGCCTCCGTTGCCTATGACGACCGTCGTACGGTGCGACGCCCAGTCGGAAGCCAGCGCCCTGATGATCCGTGCCGGCACCCCGGTTATCGGCGAAGCCCACTCGGGGGTCTTGGGCACACCGTCTTCTTCGCCCGTCACATACGCCTCGAACCTATCCACCCCGTACGCATGGGTCTCGAGGTACTCCTTGTCGTAGGTGCCCTCCTTGAACCACTGATAGCAGATGGCCAGATAGAGGGCCGCGTCGGTATTGGGGAGGATGGGGATCCATTTGTCGGCATGTACTGCGTTCGCGTAGTTACAGTCCGGGGCGATGTAGATCTGCCTTATACCCAGCTCCGTCCACCAGTAGCTCAAGCGGCTGGGGAGCTGGCCCTGCCAACCCCACGTGGTCGTCTCCTGGTCACAACCCCAGAACAAGAGCAGTTCGGCGTTCTTGGAGATATCGTAGAGAAGATTGGTCTGTGGTACCTGCTGGCCGACCGGCTCGCAGCCCCATACGTGCTTGGCCCCCCACACCCAGCCCTCCCAACTGTCCGGCTGGCGCACCTGCAGGGTGTATCCCCCCAGAAGGAGCAGCAGTTTGCGGGCGCACCCGTGCGGCCCATGCACCACCTTGTTCTCGCCGTGCTGATCGGCCTGATTGAGGATAGCGGTGGGCCCATACTCCTCCTTGACCCGGAGGATCTCACTCGTGATGATGTCGAGCGCCTCGTCCCAGCCGATGCGCTCGTACTTGCTCACTCCCCGGTTCTGAGTATTTCGGCCGCCGGGCCCGGTGGAGCCCGGCGCCCCGTTCGGATCCCAGTCCACGCGCTTCATGGGATAACGGATGCGGGCCGGTGAATACACCCGTTTCTTGTAGGCCAGGCTGTACGGCGGCACGAGGACCTTCTCACTAGGCTCGAAGGTCTTGCCCCGCGCGTGCATCACCCAGGGCCGCACTTCTTCTTTGGAGTATCGCTCGTAGTAGCGGGCCGGACGGATGCGCAACATCTTGCCGTCCTGCACGTCCACCATGCAGGCGTTCGCCCCGACGGCCGTGCCGCAGAAGCTGATGTCGTAGACGATGGTCTTATCGCCCTTGGTGGTCCCCTTCTCGGTATCGGCCATCCGAGCTCCTTTCGCGAGCAGACTACCGCCCCCGTACGACGATATCATGGGGCGCCTGCCGCTTGGAGGCTCTTACGACCCGAAGTCTTGCTTCCCGTCCGCAGCTTGGCGAAGGCGCCCTGGTGCCGGTCTCCTGGTACAGTGAGGCCCGTGACCAAAGACCCCCAGGTCGATTCCGTCGGCCGGATCAAGAAGGACTGGATGAGCTCACTCCTCGACATATGCGATATCAGCGCCTTCCGCGGGTCCTCCCCTGTCTTCGAGGGCTTCACTTTGAGAATCGAGGAGGGCTGTAGCACCGCGATCATCGGTCCGAACGGAGCGGGCAAGACCACGTTGCTCAAGCTGATCGCCGGTGAGCTGCGGCCGGTCTTCTCTCCCGACAGTCACATCAGGGTCTTCGGTAAGGAGCGCTGGAACGTCTGGGAGCTCCGCTCCCATTTGGGGATCGTCTCCTACGACCTGCAGCACGAGTATCTGGCCCCTGTACTTGCCGTCAACGTGGTGCTCTCCGGCTTCTACTCCAGCATGGACACCTGGCAGCATCAGGTCTTCACCGATGCTCAGCACCGCAAAGCCGAAGAGATCATGGACATGCTCGGTGTGGGCGCCATGAAGGAACGGCCGTTCGGCGGTTTGTCGACCGGAGAACAACGTAGATTGCTGCTCGGACGAGCCCTGGTCAACGATCCTCGAGCCCTGCTCTTCGACGAGCCGACCTCAGGACTCGATCTGAGGGCGTCGTTTCACTACCGGGGACTTCTCGGCGAGTTGATGCGAAGAGGGAGGACCGTGGTCCTGGTCACCCATCACATCCACGAGATACCCACCGGCATCCGCCGGGTGGTGCTCCTCAAGGAAGGGGCGATCTTCGCCGACGGCAGCAAGGAAGAGATGTTGACCTCGAAGAGGCTCTCGGCCCTTTTCGACTATCCGCTCCATGCGGTGGCGCACAACGGGACCTATCAGGTCTTCCCTGCCGACACGGGTGAGACGACCTCGAGACAGCCTTGTAGCGCCGGACAAGATCCTCGGTCCTCCGCGACGTACCCCGCCTGAGAGGCGAAGCGGTCTCCGTGCGGGCCGGCCGCCGTACGGAGCGGCATGGGAGTCGAACCCACCCTGGACGGGGCTACCGCCCAACACCGGTTTTGAAGACCGGGCCGGCCACCAGACCGAACGCCGCTCCACAGTGCAGATCCGGACGGCGGTCCAGAGTCTGCGAGTACATCTTACCGTTTCGAGATCAAATATTGTCGCTCACCCTCCGCCGGTGTTAGGGTGACGTCTGTGAAACGGCTCATCGTCTTTCTGATCCTCGCGCTCCTGGCGACGGCCGCCTCCGTGAGTGCCTGTACCGGAGGTGGGGGCGTCACCGAGTCTATGGCGACGAGCCCCGTCACGACCGAGCGGACGGAGCCCTTCCGCATCGGTGTCAACCTGGGCTTCAGCGGGGCGACTGAAGCCGAAGCCACCATGGCCGAGCACGGCCT
Source organism: Actinomycetota bacterium (assembly GCA_012523095.1). Classification (GTDB taxonomy): domain Bacteria; phylum Actinomycetota; class Thermoleophilia; order RBG-16-64-13; family RBG-16-64-13; genus RBG-16-64-13. The sequence continues at coordinate 4,438 of JAAYJE010000096.1, read as the reverse complement.
CGAGACCGCCCTTCGCCAAGCCGGCTATGCAGCTTTGGGCATGAAGGTCGAAGTCTTTCTCACGGACAACGCATCCGACCTCATCACCGCCGTCGACAACTCTAAGAAGCTTGTCTTGGAAGACCATGTCGAAGCCATGGTGGGGCCGCTGCAACCGGCGTCCTACGCGGCGGTCACGGACTACGTGGCCAACTACCTCGGCAAGGACACCGCCAGACCGTGTATCTCCGTCTTCAGCATGCCCACAGCGAACCTCGCGGTGGGGAGCGGCGTGGCCGTCATCCCAATGGGGGTCCACTCGGTCCAGGGCTATTACATGGGCAAGTATGCCGTGGACACGCTCGGATATAGGACGGCCAACCTCATTGTCTCAGACGACAAGGCCTCTCACGAGATGATGACGGCGTTCCAGACGGCGTTCGTGGTGGAAGGCAAGGGCAGGATCCTGAGCGAGCAGGACGTGCCGTCGGGAACCACCGACTTCTCCGCCTTCCTGAACGAGATGAAGCCGGCGGACGCCACCGTCTGGCAGGTATCGGGCGTCGAGGCCGCCGCCTTCGTCAGACAGTACAGGGATCAAGGACTGGTCTCGCCGCTTGTCCTGTTGGCCGCCGACAGCCTCCCTGAAGCGCAACTGGCCACGCTGGGCGGCGCCGCGCTCGACATCACCGCGACCTGTCACTATATGCCCTCCTTGAGCAACGCCTTGAACACGAGGTTCGTAGAGGATCACGCGGCTCAGTGGGGAGGGGACAGACCCAACATGGCCGCCTTCGGCGGCTGGCTCGCCATGAACGTGTATCTTGAGGCCGTGAAGGCCACCAATGGCGACACCACGCCCGCGATGTTGCACAATGCCATGTCGGCCCTGGCTCTCGACACCCCCGCCGGAACGTACACCTTGTCGCCCTACCGGGACGCCCTTATCGGGACTGGTGACCTTTACATCTCGCGTACGGTGGAAAGCGGCGGTCGGGTGATCTGGCATCCGGTGTACTCATACCGACAGGTGCTCATGATCGAACCGCGGTAGCAGGCCGTCGGTCTGCCCGCTCCGGCGGGTGCGGACTAGCGGCGGCGGCGCCGGAGGCGCCGCGCCTCCCCCACCCGGAGGGTCAATCCTTCGGAGTCCATGTGTTCCAGCAGGGCTTGAGAATAGCGGCGGGACGTACCGAGCATGTCACGCGCCTCGGCCAAGGTGAGCTGACCGGCCTCTTCCATGGCCGTCGCAAGCCGATCTAGGAGGTCCTGCAGGCGGTCGGGCGGGTAGTAGAGGTCTTCACCGACCCTGACCAGCCGGCCCTGGCGCACCAGAGCATCCACCATCTTCTGGGCCTCGCGGGGGGCAAGTCCCACCGCTTCGGCCGCCAGAGCCACACTGGGCGCTTCGGCCGGGCTACCGCCACCAGAGCCGGAGGCCGCCGAGCCGTCCTTCCGTCGCGCGGATCCGCGTCCGGCGCCCGGGGCCTCTGCGTCGGCCTGCGCTCCCGATCCCGCGAACTGAGCCAACAACTGCTCCACCGCTGCGCTCTCCGCGCCGCCGATGACCGGCGCCTCGGCCCAACGGTAGCCATGCTCGGTCCGCAGCACGTCGCCGCTCGTCTGAAGACGGTCCAAGGCGGCGTCCAGGGCCGGCCACTCCTTGCCTCCGGCCAGTTCGCGTCGTAGTTCCCCCAGGGTCAGGTAGGGGTTCAGGGCATCATGGCCGGCATGCTCCCGGAGGGCCTCCAAGGTGCGATCGGTGAGAGCCAGCAGTGAAGGGCCGTGGAAGAGGCGCGCGTTCGACCCGGCGGTACGGCCGTCGCCCACCACTGCGCGGCCGTCATCCAGCAGGCCTGCGACGGCCGCGCTGATCTTGCGTGTCGCTGATCGCCACAGGTAAGGACTCGCCTCCAGTCTCACGCGGGTCAGGGCAGATGGGAAGGCTTCTTCCAGAAGCAAAGCGGCGACCTCGCCCGGAGCCCCCTCTTCCAGCAGGACAAGGCGGTCATGCCAACGACGCCCGGTCCCGTGCTTGTGAGAGGCGGGGTCGATGACGCGACCTCCACCGATGGTGGTCACCGGGGTCAGCGACCTGAGGATGAACTGGTCCCCCGGGTACACCAGGGCCCTCTCTTCGAAGCGCACTTGTGCATAGCAGGACCCGCCGGGTTCCAGGGTCTCAGAGTCGGCCAAGACTACCTTGGCAAGGATCTCGGCGGTGCCGTGATCCACTCGAGCCTGCGAGACCCGTGGCAGCGGATCGGCCGTGCCGGACAGCAGCGACAGACGCACGTCGGCCAAATAGGTGGGCTCGACGGTAGGGTCCTTCACTACCCACTGCCCCCGGTCCACCTCGTCGCGGTCGACACCGGTGAGATTGAGCGCCACCCGCCGGCCTCCGACGGCTTCAGCCACCTCCCGGTCGTGCACCTGGATGCTCCGCACTCTCACGTCGCGAAGCCCGGCCGAACTGCGCCCCGCCCGCGACGGTAAGATGGCCACCGTGTCTTCCGAGCTGATGGTGCCGGACCACAACGTCCCGGTGATGACGGTCCCGATGCCCTTGAGCGAGAATACCCGGTCCACAGGCATCCGGGTGGCAGGGTAGGCAAGTCGTTCAGGCACTTGGTCGGCCAAACGATCCAGAGCGGCCAGAAGCTCGGGCAGGCCCTCCCCGGTCACGCCACTCACCGGTACCACCGGCGCCTCCACGTAGCGTGTAGTAGCAAGGAACTCCTCGATATCGGCCGTGGCCAGTTCCACCATGTCAAGGTCGACCATGTCGATCTTGCTGAGGGCCACAAGGCCGGTGGGGATGCCCAGCAGTTCGATGATGCGCAGGTGTTCACGTGTTTGCGGCATGACGCCGTCGTCGGCGGCGACCACCAACAGGAAGAGGTCGATGCCTGTGGCGCCGGAGACCATGGTCCTCACGAAACGCTCGTGGCCGGGTACGTCGACGACGCTGACATGCCGCCCGCTGGGTAGGACCAGTTCGGCGTAGCCCAATTCGATGCTGATGCCCCGTTCTTTCTCTTCTTTCAGCCGGTCGGTGTCGCGACCGGTGAGCGCCCTGATGAGGGTGGTCTTCCCGTGGTCGATGTGCCCGGCGGTACCAAGAGTGAGGGGACGTTGGGCCAAGACTGGAACCTACCTATCTGTCGGGGGCGGTCCACCCGCCTCGGCGCCTGTGGGCGGCGCGACAGCCGGTGCTCCGGCGAGCAGACGCTCCATGGCCCAGGCCACGCTCTCCGCCACCGCTTCCACCTCGCTCTCGTCCAGCGCTATGACGTCTAAGCGCAGACTGTCCTCTGCGATCCTGCCGACCACCGGGAGCGGCGCAAGGCGCAGCGCCGTGTTCAGTTCCGCCACTCCCACGGCCTCGTCGGAACGAGGCGTTCCGGGAAAGCGTATGCGCACCGCGTGCGAAGGCAGTTCCACGAGCGGCATCGAGCCCCCGCCGGCCCGCGCCACCGACTCTTCCACCTCCAGGATGAGGCCGTCGCGACACCGGCCTTCCACAGCCGCCTGCAACGCAACGGCCAAAGCGGCGGTCTCAGCAGGGGTACGGCTCAGGTAACGGAGGGTAGGCACCTCTCTGCGGGCCCGTTCCGGGTCCTGGTACAGCTCCAAGGTGGCCTCCAGCGCGGCCAGCGTCATCTTGTCCAAACGCAGGGCACGCGCCACCGGGTGCTTTCGCAGGCGGTCGACGGCTTCGGCGCGCCCCACCAGGATCCCGGCCTGCGGACCCCCCAGCAACTTATCACCGCTGAAGCAGACCACATCCACGCCGGTTCGTAGCGCCGCCGCCACCGTGGGCTCGCCGCGATAGGCGTCCGACTCGTTCAAGGCGCCGCTGCCCAGATCGTCCGCCACCAATAGACCCCGACGATGGCCCAACTCCACCAGATCGTGCAGTTCGACCTCTTCGGTGAAGCCCAGAATGCGGTAGTTCGAGGTATGCACCCGCAGGAGGAGAGCGGTGCCATCGGTGATGGCATTCTCATAATCATCTACACGCGTACGATTAGTCGTGCCCACCTCGACCAGGCGGACGCCCCCGGCCCGCATTATGTCGGGCAGCCGGAACGATCCCCCTATCTCGACCAGTTGGCCCCTCGACACCAGCACCTCGCGCCCCGCGGCCAACCCCATCAAGAGGAGCAGCACGGCGCCGGCGTTGTTGTTGACCGCGAAGGCCGCCTCAGCGCCGGTCAACCGGGCGAGCAGCGCTTCCACATGCGTCTCACGCGACCCGCGGCTGCCCGCTTCCAAGTCATACTCCAGGTTGCAGTAGGAACGGGCCACCGCCGAGACACGCTCCACGGCGCTCTCGGCCAGAGCCGACCGGCCTAGGTTCGTATGCACTACGATGCCGCTCAGGTTGGCCACCCGCACCAGTCCCGGGCGCGACCACTCATCGAGCAGAGCCGCCACCTGGGCAAGGAGCGCCTCG
>JAAYJE010000095.1 GCA_012523095.1 Actinomycetota bacterium | reverse complement strand
TCCACGACACCGACGAGATCATAGGGTTCTTCGGGAGCGACCCGGAGAACCCCTGGGACCTGGGCGGGGAGGTCGAGATCTACCTGGAGGACGAGAGGCACACCATCACCCGAAGCGCCATGATCTTCGTGCCGGCCGGCATGCCGCACTGCCCGCTCACGCTCAAGCGTGTGGATCGGCCGATCTTCCACTTCACCACCGTTACGGGCGGCAAATACGTGCAGAAAGTCTAGAATCCGTTTCAATCGAACCCGTCCAGGACCCCCTGGCCCGCATTCGGAGCCTCAGCTCCCGGCGCGGTCGCACAGTCGGTGTGGAGCACTCGTGCGTGACCGCACGTCCACCTCAGCTCCCGGCGCGGTCGCACAGTTGCGTCACGTTGAGCACCGAGACCGGCAGACCGGCCCGCTGGGCTCCATACCTCAGCTGCATCATGCAGGCCGGGCATTCCGTTGCTATGACCGAAGCGCCGGTAGCTCCGGCGAACCCCATCTTGCGGTCGATGATGGCCCCTGACGTCTCGGGGTGCAGGATTCCGTAGGTACCGGCGGCCCCGCAGCAGGAGTCGCACTCGTCCATCTCCCGAAACTCCACGCCCGGCAGCGACTTCAGGATCTGGCGGGGCTGGTCGACCACGTTCTGGTAACGGCGACCAAGATGGCAAGGATCGTGATAGGTGACCATGATTCCGGGGGCGGCGGCCTGAGGTGCCGTGCCCCGGGACCCCGCACCGATCCCGGCGGCGGCTTCATCAACGACGGCCGTGCCTTGGACGGTCGCTCCGACTTCTGCCGAGGCCCCGGCGAAGTCCGCCGTCTCACCCGAAGCGGAGGCCGGCAGACCTCCCCGTTCGACCACGAACTCGCTGAAACTCCGTATTCTCTCCACCAGAGCCGCCGCCCGCGGGGACCACTCAGGGTCCCCGGCCAGAAGGTGGGGATATTCCTTCAGATGCCCTGAGCAGCTGCCACATTCCGAGACGATGGCCTCGAAGCGGCTCACCTCGCCGAGCCGCCGCAGATTCTCCCGCGCCAGCTTGGCCACCGCTTCGGTGTCACCGTAGCCGTAGGCGGCCAGGCCACAGCAGCAATTGTCGAGCACCTCCACGTCGTAGCCCATCCGCTCGAGCACCCGCACAGTCGCCTCCCCCACCTCGGGGAGCACGTAGTTGTAGCCACAGGAGATCCAGTAACCCACCGTGGGCCGGGTGGCTCCTGAGTCCCCCGACTCTACGCCACCCTGCGGCACAGACCCAAGAGTCGCGGCATTCTGGTCGTCCCCGCGCGGTGGCCGGCGTTTTCGCAGCCGGGAGGTCAGCAGCGCCCCCGGTTTGCCGGCGCCCAGCTCCAACGCCCTCTCCAACTTGGGATTGAGCAGACCCACCAGACCGATCCGCCGGGCCAGCTCCACCAGACCCGTCCGGCGGAACGCCCAGACAAGCCTGACCAGGGCCCTCATCAGACGTGGACGCGGCAGCAGGCTACGGAACACCCTGCGCTGCAGAAACCCCCGGCCGAAGCGTTCGCCATAGGCGTGTCGGAAGGACACCACCACGTCATCGGTCTTGATCCCCGGGAAACAGTTGTCGGCGCACGCCCTGCAGAGAAGGCAGTTCGAGAAGGCGTCCTTCTCGGCGGGTCCGATCTCCAGATGGTCTTCGAGGATGTTGCGATAGAGGGCCACCTTGCCCCGCGCGACGTACGCCTCTCGCCCGGTGGCCCGGAATATCGGACAGGACGGCTGGCAGAAGCCGCACTTGCTGCAGGTCATCACGTGGTCGCGCAGAGCCTCGAACTCCTCCGGCGCCGCGGCGTGACCGGGCGTGGCACGGCCGACCTCGGCCGGGCGACCTCCGTCGATCTGTTCAGACGCCGTTTGCCCGGACGCACTCATCAAAGACCTCCCACGAACCGGCCGGGGTTGAGCGTGCGACCGGCATCGAACCGCTCCTTGATGGCCTTCATGATGCGAAGCGACGCGCCCACGTCACCCCAGGCGTCGAACTCCTCCGGCAGCAGTGCCAGCCCATCGGTCACGGACAGACTGCCGCCGGTCGCCGCCGCTGCGGCCCGCAGGCCTGCCGCCCAAGCCGCCAGGGATCCCGCTTGTTCTTCGATGTCAGGCTGGAAGCCCACCCAGAGATCGAGGATGCCGCGGGCCGCCCCAATGCGGTATTCGAGGGGCAGATCTGCCGAACCGGCCAGCGATTCGGCCTTTCGAGCCAGTTCCCACACCTCGCTGATAGGCGCCACAGCCCGTGCCTTGAGGCAGTGACCATCTCCGCGGCAGACGGCCCCGCCCCCGTTGCCCGCTGCCCGGTCGGGCGACCATCCGTCCGGCACCGCGCCGGCGTCGACAGGCTGAGTCGCCGCGGTGAAGCCGGCTAGAGCGTCCATGGCGGCCTCAGCATCGTCGCCTTCCAAGAGACCTGCCTCGTCGACGCCCGCCCACGCCGATATGTCGCCGACGAACCGGTCGAGCGCAGCCGGGTGGCCGGCGAATCCTGCCAGGAGCAGACGCCCACCGGTGACATCGGGCTCATGCGGGAGGAAGCCGGCGCCCACCGATGCGAGTAGACGGGGAGAGGTGGCTTCCAGCACCAACGGCTCGAGATTCGAATCGAGGATCTTCGCAGCAAGAGCCTTGCCGTCCTCCAGCGACGCCAACGGCACCACCAGCAGCCCCTGCGCCTCGTTCTTGGGAAGCAGACGGAAGGTGATCTCGGTGATGACGCCTAATACCCCGAACGACCCTACGAAGAGCTTGGTCATATCGTAGCCAGCCACGTTCTTCATGGTGCGGCCGCCGAAGCTCACCTCGGTGCCGTCGGCCAACACGGCCTTCAGACCCAACACCAGGTCCCGCACTCTGCCGTATCCCGCCCCACGCGCACCTTGGTCGCCGGTGGCGGCGACGCCGCCGACGGTCGCGTGCTCCGGCCGCCCTGCATCGAGGGGCAGGACCCGCCCTTCAGCTCGAGCCCGAGCCCGGGCCTCAGCCACGGTCACTCCCGCACCGACAGTCATGGTCAGGTCGTCGGCGTCGACGACGCACGGAGAGTCCAGGCCTCGGGTGCAGACCAGCAGGTCGAAGCGCTCCGGTGGGTTGCCCCAAGCCAGCTTGGTCCCGCCGCCCACGATGCAGACTCCCAACCGCTCGGCGCTTGCCCGCGCAAGCGTCTCGCCCAGCTCTCGGACGCTCCCCGGCCGCATCATGGCGGGCGCCGTCAGGCCATAGACAGAGGGGGCTGCGCCGCTAGACATCCCAAGCCTCCTTGCCGCCCGAAGCGCCGGCACCGTTCAGAGCACCGGCGGCGGTCGGGACGCCCGGCCCATCCGGGATACTCGCGGCGACCGGAGAGCCGCCAACGGCCGGCAGCAGCTTGCCCGGGTTGCACAACCCGCGAGGGTCGAAGGCGTCCTTCACGAACCACTGCGCCCGTAAGTCGTCCTCGCTGAAGACAAGCGGCATGGCCGCGAGCTTCTCGACTCCGATACCGTGCTCACCGCTTACCGTGCCCCCCAGTTCGGCGCAGATGCGCAACACCTCCGTACCGGCGGCCTCGGCCTTCTCCTTCTCCCCCGGCTTGGCGCCGTCGTACAAGAAGCAGGGGTGAAGGTTGCCATCGCCCGCGTGAAGTACCGAGTAGACAGGGAGGCCGTAGCTTTCGGCCAAGGCCTCCACTCGCCGGAGGGTCTCCGGGAGCATGGTACGGGGCACCGTCCCGTCCAGCGACATGTAGTTGGGCGCTAAGCGCGTGATCGCGGGGAACGTACCCTGGCGACCACGCCAAAGGGTCGCCCGCTCGGCCTCGTCCTTCGCCACCCGCACCTCCAGCGCTCCATGCGCCCGGCAGATGACGGCGATCTGCTCCGTCATGTCGTCTATGCCGTCTCGCAGTCCATCGATCTCGATAAGCAAGATGGCTCCCGCGTCTCGCGGGTAGCCACAGGCAAGAGCATCCTCTACGGCGGCGATGGTGCGACGATCCATCATCTCGAGTGTAGCCGGCACCAGTCCCGCAGCTACGATGGCCGACACCACGGCGCCGGCATCTTCGACCGATGCGAAGACCCCCAGCATGGTCCTGATGGTCTCCGGCTTCTTCAGGATGCGCAGGATCGCAGCGGTGGCTATGCCCAGGGTCCCCTCGCTACCGACGAATATCCCGGTCAGATCCAGGCCGGGACATTCGGCATTCTTACCCCCCACCCAAACGACCTCTCCATCGGGCAGGACCAGCTCGAGCCCCAGCACGTGGTTGGTCGTCACTCCGTACTTGAAGCAGTGCGGGCCCCCCGCGTTCTCCGCGATGTTGCCGCCTATGGACGAGGCCTTAAGACTGGCCGGATCGGGGGCGAAGTAGTAGCCGTAGGGCGCCAGCACCATGGAGACGTCCCAGTTGAACACGCCCGGCTGGACCACGACACAGAGGTTGGGGAGGTCGATTTCGAGGATCTCGTTCATGCGGCCCAGCTGCAGCACCACAGCGCCATCCAGGGCCAAGGCCCCGCCGCTCACGCCAGTGCCGAAGCCCCGGGGCACGAACGGCACTCCTGCGCGTACCAGGATCTTGACGACGGCCGCCACTTCGGCGGTGGAGTGCAGGAAGACCACCGCCCGCGGCAGCGAGCGTTCTCCCCAAGCGTCGTATTCATAGGTTTGGAGGTCGACGGTGGTGTCAAGCACGTTGTCGCGCCCAACGGCTTTCCGAAGCTCCTTGAGAAGCACATCATCCATCGTGTGGCGCTCCCCGATTTCTAGTCTACGTGCAGACATCGTACACTGTGGGATAAGAGTCGCACAGGGAGGCCGGGTTGGAGCGCGTAGGGTCGGACACAGATATAGTCGTAGTGATTCTAGCGGCAGGACTGTCGTCCCGGATGGGCACGAGCAAGCCTTTGCTGCCGCTTGGGTCCAAGCTGGTGATCGAACGAGTGATCGCATCGGCCGTCGAGGCCGGAGTGGACGACATCGTGGTGGTCACCGGTCACGAAGCGCAGAAAGTGAAGCCCATCCTCGACCGTCTGGGGGTCCGCCACGTCTACAACCCCCACTACGAAACCGGGATGTTCTCGTCGGTCCTGGCGGGTGTCGGCGCGCTCCACGAGTGCGTGGCAGGCTTCTTCATCCTGCCCGTGGATTGCGCTCTTGTGAGACCTGAGGTTCTTCGCACACTCATGGAACACTACCGGGAGACCAAACGCAGCATTCTTCATCCCACCTGCTGCGGACTGCGCGGGCATCCTCCTCTGATAGCGGGCCGGTATCGCAAGGAGTTGCTCCTGGCCGGCGAGGCGACATTCGAAACCATGTGCGCCGGCGGAGCCGCGCGCGGAGACGAAGTTTCACGCTCCGACGGAGCCGCGTACGAAGACGGGACTTTGCGCGCCGGCGGCTCCGGTGAGGTCAGCCTTCGCAGCTTCCTCATGCAGCACACAGCCGACGAAGCCGATGTGGAGGTGGAGGACCTCACCATCCTCATGGATATGGACACCCCGGAGGACTACGAGCGCATGGGACGCTTCGCCGCCATCATGGACGAGGCGGACGGCCCCCGCGCCGGGCAGGCTTCTCTCAGTTCTGAGGACGCCCTGTATCTGCTCTCCCTCCTTGAGGCCCCAGACCGCCTGGTCAGACACAGCGAGACTGTTGCGGCCGTAGCCGCAGCCTTGGCTACAGTCCTCAAGGAACGGATTCCGGCCCTAGACGTGGAAAGGATCCGTTCCTCAGCCCTGGTGCACGACATGGCCAAAGGCATGCGCCGGCATGCGAGGTCGGCCCAGGTCATGCTGGACAACCTGGGCCTCCACCAGATGGGCTCGGCGGTCGGCTCTCATATGCTGATACCGAGTGAGGAATTGGAGATGCCACTCCCCACCGAGGCGCAACTGCTTTACCTGGCAGATAAGCTGGTGTCGGGAGACAGAGTGCTTTCCCTGGCGGACAGGACCGGCGAGGCGCTTGAGCGCCATGGACATGACCCCGAGTCGGTCCGGGCGGTGCAGACCAGGATGCGGGCCGCACGAACCATCGCCGACCGGGTGGAGGCAGTCCTCGGACGGCCGATCTTGAAGGAGAAGCGCATCTATCTGGTCCGACACGCCCGGCCCGCTGTGCCCGACGGCGCCCGGCGCTTCCTGGGGCAGAGCGACCCGCCCCTCAGTCCGTGCGGAGTCGGCCAAGCCCACGCGCTCGCCGAGCGGGTGGAGGCAGTCCACTTCGACGCGGTCTACAGCAGCGATCTGCAGAGATGTGTCATGACCGCGGCCATCGTCTCCAAAGACACGGGGCCCGACATCCAGGAACTCCCAGAGCTGCGCGAGATCGATATCGGCCGCTGGGAAGGGATGAGTCCGGACGAGGTCAAACGCCTGTTTCCCGCCGAGCATGCGCGGCGGGAGCAGGACCTGGTAGGCTTCACCTTCCCGGATGGCGAGAGCTTCCGCGACCTGCAGGCGCGGGTCCTTCCCCCCTTCCGTCGTATCATGGACTCCGACGCCCAGAACATCCTGGTGGTGTCGCACAAAGGGGTCAACAGGGCATTGCTGGCACATCTCCTAGGCATGCCCCTGGAGGACCTCTTCTCTATCCCGCAGACCTACTGCTGTGTCAACCTGATCAGGGTCGTGGACCTGCCGGACGGCAATCGCCGGGTGTATGCGGAAATCGGACAATGAACGTAGGAGCGGCGCATGGAGCGCAGGGACAGCGCATGACTGGGCCACCGGCGCATGGGAGCGTCGCGCCGACGCGTAAGGATCGCCGTAGCCGAGACCATCCGAGGAAGGAGTTTCGATGGGTGAGTTGGATTACGAGGGCCGGCATAAGCTACGGAACCACGACTTGACCATACTGGACAGGTTCGACTTCAAGTACTCTCCGGTGGGGTTCAAGTTCCTGAGCGTCGAGGGCGACCTTGAAGGCTTGGGGCTCGAGCGCCTCGACAAGAGAATCGCCTGGTGCGAGATGCTGGCCGAGGCTCAGAAGGGCGGATCGTTCTATGCTACGGCCGAGAACCAAGCCTGCGAACCGGGTATCTTCCTCACCGGCCACGGCCCCTTGATACCTATCGCATCCAGCGGCCGCATCGGTCCCGCCTTCGAGATCTACCCGGACGAAAGGGCCAACCGTCGCGTCTATGAGCACGTGACCATGCTGGCGGAGGGCTCCACGTTCGCCACCGCCTTCGCCCCGATCGACAAGCTGACCTTCGACCCGGACCTCCTGATCGTCATGTGCGATAACGCGGCGCAGATGGAGAGAGTCCTGCGGGCCACCCAATGGGACACCGGTGACATGATCGACAGCCGTATGACGTATGTGATGGGCTGTAATTGGATCTTCACCCACCCCTTCGTCTCCGGCGGCATAAACACCGTATGGACGGGCATATGTCATGGCATGAAGAAGCACGACGCCTTCCCGCCCATGCTCCCCATCATATCCATCCCCTGGCACCACATCGACCGGGTGATCCGCAACATGAAAGAGATGCCCTGGACCATGGCGGCCCATAGCCAGGAGGCCGAAGAGGCGGATCGTAGAGGCGCCGAGAGACTCGGCGTGAAAGGGATCATCTGACAGAACCGGCGGACATGGCAGGACGAGCTCGGCTTCTGCCAGGCAATCGATACCTGCGGTCCGCGAAGGTAGGGCCACGCCTCGTCGCGGCCGGATGCAAACCTACGTCCACGTTATTGGGAGTAAGCCGCCCGGCACTATAGGAGTATCTGATCGAGACCGACGCGACTGCGGTCGCATAGGTTCGACCGGCTCGACCCGCCGAACGGGGCGGGCGCCCGCTGCCCCCGCCTGCTCAGTACATTCAGCCCTGAGACAGGGCCAGAAAGTGGTCGACCAAGCGGTGGAAACTGTCGAAGGCAGGACAGGCGGCGACCGCCGCAGGTGTGCAGACATCGCCGGTGCGGGCGTCCGCAGGCTCGAAGCAGTCGCCGGTGCGGGCGCTTTCTTGGGCCCCGAACCCATAGGCTGCCAAGATGAAATCGAGGCCCGCGCCCAGCGCCGCATCGCGGTCGCCCTGCGTGTCTCCCACGTAGACACCCCGCTCGATCCCATTGCGTCGGCGCATGCGCAGCAGCATCTCACGCTTGCTCACACCGGAGAGCCCGTGGCAGTCCCGCCCGCTCAAGTAGCGTCCGAAGCCGGTGACGTCGAGGAACCTCTCCAGATACCAGTCAGGGCAGTTGCTGACCAAGAAGACCGGATAGACCTCCGCCAGCCGGGGTAGACCTTCGGCCACCCCGTCGTACAGGTCCCCGGCGATAGTGTCAAAGGCCACCCGCTCTTGACGCTCCAAGCTCTCGAGCAGCGATCGCGGAACAGGGTGCAACTCGGGCAATAGGATCTCGACACACGTCGGGAAGGGATTGCCCGACACAGAGCGGATGTCGTCCACGGTGACTCGAGACGCAAGACCCATCTCAGCCAGAGCGAGGTTCCAACCATAGGAGGAAACCCTGGCGGCATCCCAGAGGGTGCCGTCGACATCGAAGATGAGGGCGTTGTATTCCACCGGGGTATATTGACCAAGCATCCCAGCGATAACGAACCGAGCGGTCCCGCTACTCCGTCCAGGTATAGACGGCGTTCGTATTGCCCTCGTCTACCCAGGCCTCCATGGAGCCGTCGTAGATCTTGACGTTCTGGTATCCCAAGAGTTGTGTGAGCAGATACCACCAAAGGGCCGCGTAGCCACCCGCGCCGCAGTAGGTGATCACCTCCTGGTCCTTGTCCTGACCCACGACACCTGTCGCCATGGCACCGATGACTTCTGCAGGTCTGTAGGTTCCGTCGGCCTCCCACACCCACACAGCAGGCAGACAGCGGGCCGTCGGGATATGGCCCCGCATGTCGGCGAAGGCCTCCTCGATGGATACTCCGAAGTACACATCGGGGTCCCTTCCATCGATGAGCACGGCCTTGCCGAAGTGGTCCTTGACGTATTGGGTCGATATCCAAGTATCATCGTCCACGGAGCTGTCGTAAGGGACCGGCGTCGGCTCGTTCGACGTGGTCTCGATATCTTTGCCCTCCGCCGTCCACTTGGCATGCCCACCGGCCAGCACGGCGACGTTCCTCACCCCGGCATAGATAAGAGTCGCAGCGACCCGGACGGGGTCGGCTAGGGCATAGGGGGGGTTACCCGGCTCAGGCGCAGGCCCCACAAGGACCACTCGCGAGGCGGCCGTCAAGCCGCAGTCCCCGATGGACTTCAGCAATTGAGCTGCGGGGGGCAACTCCAGGATGAGCTCGCCGGAGTCGGCCCAAGCCGAGATCAGACTAAAGGGCTCCGAGATGGCTCCAGGGATATGGCCTGCCTCATATTGCTCGGCGAGCCTCAGGTCGATCACCACCAAGCCGTCACTCAGATGGTCTTGGAGCCAGTCGGTAGAAACGAAAGGATCGATGGTACGGGTCGTCATGTCGAGATCACCTCCAGCAGTCTACGCGCGATCGCGCGCCTTGCACATCCTATCTCGTAAGGACGTCGACTGCCAGCAACACCAGTCGCCTGTTGAACCCGGCGGGTGGAGATCTACCGAAGGCGGACCAACATCGCCTTGGCGAAGGCGGCGTGACCACGACCGATCCACTTCGCGACGTGCATCCAGGCCACCAGCCCGACCGCGCCATCCGCGCTCCCGGCTTGACTGACCGGCCCGGCGCATACTACAGTCAATCGACTCTGGAAAGACCTGACTGTTCCGGGCAGTCGTACGCGGCGCGGCCGTGCGCCCGGTGCTTGCGCACATTGCAACCACAGTAAGGGAGCCCCCAAGACATGACCACACTGGCTACTCTCAACAAATACGGCGTAGACCTCGAGCAGATGATGTGCCTTAGGACCTATCCCATCGCCATCAAGATGCTGAAGGATGAAGCCGAGATCCCTGAGGGCGCGATCCGCCCCAAGAAGGACCGTGACGAGCACTATGCCGTCTGCCAGGTCTTCTCCCTGGCCAGGCGGCAGGGTATGACGGTGGCTATGTTCCTCGAGGACCATTGGTGTTTCGAACCCATCATCTCCTATGGGCTGGTGGAGCCCCCGGAAGACTACTTGGAGGGGTTCACTAATTCGTTTTTCATAGCCGACAAGGAGGCGGCCGCCAAGCACGGCCGTGAGATGAGCAGGCTGCCGGTAGGCGAGTATCCGGGCATGGTGATCGGTCCTCTCAAAGACGCCGACTTCGAGCCGGACCTGGTCATGATCTACTGCACGCCCGCGCAGCTCAGACACCTCCTCCTTGCCCTGCGGTACCTGCATGGGACCACCGTCACCTCCACCCTAGACCCCATCGGGTCCTGCGTGCATACCGTCGTCCCACCGTTCCTTGACGGAATATGCATGGTCGCGGTGCCGGATCCCGGCGATTATGAGCGGGCGGGCGCGGGAGACGACGAGATCGTGCTGTCGGTGCCGAAGAACATGCTGCAGGAGTTGATGGACGGGATCTACCACTTCGAAGAGATCGGTATGCCCTTCCGCAAGTTCCGCCTCTCCATGTGTCCCGATTTCAAACAGCCCTTCTTTTACGAAGACTACTTCAAGAAGTGGGGCCTGGACGGACCGAAGAAGTAGCGCCACGGCGAGGAGGCCCATCGTGCACGTGGAAGTGGAGTTCCCGACTGACGACAGGATACAGGCCCGCTCGAAAGAGATGGTGTTCGAGATCGGCCCGCCGCCTTCGCATGGAGGCGCTCCGGAAGCAATGGGGCCGTTCGACCTCCTGCTCTCCGGGCTTGGGCTGTGCACCGGATACCAGGTGCTCGCCTTCTTGAAGGAACGAGGACTCCCTCGCACCGACACGAGCCTCAACATCAGCGCGGTTCGCGATGAGCATACCCACTTGCTGAAGACGGTGTCGCTCGAGATCAGAGTCCCAGAGGGCTTTCCCGAGAAGCACAAGGACGCCCTCATACGAGCGGCGGGCCGTTGCGCCGTGAAAATACAACTGGGTCAGGCGCCGGAGTTCGAGTTCTCGGTCGTGCCGGCCGGGCGGAGAGCGAGCGAAAGGCAAGAAGAGTGACCACCGGATGAACGGCCGACCGGGTGACCGATCAGTCCGTCAGATGGGACCTTGTCTTCCCTATTGAGAGTGCTGATCTAGGGATGCCGTCTACCTCTGGACTCTCTGCGCACGCGCGGCGGTCCGCTCGACGATGCAGGCCCGGCCGTCGACGACTCCCTCCTCTGCCGGATACGTCTACGGCCGCCAGTGATCCACCGGCGCCACGCCCCAGCAGGCGTAGTCGGTGGTCTTCCATACCGGACTCGTCTCACCACCCGCCACTACGATGTTGATGTTGTCCGCATTGTGGTAGTGAGGGATGAGCTCGTCGTCGGGCAGTTTCTTCCATGAGATGTACGGCTCGACCCCGGCGCTCGCCAGCGGAGTCATCAGCATGTCGACGGTGTCGGTGTCCCAGTATCTGCCGTTCGGGATCAGGGCGTTCTCTGATATCCAGCGGCTGAAGTCCTCTTTGCTCTCGAAGCCGTCGCTCTCTTTGAGCTGTCTCGCCACCAGCGGATCCATGACGATACAGGCACTGGAGTTGATGGCCGGGACGACGCTGAGCTGGAGGCCGATCTCCTCCCCCACTGTGCGGCTGGCGGCGGCCTGCAGGCTGTTCATTGCGTTCCAGCCTTTCCATACGCTCACCACGCTCTCCTCCGGTTTGAAGCCCTTCTGCGTGTGGAAAGGCGCCCAGACACTCTGCTCCTCGTTCTCCGCCACGCACATGTTGTTGTAGAGGAAACCGTTGCCCTGGGAGCTCCACAAAGTGACTTTGGGGCGCGCGTACCCCCAGCAGATGGACATGAGGGTCCAGGCCCGGCCGATGACCGCGTTGGCCAGATTGATGGGACTGAACGCGGCAAGCCCGGAGTTCATGCCGATCTCGTTGCGGATCGGCCCGTTGACCACGAGCATGCTGCCGAAGGGCGTCGTTGACGGTGTGAGGGCCGACTGCTTCGTGGCCGCCGTAGCTAAGATCACGGGGAGATGCTCGGGCCGAGCCCCGGCCATGACGGCCACAACAGCGATGTCACGCACCGTGTACCGAATGAGTTCCTTGGTATCGTGATTGAAGATCTCGCCCACCTGCTCGTCACGTGGACGGCCTGTCCCGCCGAGCATGCGCTCCACCCGCTCTTCGGTGGGGAGGATGACGGGGAGCCCGTCGGTCCAGCCTCGTTCGTAGAACAGACGCTGGAGATTGTCTTCGGTATCAGGCGCAAGCTGCTCTTCCCGGACGACAGCCTCCTCCTGCGGTAGAGGCAGAGGGCCGGTCTGGGACCCACCGTCACCGGGGGCTTCCGTGAGCGCGGCGATGATCTCGTCGATGACCCGATCGCCGGTGAGAGGGTCGTCGCCCTCGATATAGCCGTACAGCGCTTCACGCGACATGGCGACCACCGGATGCGGGGTCCACACGAAGGGCAGCGGCGTACCCAACGCCGTCATCTCTCTCCGCACATGGTCCGCGTACTCGCTGGTGGAGAGAGGCGCGGTGGGGATGCCGTACGTGCGCTCGAGCGTGTTGCTGGACGCGGCGACCGCCGCGGCGCAACCGGGTCAACCACCTACCCCGAGGATGGCTGCGTCACCCTGTTCCTTGATCTCCTCCCAGAGCTCGGCGTTGTCATCGGCGAAGGGACCGCCGGGCTTACGCTTCCTAACCGTCGTCACCGCAGGCATGTTGGCGGCGAACCAGTTATCGAGTTCCCGCATGAACTTGAAGCTGCCTCCGAAACCGGTGTCGACCAAGTAGACGGTCTTCCCTTCCAGACTGTCGAGTCTTTTGGCAAGCGGAGCCGAAGCGGCGGCAGACTCGGGGTCGACCGTCTGTACGCGACGAACTTCAGGATTGACGACGGAGAACCGCACTGGCTGAGACATCGATGCCTCCCGATGGTGAAGGTTATGGCATGGGCATATCCGGACACCCTGTGCTACCTACCTGATCGCGCCCTCTAAGCAGAGAGTATGAGAAGGATAGCAGGCGGGGGACGCCCTAGGCCACCGGGGTCCCGTGAGAGGCCGTCGTGTCGTTTCTCCCGAGGCGTAAGAGCCGTCCGGAACAACCCCTCCACCGCATCCGGACTCGGATATCAGGCGGTGTGGACAGGGCCGCGGGTGATAGATACCCTTGACCCTGAGCCTGACGTGAGTATCTCGGCGCTGTGAGGGCCGAGGCGCAGAAGCCCTTTGGACCAGGAGTGAGCCATGAAGAAGACTAAGTACCGAGGCTACTTCTCGGAAGAGATCATCTGCAGGAGCCCCTACCCCGGCGTGACTGCGCCGGCGGTGCGCTACGCGGGGAACCGGGATTGCGACGACCTCACCTTCGATTGGACCTGCGCCACCCAACCTATGACGGTGGACGACGTTCCCCGCTGCTCCGACCGCGACCAGTTCATCCTCTTGGCCGGGTCGGACCTGGACGACCTGCAACGGTTCGATGCGACAGTACGGCTATCCCTGGGGCCGGAGAAGACCGAACGGGTCGTCACCGCCCCGACGCTGGTCTACATCCCTAAGGGCCTGCAGTACGGCCCCCTCGTCTTCGCCGAGGTCGGCGCACCCATCGTCTGGATGAACTTCTACATCGCCCCCCAGTTCTCAAAAGGGTGGAAGGGCGGCGACTACGACCCCTACTTCGTCACACCCAACTTCGCAAGCGAGATCTTCCACGCAAGGACAGAAGTCATGGGCAATCCACTGTCCGAGCAGAGGTGGCCCAGGCAGCAGATGGTCATCCCCGGCGACGCAATGGGACCCGAGGGGGCCGATTTCTGCCTCTTCTATTACGCCGTCCACAGCCCCTTCTACATGATGGAACCCGCCCACAGCCACGCCCAGAACATGTGGCTCATCAATCTGGGTGGGAATCCTCTCGACGTGGAAGAATTCGACGCCGAGATCCACAATTGGTGGGGAGAGGAGGCCGAGAAGATCGTGGTCGACTCCACCTCTGTCGCCCACGTGCCTCCTGGACTGCTTCACAGGGGTCTCTTCTTCGACCCGGTGCGCAAACCCCACGTGCATATCCACGCCTACACGGCTCCGACCCACGGCAAGGCCGTGATCGTGGAAGAGCACGTGAAGGGGGCAGGGCCGAACCCGGCGTCGGGCGCCCCGGTGGCCTCGGATGCCTCGGAGGCGTCAAGGGCTCCAAACGCCTGAGGTGACGACCGGTTCTAGCGGTTCATGCGCACCTGAGTGGCCCGGAACTGGCCGAAATCGTCCACCGTCACCGTCAGCCGGTCGCGGTGGACGCCGCCGACCCAGAGGCTCGTCACGTCCTGGCGCATCTGGGCCACGGGGTGCCACCCCTGAGGCTGAGGCCAGGCGTTCGACTGGCAGAAGTAGGTGGCAAGGCTCTGCTGATAGACCCAGTCGATGGTGATGTAGTTGCCGTAGACGCCTATCTGTGAGACAGGCACCACCGAGTTCACGCCCCGAAAGTAGGCGTCGATCTCGCTACCGTGAGACGCGGGGAAGTCGACCGTGTAGTAGACGGGGGTGTCGGACGGGACACCCAACCTCTCCAACGCGAGCAGAGCCTCCTCAGCATCCGCCGCTCCCTGCGCGAAACCGTTGCGGGCCGAGAAGTGGTTGTCGGAGTCCTCGAACCAGAAGAAACAGTCGACACCCGCGGCAACGGCGGCATCCAACTCGACCTTGGTGAGCTGCCGCCACGTGGCCCCCCTCCACGGCAGGTACCGTCCGATGAAGTCCCGACCCGAGGCTTTCAGCGCCCGGAAGAAGGCGGGCCAGTCGACCTTGGTCATGGAGTAGTCCACCCCGTAGCGCCTGTCGCCCGTCAGCACCTCGGCCACCTCCCCCCTCGTAGCGGGGGCGAGGAAGTCGAAGCCCGGCCCCATGCCCTTCAGGTCGTCGAGCAGCCCGGCATAGGCCGCCTTCCTGGCCCACGGATAGTGTGTAGGTTCGAAGTCGCCGAAAGGCGGGTCGTAGTCGAGGGGAGGCTCGGTCAGACCGGCGGCCCGAGCCACTACGGTGATAAGCTGGGCCCGCGTCGTATCGCCGGTAGGGTCGAAGGTGGAAGCCGTCTTGCCCGTCATGATGCCGGCCGCGGTACAGACGGCGATGTACTTGTCGGGGTAGAAAGGATCGCTAAGGCTCAGCTTCCGCAGAACGTCGCTGAACGGGCAGGCCTCTTTCCCGGTGACCGTCAGCCCTAGATTCTTCACTATCACCTTCGCGAACTGCTGTCTGGTCATATGATCGGCGGGGCGGAAGGTCCCGTCACCGAACCCGTTGACGATGCCTCGCACCTTGAGATCGTAGATGGCCGGCGAATACGGGTGGCTGTCGGGGACGTCCGAGAAGAGTGGAGTCGCCCAAACCGACGGAGCGAAGAGTACAAGAAGAATCAGGACGCCGGCGCCAAGGACGGCGGCGGCGCGTGCATGGGCGCGTGAACACATGGGCGGCCTCCGTCAAATCTGCTTGACACGTCAAAGCTACGCGTCGGAGACGGAGTTGTCAAAACCTGCGAAGAAAAATGGTGCACGCACCATCGCCATCCGCCCTATTGTCGACACTCCCGCGCCTTATAGCCATCCCCGCTATCGACCCAAGCGCCCGCCCACCCACGTTACGGCGGATCGCCCAGCACGGGGTGTCAGGATCCCGACTGGACGCCTATGAGGCTGTTCAGCTCAAGGGCGAGCTCCTGCAGGTGCTGTACCTGCCGCTCGACCTGACGAGTGCCGATGGTGGATTGGCCGCTGGCCTGGTTTATGCTCTCGATGGCTTGGGAGATCTGCTCCAAGCCGGCCAATTGTTGCTGACTGGAAGCCGTGACCTGGGATGAGGCTTGGGCGTCGTTGCCCGCTCGCTCCGCTATCTGTTGCATCAGCTCGCCCGCCTCTACGGAGCGCTGCCTGCCGGTCTCGATGGTCTGGCGACTGCGCTCGGCCGCCCCCACGGCGACCTGACTCGCCTTGATGATCTCGCTGAGGATGGTGCGCACCTGCACAACGGCCTGTTTGGATTGCTCGGCCAGGCTCTTGACCTCTTGGGCGACGACGGTGAAACCTTTGCCCGCCTCGCCCGCTTTGGCGGCCTCGATGGAGGCGTTCACAGAAAGCAGATTCGACTGCTCGGCCAGATCGTTCACCGCGGCCACCACGTCACCCGCGGCTTGGGCCTGATCACTCAGCCTATTGATGGTTTCCGACACGACGTCCATATCACCCAGCATCTGCTCGATACCGGCCGCCGTCTCTTCCACGAGGACCTTGGCCGACCCGAGCGAGCGAGCGGAACCTTCCGCACCCTGCGCTGCGTATGAAGCCTTCTCCAGCGCAAGAGTAGCCGTCTGCCTCACTTCCTCGACGGTAGCGGTGGTCTCACTTGTAGAGGATGCGGTTTGAGCGGTAGCGGCGGCCACCTGCGCGGCGACAGATATCAGCTCTGTAGCCGCCATGCTGAGACCTCCCGCGGCCACCTTCAGTCTGCGGGTGACACTGTAAGAGAGCCGCCAGGCCAGAAGAGCGCCCAAGATGATCCCAACAGCGGTGAACACAGCAACCACGATCGTCCCCACGGTGTTGTCGAGCCCGAGTCTGAGATAGGCCATCGCAACAACACCGACGATGACCACGTCGAGCACCATCAGGCCGTAACCCAACGCTGACCGACGCTGAAGTGCCATCTTGTCCCTGAACCAGAACAACTCGACCCCCCAGACCGTGCGCCGTCACGCGGCGCTAATGAAAGGACCCGTGGTCTATATCGGTAGCTTGGCCCGCATCCTTGAAGACTCTTCTGCTGAAAGCATCACGGCCCGGCAAGACAGCCGCGCAATCCATAAGAGCAACGGGTCGCCTGGTTCGCGCAGCAACAAGTATCCTTTGGCATACCGATCGATTCGGCGTCCGCCACCACGATGAAAGGATGAGCAATGAAGGTCGCAGTCATCGGCCACACCGGAATGGGTGGGACCGCCATCACCGCGGAGTTGGTCCGCCGCGGGCACCAGGTGAGAGGGCTGTCGTACAACGCAAACGAGACTCCGGCGCCGGAGGGTGTGGATCATCGGTTCTCAGACGTCTTCGACGGTGAGCTGCTTTGTTCCCAGCTCGAGGGCCAGGACGTGGTCGTGTCGGCCTATTCCGGAGGCCACGGACTGGAGGTCGACGTGTACTACCGCCAGGCCGAGGGTACCCGGCGTATGATCAAGGCGGTCCGCGAGGCTAAGGTGCCCTACTTCATCTACATCGGGGGAGCGGCCTCGCTATACACCAAGCCCGGAGTACAGTTCCTGGAAGACGAACGCTGGCCACGCTGGTTCTACGGCACCCAGCCGCCCGTGCACCAACGTTGGCTGGGCGACATCATCCCGGCCCGGATCTTCCACGATTCTGCCGACCGCAAAGAGGCCGGACTGGTCAAGCCCGGGGAGTCCGATCCCATCTTGGAGGAGCAGGTGAAGGACTGGAAGCACGTGGCGCTCCTGGAGGGCTGCCGCGTAGCGCTCGACATGTTCGAAGGCCGCACCGATTTCGCCTGGTCGTTCCTCTCGCCGCCGTGGATGTACCGTCCGGGTCCCGGCGCCGGCTCCTACGAGCTGGGCGTGGACTTCATGATCTGGGACGAAGGCATCCCCTCAGGTATCGACGTCCCGGACCTCGCCCTGGCTGTGTGTGACGAGGTGGAGGGCCGAAGACTCGTGCACAAGCACTGGACCTGCGCAGGGCGGCAGGCCAAGTATGCGACCGACCTGGGAGAGGACCGACCGGCCTGAGGGCAGACTGAGGTATGCCGTAGCAGGAAGCGGGAGGGGCCCGGCTCGTCTTCCTGCGCGGTTTGATGTGGCGTTCGGTATACGGCGACGATGTCCGCCCGACGCGTGGGTCTTAGGCCCTCCGCCTCAACTCCGCGAAAAGCCTGACCATGGCCAGCGTGTCGAGACTGCAGTACTCGAGCAGGTCGTCGAACACGGCCTCTCTCTCACACTCCGCCAGGTCCCCCCAGACCGCCTCCCGGTAGCGCAGGGTCGCTACTTCGCCGTTGGGGATGGCAAGACCTCGGTAAGAGAGATCGGGGACCAACGCCGGCAGGACATTCTTGAGCGAGGTGCGGCCGTGGAACTCCGGGTGGCAGACATGCTCGTGGACCACCTTGTGCAGATCGAAGAGGCGGGTGAGGACATCGGCTATCTCGACGGCCCACCGCGGCTGACTGTCGGCGAGCCCCCGCAGCACCGTGCCTTCATAGCCTGAGTAGGTGACCACCGTGCCCGGCCCGGCCAGCGTGGCAAGCAACCGGTCCGTCAGAGCCGGCCGGGGGTCGGCCTTCTCTCTGTGGATGAACTCGTGATGCTCAAGGGCGCCGTCCTCGTCGAGCGTGTGGCAGGACCACTGGACGGGAATTACCTGGTAGGGCCGGGTGCCCTCGTACAGGGGCAGGGCCGGATTGATGGTCTCGAAGTCCAGGAAGTGCAGCGGGTAGACGAGGTCTGCAAGTCCCGCGGCCAAGCCCTCTCCATATCTCGGTTCCCCCGACTGGGCCACCTCACAGACGGTCCTCTGCCGAGCGGTGAGGCCGGGATGCGACAGAGGAACATCCCGCGTCGAATGGATGCCCCGGCCCAGGAATTCGAACAGAAGGCCGTCGGTGACACGGGGAAGGTCGGTCACCGGGAACTCCGGGAGGAAGCTACGGCAGTGCCCCATGAACTCGCAGTCATAGGGGACTCTGCAGCGCCGACCGATCGACACCTCGGGACAGCCGCCCACCAGCATCGCCTTCATCGTCGTGAGCAGCGCCGGGATCCTGGGCAGGTACTCCTCCACCTGGGTGGTGAGGTCCTCCAAGACGAACAACTCCTCCAAGTCATAAGGACCGCCCGGATAGACATACTGGTTGTTGAGGTGCAGGAGCCCGGACCTCGCCAAGGCCATGCCGGCGCCCCGCACCACGTATGCCTGGATGGCGGCGTCGCTGATGTACTCGGTCTTGATCTGGGTGCTCGACTTCACCTCGATGATCTCCCACCCCCTGTCGCCGTCCTTGCGGAGGACGTCCACCCGCACGAGGATTCCCTCGTGCTCGAAAGCGGGCTCGTAGAGACAGGACACGCCGTCCGCGATGAGACGACCCGTGGTCTGGAGAGCAGAGAAGG
Organism: Actinomycetota bacterium; assembly: GCA_012523095.1. Taxonomy (GTDB): domain Bacteria; phylum Actinomycetota; class Thermoleophilia; order RBG-16-64-13; family RBG-16-64-13; genus RBG-16-64-13. The sequence continues at coordinate 1,235 of JAAYJE010000095.1, read as the reverse complement.
TCTGAGTGTAGTCTTCCGCCACCAGCACCCCGCCGGGAAAACGTGCGCGGGCCAGCTCTCCCACCTTGTGTCCCAGGTCGAAAACAGCCTGTTTAGCCTCACCGATGGGGTCGGCAAGCTCCGGGTGATGGCAGGTCAGCCAGAGCCGCTTGGGGCACTGCAACCCCGCCTGGAACCGGGATTTCGATAGCCTGGGCACCCTTGCCATGACCTTGTACCGCCTTCCTTCAGTCGCCTGCTTGAAGGTTAGCAGAGGGGTCGGACGGATCCGGCGACGCGACGCCCGGTGGTCCGGATCCGGCGCCATGACGCCCGGCTCAGATCAGGTTTTTTGCGGCGACACTCGGACCGACGGCCGGCGCAGATCCGGCTCCGGCCCCGCGGCGCCTCGCGCAGATCAGGCCCCTGGGCCGGCGGCTTGGCCTTCGTCGTCCACGCATCCCTCCGTCGGCTTCCAGGGCGACGATACGAAATCGAATCCGTAGTAAGTGCAGATGTCCCGTTCTTCGTCGTCGGCCAGTATCTTGCCCGTGGAGACTCCGGGCGCACTGGTGATGCGGCCTTTGTCGAGCCGGACCACTACTCGGCCGCCCTGTCGCTCAACCTCGTTGCTGGGCACCGCAACCTTCTTCAGGCCGAGCAGCCCGGTCTTGACGATCAGCCAGACCAGCTCTCCCGTGTTCTTGCCGTAACGGACGTCGACAACCGTTCCGATCTTCTCGCCTTCGGCGTCGTACACCGCGAGATCGACCCACCCCGAAAGGCGTTCATCCATCTCAGCCATGGTCACTCCTTCCCGATCATGAGGACTGCTCGTGTCTATCTACCCCAGACGAGTCCCGACTATCCGCCGCTTGAAGCTCGAGGTTGCGGTCGCCGGCAACGACCGTCTCCTGCTAGGAGGACTCCGTTGCATTGCCTTGACGCGTCAGCGACGGACGGCACGGCGGATGAGGGCGAGGAACTCCTCGCCGTACTTCTCCAGCTTGCGCTCCCCCACCCCGCCGACACCCAGGAACTCGCCGAGCGTGGCGGGCCGCGAGACCGCCATCTCCCGGAGCGTGGCGTCGTGGAAGATCACGTAGGCCGGCACGCCTTCTCTCTCGGCGATACGCCTCCTTAGCACCCGCAGCTCCTCGAAGAGGGCGTCATCCTCGGGCCGGCCCACCCCGTCGTCGCCGCCCGCCTCCCACTCCGCGGCGGTACGTGGCGGCAGACCCTCGCCGGTCCTGGTC
>JAAYJE010000094.1 GCA_012523095.1 Actinomycetota bacterium | reverse complement strand
TGTTGGCAGGACTCATAGCAGTGCTCCTGGCCATCTCCCTGGTGGTAGTGGCCTGCGGTGGGGACGGCGAGACGACTACGACTGCGGCGCCGACGACCAGCACGGGTCCTGAGACGACGGCGGCTCCGACCGAGACGACGGCCGCTCCGACCGAGACTACCGCGGGTGGCGGTCCGGCCACCGGTGACCCGGTGAAGGTGGGTCTGATCACCAGTCTTACTGGGCCGAGTGCTTCACCGGGCCTCTCCGTCAAGCAGGGCGCCGAATTGACGGTCAAGTACCTGAATGAGAACGGTGGTTTGGCAGGCCGTCCGATCGAGCTCTTCATCGAGGACGACGCCTCTGAGGTCACCGGTATGGTCGCCGGCCTGACCAAACTCATCGAGCAGACCAAAGTCGATTACTTCGTGGGCCCGTTCATCCAGTACGGGCACGAAGCCGCCCGCGACATGTGCGAACAGGCGAAAATGGTCATGGTCGGTACCGGACCCACAACCTTAGAACAGCAGCAATCGGGGAAGAAGTACGAGTGGAGCATCATGATGAGCTCCGGCCCGGCCGTGCATGCGGACGGTTACGTAGAGCTCATCAAGGCCCACGGATACAAGAACATCCTCGCCATCTCGGATATTCTCTCGATTCATAATGAGACCCTCGATCTCCTGGTGAAGTTTGGCCCGGACAACGGTTTCACGCTCACTAAGATGCCCGACACCTTCGGGTTCGACCAGCAGGACTTCCAGCCGCTCCTCAACCGGATCATGGAGGAGTACAACAACACGAAGCCGGACGCGGTCTTCATCGAGGTCAACCCGGTAGCGGCCCCCGTGCTCTATAAGGGTCTGGTGGCTCTTGGCGTGAAGACGCCGATCCATGGGTCGCCTGCCGCCGCCCACCCGGCCATCTTCATGATGGGCCCCGATGCCGTTGAAGGTTTCTACGTGACCGACTCGGGGGGCATCGTGAACCCGGCGGTTCTGCCGGATGACTGGCCGGTCAAACAGATACAGATGGACTTCGTAGGGCGCTACGTGGACGCCTACGGCCAAGGTCCTGACTTCTTCGCGGCCTGCGGTTCCGACTACTTCACACTGCTGGAAGCCGCCGTTGACGCAGCCGGCGGCGTGGACGACAAGGAAGCCGTGCGGAGCGCGCTCCTCAATCTGACCGACGTGCCGACCCTCCAAGGTCTGCAGACCTTCACCCCGGATGAGACCACCGAGGGTGTCCGCGGCCAGATGGTCGAGTTCCAGGTGAAGGGCGGCCAGTTCACCTTTGTGAGAGGTCTGAACTAATACATCCCCGAGTGATCGCGCCTTTTCCCCCGAGGTTGCGATCCAACCATAGCGGGGCCGTAGTCGGCGGCTGTGCCGCCGACTACGGCCGCCGCACCCGTCAGCCGGACTTGCGCAAGCGCGAAGAAGGAGAACGATCTAGGGGCCGCTGTGAGGAGGAGCCAATGAATACCATCATCGTCAACAGGGAGCTCTGCAACGGCTGCAAGAGGTGCTTCCAAGCCTGCTTCATCGACGTCATCAAATGGGACGCCGACGCAAAGAGGCCGGTCATCGCCTACCCGGAAGAGTGCGTGCAGTGCATGTTCTGCGAGCTCAACTGCGACCAGGGCGCCATCAAGGTGCACCCCAAGTACGAGTCGTACCTGTTCCCGCGCGAGAGCCTGGTCTGACGAGGAAGGACTGATCATGAGCGAACGTATGAACACCGACGTCCTTGTCGTGGGAGGAAGCATCGCCGGTCTGGTGGCGGCCATTACCGCCAAAGAGCAGGACCCCGGCCTCGACGTGACCGTGGTGGAGAAGTATTCCAGCGGCTACTCGGGCAAGGCCAACCGAGGCGCCGGCATCATGCTGATCCTGGGCGACCACACTCCCGAGGAGTTCGCCCAGTTCTATCTGAAGCATATCGGCATGTACCTCAACAACCAGACCACGTTGCTCAAGTACGCAAGCATGTTGAACAGCGGCGCCGAAGCCATCGAGAAGTGGTCGGGCAAGGTCGACAAGGACGAGAGCGGCAGGTTCCGCAGCCTCAAGTGGGCGTCCAAGATCGTGGGGAAGAAGGAAGACGGCAGGCCCATCTTCGACCAGAACGTGCCCTACCCGTGGACCCTGGTGGCGATCGACCTCGACTACATGCGCGAAGTCCGCAAGTACGCCCGCAAGGCCGGAGTGAGGTTCGTGGACCGCACCGGCATGGTGGACCTACTCACCGACGGCGGCAAAGTGGCCGGCATAGTGGGCTACGATATAGATAGCGGTGGGCAATGCGTGTTCGGGGCTAGAGCGGTGGTCTTGGCCTGCGGTAACCAGTGCTACCGCATCATGCCCATGTGGTCGGCGGCCCGCGGGGAAGGCGTAGCTGCGGCCTTCAGGGCGGGCGCCAAGTTCGCCAACTGCGAATTCGGCTCTTTCTACAACTGGACCAACCTCGACCACTTCGAATCGGACATGGGCGTGGAGTACGCGCTCTACAACGACAAGGGTGAGAACGTCGGTCGCCCGCTCATCAAGGAGATCCATCCCGACATCAGCGCCGACGTCGTGGCCGAATGGTACAAGCAGACCGTGGCCGGCAACGGCCCTCTGCATTACCGGATGCACGAGAATCCGTTGATGCCTTATCTGACCTCGGTACTCGGCTCGGACGCTTATCACAACCGGCCGTATGCCGACCGCTTCTGGGGTTATCTCTTCTTCAACGCTTTCTCCCAGCAGACGAACGATCACGTGGTGCCTGGTCTGGTGGGTGAGTTCGGCGGGCTCTGGGTGGACGAGAACATGGCCACCACCATCCCGGGCCTGTACGCGGCCGGTGACCTGTGCGTGCAGGGTTCGCGGGCGTGGGGCGCCACGGCGCAGCCGGGGCGCCACCGAGGGTCCGGCATCGGCTTCGCCACCTTCTCCGGCCGGGTGGCCGGGCCGTTCGCGGCGGGCTATGCGGCCGGCGCTCAGGCGCCGTCTCTCCAAGACGAGCAGATCGAAGCCATCGACAGGCGCGTGACTGCGCCACTCAAGAGCTCAGGCACCATGAGACCCATGGAGATGGTGGCCGAGATCCAGAAGGTCATGCAGCCGTTGGGCAACAGCCTCTACCGGCACGAGGACCGTATGAACAAGGCCCTCGCCCGCGTGGAAGAGCTCAAGGCGCTTCTTCCGCAACTGAAGGCCGACGATCCGCACCATATGTTCGGCGTCAACGAGTGCGAGGCCACGCTGTTGTGCGCCGAGATGTTCTTCAAGGCCTCGCTCGAGCGGAAGGGATCCTTGGGCTGGTTCCTGCGTGAGGACTACCCCGAGCCGAGCAAAGACGGGCTGCAGTGGATCACTGTGCAGAGCAAGGACGGTCAGGTGTCGGTGGGCAAGGAACGGGTCCCGCTCGAGACCTATCCGTTCCGGCCGTGACCACGATGCCGACTCCATGGAGGATATGACCATGTCGCACGATACAGGGACCACGAAAGAACTCCGCCCTCTGCGCCCCGATCAGGAGGCGCTTCCGTACGCCAAGTACTACTACCGGCCGGTGGCGCCGCCCAACCCGAAGCTTATGGCGATCCTCAGCCGAGGACCTATGGACCCGGCCAAGGCGCTTCTGCCCGAGAACATCAACGACCTGCTCGATCCCGGTTACCACGAGGTCGAGACCGGCTATTGCGTCCTTGACAACGGCGCCGGATACGCAGCCATCAACAATGTTTTCCCCGGCAGCACGGTGGAGATGATGCAGTGGTGGTTCGCCTGGCATGCCGCCGGCCCCGGGCTGCGTTACTCCATATGGTTCCCGCCGGGCCACGTGACCATCGCTGTGAGCGACCAGGCTTATGCCAAGCTGCACGACCCCAACATCCCCCTGGCGGAGAAGTCGCAGAACATCGACCACTTCGTGCGTGAGGACGTGGGCGGCGGCGTAGAGGACATCATCATCAGTTTCCTCGATCCTCAACAGATGGGGTTCGACATGAGCCGTTTCCACGAGCCGGATGTGCTGGCGGTGTTCGGGGGCTACGGGGTATCGGAGTCCAGTGAGCGCCGAGGCATGAAGTCGCCCGCCATCATGTGCCATTTCTGCCGCGCCATCGAGGACGGTGTGGAGTTCCGTACGCGTTTCTGGATGGGATACCGCATCAACAAGGGCAAGGCCATGTGTACGCTGCCCCCGGGGGTCCGTGTCCCTATCGAGGCGCCTATGGGCTTGGCCTTCCACAACGTCATGGAGTACTCGAACCTGGCGTCGTTCTTGCCCGAGATCTATGCGGAGTTCGGGCCGGAGCTGTGATCCGCGCTCGAGGCGGATACATGAGACACGGAGCGAAGGCCATGGTGGACTCGCTCTAGGAGTAGTGGACCGGGTGTCGGGACCGGCCTGCAAGAAGAAGGTGTGAAGATGCGACCCATGACCATATCTCAGCTGGAGCACGAGACCGGCGTCGGTCGCAGCACCATCTACTTCTACATCGGCGAAGGACTCCTTCCGCCCGCTCAGAAGGCCAGCGCCACGCGGGCCATCTACAGCCGTTCACACCTGGAACTCCTGCAAGAGATCAACCGGCTCAAGTCCGCGGGACTGTCTTTGAAGGAGATAGCCGCCAGGCTGGCCGATCGCATCGAAGCGGCGTCGGAGGTCACCGTGGATCTGGTGGCCAAGCAGAACGAAGACACGCAAAACGCCATCCTTCAGACCGCGGCCCGTTTCTTCTCCCAGCGTGGATATGAGGAGACCCGCATCAGCGACATCTGTAGGGAGGTGGGTGTCACGGCTCAGCTGCTCTACAGCCATTTCCCCAGCAAGAGACATCTTTTCATTGCCTGTTTCGAGGTGTATTTCAAGTGGATGAACGCTCGAGTGGCCGGCCCTATCGAGCAGACCGCCGACTCTTCCGCCCGCATGGCATGGCGGGTCTGGGCCGGATTGGGTATGCAGGCCCTCAGTCGTGATCTG
>JAAYJE010000093.1 GCA_012523095.1 Actinomycetota bacterium | reverse complement strand
TGGGAGCCGGCACCATCATCTTCCTCCGACGGGAGATCGTTAGAGGGCTCACTACCGCTGCAGGGCTGTGGGCCGTCGCCGCCATTGGACTTGCCATCGGATCGGGTCTCTACATCCCCGGTGTGGTAGCGACGGCTATTGTGCTACTTATACTTGCGGGTTTGAAACCATTGGAACGTCGGCTGTTCCACAAGAGGAGCATGAAGGAATTCAATATCACGGTGGAGCGAGAGACTTTCGATATGCGAGACCTCGAGTCCATTCTGAGTGATGTCGCCGTAAGCTACGGTGCGATAACGATATATCCGGAGAAGAGCGCTACGGAAGACCTTCTTCAAGTGAGACTCAAGAGCGGTCTCAATATGAAGAACGCGACACTGCTCCTCGAGAGACTTAGAGTATGCCCCGGTGTCAAGAAGGCCTCAACCGGAGACATCGATTTGTCGTAGCCGGAGGCCTCGTGCGCAGCATGCGCGCCCGGCCTGCATCTCGGATTGAATGAAGCCGTTCGGGCCTCTACCCTTAAGGAGAAGGTGCTCTACCTGTGGATGCCTGAGCAAAGAAGAGGAGCATGTATACTTGAGTTCATGCCGCTATGGCGGGCCATCCATGGCGGCCGGCGACGAAGGATGGCAGCTGCACAACGGCCTCTGTCTGTATGATTAGGGGTCGCCGTCACCCCGCGGAGGTGTGGGGGCGCAGGGCCCGTGCGACGGCTCTTCCGGCGGGCCTCCGGGTGAAGGGAGCCTCATGCTGCATCTAACCCAGATTTTGGGAAAGCCCGTCGTCGATGTCGCCGGCTACACGGTGGGCACGGTCAGCGATATGGCCGTCACCACCGGTGACGTTTTCCCCCGCGTGACGGCCCTCGCCTTCCTAGGTCCCGACAAGACCCCTTTCATGCTCTCGTGGAGAAAGTACGTCTCCTCCATTGGTGACGAGAAGATCACCCTCTCGGCCGCGCGGACCGACTTGCGCTTCAGCTACCTGCAGCCCGACGAGATCCTCCTAGCCCGCGACCTGCTCAACAAGGAGATCGTAGATACCCAGGGGAAGAAAGTGGTGCGCGTCTACGACCTCGATCTCTCCGAGGGCAAGAATCAGCTGCGCCTTCTGGGCGCGGAAGTCGGAATACGTGGCTTCCTGCGGCGTCTCTCCCCGCGACTCGAGAGAGCAGGCGCCCGTCTGGCCGCACTGTTCGGGAGAACCATCCCCGACGATCTCATCGCGTGGAACTACATGGATCTCCTAGACCGGAACCTCTCCCATGTACGACTCTCCGTCACACACAAGCGTCTGAACGAGCTGCATCCGGCCGACATCGCCGACGTCCTGGAGCAGTTGTCGCCGCCGCAGAGGGCTAAGGTCTTCGAACATCTCGACAATGCCAGCGCGGCACGCGCGGTGGCCGAGCTCGAGGATGAGTACCACGCCGACGTCATCGACAGCTTGGGGAGCGAACGGGCCTCTGATCTCCTGGAGATGATGGACCCCGACGATGCCGCGGACATCATCGGCGATCTTCCGTACGAAAAGGCCCAGGCTCTGCTCCGTCTTATGGGAGTGAGCGAAGCTCAGACCATCAGGTCACTCCTTGGTTATCGCAAGAATACGGCGGGTGGGCTCATGAACCCCTCATTGGCGACCGTGCCTCAGGGGATGACGGCTGGGGAACTGATCGACCACCTGCGTGATAACCCGTCGGCCATCGACGAGTCCCAGCACCTATATGTAGTGGACGACGAGGAGGACTATCGCCTGATCGGCCGGGTCTCCTTGAGGGATGTGATCACCGCGATCCCCATAGCTCCACTTCGGGAGATCGCTCTACCCTATCTGGTCACCGTGGGTCCTGACGAAGACCAAGAACAGGTCGCTGAGATCATGACCAAGTATGACCTTCTCTCGGTGCCTGTGGTCGATGAGTCGGGAGTGTTGCTCGGCGTTGTCACCATCGATGACATCATCGAACTCGTGCAGCGCGTCCGGAGCGGCCGGGCGCCTGCGGGGCCCGCAAAGGCCCCACCCCGGGTGGAAGAGCGCGACCTGTTGCTGCAGGTGGCCAACGTCGGCCCGTCTCAGGCATTGTCTGTTCTGGAGGCCGAGGCGGGCGGTCTACATGAAGATGCAGCCCAACGCCGACTGGGACGCTACGGCGAGAACACCGTCACGAGACGCAAACGTCTGCGGTGGTATGTACAATTCGTGCGCTCGTTCGTGAGTCCGTTCAACGCCATCCTGGCGGTGCTGGCGGTGGTCTCCTACATCATCGATGTGCAGCTCAGCGACGAACCCAGCTACGCCAAGATCATCATATTACTGATTATGATCGCCGTCGGAAGCCTGGTCCGCTTCTTCCAGGAACACCGTTCGGCTGTGGCCGCCGCCGGTCTGGAGAGCATCATACAGACCTCCGCCACTGTTCTCCGCCGCAAAGGTGAGGAGCGGCTGGATGTCTCCGTCCAGGACCTGCTCGCCCCTGACGTGTTGCGTAATACGGAAGAGATACCGGTAGAGCGCTTGGTGCCGGGTGACATCGTGTTCCTCAGTGCCGGAGACATGGTGCCGGCCGACGTCCGGCTTCTGGTCTCGAAAGACCTCTTCGTCAGCGAAGCTTCTCTTACCGGAGAATCCCTGCCCGTCGAGAAACACGCGCAATTGATACGCCGTTCCCTTCGCGACCTGCCCTCGTCGGCTCTGGAGGCCGAGACCCTGTGCTTCATGGGCACCAGCATCACAAGTGGGAGCGCCGCCGCAGTGGTGGTGGCGACGGGCGGCTCGACCTACCTGGGCGTCCTCGGTCAAGCCCTGGCCAAGACCCCGGGGCCGACGGCGTTCGATCAGGGTGTGCGTCGTGTGAGCTGGGTGTTCATCGGGTTCATGGCGGCCATGACGCCGGCCGTCTTTCTCATCAACTGGCTGACAAAGGGCGATCTCTTGGGAGGACTCCTGTTCGCGCTTGCCGTAGCCGTCGGTCTGACGCCTGAGATGCTCCCCATGATCGTGTCCACCAACCTGGCCAAGGGGTCACTGCTTCTCTCGAGACACAAGGTGATCGTCAAACAGGGGTCTGCCATCCAGAACCTGGGAGGCATGGATGTGCTCTGCACCGACAAGACCGGCACTCTGACCGAGAACCACGTGGTGCTGAGGACACACCTCGACTTGGAGGGGGAGGAGTCTCCCGAAGTACTCCGACTGGCGTACATCAACAGCTACTTTCAGACAGGCCTCAGGAACCTGCTTGATGAGGCGGTGGTCGAGTACGCCACCGAAGCTGAGGTCACCGACATAACGGACGAACTGATGAAGGTGGACGAGATCGCCTTTGATTTCTCCCGCAAACGGCTGTCGGTCGTGGTCCGCGACCAAGCGGACCGCGAATTACTCGTCTGCAAGGGGGCGGTGGAAAACGTCCTCGAACTCTGTACCGCGGCACAGATCGGTGGTGAGTCGGTCCCGCTCACTACCGCGTTGCGACGCGAGGCCTTCGTATTGACCAGACGGCTGAACGAGAAGGGGATGCGGATTCTGGCCGTCGCGCGCCGGGAGATCGAAGAACGGAGGCGGCGCTACTCGGCAGACGATGAGCAGGAACTGGTGTTGGTCGGGCTCATCGGCTTCTTGGACCCGCCCAAAGAAACGACCGCCGCGGCAGTCGCCGGGCTTCAGAAACTGGGCGTAGAAGTCAAGGTGCTCACCGGGGACAACGAGGTGGTCACGCGGGCCATCTGCGAGCAGGTGGGGATATCGGTGAAGCGCGCTCTCACCGGACCCGAGATCGAACGTCTCTCCGACGGGGAGCTACGCGAGACTCTTCGCTTAGCCAACGTGTTGGCTAAGCTCACGCCCCTGCAGAAGGCACGGGTAGTCCGCCTGCTCCAAGACCAGGGCAAGACGGTAGGGTTCATGGGGGACGGTATCAACGACTCGGCTGCCCTGCTGGCCGCCGACGTGGGGATCTCGGTGGATTCAGCCGTGGATATCGCTCGGGAGTCGGCGGACATCATACTTCTGGAGAAGAGCCTTACCGTGCTGGAGCGCGGCATCGTCGAGGGACGTAAGGTGTTCGTCAACACCATGAAGTACATCAAGATCACGGCGAGCTCGAACTTCGGTAACGTTTTCAGCATAATACTGGCAAGTATCTTCCTCCCTTTCCTGCCGATGCTGCCCCTCCAGATACTCTTCTTGAATCTCATCTACGACCTCTCATGTGTGTTCATGACCATCGACAAGGTCGACGACGAGTTCGTGGAGAAGCCCAAGAGGTGGGAGGCGAGGGGGCTGGCCCGGTTCATGGTGTACATGGGGCCGGTCAGCTCTGTATATGATCTCGTTACTTTCGCGGTCATGTTTTTCGCTTTTGCAGCATCGACGGCAGCACAGCAGAGCCTTTTCCAAACAGGGTGGTTCGTTGTGAGCATGTG
>JAAYJE010000092.1 GCA_012523095.1 Actinomycetota bacterium | reverse complement strand
GCCAGCTGAGATCGTCGTTGTAGATATGGTAGACCCTCCGGTTCCCCCTGGCCTCACGGTACTCCACCTTATCGCCGTAGATGCGCCTGCCGAGAACGGTGAGTCGCGCTCCCGCCAGGGCTTCCCAAGGTCTATCGGGCACATTCACGTTGAGCAGAGTCTTGGCGGGGAACCCCTGCGTAAGGGCAAACGACACCAGTCGACGGGCAAAGCGGGCGGGCACGTCGAGGTCGTACCCGGCATGGTATCCCTCCGCCGACAGTGCGATGGCCGGGATGTCCAGCATGATCCCCTCCAAAGCGGCTGCTACCGTGCCCGAGTAGGTGATGTCGTCACCTAGATTCTCGCCGAGATTGATGCCCGAGACGATAAGGTCGGGTCTGCGGTCGAGGAGGCCCAGCGCCGCCATCCGCACGCAGTCGACCGGGGTACCGTCGGTGCTGAAGGCCCGGCTGCCGTCCGGCAGGTCCACTTCCTCCACTGAGAGCGGAGTACTCATGGTGATGCTACGAGCTGCTCCCGAGCGGTTCTGGTCGGGAGCGATGACCTCCACGTCCCCCAAAGGATCCAGAGCAGCCTTGAGCGCGGCGAGCCCGGGCGAGCTCACGCCATCGTCATTGGTGAGGACGATCAACGGGGGCAAGGAGTCGAAGGCGACCAGCGCGCAGTCCCTACCCGCCATCACAGTAGAAGGAACTCAGTCCTTGGGACCAGGGTTGGCCCCGATGGGCTCGCTCGTCTTGGTTGCCGGCGACTTGGCCGACGCGGTGGAATCGCCCGAGTCTGAGGAGTCGACGCCGTCCGAGCCACCCGACTCGGAATCGCCTCCGCCGGCCGGGTGCGCAACTCCTGAACTTATAGTGCTGCGCCGGGCGTAGTCGGTGGTGTAGAAGCCGCTACCTTTGAACTGGATCGCGACCGGGAACAGCAACCTCCGGACCGGCTCGCCGCAGACCTCGCATTCTTTGACCGGCTCATCCGACATGCGCTGGAAGCGCTCGAACTGATGGTCACATGATAGACAACGGTATTCATATGTAGGCAAGGTCCACAAACCTCCTGACTCATCGACAGTGAAGTATACCGAAAGAAGGCCACTTCTCCAAGAGCGTCTGGCACTCTATGGTATAGAGTGCCAGACCGGGTGCTTGGGCCCGAGCGGGCCGGCCGCAGCGCCAGCCCCGCGAGACCCGCGGAACGCCGTTCTCAGCGGCCCGCCGGCCCCTCGTTCCCCGAGCTCCGCGTGGCGCCATTTCCGATGAGGCCGCGAGAGAGCTGTAGCACTTCTTCTTCCTTGCCGATAGGGATAGCGACGTTCTGGCCCGCGGGTACGGCCTTGCCGGCCGTCTTGTGGAGCACGAGCGTTTCGGAGCGATGGATGGACTTCGCGAAGGAGTGATACTGCAAATGACCATTCTGAGACGGCAGAGCCTTGGCTATGCGTTTCTCCTATTTCTGATAGTCGTGCTGGCGTGCATGAGCATCGGCTGGCTCGTGTGGCAGGAGGGATGGCAGCAGAGATACAGCGACGCGGTCGCGCAGGTCGAGACGGTGACGCACATCGACGTAAGAGCGCAGGAGATGGTCGGGTTGGCCACGGGTTGGAACCTGTCGAAGGTGTTCAACATGATCCTCACCGACACCTGGAAGACCACGGGAGCCGGCACGATGAAGGAGGCGGTCTCCTACTTCACGCCCTTCCTCGACTCTCTGGCGGCGCTGAAGACCGCGGACGAAAACGACTTGGCCGCCGTGGAGAGTATGCGCAGTCTGACCACTCAGCACCAGCAGGCCTCAGAGGTCCTCTACGGGATGGCCGAGAACGATCCCGTGCAGGCGGTCGCCCAGGTCGAAGAGCATGTCCTACCCTTGGCTCAGCAGCTGGAGAGCACCGCGACCGCGTTCAGAGAGGCCGGGAAGACCCGCCAGTCCGACCTGCTGCGCAGCCTCGAGAACAACTCCACCATGATGTTGTGGCTTGTGGTCGGTTGGACCGTCGTCGCCCTCGCCGGCGGTCTGCTGTTCAGCACATATTTGAGAAGAGCGACAAGCCGCCACCTTCGCGCGGCTGTCAGCGGCATCACCAGTTCGGCCTCCCAGTTGGAGGCGGTCTCCTCGCAGGTGGCGGCCGGAGCCTCTCAGACTGCGGCTTCCACCAGCGAGACCACGGCCACGGTGGAAGAGGTCAAGCAGACCGCCGAGTTGGCCCACGAGAAGGCAAACGAGGTGGCGCATAACTCCCAAGACGTGGCCAGGGTGGCCGAGACCGGACGAGCGACCGTCGAACAGACGGTCGCGGGAATCGAACAGATGCAGAGTCAGATGATCGTCGTGGCAGAGACCATTCATCGCCTCAGCGAGCAGGCCGAAGCGGTGGGCGAGATAATCACGACCGTGAACGACCTGGCCGAGCAGTCCAACCTACTCTCCGTGAACGCCTCGATCGAGGCGGCCAAAGCCGGCGAGCAGGGCAAAGGGTTCACTGTGGTGGCGCAGGAAGTGAAGAGCCTGGCCGAGCAGTCCAAACAGGCCGTCTTCCAGGCCCGCGCCATCCTTTCCGAGATACAGAAGGCGAGCACTTTGGCCGTAAGCGCCGCCGATCAGGGTCAGGAGGCCGTCGAGACCGGCCGCCGTCAGTCCACGGAATCTGGAGAGGCCATCCAGGCCTTGGCTGAGAGCGCCATCGAGGCTGCTAAGTCGGCCACCCAGATCTCTGCTTCAAGCAGGCAGCAGCTTGCCGGTATGGAGCAGATCAGCCAAGCTATAGACAGCATCAACCAGGCCAGCAACAACTCGGTGTCGGGGACCCGACTGGTGGAGCAGGAGGTCCGACACCTTCAGGAGCTGGCCGACGGGTTGAGGCGACTGGTGGAATCGGCTCCTAAGACGAAGCCGTCTCGCCTGCATACGGAGGAACAGCCGGCGACCAGTTCCTAGATCAGAGCCGGTGACTAGTTCCCAGATCAGCGGTCCCGCCGCCGGGCCACGATAATCACCTCGCCCGGGTCGCCGACGGGCACGATCTCCTTGCGGTAGCTGCGGTGGACCGCCTCCAGCTCTTCGCGCGCCTGCTCGGTCAGCCGGTCCATGTCGGCCTGGAGTCGCTCCAGTCTGCGCTGCAGCTTGGCCACCTGTTCTTCCATCTCCAGGACCCGCTCCACTCCGGCCAGGTTGAGACCGCACTCGCCCACCAGGTGCTGGATGCGGCGCAGCCTCTCCACATCTTCCATGGAGTACAAACGCGTGCTTTTAGATGACCGTTGAGGGCAGACGAGCCCACGCCGCTCGTACATCCGCAACGTCTGAGGATGCATCTCGGCAAGCTCAGCGGCTACGGATATCATGAAGACGGGTCTCATCTTGTCGTCAAACGGCGGCATGTGT
>JAAYJE010000091.1 GCA_012523095.1 Actinomycetota bacterium | reverse complement strand
TTTTGCCTATAGGCTTCCTTCCGACCCCGCCTCACGACGGCGCCGTTGCCTTCGGCTAAAGGTTGGCACCACCTCCTCCCTTAAGGGACTTTCACCCTCAAGCTGTCGTTCATGCCAGGCGTACAAAAGGGCGGCGCCTCCGGAGAGGCGCCGCCCCAGTAGGCACCGCGTCGCCGCAAGGTCAGATCTTGGGCAGTGTCTTCATAGCCTCTCTGATCTTCTCTTCGGGATACGCATAGTCCTCGAGCTTGCCGTCGAGGTAGTTGTCGTAGGAGGCCATGTCGAAGTGGCCGTGCCCGCTCAGGTTGAAGAGGATGGTCTTCTCGTCGCCCGACTGCCTGCAGTCCTCTGCCAACTGACGGACCACGGCGATGGCGTGGTTGCTCTCGGGGGCGGGAATGATGCCCTCCGACCGCGAAAAACTCACGCCGGCTTCGAAGACCTCGGTCTGCATGACCGCCCGGGCCTCGATCATGCCTAACTGGTGCACATGCGAGACTATCGGAGCCATGCCGTGGTAGCGGAGACCGCCCGCGTGGATGCCCGGAGGCACGAAGTCGTGGCCCAAGGTGTCCATTTTCAGCAGTGGCGTGAACTTCGCCGTGTCGCCATAGTCGAAGGCGTAGATGCCTTTCGTCATGGTCGGGCAGGCGGCCGGTTCGACCGCGATGCAGCGTGTCTTCTTGCCCTTCCGGATGTTCTCCCCGATGAATGGGAGCGCGATGCCGGCGAAGTTGGAGCCGCCGCCTACGCACCCCACTACGAAGTCGGGGTATGCGTCTGCCAGCTCCATCTGAGCAAGAGCCTCTTGTCCGATGACCGTCTGGTGGAGACACACGTGGCTCAGCACCGAACCGAGGGAATAATGGGTGTCGTCACGCTTCGCGGCCACTTCCACGGCTTCGCTGATGGCCATGCCTAGGCTGCCGGGAGAGTCCGGGTCCTGAGCCAGCATCGCGCGGCCGCACTCTGTGGTGTCGGACGGGCTGGGGATGACTTCCGCTCCCCACACCCGAATCATGCTCCGGCGGTAGGGTTTTTGGAAATAGGAGACCTTCACCATGTAGACGAAGCACTCCATGTCCAACAGCTGACAGGCGAGCGCCAGAGCCGAACCCCACTGGCCGGCACCGGTCTCGGTGGTGAGTTTGGTGATGCCCTCCTGCTTGTTGTACCAGGCCTGAGCCACGGCGGTGTTCGGCTTATGCGAGCCTGCCGGGCTGGCGCCTTCGTACTTGAAGTAGATCTTCGCGGGAGTCCCCAGGGTCTTTTCCCATCGAGCGGCACGCAAGAGAGGGGTAGGGCGCCACAGCCGGTAGATCTCCCGAACCTCATCGGGGATCTCGATCGTGGGCTCCGTCGACATCTCCTGCATGATGAGGCCCATCGGGAACAGGGGGGCCAGATCGTCCGGGCCGGCCGGCTGGTGTGTTCCCGGGTGGAGGGGCGGGGGCGGGGGCGTGGGAAGATCGGCCGCGACGTTGTACCACGACGTCGGGATCCTGTCTTCCGATAACAAGAACTTGATCGCCATGCCTTTCTGCCTTTCCATCCTTGTAGGGGCGTTGAAATGTGAAAACTACCATAACACTGCAGAACATGCACCGTGGCCGACGACGAGCCGACGACGCACTGCATGCATCGCCGAGAGCGAACGAGGGTATGCTACCTGCGAATCGACACATGGCCCAGGAGGCGGCATGGCTACCACTCCCCGCTTGACGCCGGATACCCTAGACTTCGTGCTGCTCTCGTTCGAGGGGCCCGACCAGTACGCGATGGCCGGCGGGCTGGGCGTCCGCATGAAAGAACTCGCGCTCGAGCTCGCCCGCCAGGGCTTCCGTACCCATCTCGTGTTCGTCGGCGACCCGCACCTCCCCGCTCAGGAATCACCGGCTGAGAATCTGACCCTCCATCGATGGTCTCAGTGGCTGTCGGCCCACTATCCGGCCGGCGTCTATCACGGTGAAGAGGCCAAACTGGTTGACTGGAACGAGCAACTCCCCGGGTTCGTGGCCTCCGATCTTGTCGCTCCGGCAGCAGCGGCCGGACGGATCACGGCCATACTCGCGGAAGAGTGGCACACGGCCTACTGCACCTGCCAAGTGTCCGACCGCTTATGGGCCGCCGGGCTCCGCGACAAGGCCATCATCCTGTGGAACGCCAACAATGTGATGGGATTCGACCGCATAGACTGGCGCAGGCTGGACTTCTGCTCCCAGATCACTACGGTCTCGCGTTACATGAAGCACGTCATGTGGGGCCGGTCGGTGAACCCCCTCGTCATCCCCAACGGCATCCCCAGCGACCGCATAAGGAACGCCGACCCGCAGATGGTGGACGAGTTACGAAACGCCTTCCCGGAGCGAGAGCTGGTGTTCAAGATCGGGCGCTTCAGTCCCGACAAACGCTGGCACATGGCACTCAGAGCGATCGCGGACGAGAAGCAGCGCGGCCGGAACATCGCCACTGTGATCCGAGGAGGTGTGGAGCCCCACGGCCTGGAGGTCTTAGCCGAGGCTCGTACTCGAGGGCTGTCGGTCGCCGATGTGCAGTTGCCCAAGGACCCGTCCGAGGCCCTCCAAGCACTGAAGAACGCCCCGGCAGCCGATGTCTACAACATCGCGAGTTTCATGAGCGACGAACTGATCTCGCTCCTTTATTCGGGGGCCGACGCCGTGCTTGCCAATTCGGGGCACGAGCCGTTCGGCTTGGTGGGACTCGAGGTCATGGCCGCAGGTGGAGTGGTCTTTGTGGGCTCGACCGGGGAAGACTATGCCGTGCCCTACCTCAACTCGGTGGTGCTGGACACGGACGATCCGACGGAGATCTGCATAGCCCTTCAATTCCTCCGCACGCACCCAGAGGTAGTCGAACGACTCCGGACGGATGCTCGAGAGACGGCCCGCAGCTTCACCTGGGAGAACGTGATCGACGACACTCTTCTCAGCAAACTGCAGTATGTCGCCCGGCGACAACTAGTGACGCCGCCGCGCCAAAGCGCCCCCTCACCCGTCGATACCACGACGCCCCTCGAGGGCACGGACGCGGCCGAGCGGCTTACCGAAGCGGCCGAAGGACCTGGGTCGGTCGCCTACGGCGGCAAGGCCACCGGCGGTGGCCTGAGTGTCAGGCCTCGGTTGGCAACCGAGGAAGCCCTTCGCGGTGTCGCCCCGCCGGTGGACGCCGCCGGAGACCCTTGCGGCGAAGCCCCGGGGGCCCGACCCAAAAAGACCCGCAGGCGCGGGAGCTGAGAGGCGCGGATGGCCGAGAACCTCGTCACCTACTGTGTCGTCCATCAGCCGCGTCGGATCCGACTGCCTGCGCGCGTCATCCCGGCTCACGTCAAGCCGGGAGCCATGGCTCAGTATCTTTTCGACGATGAGATGAACCGCCGCTACTTCGAGAAGGTCGCCAAGTGGTGCTACTACCCGGCGACCGAGATGTTCGCGGACATGCTGCGTGATGGATTCAAGCTGGGCATCGGCTTCTCGGTAAGTTTCCTCCGGCAACTGCGGCGCTGGGATCGCGGGTTGGTAGATCGTTTCCGCGAATTGGTGGCCCACCCCGACTGCGAACTCGTAGGCGTGGAGCCCTACCACAGCTTTGTGTTCGCCATCGATATCAAACTGTTCCAGAGAGAGATGTTGCGGGGAAAGACCTACGCAGAGGAGTTCTTCGACAAGGAGATCCGCGTCACCGACACCACTGAGATGGTGATGAATAACGAGATCTTCTACGCCCTCGATCAGGCCGGGTACCTCGCGGCGATGCTGGACGGGCGGCCGTGGGTGATGGAGTGGCGGGAGCCGACCCATCTGTACGGGCACGGGCAACGCGACCTTGCGCTGTTCTGCCGCCACCACGACTTGTCCGACGACGTGGGCTACCGTTTCAGCAACAAGACGTGGGCGGGATATCCGCTCCGCGCCGACACGTACGCCGCGAACCTGCGAAAAGCTTGGGGCGATCTGGTGTTCATAGGCTGGGACTTCGAGACTTTCGGCGAGCATCACAACGTGGACACCGGGATATTCGAGTTCATGCGTGCGCTCCCGGATCAGCTGAAGCGACGAGGAGTGACGCCGCTGCTTCCCAGCGAGGCGGTCGAGCGGTTCGGCACGGCGCACCTGCCCGACCTGCCCCTGCCGGAATTCGGCACTACATGGGCAGGTTCCGGGGGCATGGAGTTCTTCCTCGGCAACGCGTCACAGCAGGCCATATTCAGATTGATGCATTCAGTGCTACACAAGGCCCGTCTGACCGGGAACCGCACACTGCTCGATCTGGCCCTCTGGCTGCTCCAGTCCGACAACCTCCATCTCATCCAATGGGCGGGTCGATCGGGGTCGGAGGCTGAGGTCTCTGCGTACTTCACGCCGGACGAATGGTGGGATCTCGGACCGGACAACATCCTCACCGAGCAGCAGCGCGTGTACACCAACTTCTTGCGGGCGATGGATGCCTACGCCTGAGCCTCTGAATATAGCCTTCGTCTGGCACATGCACCAACCCGACTACCGGGCGGCGCATACTGGAGCGTTCGAGATGCCCTGGGTGCGACTCCATGCGATCAAGGACTACCTTGACATGGTCCAGATACTCGCGGAATTCCCTGATGTCCACGCCACCTTCAATCTCGTCCCCTGCCTCGTCGAGCAGCTGGAGGACTACGTCGCTCCGGACTTCTGTGATGTCTACTGGGAACACACGCTCATGCCCGCCGACGAGCTGACCCCGGCGGCCCGTGTGTTCGTGGTCGAACGGATGTGCGAGCGGCCTGATCATCCGCGGGCCCGTTCGCATCCTCGGTACCTGGAGTTGGCGGAGAAGCGGCGGGCGCACCTCCATCTCGGATGGGAAGCCTGCGCCGGCGTCTTCACGGAGGAAGAACTACGTGATCTGCAGGTTTGGTTCAACCTGGCGTGGTTCAACCCTGAAGCTCTGGCCCGAGAGCCGCTTTCCGAACTGGTCGGCCGCGATAGGCGCTTCACCGAAGCCGACAAACAGGTCATCGCCGCCACCCAGGGAGAGATACTGGCCCGAACCCTCCCCGTCTACAAGGATGCGGCGCGGCGCGGTCAGATCGAGCTCACGACCTCACCCTACTACCATCCCATCCTGCCTCTGCTTGCTAACAGCGACGCCGCTCGGGTATCCGCTTCGGACACAGTCCTCCCCCCGACGCGCTTCGCACACCCGGAAGACGCCGCCGAACAGATCGCGGCCGCCCTTGAGAAGCATGAGCAGGTGTTCGGCGAGCGGCCCGGCGGTATGTGGTGCCCGGAACAAGCCGTTGGAGAAGATGTCGTCAGGCTCCTTCTCGAGGCCGGCCTTGCCTGGACCATCTCTGACGAGACGGTTCTCTTACGCTCCGTGTCGGGGGCGGCGCCCCGCAGAGGCGCGCTTCTCAATACGTCGGCGGCCAAGTCCCATACGGTAAGCCCGCGGGCGTTCCCGTATGCTCCCTATAGGCTCGAACGAGAGCAGGGGGAGATGGCGATCGTCTTCCGCGATCACACGTTGTCTGATCTCATCGGCTTCGCCTACCGCTCTTGGGGATCACGCGACGCGGCGGCCGACCTCTTACGACGCCTGGGTGAGTTGCGAACCTCACTGGCCGGAGCACCATCGGGTCCCGCGGGCTCCAGACCGTCGACCCTCGTCACCATCGCCCTTGACGGTGAGAACGCCTGGGAGTACTACCCACGCGACGGCCACGACTTTCTTAGATACCTATACGAAGGTCTGAGCTCGGACGAGTCGTTCCACTGCGTCACCGTCTCGGAACACCTGCGCGAGTCGCCTCCCGACAGGTCGCTCGACTGGCTCCACACCGGCTCCTGGATAGGAGGCGACCTCAGGACCTGGAGTGGTGACAAAGCCCACAACACGGCATGGGATCTGCTACACCAGGCTCGCGACCTCGCTGCGTCACTGCGCGACCCGACAGACCCTCGGTCGACGGCAGCCTGGCGGCATGTTCTGGTTGCGGAGGGCAGCGATTGGTTCTGGTGGTTCGGAGATCACCATCACACCGAGCTCGACCATGTCTGGGACCGCGGCTTCCGTCTCCACCTCCAAGAAGTCTATCGGCACCTAGGCGAGCCGGTCCCAGCCGCACTCCTGCTGCCGATACTGGAACCGTTGGAGACGGAACAGTCTGCTTCTCCTCTTGGCGAGATCTCCCCGGTTATCGACGGGCTGATTGACAGCCTGGCCGAGTGGGATGCGGCCGGCCGGTTGGTTGCCGAGCTACCCTCCACCATGCATCCGGCAGGTGCCGTTCACGTAGCCGAAGTGCGCTTCGGCTGGCACTCCGGGGAATTGTGCGTGCTGGTGGCCGCATCTCACCTTTCGAGCTTGGCCGGGCTGGACGTCGAGATCCGCGTCACCGACCTGGGTGATGCGGAGGATACGGTGGTCGGCTTGACTCTGGCGGAAGATGGGCGGGTGGAGGTAAGCTTCGTAGAGGGGGACAACCTCTCGGGGGAGGTCCAGGTTGCACACGAACAGGTGCTTGAGACGTCGTTGCCTTTGGCGGCCCCCCGCAACACGGCGGCGGGCTATGAGAGACTGGCCGTCCGCATCACTCGCGGAGGCGTCACGGAGCACGTGTTCCATTCGGCGGGTCTTCCCTCTATAGGATGGGGAGGGCAATGAACAGGCTCGGAATCATCACGTTCCTCAGCGACACGGGGTGGGGCGGGGGCTATGTGGCCGTCTGCGAGGCTATCGTCACCCGCCTCAGACCCGCGGTCAAAGTGTTGCACATATCCCACGAGATCCCGGCCGGTGACATCGCCGCGGGAGCTCTGGTCCTGGAGAGGATCGCGCCGCTCTACCCGCCGGCCGTGCATCTCGGCATCGTGGACCCCGGCGTCGAAACGGTCCGCAGGCCGTTGGCTCTGGAGACCGAGCGCGGCGACGTTCTCGTGGGCCCGGACAATGGTCTCCTCGTTGACGCGGCCGTGGCTCTCGGCGGTCTGCGGGAGTGCTGGACCGTCGACCCTTTGCTGGTAAGGGCAGAGGCCGGACTCCCCGTGGAACGGATCTCAGCCACATTCCGGGGACGTGACATCTATGCTCCGACTGCCGCCTTGCTGGCCACGGGGATCAAACCTGCTTCTGTGGCGACGTCTGTGGATCCGGCCGACTTGGTGCGGCTCGCTCCTCCGCTATGCGAGATCAGTGAGGAAGGGGCTGTTGCGCAGGTGATCGAAGTCGATCGGTTCGGGAATGTGGGCCTGGGGCTTCGCTTCGCCGATCTGCCGCCCGAAGTAGGCCGCTACTCGGTGGAGATCGTCGGGGAACATCTGCCCGAATGGACGGCGCGGGTGGTTAGCACATACGGGGAACTGCTGGCCGGGGAGCTCGGTGTCTTCTGTGATTCGTGGGGCCAGGTGGCGTTGGCGCTCAAGTCCGCCAGCGCCGCGGAACTGCTGGCGGTGAAACGCGGCATGAAGGTGCGCCTGGCCCCGGCCCATGGGTCGCCTCCGGCAGGGTAGCGCAGGTGACCGCCGGACCGGACCCAAGAACGTCACGCCGAGGAACTGTTAGGAAAGGCCCTCGTACCGCTCGGCTGAGCTCCGGTGCAGCTCAGCAAGACTCACGCTCGGCACCCAGGGGATCGGCATCCGACACACCTCAGGCGCTGCTCGCTCTATACCGCCCCGACCTCGCCCGGGCACTGACCGACTTGGAGGCTCCCGGCTACCGCCACGCCCAAGTGTACGAGCATCTCCTCCGCCGCTCCCCCAACACGTTCGCCGCCGCTACCGCCCTCCCCGCTGCGACTCGGGAGACACTGGACTCTCTGGGGTCGTCGACACTCAAGACCGTGGGGTCGCGGACGGCGCGCGACGGGACGACGAAGTTCCTGCTGTCGGGCTGCGACGGCCTGAGCGTCGAGACCGTCCTTATTCCCCATCGCGACCGAGTCACCGCCTGCGTATCGAGCCAGGTGGGATGCCCGGTGGGGTGCGCGTTCTGCGCGACCGGATCCATGGGCTTCGCACGCAACCTCTCCGCCGCGGAGATCGTAGATCAGGTCCGTGCAGCAGCGGCCCATGCCACCGCTCAGAACCGTAGACTATCCAATGTCGTCTTCATGGGCATGGGGGAGCCCTTGCTTAACATCCGGGCCGTGCTGGACTCCATCCGCATCCTCACCGACCCAAGAGGGTTGGATCTGGGCCATCGAGCCTTCTCAGTGTCTACGGTGGGCATCCCCGCCGGCATACTGAGACTCGCAAGGGCTGAGCCCCAGGTGAACCTGGCCCTTTCGCTCCACGCCACGGACGACCGGACGAGAGCGCTCCTCATCCCCAAGACCCATCGACACCCGATCTTGACCGTGCTCGAGGCGGCTTGGGAGCATTTCTCCATCACGCGCCGCAAGCTCTTGGTGGAGTATGTCCTTCTCCGCGGCGTCAACGATTCACCTGACGACGCCCGGCGGCTGGCGGATCTCCTGAAGGGCCGCGTGGTGACGGTCAACCTACTGGCATGGAACACCGTCCCCAGACGGTCGGGCCGAACCGCTGAAGCGCCCTTCCCTACGAAGCCCCGCCGCGCAGGGGAGGATGCCACGACGGCAACCGGCCGGCCTTTCGAGGCTCCCTCCCGGCATGCGCTTTCATCGTTCCGAGACATCCTCCTCGGAATGGGGGTCGAGGCTGTTATAAGGCACAGTAAGGGTGTCGGGATACAGGCCGCGTGCGGCCAGTTGGCGGGTACCCCTCGTTCGGACTGAGGAGGCGCCCATACGGAGCCGCTGGAGCAGGTCGCTCCGCAAGTGAGCGTGGTTGCTCAGACGGGCGTGACTGCCTGAAGAGACGTGACCGCCCAAGCTTGGTCGGATGGTCAGACCTTAAGCAGCCACGCTCGGCTAGGCTTGGGACGCGTTCCCCGCCTGAGCGACAGCGCCACGCCCGCCCGGTGTCAGATTATCGGACAGTGCGCCGAGCGAGCCGGCCGTGGCCACGAGAGCCAGCATCACATCGGTGGCGAAGGGAGCCAAGACAACCGTAAGCCTGTCGAACTCGATCCTCATCGTGTCCAGAAACCCGGCCTGAACCTGCAGGCCAAAGCGCTGGACGGACGCCACCGTGTCGATGGCCAAGGCCGCGATGCTCGCCGTGTCTACGCCTTCGTGCGCCACGCTGCTGATCATCAGCCCCTGGTCCGAGACAAGGATCGCCGCCTTCATGCCCGGGATGGTGAGATAGTCCGCGAGTGCGTCGCGCAGCGGATCACTCTGAGCGTATTCCTTGGGTCCGTCCACTCAAGTCTCCTCTTTGATTCCGATCTGGCCGAGCTGAATCCGAATGACGGCGGCTGCTCGCTCCGCCTGGGCGCGCCCACGATAACGGATCCTCAGTCCTCCAGGGCGAGCGGCGATTTCCGACACGAACATGCTGCTGCGCTCCAGCCGTGGATCGTCCGTCGGTTCGACGCCGTCCACAGGCCACGACACCATAGAGTCGCCGGAAAGAAACAGATCGTTGCTCTCAGCTCTGGTCAGCGTAGCCACAAGAACGACGACCCAGGTGTCCGAGCCCGCCTCTTGTTCGATCACAGCCGTATAGCCCATGGCTCCATCATATAGCACGGACGGGGCGGGGCGTAGTCCGCCTGCTGGGAGTCGACCGTGCCTGTTGGTCGTCTGGAGAAGCCGACGATGCCCGGCGTCGCTGCGGCCGTCAGCGATCCAGTCCGTAGGTCACGGTCACGCTGGCTGTGACGTCCAAGGTGGCCGGACTTATTGGAGCAGGCATCACTTTGCTTGCGCCGGCGCCGAGGTCGTAGGACTCATAGTAGACCTGCGCGCTGGGCATCTCGACAGAGCCCTCGTTCATCATGATCACGCCGCCAACCTTGACTTCTTGGGCCGTTGCCAATGCCTCTGCCTTAGTCCGCGCATCGGCTACGGCCTGCGCCAGCGCTTCGGCCACAGCGGCGCCATCATCGCGGAGCCCCCAGACCGGACCCGAGAAGTTGTTCACACCCGCCTCGACCGCGGCCGCCAGCACCTTGCCGATCACCGCCGCGTCCTTGAGCGTGACTGTGATCGTGTTCTGGGCCCGATACCCGATCAGGTTCTCCTCGCCGGTTTGCGGGTTGTACTGACGGTTCGGGAACACGCTGACGTTCGCGGTCTCGATAGCGGTGCTCTCGATCCCTTCCGCCTTGAGACGTTCCATCACCTCGGCCACGGATGTCGAATTGACGTTCATAGCGGCCGCCGGATCGGCGCCGTCGCTCTCCACCGTCAGACGGATCACCGCTTCATCCGGAGCGCTGGTGACCGTCGCCTTGCCGATAACGGTGATAGTGTTCGGGGCCGTCACCGCGCTCGACGCAAGTGCCGCTGTCGTCTTCCTCTCTGAGGAATCATCACACCCAGACGCGAGCATGGCCACCGATAGACCTCCCAAGATCGCAGCAATAACCACCAATCGATGCTTCCGACCCAAGAACCAATCCCTGTGCAAGCGCATCACTATCCCCTTCCGTCCAGTCCTATGTCTCTCTGCGACGCCCCTGGCCCCGGGAACGTTCCGCCGCTGATAGGGCCGCACCCGGGACGATGTGCGCGGGACGATCTCGGGATGATCAGCTCTGGTCTCGCAGTCTCAGCGCGATCCTTTCCAGCTCCTGCTCGTCCTTGAAGGGCACCTCGATCACTCCGCCGCTGCCCCTCCTTCTTACCCGTGGCGTCACTTCGAGAATGCTGAAGATGGCGTCTCTTACTTCGTCGACAGTGTCCTCGTCTAGAGAGGGACGTACGCGCCCCACAGCCGTCTTGGGACCCTCGGCCAGACGTCGCACCTCTTCCTCGACTTGACGGACAGACAGCCCCTTCTCTGCGATCCGTCGAGCCAGTTGGAGCTGTCTACCGCGCTCTGCTAGACCCAGGAGAGCCCGACCGTGGCCTTCGGAGAGAGCCCCCGAAGTGAGAAGATCTTGAATCGTGGACGGCAGGTCGAGCAGACGGATCTTGTTCGCGATCGCCGACCGGCTCTTGCCTACGCGAGCGGCCAGACTCTCTTGGGTGACCCCCAGGTCCTCGAGTAGCACCTTGAGAGCAAACGCCTCATCGACAGGATTGAGCTGTTGACGAACAACGTTCTCTACAAGAGCCAGCTCGAGGCTCTCCACATCAGACGCCGATCGAACGATTGCCGGGATGGCCGTGAAGCCGGCCTTCTGCGCCGCCCTCCACCGGCGCTCGCCGGCGATGAGCTCGTAGCCATCGTCGATCCGCCTGACAATCACCGGCTGGACCACGCCGACGGCAGAAATCGACGTGGCCAGTTCATCGAGAGTGGCAGCGTCGAACGCGCGCCGCGGCTGCCGTGGATTCCGGCGTATAGCGTTGACAGGCAGGTCGATCACGCGTGCCGGCGCAGCCGTCCCATTCGACGCAACATCACCGGCCTCGAGATTCTTGGCGAGGCCATCATCTTCACCAAGGAGGGCCGCCAGTCCCCGGCCCAATCCAGGCTTCTTAGCCATGTTCGGCAACCTCCATCGCAAGATCGAAATACGCGTCTGAACCGGCACAGCGCGGGTCGAGCATCGAGACCGGCAGGCCGTGGCTGGGCGCCTCGGCAAGACGGACGTTACGCGGCACCACAGTCTTAAAACTCAAGGACGGGAAGTGTCTCCGAATCTCTCCCTCCACCTGGCGTGCCAGCGTGGTTCGTGGATCCATCATCGTGACCACCAGACCGGCTATGCGAAGAGAAGGGTTCAGCCGTTCTTTCACCGCCGCGACGGTCGACATCAGCTGAGCCAGACCCTCCAGAGCATAGTACTCCGCCTGAACTGGGACGATCACCCGGTCGGCCGCCACAAGAGCGTTCACCGTCAGAAGACCCAACGAGGGCGGGCAATCAATAAACACAAAGGAGTACTCTGAGAGCACATGCTCCGCAGTCGCGAGGGCCCGCTTGAGCCGTCGCTCGCGTTCGTCCATTTCGGGAAGTAGGACGCTCGCGCCGGCCATATCGGGCGACGACGGAACAATGTCTAGACCTGGGACCGTGCAGGCTCTGATGACGTCCGCGAGATGCCGCTCGCCCAGCAGCACTTCGAGGACTCCCGGCTCTCCTTCCGCAAGCCGCACGCCCAGTCCGTGGGTCGCGTTCGCCTGCGCGTCCATGTCTACGATCAGCACTCGCTCCCCCGACTGTGCGAGACTGGCCGCCAGGTTGATCGCGGTCGTGGTCTTGCCCACTCCGCCTTTCTGGTTGGCGATGGCGTAAATCAGCGCGCTCCCCTCTCACAGCTCGGTCTCTCGCCCGGGAGAAGCATCCTATACCTCAAAGTCGATCATCACTTTGCGCCAATCGTGCGCGCACTCTCCCACGTGCGTGCTCTCCCTGGTCCGCCGGGTCATCCCAGCGGCCGCTTCGTCGGCAGACCCGGACGACGCGGGTACTTCTCAGGGGTGCGACGCGTCTTCGTAGCCACATACGCCCACCGGTCGCGGGCCTCCGCGAAGGGCTCCAGACGCACTGCGTCTAGCCCGTCGGCACCCAGTATAGCGAGGGCCTTCCGGGCCTGGATACACTCTTGGTCCGAGATCACACCCTTCATGGCCACCATCGCTCCTCCGGGACGGAGTAGCGGCAGAGAGTACTCGGCCACTATGGGAAGAGCGGCGACTGCGCGCGACACAGCTAGGTCGTATGCCTCTCGACCTACCCCCCGTCCATAGTCCTCCACCCGCCGGCAACAGACCATCACATTGGTCAAACCGAGGGCGGACGCGCACTTCACAATGTAGGCACATTTCTTCCCACGTGATTCCACAGCTGTGAAGAGGGTGTCGGGGAGCGCCAGCGCCAGAACCAACACGGGCAGTCCGCCTCCCGAGCCTATGTCGACGGCGTCTCGTGCCGCCAGGACCGGCTCCAGACTGAGCAGGGACAACGCATCGAGGAAATGGAAACGCTCTATCTCCTCTGGGTCGGTCACCCCGGTCACGTTGAACCCGGCGGAGCAGATGAGGTCACCGAGACGGGCCAACTTGGACTGCACCCGAGCGTCCAGTCCCACAGCTGCGTACGTGGCTGTGTGCACTAGGTGCACTGAGCCTGCCGGAGGGCTTGGTCGCCACTACCTGGTGCCGGTTCTTCCCGTGTCCGGAGCAACCGATGTAGATGGATGAGAAGGACAGAGATGTCCGCCGGAGATACCCCCGACACGCGCGAGGCCTGGCCCAGAGTATCCGGTCTGATGCGGGCGAGTTTGTCCTTGGCTTCGAACGTCAGCCCCTCCACGGACCGGTAATCGAAGTCCGCAGGTATCAGCAAGGTCTCCGTCGCTCTGTGTCTTCGTATCTCGGCCATCTGGCGACGGATATATCCATCGTAGCGCGCCTGTATCTCGAGCTGCTCGATCACCTCGGGAGGAGCGGAGGCCAGCCGATCTCTGTCTGCACCGGACACCAGCTCGACGAGGTTCGCGAACGAGATCTGCGGCCTGCGCAGAACCCTGGCTGCGGGTTGCGACCCCCCCAGGGGGGGTGTGCCCAGCGCCTCTAGGACCTCAGCGTTCACCTGACCTGAACGTACCATCATAGACTCGAGCAACTCCGTGTATTCAGCAACCTTCCGCTGCTTCTCTTCCACGGTCGCCAACTGCTCATCGCTGATCAATCCCAGCGCATGACCAAGAGATGAAAGCCTTTCCGCTGCATTGTCGTGCCGAAGCAGTAGCCTATATTCGGCCCGCGAGGTGAACATGCGGTATGGCTCATCCACCCCTTCTGTGACGAGATCATCAATCAGCACTCCGATGTAGGCTTGGTCCCTGCGCAGGACAAAGGGGGGCTCGTTTCGAGCATGGAGTGCTGCGTTGATACCGGCCATAAGCCCCTGGGCTGCAGCTTCTTCGTAGCCCGAGGTCCCGTTGATCTGACCGGCGGAGAAGAGCCCGCTCACGGCTTTCGATTGCAGGCTGAGCGTGAGTTGCTGGGGCGGTAAGTAATCGTACTCGACCGCATACCCGGGCCGGACCAAACGTGCCCTCTCCAGTCCCGGAGTAGCATGGATGATCATCTCCTGCACGAAAACCGGCAGACTGGTCGTCAGCCCCTGAAGATACATCTCCCTGGTGGTTATCCCTTCCGGCTCGACGAACACGGGGTGTCGTTGCTTGTCGGGGAAATTGATGACCTTGCGATCGATCGACGGACAGTATCGAGGACCCTTTCCGCTGACCGACCCACTCTTCAAGGGGCTCAGATGCAGATGTTTTGAGACGACCTCGTGAGTGGCCGCCGTGGTGTAAGTTAGATAACAGGGGAGTTGTCGTCGCGGTGACGGCGTCTGCCAATGTGAGAAGGACCAAGGGACAGTGTCACCTTGCTGAAGAACCATTCGACCGGGGTCGATAGTGGCCCCATCAATGCGTGGCGGCGTGGCCGACTGAAAACGCTCTACCTCCAATCCGGCCGCCAGCAGGCTGGCGGACAGGTGTTGAGCCGGCAACTCGCCGACCCTTCCCGCTGCATAGCTTCGGTCTCCGATGACGACCTTGGCCCTGAGGAACGTCCCGGTGGCCAACACCAGAGAGCGGCAGCGCAGGTATCGACCATCCGCCAATGTCACCCCGTTGATTGTTTCACGTGAAACATCAAGTGTTGCCGCCTCCCCCTGTACCAGCTCCAGGCCGGGCGTTCGACTCATCGCGACCTTCATCCAGTCCTCGTACAACCTCTTATCAGCCTGGGCACGCAGCGCCTGGACCGCCGGGCCCTTCGATGTGTTGAGCATCCTGATCTGGATGAACGCCCTGTCCGCGTTGCGTCCTTGCTCACCCCCCAACGCGTCCACTTCTCGAGTCAGCTGCCCCTTGCCTACGCCTCCGATAGCCGGGTTGCACGGCATAAGGGCGATGTTGTCCAGATGAAGAGCGACCATCGCCGTCCGGCATCCCATCCTTGCGGAAGCAAGCGCCGCCTCGCAGCCGGCGTGACCGCCCCCAACCACGATCACATCGTACGTCCACTCCTGTTGGGTCTTGGCCCTCACTCGCGGATCTCTTTCAGCCATCTCCGTACATCGTATGCAACCCGAACGCCGGACCGCAGACTCTCCAGATAGTCGCCGGCACCTCCCGCCCGCCCCGCGACCCACACCGGAGGTACGGCCTGGTCCGGAGGTACGGCCTGGTCCGGAGGTACGGCCTGGTCCGGAGGTACGGCCTGGTCCGGAGGTACGGCCTGGTCCGGAGGTGCGGCCGTGCTCGACAGTGTCAGCCGCCCATGCGGTGAGAGGTTCGTGATCCTCTTCCCTGTCACGCAGTGGTCGAGACGACTGGCGATCAAGCTTTCTCCCCCCGCGACTTTGCCGCCGACAAGAATCCCCTTCAACTCATGACCCCTTGCCCCCAAAGGATCCACGTATAGCTCACCTGTGGCCGCTCCGTCCGGTGAGATGACTGGCGTCGGCTCCATCTCTCTCGGGATCAGCATCACCATGCTCTCCGCCGGCAGTCCTTCCGCCCAATGTGGCGCCGTTGGGCATCCGACAGGCCGCCCGACACCCCCTTTGCCACCAAGCAACTCCGTGGACTGAAGCACCTCTCGAAGCCGGCGAACCCGCTCTATTGAGTACATAGGACCGTCTTCCCCAGCGCCACAGGGTAACTCGCCCGCGCCAGAAAGAAGACACTCGACCTCACCCGGCGAGTCGCCGGCCTCGGGGACAAGCGTGTCTGACCTCAGCCGGGACCCGTCCGTATCGACCGAAACTCCGTCCAGGCGCCTACCGACCCCGTCCCCGCCCCTCTTCTCATTCCAACTACCGGCGACGGTAGCGCTCTGGCCGCCCACCCGTGGACCGACCTCCAGACGCACCTCCTCAAGGCCCGCCCCCATGCATTCCAAAGCCATCCGAAGTCCGTCGGCTCCGGTCTCACCGTATCGCCCCCCAGGCAGTACATCTTCCCCGACATGCACCGTTCCCCCCAAACCGAGGCCCACAGCAATCACCACTGCGTCCGCCTCCATGACCTCACCAAAAGCGGTCTCCACCGCCACTTCTGCATCAACTGCACCGCGCCCACCGCCGTCTGCACCCCCACCGGCATCGTCTGCAAGACGCAAATCAGTCACCAGACCCTGGCGGAACTCGAGCAGAGGAATCTGCTCCATGGCGCATTTGGTCTCTACACTTATCATGCGCCGATCCACGGCGAGCACACCCGACTCACAGTCCGGGGTCACAGCCGCATCCAGCCATATGTCTCGCAGCGGCGGGGGAATCATCGCCAGGGCCTCCGCGATCGCAGCCCGGCCTCCGGCTGCGATGACATTGGCGCCGTACCCCGGCAGACCTATTGAATCCAGGGCACTGCTCACCACGGTCACCCTCACACCCTGGCCCGCAAGCGTCACGGCGCAGGCACAGCCCGACACCCCTCCCCCCACCACCAGGACTTGGGGGCGTGCATCACCTCCCGACAAGGATCCCGGCAGTACCGGCAAGCTCTGCATCGACTCAGAAGCTGGGTCTGGATGCACTCCTCGCAGGCTCACACTCAACTCCTACTTGCCTACGCAGAATCGGCTGAAGATCTCGTCGATCAGGTCCGGCGTCAGGTCTTCGCCCGTCAGGCGGCCGAGCGCCGACGCCGCCGCCCGTATGTCTTCAGAGACCAGTTCCTCACCGGCTCCTTGATATGCTCCATCCAGTGCCGCGCCGATGCTCTCATGGGCCTCTCCAACCAGGACGCGATGTCGCTCGCCGGCCAGTACAGGTTCCTCCAGCTGGAAGTCCTCTCCTCCCGTGATCACCTGCTGTATTTGCGAGCGCAGTTCGTCCAGGCCTGCGCCCGTCAGAGCAGATACCGCACACACGCGCCGGCCCGGCGGGCCGGCGCCGCCACCAGATGCGCGGGCTCTCACTCTCTCTGTGAGCGACTCGCGATCCCCCTGCATCAGGTCACACTTGTTCCCCACTACAATCGAGCGCGCGGGATCAAGGTCGCCCAGCAGACGGCCCTCCGCCTCGTCCCAAGCCGTCGATAGATCGATCACGGCCAGCACCAGGTCGGCCTGCTCCATCGCCTTGACGGACCGAGCCACCCCGAGTCTCTCCACATGATCCCCACCGCTTCGGATGCCGGCGGTATCGACCAGATGGATCGGGACACCCCCGATCTCCAAGAGCTCCTCTACGGTATCCCGCGTAGTACCGGGGACATCGGACACGATGGCCCTCTCTCTCATCAACAGCGCATTGAGCAGTGAACTCTTACCAACATTGGGCTTCCCAATGATCGCCGTCCGCACTCCTTGCTCCAAGGCCCTGCCCAGGAAGGCCGTTCGCAGAAGCTTGAGCACCTCAGCTTGAACTTCAGCTAAACCCTTAGCCAGAGCGAGGCGGTCCAGCTCATCGACGTCCTCGTCTGAGAAATCCACCGTCGCCTCTATCTGTGCGAGAAGCCCAAGAAGATCCCGCCTCATCATCCGCAGCCGCTCAGACAGGCTACCGTCCAGCTGCCGCACCGAGGCACGCAGCGCCCCAGAACTCTTTGCCGCCACGATAGCCGCGACACTCTCCGCCTGTGTCAGATCGATCCGCCCGTTCAAGAACGCTCGTCGTGTGAACTCCCCAGGCTCCGCCAGCCGGGCCCCTGATCTCAGCATAAGCCGGAGGACCGCCCGCTGTGCCGCGACTCCGCCGTGACAGTGCATCTCGACCACATCCTCACGGGTGTATGAGCGAGGTCTCCGCATGACCGCAAGAAGGACTTCATCCACCGGCTCTCGGCTCTCGGGGTCGATCGCGTGACCGTAGAGCAAAGAATATGTCTCGTCGGGTTTGACAGAGGTCCCGCGCGCCGCCAGGAAAACCGACTCAGCAATCGCGACGGCGTCCGGCCCGCTCAGTCTCACGATGCCGATCGCCCCCGCTCCCATCGCGGTGGAGATGGCGACGATAGTATCCTCGCCCCACGAACAACCGCCGGGTGTAACGTCCCTGTCCAGATGCGCTGCCATGCTCACGTGTCCGACTCGTACTTCATCTTCAGATCTTCGCCTCGCAACGTGTGTCGAGGACGGCAACCGGCACCGGCAGGCGCCGAGCGGCTATCTCACCGGCGAGATGACAACCGACCGATTGGGCTCCCGGCCCTCACTCGCGGTTGCGACGTCCTTACGTCCCCTCAACGTCAGATGGACGATTTTTCTCTCGGCCGGCGTCATCGGAGCCAGCTGCACCGGACGGCCTCGCCTCGCCGCCTCATCCGCCTTACGTACAGCCACCCTCTCGACCTGGCGCCTCCGACGATCCTTGTAGCCCTCTGCGTCCAGATCCACACGCCTACGGCGCGGGTGCGCTCCAGGGAATACCGCTATACCGGCCAGATACTCGACGGCGTCGATGGTCTGACCTCTCCTCCCGATCAAAATGCCTAGGTCGTCCCCGGTGATCTCCGCGTGCAATTCCTCGGCGCCCTCAGTGATCCGGATGCGAGCGGCCAGTCCCATCTCGGTCAACACCCTCTTCAGGAAGGCCCGTAGCCTCACGGCTTCCGGCCCCTCGTCCAAGTCCTCGTCGTCATAGTCTCCGGCATAACCGGGGCGCTCGCCTTCCTCGTATTCGTCATCCCCGTCGTACGCGCCGTCGACACCATGGTCCAACAACTCTTCCGGCTGCGAGTCGTCCTCGGGTCCGTAGAAATCGAATTCGTCGCCGACGAGAGCCACCTCAACCACTGCGTCGACAGCCCCCACGCCCATGAATCCTTCTTCCGGCGGAATGACTATCGTGACTTCATACTGGTCGTCGGCAAGCTCGCCGGGAGCGAAATCAAGCTCCGCCAGAGCCCTTTGGACGGCCAGTTCCACGGTCCGGCCGCTTGCCTTTGCCACCTGTTGTCTTGCTCTGTTGTCCTGTCTTCTGGCCACTACTCTTGCCTCCACTCTTTCCACCCGATCCGCCTTTGGCTCCTCCGGCGGAAGGCGTCTTTTTGGTTGAGGCCGCCGGGGGCTTGCCTCCGCTCTTCACGGTCGGACGCTTCCCCGAGGCCGCCGGCGCCTTCCCGCCCGCCTTCTTGGCTGGAGGCTTTCCGGAGGCCGCCGGTCGGGCCTTGCCCGTCTGAGGCGGTCGGCCCTTCCCGGTCGGCCGCTCCGATTGCTTCTTCTCCTTCTCGGAAGCGACTCCCACGAGGGCGGGTACCGGTATGATCTTTTCTGCCGCGGATTGCTGAGCGATGGTCCACAGGTTGGAGGTGAACCAGTAGATCATCAACCCCGCCGGCCATTTGTACATGAACATGAAGATGCCGACAACGGCCGGCATGATGTAGGCGATGATCTTCTGCTGGCCACCCGCCTTGCGCGCCATCTGCCACGAGGCCAGAAACTGGCTTGCGATGTATAAGAACATCAGGGTGACACTGAACTTCGTGATGTCCGAGATCCACAGCCAACCGACCTGGGGGTCGGTGAAAACGCCTGCCCATCTACCCCATTCCGCCGGGTCGACGCCCGCCCGTCCCGCCGTACGCAACATATAGAAAAGTCCCAAGAAGACCGGCATTTGAAGCAGCAGCGGGAGGCAGGAGCTGAAGGGGCTCACGTTGTTCTGCGAGTAGAACTCCATCATCTTCTGATTGAGAAGCTCACGATTGTCCCGGTATTTATCCTGGAGGGCCTTGATCTGTGGCTGGAGGGCCTGCATTGCCCGCATGCTCTTCATCTGTCGCCACATCAGGGGAAGTAGGACGATGCGAACGACGACCGTGAGAAGGACGATGGCCCACGACCAACTGACGTGCAGTTTGTCGTGGAAGAACTCCAAGACCGCGAAGAAGAGGGCCTGAAGGGGCTTCGAGATCTTGTCGATTTGCCCCGGCTGCCGCTGCTCCTCCACAGTAGTACTGGTAGTCTCACCCCCTACCGTAGTGTCGACGCCGGCCGGCGCTACGGTAGTCGTGGTCGTCTCGATCAGCGAGCACGACGTTGTGGTCAGTGACACCACCAGCAGCAGAACAGCCACGACGACGACAAGGACCGGGAGTCCCACCCGCATCCTGGAAGAAACCCGGGATAAGGACGCGCCCACCGCCTCCCCCCCCGTATTCCGTCCCATCTTCCGTCCCGGCTCTTTCCTATGGAACAACGTCTGGCGCTCGACCGGATCGTAACCGCCATAACTCAAGGGGTTGCACCGCAGGAGCCTCCACCCTGCCAGCACAGTCCCCCGCAAGACACCATATTGTGTGAGGGCATCGATCGCATACTGGGAACAGGACGGATGATACTTACACCGCCCGGGGATCAGCGGCGACAGCAAGGTCTGATATCCACGGATGAGCAGGACCAGCAAAGCTTCCAAGGGATTCCGGCAACTTCTGACCAGTCCGGCAAGTCTCTTCTTCACGAGGATGCCCGCCGGTCTTCTCTAGGAGAAACGAGCGCGCCCTTACGGAAGACCTCCGTCATCTTCTCCTTCACAGCCGCGAGGCCGCCCGTCTCAAGTAGTTCTACGAGCGGCCCACGGGCGATAAGAACAAGGTCCATGTTCCCCCTCAGAGACTCGCCGTGCGCGTGAAAGGCCTCCCGCAAGATGCGCTTGATCCTGTTCCGCTCAACGGCCGTGCCGAGCCGCTTGGACACAGAGAACCCGACCCGCGGGCCACCAGCGTCGGCCATACCGGGCTCCGAGCGCTCGAAATAGTACAGGACCAAGTACTTGTTAGCAACAGACCGGCCTGAGCGGTAGACGCGGGTAAAATCCTCAGATCGAGACAGCCGGCCTCGGGACCGAATCACCCCGTGCTACGCCGACAGACGCTTGCGGCCCTTGTCGCGCCTCCGCTTGAGCACGGCCCTGCCGGCACGCGTCTTCATGCGCGCTCGGAAGCCGTGAGTCTTCTTGCGCTTACGCTTGTTCGGCTGATACGTCCTCTTCACGTTTCCTCGCTTGTCACTCTAGCAGCGCAGACACCGGCAAACCGGGACCCGCCGCGAAATCCTCTCAAGCCTACACTCGGCTCCGGCGCAGACGCACGCGCCGACGCATCGGTCACCCTAGAAGATGGCGAAGTATACAAGTCCGCTCTCTCGCCGTCAATAAGACCCATGCGGGCACCGCCAGGCAAGCTTCACGCACGCCGCTGCGGGGGCGCACACACCCCGTCGGCCAAGCCGCTGCGAGCGTACACAGGCTCCTGTGGATACTGTGGATAGAGCCCGCGTGGCAACCGAACGTCGCCGTTTGTACGGCCACACCCTGTGGAACCTCCGGCTCGTTTGAACGCCCCCAGCGCACGTCTTCTCACTTTCCGACCCTGATGGCCGGCCGACCACCGGTCCGGCCCCTCACTTCCTCGCCCCGGATACGCACCAGCAGACGCGATCTGTCTCCGTCGTGTGTCCCGGGCTCACCACGACCCACTATAAGCCCGGTCGCCCCCACCCGCCCTCCCCGTCGGGCCGGCCCGACCACGGCCCCCCGTCCCTCTCCGGCACAGGCTTCCGGTTCCATGCGACCACCATGGCTTCTACGTTGCGTGAGGATGCTCGTCGCTGGCGCTGCACCGCTTCCGCAGAAACCGGATTTCCCCATTTTCAACAGAAAACGTGGTCTATGCGGGCTTTAGCTTTCAGTGTTCTACACGTTTTCCACATCTGTGGACTTCTCTGTGGATAAAAGAGATGTTTCTCCTGCAAAACATCAATCTCCACCTCCCGGTACTCCAGGCCGCAGATGACCGATATTGGCTAAACCTTTGCTGTTTGCGCACTTCCTACCCGGTTTGACCTGTGGAAAAACCAAGTGACGCTGGTTACAATGGCAGAGACCTTTCGGCACGCCTATCCTACTCCCCACGTCCACAAGGCCGGCACCCGAGCAATGACCGCTGAGAAGCCACCTCATCGACCGTCGTCTGGGCCGGCCGGCGCGTCCACCGGCGCCGGTCTCGCGGCTCCGGCTACTCAAGTACCGTCTGCAGACGACGACCGTCCTCGGATAGCAGTCTATGCTGCGCCCCTGACGCCTCCACTGGTCATCCCCATGGATGATCTTCCCCCCATCGACGAACACCTCCCGACCCTCATAGAGACTCTAGCGACCCGAACCTACGACCTTGCCCGTGAGCAAGGGGGTCAACTGCCCCTCGACGTCTTCAGAGAACTGGCGGCCAACCTCGTACACGCATCGTTCCGCGGCGTTGTCATCACCATCCTCGACCATGGGAATACCGTCCGATTCAGCGACCGAGGCCCCGGTATCCCCGACAAAGATGCGGCGCTTCGACCAGGCTTCACGTCGGCGGACTCCCCGTCGAAGCGTTTCATCCGCGGGGTGGGGTCTGGACTCCCGTTGATCCGTCAGACTTTGGCCGATCTAGACGGTGAACTCGAGATCGACGATAACCTCGGGCAGGGCACGGTAGTCACGGTCCGTCTCCACGGTCGACCTAACATCCGGCTCGCGCCCGCCGCCCTCCCGTCCTATAATCTATCCGAGCGCCAGCTCAAGACCCTGCTCTTGGCGGTCGAGCTCGCCCCGGTCGGCCCGACGCGCATAGCTGAGGAGTTGGGTGTGTCCACGTCGACTGCGTACAGAGACCTCGTCTTCCTGGAGGACGCGGGCTTCGTCACCTCTGAAGAGACCGGGCGTCGCACAGTGACGGATGTGGGGCTGGCGTACCTGGATGTCGTGTTGTAGCCGACGGCGCTTCGTCTCCGGGGGAAGCCGGACCGGTAAGGAGAGGTACGCAGGTGGAGACAAAGAAGGGAGATCCTGTCTGGGAGGAGGCGCTTGGTCTTCTTTCCCGACAGGTGAACGAGGGGACTTTCCGCATATGGTTCGAGCCGACTCTTGGTCTCGGTCTGGTGGATGACACGTATTCCGTCGGAGTAGCATCCGATTTTGCCAGAGACTGGATCGACGCCCGTTTCCGCACCTATATGTCGGATGCGGTGTCTCAGGTGATCGGCAGGCCGACCCGCGTGGATATCGTGGTGTCCCCCGCTATGACACGGGCCGCTCTAGACGCGTCCACACAATCTCACGCCGTCCCCCCGCGTCCTTCTCGCGGCGCCACCGGAGGCGTGCGCCCTCGAGACGCCACCCGCCTCGATTCTGTCTCGGAAGACTTTGATCGAGAAGACAATGGGGGACGGGCCTCCGGGGGGCGGGCTGCGCCCTCCTCGCCGACCGACGATGGTCCTGCGCCTGGTACGGGTCTCCTGGCCAAATACAGCTTCGACAACTTTGTCATAGGACCGTCTAACCGCTTCGCTCACGCAGCCGCGCTCGCAGCGGCCGAGACGCCCGGAACGCAGTACAACCCGCTCTTCATCTATGGCGGTGTGGGCCTGGGTAAGACCCACCTCCTGCAGGCCATCGGCAACTACGCCGCCCGCAACCATCCCGGGAAGAAGGTCCGCTACGTCACCTTGGAGACTTTCACCAACGACTTCATCAATTCTTTGACCCGGGACAGCATCGAGGGTTTCAAGAACAGGTATCGGACGAACGACGTGCTGCTCATCGATGACATCCAGTTCCTCCAGAAGAAAGAGCAGACTCAGGAAGAATTCTTCCACACTTTCAACACCCTCTATGACGCTCAGAAGCAGATCGTCATCACGTCCGACCGGCACCCGAAAGGACTCGTCACCCTCGAGGACCGCCTGGTCTCCCGCTTCGAATGGGGCCTCATCACAGATATCCAGCCCCCTGACCTGGAGACTAGGGTCGCTATCCTGAGGAGAAGAGTGCGTGCGGAGCGCATCGTCCTCGCCGATGACGACGTGCTTATGATAATCGCTTCCCGAGTACCGTCTAACATCCGAGAACTTGAGGGATGTCTTACCAGGGTGGTCGCATTCTCATCGTTCACGAAACGGCCTCTCGACGCCGACCTTGCCCGCGAAGTCCTAAAAGACATCCCGGAGACGCCATCGACACGAGTCACTATCGACCTCATCCTCTCCATAGTCGCCGAGAGTACCGGGATATCCATCACTGAGATCACCGGCGACAAGAGATCGCGCCAGGTCGTAGAGGCGCGCCACCTCGCTATGTACTTAGCCCGAGAGTTGACCGACTCCAGTCTGCCGAAGATCGGGGACCGCATCGGGGGAAGGGATCACACAACCGTCCTTCACGCCGTCGACAAGATCACGAAGCTTATACTTGAAGACCGAGATATGTATAACAGGGTGCAGCGTCTAACTACACGGATCAAAAGTGCTGAGTAGCGTACGACAAGAGGCCTTGGTGCAAGAACCTGCGGAGACTCTGTGGATGATGGGCCGACCTTTCCCCAGACCGCCGGCGCGACCGGCAAGACGCCGTCTCTTCCACGACTCCTCCACAGCGTCATCCACCGTCATGTCACCCCCTCCGACACTGTCCGGCGCATCCGCTCTTCTTGTTAACATCTTCCACAGCACCTATTACAACGGCTATATTCTTACCAAAGACTAAGAGAGTAGTAGAAAGAAAGTGGTGTGGATTCTCATGACGAAGGAGCTTCGATGAAACTCGTCACCACCAAGCAGGCGCTCGTTGACTGTCTGGGTATCGTCAACAAAGCGGTTTCATCGCGCAGTTCGATCCAGGTCCTCTCGGGTGTGTTGATCGAGGCTGGTGATGAGTCGATCACGGTGTCGGGCACGGACATGGAGATATCCATACGGGCTTCGCTTGAAGGCGATGTGGAGCGTGCCGGGTCTCTGGTGCTCCCTGCTCGAATCGCAGGTGACATAGCCAGAAGCCTGCCTCAAGGAGAAGTAAGCGTCGAGCAGAAGCTGGGCGAGACTCAGGTGGAGATTCGGGCTGGAGAGTCTGTCTTCGATCTCCATTCTCTGCCGGCGACTGACTTCCCACAGTTCCCTACGTTCACCGGAGAGAGCTTCACCGTCGGCCGGGCGGCATTCCTCGAGACCGTAGATCGAGTGGCGCCATCGGCGTCTCGTGATGAGACGCGCCCGGTCTTGACTGGGGTGCTTGTACACCTGGGGAAGCATTCGGTTCGCATGGTTGCCACTGATAGCTACCGGCTCAGTGTGAAAGAGACGCCGGTCGAGGCATCCGTGGCGGGTTCGTTGGAAGCGATTCTACCGGCCAGGACCCTCATGGAATTATCGCGGATAGCGGCTGCGTCTTCCGATGACGTGATTTCAGTGGTAGCAGGCGAGAATCAGATGCTCTTTGAGATCGCGGGAGTGTCCATCATTTCTCGCCTCATCGATGGCCAGTTCCCCAACTACCGGCAGTTGATCCCGGAGACCTTCGACTATGAGGTGGCTGTCGATCACGATGAGCTTCTGGAAGCGGTGCGGCGTGTAGGCCTACTCGCCCAGAAGAACGCTCCACTCCGGATGCGTTTCTCTG
The DNA here is from genome assembly GCA_012523095.1 of Actinomycetota bacterium. GTDB lineage: Bacteria > Actinomycetota > Thermoleophilia > RBG-16-64-13 > RBG-16-64-13 > RBG-16-64-13. The sequence goes on along the minus strand of JAAYJE010000091.1, from coordinate 2,822 downwards.
ATAACACTCTGACCGTATCTGCTGAGTCTCAAGATGTGGGTAAGGCGGTGGAAGCCATCCCGGTGCAGTATTCAGGTGAGGATCTGGAGATCGGGTTCAACCCCGAGTTCCTCGAGGCCGGAGTGGCTGCGGTGAAAGAATCCCCCGTGTATCTGCGGTTCATCAGTCCGTTACGGCCTGGATTGGTCAAGGGAGCGGGAGACGACTTCCTCTATCTGGTCATGCCCATTCGTCTGAACGATTAGGTTGGCGGCGCCGGCTGATGGTTGATGGTGGCAAGACAGGGCCGTCGGCGGCCGCCTCCGTCGGGCTGCCCATAACGCTGGGCCGGTTCATGAAACTCGCCGGACTGGTATCGACCGGAGGCGAAGCGAAACAGCTCGTGGCTGAGGGCCGCGTTCTCGTCAACACCGAAGTGGAGACGCGTCGGGGCCGCAAGCTAGCCGACGGAGACGTGGTCGAGGTACACGGCCGGGCGATTCGACTCGTCGCCCATCCCTCCGATCCCACTCCGTCTGGAGGCTGATATCCGTGATCGTCAGCCGGGTGCGTATGACGAACGTGCGTTCCCGTCATGAGTTGCGGGTCGACTTCGGGGAGGGTCTTACGATCCTTGTAGGGCCGAATGGCGCAGGTAAGACGACGGTGATGGAGGCTGTGGCTCTGGTCTTGGAGGGCGTTCCCTTGAGAGCAGCCGGCGCCAGGGACCTCATCAGCAAAGACCGTGACTATCTTCGCGTGGAGGTGGATATCGAGGAGGCCGGCGCGGTGGTCACGGCGGCCGCGGCGTATTCGCGCGACGGCGACCGTCGGCTGACTGCTGATGGAGCGGCGCTGGCCGATTCGTCCCGTTGGCGTGAGGCTCTCCCGGTGAGGACGTTCGTCCCGGACGACCTGCGGCTCATCAAAGGTAGCCCGCGACGGCGACGCGAGTACCTGGACACTCTGGCCGCAGGCTGCGAAACGGAGTACTCGGTCACGCTCCGTCGGTATGAGGAAGCCCTGGCCCAGCGGAACTCGCTTCTGCGTGTCTCCCGAAGCAGTCCCCGGCACGGCGCCCAGCACGATCAGTTCGCCCCCTGGGAGAGCTTACTTGCGCAGACCGGGTTGGCCGTTTGTCGGTGGAGGGCCGCTGCGCTGGCGTCTTTCGTGGAGGCTTTTCAGCGGACGCACGGGGCCCTGACCGGTGATCCACCCGACTCGCTCAGATTGGTCTACCGGACCAATGTCGCCGGTCTTGACGAAGACGGATACCAAGCACGGCTGGAGGAGATGCGAGAGGGTGACGGCCGTCGTACGTACACCCACTTGGGACCTCACCGTGACGATCTCAGGCTGCTGCGCAAGGGTCTCGACATGCGTGATCACGCTTCCCAAGGAGAGCAGCGCACGGCTCTCTTGACCCTCGTCTTGGCCGAGTGGGACTATCAGTGCGCGACGAGCGGAAGGCCTCTCCTGCTGCTTGACGACGTGATGAGCGAGCTCGATGCAGCCCGGCGCAGGGCCCTCGTGGCCTTCGTAAGCCGGGGAGGACAAGTGGTTGTGACGACCACTGATCTCCAGTATTTCACGGCGGAAGAGTTGAAAAGAGCGACCGTTGTGGAGCTCTTGGCCGACGGCGGACGGTCCGGCCCGGAGGCCGGAGATGGTGGGCCGGATGATGTCTGAACCTGAAGACAGGCCCGAGAGGGGTCTCGACGGCGGTGAAACGCCGGGTCACGGGCGAGATCTCGACGGCGGGAAGGCGCTCGACGACTTCAGCCTCGTGGGAGAGCTGCTGCGGCGGGTGGATGGCTCGGCCGGGAAGGTGGTGGAGCGACCCGACCACGCGCGGTTGCCCGGCAGCGTCCGGACGGGCTCGAGCGCTCCGCGCGGTGTCGAGGAGCCTGCACGCTTGGTGGCTGCGGTCTGGCCGGACGTAGTCGGCGAGGAAGTCGCGGCGAACGCGAGGCCTGTATACCTGAAGAGGGGCCGACTGGTGGTCAGCACGTCGTCCAGCGCGTGGGCCCAGACGCTCCAATTGATGGGCGGCGCAATCGTGGAGAGACTGAGCGAGCGTCTGGGCGCGGGCCTGGTGGAGCAGGTGGTGTTCCGGCACGCGGGTTGGGAGGAGAGACCCCCTGTTTTCGCCGGTCCGGCGCCGGTTGCCGCCGCTTCGGCGGGTAGCCGAGACGGCTGGAAAGGACCGCACCGCGAGGCGTGTACGGTCGTGGGTGGAGAAGCGGAGCGTGCGTACGCACGAGGCCTCTCCTGGGAGCAGAGGGAGGCGCTGGCCGCTGTGGAACGGCTCGACCTGCCCGCTGATCTGCGTAGCAAGATCGTTCGCTCCATGCGCGCGGCGTTTGTCCGCGGAGGGCAGGATTATGTTCGCTGACAGCGTACTGATATGAGTCGGGGGGGAAGCCTCGTGTGGTATCATATGGAGGCCGTGATTGACACTTTCGTTGGGGACGGGCCGGTCCTTATCCCAGTCTGACGTGGAGCTCTTTTCGGGCCTATGCGCCCGCTCTCTTGCTGGGCGTGCCGGGTTCGTTTCTTAGCGCGATGGAGGGTAGCGAAGGTTTGGCAGAGCACTCTTACGACGTAGGCGACATACAGGTTCTCGAGGGCCTCGAGCCCGTCCGCAAGCGGCCGGGCATGTATATCGGTTCCACCGGACACCGAGGGTTGCACCACTTGGTGTACGAGGTGGTGGACAACTCGGTCGATGAAGCCCTGGCGGGCTGCTGCATAGCCATCGACATCACCATTTGCGAGGATTCCTCAGTGCGCGTCGTCGATAATGGTCGAGGCATCCCTGTCAAGATCATGCCCCGCTACGA
>JAAYJE010000090.1 GCA_012523095.1 Actinomycetota bacterium | reverse complement strand
AGCACGGATTCGGTGCTTTCGGCGGTCGCGCTGCCGGCGGCCGCGGCAGACATCCCTTCTTCGGCGACTTCAGCAAGAGACACGGTCATAATGACCGATGACATAATGATCCGCGCGGTGGGACTCACCAAGTCCTTCGGCGAGGTGCAGGCTCTCCGGAGCGTAGACCTAGAAGTCCGCGCCGGGACCATACTCGGGGTCTTGGGCCCGAACGGGGCCGGCAAGACGACTGCTCTACGTATCCTCACCACCATTTCGCTTCCCGATGCGGGACAGGCCTGGGTGGCAGGACATGATGTGGTGAAGGAAGCGCGCGCGGTGCGCCAGAGGATCGGCGTGACCGGCCAGGACACCACCCTGGACGAGATGCTCACCGGACGACAGAACCTGATGATGATAGGCGAGTTGGGCCGCCTAACCCGCAAGAAAGCTAAGAGGCTCGCGGCGGCGCTCCTCGAAGATTTCGAGCTCACCGAGGCCGCTGACCGCATGGTGAAGACCTACTCCGGCGGCATGCGCCGTCGCCTCGACTTGGCCGCCAGTATCGTCACGAGTCCTCCTGTGCTCTTCCTCGACGAACCGACCACCGGGCTGGATCCCACCGCTCGACAGCGTATGTGGGGCATAGCAAGGGGACTGGTTTCGAAAGGCGCGACAGTCCTTCTCACCACCCAGTACCTGGACGAGGCCGACTTCCTGGCCGATCGCGTGCTCGTTCTCAAAGACGGACGAGTGATCGCAGAAGGCACCCCGGCGGAGCTCAAGGCCTCCACGGGCTCTCAACTCGCCGAAGTCACTCTCGTCACCCCACATCCCGGAGCGGTGGAGGTGTTGCGCGAATTGAGCCGCGGGGTGACGAGAGTCACGGGAGACGGCAAGAAGCTACTCGTACCCGCCTGCAACGAGCCGGGCCTGGCTGTCGCTGCCCTACGCCTCCTCGACGCGGCGGGCATCCAAGTGGAGGACATCACCGTCCACCAGCCCTCGCTGGACGACGTTTTCGCCCTGCTCACCGGAGCAACAGACGCGGCCACTGGACGGGCGACCAACGCAACCAGGAAAGAGGAGGTGGCGGTATGAACGCGATCACAACCCTAGCCACCCGCGACGCCTCCCCCTGGGGAAGGATCGACAGCTGGTTCGAGGACGTCTGGATCATGACCCGGCGGAACCTCATACACGTCCGCCGGGAGCCACACCAACTCTCAGACGTCACCATCCAGCCGATCTTATTCACACTTCTCTTTGTCTTCATCTTCGGTGGAGCGATGGTGTTGCCGGGGGGCGGCGAATATATGCAGTTCGTGCTGGGCGGGCTACTCACCATGAACTTGGCCACCTCGAGCGTGGGAACGGCCATCGGCCTTAGCACCGATCTCAGCACAGGATTCATAAGCCGACTACGCACCTTACCCATGGCGCAGACCTCCATCCTGGTGGGGCGCTCCGTATCGGACCTTCTGGCAGCGATGCTCTGCAGTGTGTTCGTGGCCGCTACCGGCCTTGCCATCGGTTGGCGGCCTGACGCCGGAATATTCTCGGTGCTGGCCGGGTTCGGGATAGCCCTGTTCTTCTCCTATGCCTTTACCTGGGTGAACGCCTGCCTGGCGATGTTCGTGAAGGGAGCAGAAGCGGTGGAGGGTATCGCCATGATGCTCATGCTCGCCTTGGCATTCGTCTCGAACTCATTCGTGCCCACGCAGGGGATGCCCGGGTGGCTGGGCGCCATCGCCAACTGGAATCCGGTGAGTGCTGTCGCCTCAGCGATCCGGTCGCTCTTCGGGAACCCCAACCCATCCGCGACCATAGAGGCTTGGTCTATGCAACACCCGGTACTGACCTCAGTGCTGTGGTCTGCGGTCCTCCTGGCCGTGTGCGTGCCCTTGGCGGGATGGCTGTTTCGCCGGCGAACGAGAGACTAATGCAACCGAACGTAACGCCGGACCGGTCGCGTTGTCAGAGGGGCTCCATATGAAACCGGACGGAGACTGGGGCAACATCGCCGCCCGAAGGAGCGGACGGGACCATCACCGGGAACCAGCGCCGCATGAGAGGAGAACGATGGACTTCTATTTCAAATATCGGGCAATCATCCTTGTAGGCGCCGTCGTTCTTCCTGCCGCATTCTGCCTTGTGCACTATATTGTGGTTGGCCCCAAGGGCAAGGCACTTGCCTCACTGCCAAGAACGCTCGAGCGATTCAGTATTTGGGACAGGGTGATACACGCCATACGCGTGCTCGCCTTTGTCGCCGTCGCGATAACCGGTTACGTCATGGCCTTCGGCCCTGATGCTCCCAGGGTGGGACACATGGTGTGGGGAGGGATATTCCTCGCGGGCGCCATTATCGCGATTCTCCTCTGGAACAGGCACAGCCTCCCCAGCCGAGAAGACGGGGAATGGCTCGCCCGGCTCGGCGGTTACCTCAGCAAGAAGCCCATCCACCTGAGATCAGGCAAGTTCAACGCCGGGCAGAAGGGATT
>JAAYJE010000089.1 GCA_012523095.1 Actinomycetota bacterium | reverse complement strand
CTTCACACATCTCCGCATGGACCATGTACTGATTGATAGCGGTTAACTCATCGGCCAGCAGCGAATTCAAAGTGTCGATGAGTCCGGGGTCCCCTTTCATAGAAGCCTCCTAGAAAGACGATTAGAGGAGCGGGAGCGCACCCCAGGCATGTCTTGCCCAGCCTACTCTTCCCCGCGAACGGTCGGAAACAAACTCGCGACGGCCGCCCGAGTGAGCGGTCCTGCTCCGCGGTGTGATTTCCGTCCGGGGACATCATCTTCACAATCGACCCGCGCCCACTAAGAACAGAAGCCCGATCAGAATAGGCTGATGGACGAAGTAGATCAGCAGCGAGTTCTGCCCCATCCGTTCAAGGACCCTGACCGCCGGGTTCTTGGCCGACCACGCCGGCTTCATCTTGGAGCGCGTGCCGAGCAGCATGGTACTCGACGACCGTAGCCGTTCGGCAAGCTGCGGTTGAAGCAGGTTGCCGAGAAAGACACCTATCAGTACCCGACTGAGCATGGGGATGACAGGCGCGTAGTCCACACCGCCCGTATCCGGGACGCGCACCAGCCAACTGAGCCAGGGAAGGTCAGGTCTGATCTGATCCATGACCAGCCCCAGGCCGATCACGACCGCGGCGAGGGCCAGATTGAGCCAACGAAACTGCAGCAAGGGGTAGGCGAGCGCTATCGACACCCCGATCAGATGAAGGATGCCGAAGCGGACGAACCGATCGGGACCGAGGGTCAGGTAGGTCACGAGAGTGACTAGCAGGCCCCAAGTGAGTATGGTTGCTCCCCGCACCAGGTACTTGGGCCAAAGGCTGCCTACCGGACGGATCTCACGCTCACGCCGATAGCTCAGGGTGAGAGAGACGCCGACGAGGATGGCGAACAGGCCCACCGTCGCCTCCTGCCAGTAGCCCCAGAATCCCTCTTGGACGTTGATGTCGTATCCGGCGTAGTTGCGGAGATTCCACATGAGGTGGTAGACCACCATGATGAGGATGGCGATCCCTCGGCAGACGTCCACCTCGAAGAGACGTCCGGGGAGCGGCTTGAACCCCGGCCATATGCTGCTCTGCATCCCACCGAGGTAGGAACGTAGGTAGGTGCCAGCGTGGTCCGTCATCTGAGTCGTTCCTAGGAGGCGATATCCTTACTTCCGGACCGTCGGCGCGCCGGCCCCAGCCCCGGCCCCAGCCCCAGTCTCAGCATGGCTGCACTCCACACCGCGAAGTCCGTAACCATCATGGTCCCCGGTGCATCGGAATCAGCGCCGGGTCTGTAGGGGCCGTCGATCTCGGGCTCCGACTGCACGCTCAAAGCTCTACTTATGTGACCCACGGTCACTCCCTCACGGGCGGCGCGGATACCAGGGCGGTCGCTGCGTGTGCCTGCTCATGGCCATTGTTCCCAATAGGCTCAAGGAACATGTCTTCTTCAAGATTCTGTTCGATCGCCGGGATGACGGCCTGGATCCAAGCGCCGTCCGCCACCGGGCGTTTGAACGTACGTGTTCGGGCGAGCATGGGCGGTCAAGTCGATGCAACGCTTCATGCCGTATCCTCCAGCATCTGCTTGGGCTGAGGTACCCGCAACTTCCACTTCCCTCAATCGGTCCCGCTGTCCTGGAGCGAGCCGGCTACCGGGAGCTTCTACAATCAGGCCGAGATCGGCCCGCATCCAGTGGCGTCCGCGGCGTTCGAAGCCCCAGCCGGGCAGGATCTCGTCCAGCGGTTCCGACGCACTCACCAAGTCGACGGCGACAGTAGCGTAGCCTCCGGCTGAGTAGAATTCGACCGCTTGGCCTCCAACGATCACCGGCGGCTGCCAACCGCGCCCAACGCAGGCGCGCGTCAGGAGACCCATGAAGACCAGGCGTTTCTCAATGGCGTCCGGGAAGCCCGCAAGAAAGTCGGCCAACGTTGCCGCGTCGGGCGCAGGGGGAGGCATGGGAGCGTCAGGCTTACTACCAATGTGACCCGCGCTCGACTCAAGCCACTGCTCGAGATCCGAGCGCCTGAAACACCACCGCCCTCCGACGCGCATGGATGGCAGACGACCTTCGCGCGCGAACTGATGCACCGTCCTCGTCAACAGTCCCAAGTGGGCCGCGGTCATCTTTGCATCCCAGAGTTCGTCCACGAAAGGAGCTTGCCCTAAATAAGAAAAATCCGCAGGCACGTGCGCACGCCGAGTGTACAGGGCTCACCTCATCACCGACCCTCCTCGGTATCGTCCCACGTCCATTTGCATACAGGCCGGCCGGAGGGACAGCGGTCGCCGCACCCATTCGCCGTTGGCCCGTGCGAGTGTTTCTCGGGCCCTCGCTGGGATACACCCTGCGACGTTTCACCGAGGGCGCGGAAGCGCACCGCCTGGGTCTTCTGATGAAATGTCGGCGTTTTAGAGACTGCCTGACCCCGGACCCCGGTTAGCCTGTTGCCTCCGCAGACGCACAGTGAGCGCTTGGAGAACCACAAACACGGCGTATCCGATGAGCGCCCCCACGGTGTTGAGCACGAGATCGTCTATATCGAAGATCTTGTAAGAAAAACCCAGGACGGCGGATATAGTCAGCTGAAGCAGTTCGATGGAAAGAGACACCGAGAAGCCGAGCAGAAGAGCCCTCCTCCAGCTGCGCAGTCGGGGCCATAGGACTGCCCCCAGAAAGGTCAACGGCGCCAACAGCAAGAGATTGCCGATCAGGAGATTGACCGTGCCTGAACCGCGTGGACCTGTGAGAGAGTCACGGACGGTCTCGAGCGGTATCAGGTTGTAAGAGAATCCCACAATGGCCTTTCGTGAGGCAATAGCTCCGGCATCTATCGGGAGCGGAAACAAGGTGGCCGAGACAACTACGAGGGCGTACCCTGTCATAGCCAGGGCCGCCAGGGTTCGCGTGAACGACGCGCGTCGGCGCACAATCAGTACGGCGGTGATCAAGACTACTGGGCTGGTCCAGAGCAGTATGGTGTCCGTTCCTATCATGAAGCCCCCTTGCAGAAACCCCGACAGAGGCCGGAAGCCATTGGCCGAGGCTCGAGGCTAGTCTGAATACATGTGAACGTTGTTGCTCGTCACATTGACCCAGGTCTTGCTGTTGTAGAACTTGAAGTAGTAGTTAGCTGGGCTCGTTTGCGTCCGCCGACCGGTAGCCGATTGGTTGTAGAAGCACATTGAGGTCGGCTCCGGCCCGGCCACCGCCCCCTGCGGCGACCCCTACCCGGTCGAACGTAGGCCCAGTTGCGCCGGGTGGTGTTGCATCTCAAGAACCGCGTCCCTGATGTGGCACGGATGCTGGATGAAACCCGGCCCAAAGAGCGGAGGCGACATGCCTCTGATGATACAGCGCGGACTAGGCACCCCACCCATCCACTCCCCAATTACCGTCGGTATCTCGCACCAGCCACCACATCCAGGGCAACTCCTCACCGCTTTCGGTCGGACCGACAATACCTGGTTTGTAGTACCAGGTGATGGAGGCGCGAAAACAGCGGACATCATCTTGCGCTATGTCGCCCCGGTCGCTCCGATAGGGATGACCATACCAAGCCATGCGATACTCCATCACCTCCGGCGCCGCGACGATCGGCCCGAATTCCATGCGGTCGCAGCCCGCGAACATCTCGTCACCCAGATGCATTTCTTCTCGGCGGCGCTCGGTGAGCAACGCTTTGTAGGCAGCCAGATCCTTGGCCGTCCAGGCTTGGAAGAATTCTCGGAGTGTCGTTTCGGCTTGGGTGGTCGCATCATCTGCAGGAGTGCTCGGGGTGGTTGTAGTCAAGTGTTCGTATTTGATCCAAATGAAGAAGAGCCCGTCCTCATCCGACAGACTGCGTGCGACGAACTTGACCGCGATCGCCTGTAAGGGATCCACTCCTGCGATCGTGTAGACCTCGTATCCGTACTCGGTTGGTCTGTCTTCAGCAGGTGAGTCGGTAGGTGAAGCCGGCTCGGCAGCCGCAAGCGCTTTTCCAGCGTAGGTCAGGTTCTCGGGTGTCGGTTGAGTCTCGGGGCTTCCGGGCGCCGGCCGGTTCTCGGGTGTCGGCGGGTTGTCGGGCGGCAGTCTCTGCAGACCTACTCTAACCTCGGTGTGGGTGTACTTCTGACCTTGATACAGGATACCGCCCGGGATCATCGTCCTGATGGTCAGATCCGCCGGGATCGATTGGTCGGAACTGCCGGTATCCGCAGTCTGGTAGTCGCCGGCCGGACCGAAGCTGTCGTCGGTGAAGACGATGATCCGTGAGTCTCTGCTCAGATAGGCGTTCAGCTCTAGACCTCCGACGGTCACGGCCGCCATCAGTATGACGGCCATGCAGGCATAGATCATCAGGCGTAGGCCGCTCCTTCGCTTCGGAAGGGAGGTTCGGCTCCGGCTCTCATTTGTCCTGATGCGCAGACGATCCAAGAACGCGTCCGCGTCGAAAGGAGGCGCATTCCGCTCGCAGAGCGCACGCAGGCGCTTCTCCATGTCTTGCGTGTCCACTACTCCACCTCCAGTGCCTTGCGGAGCGATTCTCGGGCCTTGTGGAGATGAGCACCTACCGCGCCTTCAGATATCCCCATGATCTGTGCGATCTCAGCGGTCGATAGATCGGCCAGATAGCGAAGGGCGACGGCGGCCCGCCGGCGTTTGGGCAACGGCCG
>JAAYJE010000088.1 GCA_012523095.1 Actinomycetota bacterium | reverse complement strand
GCAAGTGACGTCACGAACTCTCGAGTGACCGACTCTGTGCGGTTGTAGACGGCCACCGTGAAACCACGGTCGGCCATGTTCAGGGCCAAGTTGCGGCCCATGGTACCCATTCCGACCACACCGATGTCGTTCGTGCCCACGCTCATGTCCAGAAGGTCCCCGCCGCTCCCCCGACCGAAACCACCACGGTCCGCGGGAGCCCGGCACAGCTCATCCCGTCACCCAAGGTTCTCGGGATTCAGCCCCTCCAGCTCGGGTAAGACGAAGAGACCGTCCTTGCGGACCAACACGTCATCAAAGTAGACCTCACCTCCGCCCCATTCGGCGGTCTGTATCAGGACCACATCCCAGTGGATGCCCGATCGGTTGCCGTTATCGGCCTCTTCGTACGCCCGGCCGAGGGCCAGATGCAGACTCCCTCCGATCTTCTCGTCGAACAAGGTGTCCTTCATGGGACGGTCGATCCTCGGGTTGAGCCCTAGAGCGAACTCCCCCAGATAACGGGCGCCCTCATCGGTGTCCAGCTTCTGTTGCAGCCGCTCGGGCTCGTTCGCGTCGGCCTCGATGATCCTGCCGTTCTTGAAGGTGAAGCGCACACGTTCGTATGTGACGCCGTCTTCGAGAGAGGGAGTGTTGAAGGCCACCGTCCCGTTGACCGAATCGCGCACAGGAGCCGTGAACACCTCACCGTCCGGGATGTTGAACTTGCCGGCCGATTTGAGGACAGGGATGCCGCTTATGGAGAACGAGACGTCCGTTCCGGGAGCGGTGATGCGCACCCTGTCCGTCCGCGACATGAGCTCGACCAAAGGGTCCATGGCTTGGTCCAACCGAGCGTAGTCCAGCGTGCAGACGGAGAGGCAGAAGTCCTCGAAGGCCTGAGTCGACATGCCCGCGGCCTGCGCGGCAGAAGGCGTGGGAAAGCGCAAGAGGCACCATTTTTTCTTGAGGTAGACATCCATGACCGGCTCGTTGGCCAGATGCAAGGCCTCCAAGACGGGCCCGGGCACATCGACCAGTTCGGAGAAGTTGGCGCCGGCCAGGATGTACAGAGCGGCATCAAGATCTTTGACCTTGTTCATCTCCCATGAGGCCCGCAGATCCATCTGCTCTCGGGTGGCGCCGAGGAGATAGGCGCGGCGCAACCGCTCGTCCGCCAGTTCCACGTAGGGCACAGCTCCTCGTGTATAGGCGCCTTCCACCAGCGCGATCATGAGCTCCACGGAACCCGATTCGCCCTCGATAAGCACTCTCTCGCCCGGCTGAAGACTCAGGGAGTAGTCGAGTATGTTATCCGCCAGCGTCACCAGCCGAGGGTCTCTCATCTGCGTTCCTTTCTGAGCAATGCGCGTTCGCCTGCGCACAGCCTAGTGCTCCGCGTGATCCTAAGCTACAGGGTACCGATATTGACCACCGGATACACTTCGGCGGCGCCCGCGTACAAGATATGCGACGCAACACTCCCCGCTCGCGATAGCCGGCAAGCGGCATGGAGACGCCCACCAGCCCCGAATCAACCGCCGTGTCTGCGGGCAGACACACCTGTCTCCGGGTACAATCATGCGAAATACGTCGACCGGCAAAGGACATCATGCTTAAGGACTACCCGGTGGTGACTGATGTAGTGGTGCGCTGGGGCGATATGGATTCACTCGGCCACGTCAACAACATCGTCTACCTGCAGTATTTCGAGACCGCCCGTATCGAGTACCTCATGCGTCTGGGGATGGACCCTCCCGGTCCCAGCTGGAAGGAGTTCGGCCTCATCATCGCCGCCAACAGTTGTCGGTTCATCGCGCCGGTGACCTTCCCTGATACGCTCTCGGTCGGCGCGCGTATCTCGGCCGTCGGCAAGGACCGTCTGCTCATGGAGCATGTCGCGGTGAGTCAGAGACTCGGCAGAGTGGCTGCGAAGGGTGATACCACGGTCGTCTCATACAACTACGTCGCGGGCAAGCGCACTCCGTTCCCGGAGGACGTGCGGGAGGCTATAGCGGCGCTGGAGGGACGAGAGCCACCGGCTCTGCCCGGGCGGGTACGCTCGACGAAAGCGACCTGAGTGCCTGGCTGGTCCGAGCCCGGGTAGCGATCTAGCCTGCTCAAAGCGGGGACGTGGCACGTGCTCTTCCTGGTCTGAGACGAGCTTAAGCCGCGACCTCGCCATCATCTTCCTCGTCGGCGATACGGGTGATCTTCGAGTCCGTGCGCCGCGCATAGATCGACGCCGTCCCGATGCCGACGGCGCACAGCCCGGCCAGGATGAACATGGTGCCACGAACGGCGACCCTGCTGTCCGAAGACAGATGCTCGGCCAAGAAGCCTATCAAGTAGCTCCCAATGGGCGTGGTGCCTATGAAGACGAGGAAGTACATCCCCATCACACGCCCGCGCAGATGGTCGGGCACCTGCAGTTGCAGACGGGTGTTCGCGGTGGTCATGAACATCACGCCGGCGAACCCGGCCAGCAGCAAGAGGCCCGCCGTGACCAGCCGCCACGGCGACAGTCCGATCAGGGCCAGCAAAACGGCGAAAACGGCCGAAAAGCCCAGAAGCAGCCCTCGGGTGAGTCTGCCTCGATAAGCCACGAACACACCCGCCATCACCGACCCGATCCCCATGCTGGTGGTGAGGAGGGCCAGACTGGAGGCTCCCATGTTGAGAATATACTTGGTAACCAGAGGGAGCAGCGTCTGGATGTTGTATCCGAACGCGCCCATCGTCCCCACGACGATGAGGATAATGACCACCTCCGGAGTGGAGCGCGCATATCGAAGGCCGGTGCGTAGAGCTCCAAACGAGCTCTCCCGGGGAGGACGGGGGACGATGTGAAGCTCAGCAGTCCGCATGGCGAGCAATCCCGCGATGGGCGCCAGGTACGTGAAGGCGTTCACGTAGAAACAGGCTGCGATACCGAAGGCGCTGATCACTGCCGCCCCTATGGCAGGCCCCACGATGCGGGCGCTGTTGAAGAGGGTGGAGTTGAGGGCCACGGCATTGGGTAGATCTGCCGGCCCTACCATCTCGATCACGAAACTCTGCCGGGTGGGCGCCTCGATAGCTTCCCCGATGCCCCGTACCGCGGCCAGCGAGTAGATGAGGGCGACGGTTATGACCTCCATGTCCGTGAGTATCGCCAAGGTCAGTGCGATGACCAATTGAAGCATCTGCGCGACGAGGACCGTCGGTCGCTTGGGCAGATGGTCGGCCAAGACCCCACCGTGGAGAGAGAACAGCAGCGCCGGGCCGAAACGGATGGCCATAGTGAGCCCCAGCGCGACCGGTGAGTCTGTCAAGGTGAGGACAAGCCAGCTCAATGCGACATCCTGCATCCAGGAACCGGATACCGAGATGAGCTGCCCGAACCAGAACAGGCGGTAGTTACGTACGCGCAGGGAACGGAAGACTCGCGTCAAGCCGTCGAGACTTATCATGCCGGTATCATACGGTACGCCGGACCTACGACGTGTGCCGGCGATCGAGGCGGGACACCTCGTCCCGCTCGAACCGGGGCCACTCGCTGCGCACACCCTCTTGGAAGACTTCGATCCCTTCCCCCCCACCGAGGACTTCCCCTATTTCGGCGACCTCGATCCCGGCCGCCTCTATGGCCGCAGCCAAGGACGTGGCCGTCGCCGGTGAGCAGGTGATGAGGAGGCTGCCCGACCCGATGAGGCCCAACGGATCGAGACCCAGAACGGAACAGAAGCGCTCCGTCTGCGGGTAGACGGGGATCCTCTCCCTGTGGAGGCGCAGCCGGCGGCCGCCGGCTGCGCCCAGCTCCCAGACCGCGGTCGCCAAACCTCCCTCAGTGACGTCATGTAGCGCCGTCACCCCGTCGAACGAGCCCGCGATGCGCGCCTCCTCCAGGATCCCTATCCTGTCGAGAAACACAGAGGCCTCTTCGATCTCAACCGGAGTGACACCCGCCCCGAGCAGCTTCGACCGGTGCTCGCGGGCGAGCAGGGCCGTGCCCTCCACCGCCACCTTCTTGGTCAGAAGCAACCGATCGCCCTCCTTCATCCCCCGTTTGTCGATAAGCCGCTCTTTGGACACCGTGCCGAGCATCGTCCCCACGATGACAGGCCTAGACACCGCGTCGGAGATCTCGGTGTGACCTCCACAGAGCGCCACCCCGCAGGCGGCGCAGACCTCCCGGATATCGTCGATCAGGGACAGCACTTCAGAGGCGCTGAAACCAGGCGGAAAGAGAAGGGTGGAGAGTAACCACCTCGGAACGGCGCCGGAGGTGGCGACATCGTTCGCGTTGACCAGAACCGCATATCTGGCCATGGAATCGACGGCGAGCGTTATCGGATCAGAAGCCGCCACCAGTACCTCAGTCCGGCCCACATCGATGGCGGCGGCGTCCTCTCCCACAGCAGCGCCGACCAGCAGGGCCGGGTCGTCGCTCCCTATCCCCTCCAAGCCGCTTTCCAGGAGAGCGGCGGGCAGTTTGCCCACCGGTAACGGCACCCCGAAACGTATCACCTCCATAGCCTCCGCCAACGTCTCCACCACGAAGTCCGCGCCGCCGTCGGAACGAGGCTCTCGCGGATCGTTGCGCAGGAACATGGTGAGAGACCCGGCCTGGAGCCCGGCCTCGACGTCGAAGGCGTGGTCGCCGACCACCAGCAGGCCTTTGGGCTCCACCCCCATCCGACCGGCCACAAACCGCACGGCATCGGGAAACGGCTTGGGATTCAGCGGGGTATCGCGCGTCACGATCGACACGAAATCCGCCTGGTCTATATCCGAGAGTGTGGCGAAGGCCGTCTCCACGGCGGCGCGACTGTTCCTGGTGATGATGGCCACAGGCACACGGTTATCTCGTATGAAGGCCAGCAACTCCGCCGCGCCGGAGTTGGCCCGGCAGCGCTCCGCAGCCTCCATCTCGGCGGCCGTGAGTATCGCCTCCTTGCTCCGCCGCTCCTCCGGATCCTCGATGCCGGCAAGGAACTCCAGGAGTCCCACCTCGCGTGGACACCCCACCGACTCATATATGGCGGTGAAATCGATCGCTCCCGGCTCGGTCAAGGTGCCGTCGAAGTCGAATACCACTCCTTCCAGCCGGAACGACCGTCCGTCACGCGTGCGGCGACGGACGCTCCCCCTGCGGGGACCTCCGTCTACCATCGTTTGACCCTCCTTGTCGCGTCTCTAAGTGAGATAGTAGAGCAACGCCGGGATGACTCCCACTGCCATCAGCGTCGTCGCAAGCACTATCGACGACACGAGTTCAGGGTTGTTGTTGTATTTCGCGCACAGCACCGATGTGACCACCGCGCTCGGCATGGCCGCCTCGAAGAGCACGATGGCCCGCGGCAGCCCGGTCATACCGAGCAGCCAGACCGCCGCCAACCCCACCGCGAACCCCCCACCCATGCGAATCACGCCCGCCGTGATGGTCAACCCGATCCGGCTGAACTTGAAACGACCCATGTTCATCCCCAGCACCAACAGCATCAGCGGCACCGCGGCCTGTCCCACGAAACGGAGGGAGCCGGTCACCGCCTCCGGCACCGCAGCCCCCGTCAGATTCAGTACGAGCCCCAACACGGCTGCGTAGATGAGGGGCGTCTTGAACACCGCCGCCAGACCCGGCCTGAGAGCCTTATGGCCCGAGGCCATATAGATGCCGAGCGAGTAGACGAGGAGGAGGTTAGGGATCGAGAAGAGCACCGTCAGCGCGACCCCTTGGTCGCCGAAAGCAAGGTAGATGATGGGCAGGGGGATGTTGATGGTGTTCTGGAAGATGATAGGGAGATATAGGGCCGAACTCCCTTTCCCACGGATGCCGAAAACCAGCCAAGCTATGACGAAGGTCCCAACTATGAGGAGCAGGGCCGCCCCCCAGCCGCGAAGGGCGTCTCCGATCACGATGGGGTTCTGATAGAGAGAGTGGAGCACCAGACAGGGCGTCGCGATGAACATGGCCACGTCGATGAGGGTCCCCACATCAGGCCTTCCCCATCTGCTCAGAAGGTAGCCAAGCGCGATGGCGAAGACGGTCGGCAGGATGACGGTGATGATCTGTTCCACGCGGTCAGATTACACGCGGGCGCCGGAGCGCGCCAGGCTCCGGACCTCAGAACGCCAGGCTCCGGACCTCAGAACGCCAGGCTCCGGACCTCAGAACGCCCGGCTTGACGTGGCGCGCGTCGCGAGTCCAGCGGTGTCAGCCATCGTGCGCCCGGCTTGACGTGGCGCGCGTCGCGAGTCCAGCGGTGTCAGCCATCGTGCGCCCGGCTCCACTAAATGGTATAAGTCTTGGAATGGACGAGCCGACCCTCTACCGCTGGCTGGTCATCACCTGGATGGCCCTTGCCGTGATCACTTTCGTGGCGCTCTTCTTCGTGACAGCCCCATACGGCCGCTTCACCCGTAGTGGATGGGGCCCACGCATCAGCGCTCGTTGGGGTTGGATCCTCATGGAGACGCCTGTGCTCATCACCTTTCTCGTCCTCTTCGGGATCAGTGACCGGGTGACCAACCCCGTTTGCCTGGTGCTGCTGATCTTCTGGATGGCCCACTACGTACACCGTTCCCTCGTCTACCCTTTCCGCGTCCACAGCAGCCGTCCCAGTATCACGGTGTCTGTCATCGCCATGGGGGCCGTTTTCAACATCGGCAACGGGTACTTGAACGGCCGTTACCTCTTCACGCTGGGGCCCGAACTAGGGGTCTCCTGGTTCTACGACCCCCGTTTCGTCATGGGAGCGATCCTCTTCTGGTCGGGCTACGCCCTCAACCAGCATTCCGACCGCGTCCTCATCGGGCTTCGAGCTCCGGGTGAGACCGGATACAAGATCCCCCGCGGCGGCGGCTACAGACTCATCAGTTGCCCGAACTACCTGGGCGAGATGATGGAGTGGGGAGGGTGGGCGCTGGCCTGCTGGGGTCTCGGCCCTCTGGCCTTCTTCGTGTGGACGTTCGCCAACCTGGCGCCACGGGCGTTCAAGACCCACCGCTGGTATAAGGAGAACTTCCCGGACTACCCCTCAAGGCGCAAGGCGCTCCTGCCCTTTATAGTGTGAGTCTGAGTATCATCGCCGTCCCTCTGTCCTTCCGTCGCGATAGAATGGCGACGGCGGCGCAGCTTTCGACCAGCGACCACGAAGGGCTGAAGACTCGGTGAGAGCAACCGCGAGCCATATGAGAGTGACGGCCCCCGTCGCCCGAAGCGTCTTCTGGCTGCTGATAGCGCTGGTGGCTTGGGAGCTATATCAAAGTCTGAGAGCCGGAGCGGAGGTCCCCTCGGGCTCTTGGGCGATACCCGCGGTGGATCTCATCTTCCTGGTGCTGATACCGGCTTTCGCGGCCTTCGCCTTCACCCGCCTATTCCTGGTCGTCGGCCAGAGTGCTCGAGGAACGCTCAATATCTACACAGCCATCTCCAGTCCGGTCGCCTGGGTCTTCTGGATCGGTCTCGCTATCGCCTTGATCGGGCACGGGCTGCATCTGGCCGCCCATGCCATCCACAAAGCCATGCCGGCCATTTTCACCGAAGGTGAGTTCGCCTCGAAGATCATCTTTCTGGACGGCGAAGTCGGCTATCTGCTTCTTGCCGTGGGTCTCTTCCTCACCAGCGCCGCCGTGCTCATCAGCGGTCAAGGCAGCGGCCAGCGCCTTTCGGGGCCGGAGCGACCGGTATTCGTGCTCGGTTCGCTGGCCACCTACGGCGTGGCGATCATCTACTTGGGAGTCGGCGCGGGTCAGATCATCTTCGCCATAATCGCCAGCGCGATCCTCAGCGCGGTGAGTCTGTGGAACATGCCTCCTTACGAGGTGACCCGGGATCCCGTCGCCGCACTCATCGTCCCCGGAGCACTGCTTGCCGGCATCGCCCTTATCATCTGGACGATCGTGGTAGGAGGACAGCCTACGTGGCCGTGACACGCCTTTGCCGCTCCCCTCTTGGGCTATAATCGCGCCTTGCCCTAAGACCGATGCACCGCGCGGAGTGGTGTCCGAGTTGGCTTAAGGAGCACGACTGGAAATCGTGTAGGCGGGGGTAACTCGTCTCGAGGGTTCGAATCCCTCCCACTCCGCCACTCGACCCGGGGAACAGAACATGGCGTACATATCGTGAAGACGCGTGTTGTCGCGACCGGCCTTTTGCTGGTCGCCGCCCTTTTCTTAGCGCTGTCCGGTTGCTCGGACGAGACTGTGCAGTCCACCTCCACGGCGCTCCATACGGTCTCGAGCACGGGTGTCGACACCACCGTCGGTCGTACTACCGAGGCCCCTGATTCTCTGATGACCGAGTGGGAGGAAGCACTCAGAGACACCTCCAACGCTCAACACCTCCTCGCCATGGCTCTTGAGGAGAGGGCTGTGCCTTCTGACGACCCACGGAGGGCCATTCTCTACGGGTTGAAGGCCCGGGTCAACGCGCTTAGCTGCCGCAACGCCCTCGAGAAGAGCTCCCTGGCGCCGACCGACGCCGAGAAGACCACGCAGTTGGAAGTGGCCGATGTGGCCATGAAGGAGGTCTACGCGGCTCTCAATCGCGGCCGCGCCATCGCCGCCGATTCGATGTCGAAGACCCTGGCCGACGCGTACGCGATCGTCGAGAAGCTGGGCGCGCCGTCGAGTAGGCCCGAAGAGGCGAAAACAATGCTCGAGGAGTTCCTCGCCACGCTGGCCCCGCTCGTCGAGGAGGCCATCGGCCAAGCGGCGGCGCCCACGACAACCACAACCAGCACGACCTCCCCTTAGGCCACCTACTGTATACTCCAAGACGACCGTGCTAGGTGGGGAGCCAGCGGTGCCCTGTACCCGCAATCCGCTTTAGCGGGGCTGAATCCCCACCCGAGGAGCGGGCCTGTGAGGTCTGACGTCGGCAAGTGGTGTTGACGGCCAGGTCCTGCGCAATGGAAATCCGTGAACCGGGTCAGGACCGGGAGGTAGCAGCCCTAAGCGGACTCTTCCATGTGCCGTGGGGTAGCTTGGTTTGAGCCGGCTACCGGCGGGCGCTTGGAGGTCCGTCTTCGACGGTGGGTGCACGGTCCTCGTCTTTCCGCCGGCCTTCGTGAGAAGGGATTCGGCCCCATGGGGTCCTGAAGAGCTATAAGTTCCTCGCCTAGGCGCGACCCCTGCTCAGATCGATCGCGAACGGGCGCGCATGCACGACGAGCTGTTCTAGGAAGAACGGTTCAGGTCGCGGGCCTGCCCTCCTCGGGCCAGGATCCCTGGTGACAGATGCCGGCGACCTTGTCGAGGCCCACCACGAAAGCGATCCCAGTCGCGGGCGCATCCAGATGAACGGCATCGACGATGCCTCCAAGCACCTTGTCGCTCAAGGCTTTGGGGACCACGGTGAGCAGGATCTCTTTCTCGGGCTCGATAGGAACGCCCAGGATCGTGCGCCTCTCGTGGATGCCAGCCCCCCGACCATACAGGATCGTACCTCCCTCGGCACCGGCCTCCCGTGACGCACGCAGGGCTTTTTCCGCCGACCCCTTGGGAACGACGGTCACGATCAGATCGTAGTGGAGTTCTTCAAGATCCATGTTCCTTTCGCCTCCAAGGCGGTTTGTAGACCAGTCCCAACAGCAAGATGCAGATTATAGGAGCCATCGCCACCAGCCCGATCAGGCCCAGTCCCTCGGTGGCAGGATCGCCGCCCATCCCCAGAGCGGCCCCGATCGCCAGCGACATGACGAAGGTCACGGCCATCGGCCCGGTGGCCACCGCTCCTGCATCATAAGCCAGCGCTGTGAACGACGAGTGAGACACGGCGACCAAGAGCAGGGCCAGGAGATAACCAGGGCCCACGAGGTATATGAGAGGGATCCCGTAGCGGATCCTAACCATATTGAGGGCCACTGAGACCGCCACGCCTAGAGCGACCGTATATAGGATGGTCCGCTCCTTCAGATAGCCACTCGAGAAGCGGTCGACTTGACCGGCAAGGATGCGTACCGCGGGCTCGGCCAGCGTCGCGGTCAAGCCGATGGCGAACCCGGTGATGATCGACACGGCCGCGGACCGTTCGGTGACCAGACGGAACCCCATCTCCCTGGCGTAGGGGATGAAGCCGACCCTCACCCCCATCAAGAAGATCGTGAGGCCCACCGCGGCGATGATCATCCCTCTGACCATGGCCCATAACGACTCCTTAGGAACGTCTCGGAAGAAGACGAGGAAGACCACGGCGAGAACGGCCACCAACGGCCCCAGGGCCTGTCCGGACTCACTGAGACTGCTGAGCAGGAGGGCGCCTATGGACTGGTCGTTCACAACCGGCCTCACGCAAAGAGACCGATGACGGCCAGTACGAGCACGGGTCCGAGAGAAGCGATCCCGACGAGACCGAAGCCGTCTCCAAGCGAGCTCGCCTTCCCCACTGTATGAGCCACGCCGAGACCGATGGCCATGATCAACGGCACCGTGAGCGGCCCGGTCGTGGTCCAGCCCGAGTCCAGAGAGATGGCGATGAACTCCGGAGACACGAAGAGGAACAGCGCCAAAACGATCGCCCATCCCACGCCGAAGACAATGGCTATGGGTATCCCGGTGATCTGACGCAGCACCGCCAAAGCCAGCGCGAACCCCAGTCCCGCTCCGATGATGAGCACCAGAACGGAGGATGCCAGGCCGCCGCTCGATACGCTGTCGATCACGTCGGCGAGCACCCGCACATCCGGTTCGGCGATGGTGGCGACGAAGCCGATGATCAGCACCACAGCAACCAAGAGCCAGGGGCGAACGCGTTCGGGTAGGTGGGCGCCGACATACTCACCCACAGGTATGAGACCCAGACGGACACCGACCAGGAAGAGGAAGAGCCCCACTATCACGAGGACTACCCCGATCCCGAAACGGGCGAACAGTTCCCAGGGCACCCTCACAACGGCCAACTGCAGAAAGGTGACGAGCAGCGCCACCGGTATCACCGGCCCCGCCACCTCGAAGAACGCCTCGCGCACCTTCCTGTTCATCTGCCCCCAAATCAGTCCACACACATATTACCCGGACCGGCGGCGAGCTATGCCCGGCCCCGCCATCGCGGAGGGCGCTCCAGACGACCGGTCCCTCGAGGGCGGCTGCTATAATCGCGCCACTGCTTTCGAGCTACGGCGAAGGAGTCATCCGGCGCATGGCCGTCTCCCTGTATCGCAAGTATCGTCCAGCCCGTTTCGAAGACATCGTCGGGCAAGACCACGTGGCACGCACGCTCGTCAACGCAATCACTCACGACCGCGTCAGCCACGCGTACTTGTTCGCCGGTCCGCGCGGCACCGGAAAGACCTCCACGGCCAAGATCCTCGCCATGGCCCTCAACTGCGACGCCGGCCGGGGCAAGGCCACTCCAACGCCCGACGGCGTCTGTCCGCACTGCGAGGCCATCCGGCGCGGTAGCGCGCTCGACGTCGTGGAGATGGACGCGGCCTCCAACCGCGGCATCGACGATATCCGCGAGCTGCGCGACAAGGTGCACTTCTCACCGGTCGAGGGCCACATGAAGGTCTACATCGTAGACGAGGTCCACATGCTCACCCCCGAGGCTTTCAACGCGCTCTTGAAGACGCTGGAAGAGCCGCCGGCCCATGCAGTGTTCGTGCTCGCCACCACCGAGCCGCACAGAGTGCCTCCGACCATAATGTCTCGGTGCCAGCGTTTCGACTTCCGCCGGCCTTCGGTGAAGGAGATCGTAGGAGTCCTCGCTTCAATAGCAGAGAGGGAGGGCATCGAGGCGCCGGAGACATCGCTGGTGGTCATCGCTCGAGCGGCGGCAGGCAGCTTCCGCGACGCCGTGGGCATCCTCGACCAGCTGTCCACCTACTGCGGAGGTAACATAACCCTGCAGGAGACGCTCGATATCCTCGGGATCGTCCAACACGACCTCCTGTTCGAGATCGTCGACACGGTCCACGAGGAAGACACTCGGGGCGCTCTTCTCTTTGTGGAGAGGCTGAGCCAGGCGGGGACCGACTACACGCAATTCGCGAAGGACCTCCTCGGTCATCTGCGCGACGTCTACGTCGTGAAGCACACGACCGATATGCCGGCCGGCATATCGGTCGGCGAGGAGCAGATCGAGAGCCTGAGGAACCAGGCGGCGCGGGCCTCGACGGCCCGGATTGTGACGTTCATCGACCAGCTGGGAGAAGCCCTCCGCTCCATCCGCCAGGGTTCGGACCCACGGCTCGAGTTGGAGTTGGTGCTGATCAAGATGACGGCGCTCGGCGCAGGCGGATCCGTAAGAGCCGAAAGAACCGCACCGGCCGCTACGACCTCCGCACCGGCCGCTACGGCCCCCGCACCGACTGCGGCCTCAGCCGAGATCACCGGATCCGCCGGGTCTCCGAAGCGGTCGGCGCAACCAGTGACAGCCGGGCCGGCGCAGACAGGCCCGCCTGCATCCGAAAGCGAGCCCGGCCCCGCGGGCGCGGCCGTCCGGCCCGATGTCGACCACCTCAGACGGGCCTGGCCGGTGATCCTGGAGGCAGTCAAGACCCGAAAGCCGGCTCTTTGCGCCGTGCTGGACGAAGGACGGCCTGACAGCCTGGAAGACGACCTGCTGGTGATCAAGTTCCCCGCCGGTTACAGTTTCGCGGCCAATCAGGTGGCGCGCGACGACAACCCTAAGGTCATCTCGGAGGCTCTCTTCGAGGTCACCGGCGCCCATCTGCGTATCACCACCAAGCTCGCGTCGGAATCCGCCGCCGAGACGGCCGCTCCCGACGAAGATGCTAGAATCCTCAGCAAGGACGAGTTGATCCGGGTCTTGAAAGAAGAATTCGACGCCCGGGTCATCGACGACGGACCAATCCGCTAGAGGTTGCCGAGGAGACGCCGGTGAACCCCAACTATCAGAAGATGATGAAGCAGGTCCAGAAGATGCAGGCCGACATGGCCAAGATGCAGGAAGATCTGGCCAACGAGACGGTCGAGGCTTCTGCGGGCGGTGGCATGGTGACGGTCCAGGTGACGGGCGCCATCGAGCTGAAGGGCATCAAGATCGACCCGGCCGCGGTCGACCCTGAGGACGTCGAGATGCTTGAGGATATGATCATGGCCGCCACCAACGAGGCTCTACGCTCGGCTCAGGAGTTGGCCAACAAGAAGCTCGGCGGCATCACCTCGGGCCTCAATATCCCTGGGCTGCCGTTCTGACCGGTGCCGCGGACCCCTTCGACGGCATTCGTCAGGTGAAGCGCTAACCGTCGTATGTTCAGTCCCACCGTTCAGAAACTCATCGACGAGCTGACCAAGCTCCCCGGTGTGGGACCGCGGACCGCCCAACGGTTGGCCTTCCACATCCTTAAGCTGCCTCCGGACGAAGCACTTCCTCTTGCGCATGCGCTCATCGAGGTGAAGGAGACCGTGCGTTTCTGTTCGACCTGCTTCAATCTCACCGAACAGGAGCTGTGCCCCATCTGCCTGGACGCGAGTCGTGACCAGACCACCATCTGCGTGGTCG
>JAAYJE010000087.1 GCA_012523095.1 Actinomycetota bacterium | reverse complement strand
TATGATGGTCGGACCACGCGCCAGATTCTCTCCTTCTGTTACGACCCCAACTTCAACCTGACCTACTGGGAGGGGGTGCAGGCCAACTATGGGGCGTCGTACCTCTTCATGCGCTATATCCTCGAGCGGCAGGGGCCGGAGTTCGTCCGCACCCTTATCGACGAGCCTCTGGGCGGTGCGCACGGCCTGGCCGCAGCGCTGGCCTCGGTGGGCTCCTCGAACACCTTCGAGTCATTGTTCGACGACTGGGTCGTCACGAACTTCTTGAACGGCAGGCTCCGGCAGCTTTGGCCGTACCACTATTCGGGTCTGAGCGTATCGGTGGAACCGGTGGCGCTGGCCGGGCCGGAACCCATACTGAACGAAGCTTGGGTGGCCAACTACGGCGCGGTTTATCTGGATTTCCCCCCCACATCTGATGGGGTGCCCTTCCAAGTGGTCGTGGACGGCGAGGTGGAATCCTCCCTCCAGGCCGCGCTCCTCGCATGGGACTCGGCCGGCATCCTGACCCCCTGGGTCACGCGCCTGGATCTCGTGAACAGTGAGGCCGCCGACACGGTGAGCGCTCCTGCCGGCTACGACCGGCACACACTGGCGGTCTGGAGCCGGGGCACGGTCGGCTCGCCCAGCTTCTGGCCTTTCAGGTATAGCGGCGCTCCCGATCCTCCGGGGGGGACCCAGTTCCTCGACATGGGAGGGAGCGACATCTTCTATCCGGCCGCCGCCGTTCTGCTGGCCCGCGGGGTCATAAACGGCAGAGAGGTCCCGGCGGGGGCGGGACTGTGGTACTTCGCAGGCAAGGAGAACGTCACCCGGGCCCAGTTCGCCAAGATGATCATGCTGGCCATCGACAGGCACACTCCCGAGATCGACAACGAAGACAACCCCACCTTCCCCGATGTCCGGGTCTATGACGCGAACGGCTATCCGTACGATTATATTGAGGAGGCCGTCGCCGAAGGCATCGTGAAGGGCTACAAGAACGGGCTGTTCGGCCCGAACGACTCCATCACCAGGGCTCAGCTGGTGTTGATGATCGTGCGGGGCGCGGCGGCGGTGGACAAACCACTGCCCACCTACACCGGCGGCGAGCGGGTGTTCACAGACGTGCCCCGGTCCCACCCCTATTACAGAGAGATCATGACCGCCTACGAAGCCGGCATCCTGGGCGGCTATTCCGACGGAACCTTCCGTCCCTATTCCAAAGCCAGCCGCAACCACGTAGCGAAGATGACGGCTGAGCTCATCGGGTGCCTGGATGGAGCGACCCCGCCGGAGGGGACCTTCTGAGTCTCCGCACCGAGCGGCCGTTGCCGCCGGGTCGCCCCCATCGTCTATCATAGGCGGCGGTATGGCCATATTCCGTCGTCCAAACACGCCTTCAGGGGGGTCACTGCCCGACATCGACGATGATGCTTGGGGCGATCCACCCGCGTCGACCGCCGCCGACCTCTTCCGCGACACCGAGACGCCCGACCGCGAGCGCCGGCGCGAACAACGCCTGGTGGAAGCGGCCTGCCGGGGCGAGGAGTCGGCCGTCGAGGCGCTCTATCGCACGCACTTCGACACCATCTACCGCTACGTGCTCTTGCGGCTCGGCTCTACGGCCGCCGCTGAGGACGTCACCAGCCAGGTCTTCCTGGGTATGATCAAGGGGCTGGGACGCTATCAAGACCAAGGCCGGCCCTTCGTAGCCTGGCTGTACGGCATAGCCCAGAGACAGATCGCCTTCTTCCAGCGCAGCCAAGGACGGGCCCCGACCCCTGTGGATCTCGACGCAGCGACGGAACTGGTGGCGGATAGTGCCGGTCCCGACGCCACGGCTGAGGAGCGCGAGCTGAGGGTGGCCGTAGCCCGGGCGCTGGGCAAGGTGCCCAAGGGTCAGCGCGAGGTCATCATGCTGCGCTACGTCCTGTCGCTGTCGGTGGCCGAGACGGCCGCCCTCGTGGGACGCACGGAGGGGGCGGTGAAGCAACTGCAGTTGCGTGGGCTGGCCACCATGAAGAACATCCTCGGGCAGGCGGGTCGCGAGTTGGTCTAGGCGCGGCCGCCGCGTAACTTTTTCGTGTCTCCGGCAATAGACCTATTGCTATGTTCAGAAGTGTTTTCAAGAAACGCGGCCCGTCCGACCAAAGCAGGCGCAGGGAGCGCAGATCTCCCGTGTCTCCGGCCTCGACGCCTGGGGTGGGCGCCCCTCAGGTCGATCCGGCCGTCTACGTGGACCCGACCGTCGACGAGGCGATGGCGGTCATCAGCCGCGAGCTCTCCGGTCTGGCCCGCATGGAGGTGGGCCGGACCGCCAAGGAGCGGGGCTGGGCCGCCCTTCAGCGCGAGATGGAGCGTCGCCCGGTGCGGTCGCGTACCGCGACGGCCGGAGGCGTGGGCGCCAAGCAGACGGGTGCCGGGCGCGCAGCTCGGGCCGGCGCCGGCTCTCAGTCCCGCGTCTTCCGCTCCGGTAATCCCCGCTGGATCATGATCTCGGCGGCGGCCGTCGCTGTGGTCGCCGTCGTGGTGAGCCTTGCCGCCGTTTATGGCGGTGGAGGGAGCGGGCCCGTCGTGGTCGACAACCCTTCGACCACCGGTACGGTCACCTCTGTGGTGACGTCGGATACCACCCTGCCCGACATCACGATCCCCTCCAACGTGACGACATCGCCTACCGTCGACACCCCGGTCTCGACCGGAGGCGTCACTCCTACTACGAGCACTCCGACCAGCACGGGGGGCGTCACCCCCACGTCGGACAGCCCGGTCACCACCGATCGCACCACGGTGACCACCAAGACTCCCGATACCACGCAGCCTCCGCTCACCACCACCACGAACGAGCAGCAGATGGCGACTGCTCAACGCGAGAAAGACGCCAAGCGTGTCGTTCAAGCGCTGGGGTCCGAAGTCCTCTTGGCCTTCCAGTCCGGCAGCGTGCTGGGTGACGTGAGCGCTCTAGTGGCCCGCACGGCCTGGGCCGACGTCACTCAGATGGTCTCCACGCTGGTCAACCCCGACGGCTGCCATGTGAACGCCATGTCGGTGGTCGACGGCACGGTGAGCGTGATCTTGGCCTTCAACGACGTGATCCCCGACGGCCGGGGTGGGCAGCGGGACGTCACCAAGCGCTTCATCGCCACCGTCCGCGTGGGCGACGATCGTGCGGTCATCACCGGCATCGGTTACGCGGGTTCTTGAGAAAGGCTTGTATTAGATGAAGTTTTGGCCCACTAAGACTCGTTCGCTATACTCGACGATCCGTGCAGCTCGTCTGCACTTTTTTGCTGGTCTGAATCGGCCGCGGGCTCTTCTTGCCGCCCAAGGTCCTGACAGAGTTTGCCACTCCGCGTTGGTAGGCGCGGCTGTGAGCTCAAGAGAGAAAGGAGGTGACTCGTTCTTTCTTCCTACTCACTACCGCAGCACAAGTAGGAAATGGCAAGAACCATTTGCTATGGATAAACAAGAAAAGAGGAGTGGTCTAATGCAGAAACGCACCCTAAAGGTAGCGCTTCTGGCCGTCCTCACCGTTGTCCTGGTACTCGGCGCGTCCACAGTGGCCCTCGCGGACCAAACTTGGACGGACCTGCCCGACTACGTCACCGCCAAGTATGGCGTCACTGACAACCAGGTAGCGGCGATATCTGAAGGTTACCCGGGTGGTCTCTGGAAACCGTTCCAGAGCGTCACTCGCGCCCAGTTCACTAAGATGGCTGTGGCGGCTTTCAGTATCCCGCTGGTGAATCCGGCCGTTGCGTCCTACACGGATGTTCCCAAGACCGATCTGTACTATCAGTACATCGAGGCCGCTAAGGCCGCCGGTGTCGTCAACGGCACATCGGCTACCACCTTCAGCCCCAAAGCCAATATAACGCGTCAGCAGGCGCTGGCCATCGTTGCCCGCTATGTGGCTCAGGCCAACGGTTATGATCTCGCCACCATGTACACGGCGACTGAGATCGATGCCCTGCTCGCCCACTTTGGCGATGCGGCCAGCGTGTCGGCCGAACTGAAGGACGAGATGGCCTTCGCCTTCGACTTCGGTATCACCGTGGGCAACGACTACGGCAATCTGGATCCGTTGGCCAACCTGACCCGTATCCAGGGCGCCGTCCTGCTCATCAGGGCTCAGGCCATGGTGCCGCCGGCACAGTGGACTGCGGCCAATCTTGAGATCACCACGGCCGACAAGACCGAGAACCTGATCGGCCAGGTGCACCCCGTTACCATCAAGGTGACCACTGCTGACGGCCATCCTGCCAAGCAGGTGCTGGTCGACGTCGACACGCTGTTCGGCAGCGACTACTATGTGGGCAACATCAGCCCGCAGGCGGCCGTGACCGATAGCAAGGGCGAAGTGACGGTCAATCTGATCGCGACCGAGCCCGGCACTCAGCGCATCAGCGCCACCGTAGCGGGCGTAGGCACCGTCTACTACACCAAGTATTGGGTAGCTTTGGACGAGGTCTACATGCTTTGCGCGGATGAAGACGAGGACTTCGAGTACAACGCCGGTACCACCACCAAGGCCCTCGAGGCCCGCGCTGTGGTCTTCGGCCCCGGCCCGCAGTCCACGTCCGCTCAGGACTGGTACAACGCGTACAAGCCCGGCGCGACCGGCGCTCTGGCCGCTGTTGACTGGCCGCTGGGCTGGATCCTCGCCGAGCTCAACAGCACCTTCAAGGGTCTCATACCTGTCCCGGGCACCGAGCTCACCATGGCCCACTGGGAGACGATCTACGATTGGGCTCTCGCTTGGGCCGGGGATCATGAGGATTTGGTCCTGGGCGTCGTATCCGGAGACCTTGCAGGCATCCTCGAGCTGGTCAACCTCATCCTCTCCGTTGACCGCTGGTCCTGCGCTGTCGAAGCGCTCGCCAATGTTCACGGCTATCAGGCTCGTGGCATGGCCGGCATCGACATGTACTGGAGCATCGTGAACGTGGTCGAGGATAACCCTGCGACCAAGACCAAGGACGAGACCGTCCCCTCCGTGGGTGACATCGTCAAGCTCGACGGCGCCGATATCACGGCCGCCAAGAGCGCGGTCGGCAAGACCGACGCCACCGGCATGAGCAGCATCGCGCTGAGCTCGCAGGTGACGGGTCAGACCAAGGTGCAGGTTGTGGCCGACTACGCCGGCAACCCGTATCCGAAGCAGCTGTTCAGCCATCTGACCCATCAGATCGGTCTGCACCTCCTCGATTGGGACGATCAGCCCTACGGTGCGGCTTCCGCCGTCTACACGTGGATCCCGCACGTCATCGGTGGCGACACTGACGGCCCCATCTCGGCGGCCAAGCTCGTCAACAACACCGGTGAGGTCGAGGAGTTCGTCCTCAACCTGCAGGACGTCTACGGCAACCCGATCGCCGGCTACACCGTGGTCTGGTGGATCGAGGGCGTGGGCTTCTTCAAGAC
>JAAYJE010000086.1 GCA_012523095.1 Actinomycetota bacterium | reverse complement strand
CCGAAGGATGATTCGGATGATCATCGCCATGCCTGGACGACCGGGGCGGACGGATGCTGATTATACCGAACCTTGCCGGTTCTCGTCCCGCGGCCGAAGGGCCGGGCGTCTGCGCGATGCTATAATGTCGACGTGTTCGACATACCTTGCTAGGGGAGCGTGTAGCTGAGAGTGTGGCTTTGCCACAGACCCTACGAACCTGATCTGGGTAATGCCAGCGAAGGGAAGTAACGGTAATCTACGTTAACCCGAGCGCCTTATGACCGTCTGACGGCGATCGGGCGTTCTTCCGCTCTCAGCCCCCGCGCCCCTTGCGTGAACGAGGAGTTGGCTATGCATGCCGTGGTGGTGGCTGGTTCGAGTTTGACCATGGAACTGGACGCTGCGCTGTTCGCCCGGGCCGATCTGCTGGTGGCGGTAGACGGGGGGGCTGAGGCGCTCGCGAGAGCGTGTCTTGTGCCCGACATCCTCGTCGGTGATATGGATTCGATCTCGGCATCGACGCGGGCGTCGCTCGAAGAGCAGGGTGTCGAGATGGTTCTACTCAGAACGGCCAAGAATGAGACCGACACTGAGGCCGCGCTCCGTCTGGCCGTCGCTCGAGGGGCCGGCGAGATCACCGTGTACGGAGCGCGCGGTGGACCCCGGTTGGACCATCTGCTGGCGAATCTGTTCTTGCTCTCTTCACCATGGTTGGTCGACGTCGGGGTACGCATGGTCGACGATCTGCACGAAGCCTTCCTTGTGAACGGCGACGTGGTGTTCGGAGGTGAACGTGGCGACGTGGTGTCGTTGTTGCCCATGACTCCGGAGGTGCGGGACGTCAGCACAGAAGGGCTCCTTTATCCGCTGACGGGAGAGGCGCTCACGCAATCGGCCACTCGGGGGGTCAGCAATGCCATGATGGGGCCCGAGGCCCGAGTCACCCATGGCACGGGGATCCTTCTTCTCATCCACCATCGAGGGAGGTAGTCAGATGTCGGGACCAGGGTACATGAGCCGGGAGATCCTGGGGTGCCAGTTCTCCATCTATCCTTTGTCGCAGTCGGACATCGACCGGCCGGTTCAGGCGGCCATACACGCGGCCGGCGCCGAAGGTTGCCCGGTGAGGGCGGGTAACCTGAGCACGCTTCTGTCAGGCAGTGAAGACCGGGTCTTCGCTGCGCTGCGGGCGGCGTTCCGCGCCGCGCAGCTCCACGGCCCCACTGTGATGACGGCCACCTTCGCATCCGGCATGCCCACCGATGAGCTGGTCGGCGAGATCCAGGCGGGGCTGGACGTCCAGGCCTCACCGTCGCGAGGCGCCCAGACTTCACCGTCGCAGGGCGTTGTGTCCGACGAGGGCTAAGATCGCAAGGTGCGAAGATGAAGTGGCAGAGGGATCTCGCCCCACCGGTCTTGCTCGTCGCCGTGCTGGTCCTGGGCTGGTACTTTGTAGCCAAAGCGAGCGGGCTGGGTTCGTTCGTCCTGCCCTCTCCGGCCGGCGTCGTTAAGGCCGGCTGGGAAACGAGGCACCTCTTGCTCGATGCCGTCGGCGCCACCATGTTGGCGACCGGTATAGGACTGCTGCTCGCCCTTGTCGCAGGAGTCGGATTGGCGGCCTTGGTGGACTTCTGGCCATTGGCGCGGCGCGCTCTCTACCCCATCCTGGTGGTGTCGCAGACGATACAGATACTCGCCATCGCGCCGATCCTGGTCATCTGGTTCGGCTTCGGCATGGCTCCGACCGTGTCCATCGTGGTGCTCTTCTGCTTCTTCCCTCTCACGATCAGCACCGCCGACGGCTTGGCCTCGGCAGACCCGGAGTTGATCGCCCTCCTGCGGGCCATGGGCGCCGGGAGGAGACACATCTGGCGGATGGTCCGCCTCCCTTCGGCTTTGCCCTCGTTCTTCACCGGTCTACGCATGGCCGTCACCTACAGCATCGTGGCGGCGACGATAGGGGAGTGGGTGGGGGGATCCCCGGGGTTGGGACAGTACCTCTTGCGCTCCAAGAACGCGCTGGCGACGGACCAGGTATTCGCCGCGATGTTCGTGACCTCGCTGTTGAGCGTGGCTTTGTTCCTGCTCGTCTACGGCATCGAGCGGGTGACCTTGCCCTGGTACCACTCGGCTGAGCGGAAGGAACAGTGGGAAGGACAGGGCATCTACTGAGCTATGAAGAAGGGGTTTGGATGAGACTCACATCACGAGTCAAACGCGCGGCGTTGGTCGCGCCACTGCTGATCGTCGCTGCGCTTGTCGCTGCGTGCGGCTGCGCGGTGTCGCCGGGAACGACGACGGAGGGAACGGCGCCGGTGAAGTTGATGCTCGATTGGGTGCCGAACACGAACCATACCGGCGTGTTCGTTGCAGTGGACAAAGGCTACTTCGAAGAGGTGGGACTCGACGTCCAGATCATAGAACCGGGCGAGGTCTATCCGGAGGCCGCGGTCGCGGGTGGCGCGGCCGATTTCGGCATCAGTTTCCAGGAGTCTGTGACACTCGCCCGGGTCGAGGGGGCTCCCATAGTCTCCATCGCGGCGGTCCTTCAGCATAATACGTCGGGCTTTGCCTCGCTCGCCGCTCTCGACGTCACGAGTCCGGTGGACTTCGAGGGATTACGTTATGGGGCTTGGGGCTCGCCCTCCGAGATACCCACGCTGAAAGCCTTGATGGAAGGCTCGGGGGCCGATTTCGCGAAGTTGAAGATGGTGACCACGGGCTTCTCCGACTCCATGGTCCTTCTCGCCGAGAAGCAGGTCGATCTCGTCTGGATCTACTACGGCTGGCAAGGGATCCAAGCCGAGGAGAAGGGGATCGACCTGAGCGTGGTGATGATGGAGGACTACCTCCACTCTGTGCCGGACTTCTACACCCCGGTTGTCATCACCAGCGAGGCCGAGATGGCGAAGCGGCCGGAGGTTGT
>JAAYJE010000085.1 GCA_012523095.1 Actinomycetota bacterium | reverse complement strand
TCTATGACATCCACCGGGCGGTGGAAGATAAGGCCACCGTCCCCATCTACTACGAAAGCCGTCTGGCCAAACTGGCTCTGGATGAAGCCGAACTCCCCCACATCGATCCCGACTTCGAGGAAGCGACGGAAGGCGAAGAGATCGAGAAGAAGGAGAAGCTCAAGACCCGCTGGGCTCAACTGGAGGCCATGGTGGGCACCGAGCATCGTCTGGCGCTCATCGCCCGTGATCTGGTGGAGCACTTCGAGCGGCGCGAGGAGATTCTTGAGGGCAAAGCCATGGTAGTCTGCATGAGCAGGCGCATCTGCCTGGATCTTCACGACCAGATAATGAAGCTCCGCCCCGACTGGTTCCACGATGACGATGAGAAGGGGGCCCTGAAGGTCATCATGACCGGCAGTGCTTCCGAAGGCCCGCGCTATGCGGCCCACTCGCGTAACAAAGCCCGCCGAGAGGTTCTGGCGCAGCGCTTCCGCGACCCGGCCGATCCTTTCAAGATGGTGCTCGTCAGGGATATGTGGCTGACCGGCTTCGATGCTCCCAGTCTTCACACCATGTATGTCGATAAACCCATGCGCGGCCACGGCCTCATGCAGGCCATCGCCCGGGTGAACCGGGTGTTCAAGGACAAGCCCGGTGGCCTCGTGGTCGACTACTTGGGGTTGGCCACGGAGTTGAAAGAAGCCCTCGCCACCTACACCGAGAGCGGCGGGAGCGGCAGCGCGGCCATCGACCAAGAGACCGCCGTCACCGTCATGCTGGAGAAATACGAGGTCTGCTTGGGCCTCTTCTACGGATTCGACTACTCGACCTGGGCCACGGGCAGTGCTCCGGAGCGTCTCGCCCTTCTCCGCGAGGCCCAAGAACACATCCTCGCCCAAGAGAACGGCAAGGATCGCGCTCTCAAGGCCATCGCTGAGCTCCGGCAGGCCTTCGCCCTCTCTGTGCCCCACGAAGAGACGGGACGCATCCGCGACGACGTGGGCTTCTTCCAAGATGTGCGGGCCGGACTCACTAAGCGCGCTCCCGGTGAACTGCGGACCGACGAAGAGCTCGACCAGGCCATCCGCCAGATCGTCTCCAAAGCGGTGGTGTCAGACGAGGTGGTCGACATCTTCGATGCCGCCGGTCTCAAGAAACCCGATATCTCCATCCTCTCCGACGAATTCCTCGCCGAAGTGCGGGGCATGCCCCAGCGCAACCTCGCGGTCGAAGTGCTCCAGAAGCTGCTGAAAGGTGAGATCCGCACCCGCTCGCGCAAGAACGTGGTGCTGGCCCGCTCCTTCGCCGAGATGCTGGAACAGACTTTGAGACGTTATCAGAACCGCACCATCGAAGCCGCCCAGGTGATCGAGGAGCTCATCAAGCTCGCCGAAGACCTCCGCGAACTCGAGGAGCGGGGCGCGGCCCTAGACCTCACCGACGACGAACTCGCCTTCTACGACGCTCTGGAGACCAACGACAGCGCCGTGAGGGTGTTGGGCGACGAGACCCTGCGCGAGATCGCCCGCGAGCTGGTGACCGCGGTACGCGCCAACATCACCATCGACTGGACCATGCGTGAGAACGTGCGCGCCCAGCTGCGGGTGATCGTGAAACGCATCCTCCGCAAATACGGCTACCCACCCGACAAGCAGGAGAAGGCCACCCTCACCGTGCTCGAGCAGGCCGAGGCGCTGAGCGAAGAGTGGGCGGCGGCGTAGGGCGGGACCCTTTGTCCCGCGTATCGACCGTGAAGGGGGCCAGCAGGCTGCTGAAAATGAGGCCATCAAAGGAAGACCCCCGGTGAGCGACGCGAGGAATGAGCCCGGGAGAAGGCTGCTTCGGTCCGGGATCCCAGTTCCGGGGTGCCAGACGGCTTCGGAGAGGGGCAGGCCCACGAACCAACGCAAGAGCAGGTTGTATTCCAGGTGCTCGCAGAGGCGCCGCTCCGAGGGGATGGCAAAGAGGATCTGGACAAGCTGGGCCCGCAAGGGATGATCAGTGGGCACCCGGTCCTCGAGACTCGTGAGAACGATGAAGCCCTCTTGCCGCTCCTCGTCTCCCCGCATCACCCCTCTGTTTGCCGTGATTTGCAGGTAAAACACTATCAAATAAGGGGTCGAAAAGATAGAGGGGACGAGGCTATGAACCTGTCCTATGCACCCTGTTTTTCGGCAGCCTGCTAGACCCTCTCCACAGTGAGCAGCACGTTTTCGTCCACCCAGTCGATGACCTCACGCGTCCTGAAGCGCTCATCGAGGTTGGCTGTGAATCCGTCGATGGCCCGTTCCAACTCATCGGCCTCATACATGCAGAAGGTCGAGTAGTGTCTGCCTCTCACCCGTTGGAGAAGACAGTCGAGGCTTGCTGTCCGCCGGAAGCTGAAGTGGGTCAGCTCGCGCACAGTCAGGTGCCGCATGCTGCCGAGAGCCGACATCAGCTGTTCCTCGTCGAAGAGCCTCGTCTCCTTCTCTGCGAAACCAGGGAAGTATTGGCCCCAGATCAATCGGCCATTTTGATCGCGGAATCGGGTGTAGACGTACAAGAGACCTCCAGAGCGAAGGGTCCTGGCCGCCTCTTGGAGGAACTTGGTCACATCGAAATGGTGGATAGCGTGAAAGGTGAGCATGCAGTCGAGCGTCGCATCGGGAAGGGGTAGTATCTCCGCCCGAGATCGGAGAACGTCAAACCCACCGAAAGCCGACAAGTTCGGGTCCAGGCGGAGACGTTCAAGCATGCCTTTGCTGCGGTCTATGAAGTAGACAAAGAGTCTCTTCCCTAGTCGCTGCCCCAGCTCCATCGTGTAGCGCCCGGTGCCGCAGCCTACGTTAGCCGCAGTGACGGAAGGGAGTTGTCCAAGAGAGCGGGCTATAAGCTCGATCGGCTCAGGATCTGTGGTCCGCAGTTCGTTGTATCTGGCAGCCACGGTGGAGAAGTGATGGGTAAGAGAGCTCCAAACAGAGCGGGGCATGCAATCTCCCCTCGACAAAGCTCCACCAGGTTGTTCGGTGGAATTCAGTCTTCTTAGCATCTGATAAGTATATGATAACTGACAAGCGTGACTGCCGACAGTGAGCTCGTTCATCGGACCACCAGTTGGAGTCGTGGTCCGTGGATGGAAGTTCGCTTCTACGCCGCTATGCCGCGCAAGTGGTCCCGGGGCTCGAATCCCCCTCTCCGTTAGTCGCTCCCGACCGAAGCCGCCGGCAAGTCTAGGCACGGTCCGGGGGGATTCCGAACCCGGGAGGGCGCGAGCGTCGGCGAGACAGTCCCTTTGGATTGTCGAGCAGCGAGCGGTCTGAGCTGAGCCGGATGGCGAGGCGAGGACGGCAGCTTGCGGAGCAAGATGCGCGAGTCCCCCCTCTCCGCTCATTTTCACGCGTCTCTCACGACGGAGCTTGCTCGCCAAAGCCGAGCTTCTCACGTCTTTGGGGCGGGTTCGGGGGCAAGTCGGGGCTCTCGTTATTTGGGGCAAACGCCGTGGCAGGTCGCCGTGGAACCTGAAGACACTCATGGGCACTGGCCGGTGTGCGGCGGATGAAGCCAGACGAAGATAGCACGCAGCCCTCTAGGGACATCGGAGTAAAGAGACCGGGCTCACTTGGTGTCTTAGTATGTAGATGG
>JAAYJE010000084.1 GCA_012523095.1 Actinomycetota bacterium | reverse complement strand
AGTCGATGATCACGGTGGTAGGGATCGCGTTGACGCGGTAGCTGAAAGCCAATTCGTCCGCCGCCATGACGATGGGGAAAGACCAACCGCCACGGCTCATGAAGACCTGCATGGCCTCGGCCGTATCGCCGACGACCATCGCCAGCACTCCTACCTCTCCACCTTTATCTCGATAGAACCTATCGAGTTCGGGAGCCTCTCTCCCGCAGGAGGGTCACCAACTGGCGGTGAAGGCCAGCACCAACGGCTTCCCGAGGTATCCATCAAGGGAGACCTCGGTCCCATCAAGGGTGACACCCGAGAACCCGGGCGCAGCCTCGCCGCCTGCTTCGCCACCTCCCTTGGACCCACCGCAGCCCGCCAACGCGGCCAGAGCGAGGATCAGCACAAAGCCCAAGGCCGCTGCCATCACATTCCTGTGTCTGTTCGTCATGGTTCTCCTACCGTTTGCCAATACCGGCGTTGGGCGCCGGGGCGGGCCCTGGATCACGCTCCGAAGACCCTCCATCCGGCATTATAGGACGGACCCGCCCGTGTGCCTCGAACCACCAGATGCCCACGGCTCCCAGGACGATCATGGCCAGGCTTATCCACTGCATCTGGGTGAGTCCGAGGGCCGCGGGTTCGTTGGTGCGGATGAACTCCACCAGAAGTCTCTGGATCCCGTGCAGGATGGCGAAGGCGAATATGAGTGAGCCTTCCCGCTTGAATCTCGGGCTTATCACCCAGACCAGCAGCGCGAAGATGACGAGCGACGCCGCCGTCTCGTACAGCTGGGTGGGGTGTACCGGCACTGATGTGGGCGGGATGCCCTGCTCGAACGTCACCCCCCAGGGCAGGTCGGTGGGGGTCCCATGGTCGCAGCCGCGCAGGAAGCAGCCGATGCGCCCCACAGCGTAGCCCACCGCCACCGCCGGACCACCGGCGTCCATGATCGCGGCCAGTCTCTGCTTGGAGAGCAGAGCAACGATCACCACCGCTACGATAGCTCCGAAGAGCCCCCCAAACCAGACCAGGCCCTCCCCGCTCAAGAGATTCTGCGGCCATGCGTCGGGATGCAGGATCAGGTAGTGGATCTTCGCCCCGACCATGCCACCGATGATGCAGGCGATGAGCAGGCCATAGATGAAGTCGGGTTTGACATCCCGCTTCTTGAACTGCCAGTAGGCGACGAAGCCGGCACAGAGGAAGGCGAGGGCCATCATAGCCCCGTAGGAGTTCATGGTGAAGCCGCCGATGTGGAACAGCTCCGGATACATGCGACCCCTTGCCTTCGTCGTGACGGGCGGATGCCGCCCCGAGGGCAGGGCGACGTCACATTATCTCACGTGGCCTGGGACCCGACCGGTCCCAACGTCATTGGGCTCAGCTGAAGCCGGTGTTCGCAGCGCAGCTCCCCGACGCGCGGTTGCTGAAGCCAGACCGCGAGTCGGGACTCAGGCCCATGACGCCACCGAAACCGGTGAAGCGCTGCTCCACCTCCCGGCTGCCACAGTCGGGACATACCTTGGTCTCGTCCTTGAGGAAGCCCAAGACGAAAACCTCGAAATCCCTGCCGCACGAACGGCATCTGAGATCGTATGTAGCCATCAGACCAGCCCAAACTCCTGCTCGTAGTCCTTCTGGCTACGAGCCCCGATGAGTTGCGTCTTGAGCTCGCCGCCGCTGAACAGGATCACCGTGGGGATGCTCATGATGCCGAACCGGCCGGCCAGCTCCTGGTTAAGGTCCACATTGACCTTCACCACCTTCACCGTATCCGGATGGTCGGCCGCCAGCTTCTCCAGCACCGGGCCCACCATACGGCACGGGCCGCACCAAGGGGCCCAGAAGTCAGCCACTACAGGGACCGTCGACGTGGATATGATCTGGTCGAATTCCTGGGCATTGACTTCCTGCACGGTCCCACCACTCATAGTCTTCTCCTTACGTGCTCCCGGAGTGCTTCCGGAGGTGTTCGCGTATTGTTACCCAATCGTCGAATCGGCTAACCTATATGTGCACTAGAAGAAAGCCAATGGAGGCGATAGTCATGAGACTCACCTACTTCGGCCATTCCTGTTTCCTCCTCCAAGCGTCGGATGATACCAGGGTCATCTTGGATCCGTACCTATCCGGGAGCTTCGACGGCGCCATCAAATACGAGCCGGTGAATGAGACCGCCGACGTGGTCATAGCCAGCCACCTGCACGATGACCACGGCGCCACCGACACCATCCCCGGCAACCCACGAGTACTGACGCACCCGGTGTCGGAGACCGCGGGAGCCGTGAAGATCACCGGCGTGGACGTGGCCCACGACGAAGCCGGGGGCGAGAAACGGGGCAAGAACACCATCGTGGTGTTGGACGATGGCGATCTTCGGCTCGCTCATCTTGGAGACCTCGGGCACACCCTGGATGCGGACGTGCTGAAGGTGATCGGTCCGGTCGATGTGGCGTTGGTGCCGGTGGGCGGGTTCTTCACGATCGATCATGACGAGGCCGCCCAGGTGGTCGAGTCCCTCGGTCCGAAGATCGTCATCCCCATGCACTACAAGACCGACAAGGTCGATTTCCCCATAGCCACGGTCGACCCGTTCTTGGCAACCCAGAAGGTGGTGGAGCACAGGGACGACTCTGTGTTGGAGGTCACCAAAGCCACCCTTCCGGTCGAGCGGGTCACCATCGTGCTGAAGAACGCACGTTAGGCCCAAAGCGCCGGGATGCCGTATGGCCACCGTGAGACGCAACGCGGTCTTCACCTTTGAGACGAGCCGCCAGGTTCTGGTCGCGCGGCAAGTGCTTCAGGGGGCCGGAGTCGGCTGTGAAGAGGTGCCGCCTCCCCGGGGGATCGCGGCCGGCTGGGGAGTGGCACTGCGGATAGGGCTGAACGACATGTCGGCCGCCGTGGACGCCCTCGCCCTCAAGGACTCCGAGTGGGAAGCGGTGTATGAGCTCGGGCCCCATCATGAGGTGGTCGCCAGGCTCGGATGATAGAGTGTCGCGACCAACCTCAGAAACACTACCAGGAGGGCTGTAGCCATACCGCTTGAAGACGACATCTCGGCCGAGACCAAGAGGCCTCCCGTCGAGCACCAACGGGCGAGGACGAGGAAACCCAAAGGGCCAGACCGACTACAGCGCCTCATCCGCCTCAACCCCGGTCCGCTGCGGCGGGCGCTCCTCATCGCCATAGTCTTGGTCGTCTTCTTCGGCCTGGGAAGCGTCATCTCGCGCATCTGGACCAGCTACTTGTGGTATGAGGAAGTGGGTTACACCAACGTCTTCTGGACCCCCTTCTTGGCCCGCCTGTGCGTAGGTCTCTTCTTCGCGGTGATATTCTTCTTGATCTTCTACGGCAACGTGTGGCTGGCCCGCAAGATATCGCCGCGGCTGCTCCCCGTCGCCGAAGCCGATGAGGACAACGTCTTCGAATGGGCCACCAAGCGTAAGTGGCCGAGCCGGTTGATGCTGGCCGTCTCAATCGTCGTCGCGATCATCTTCGGCATCGTCTACAGCGGCCGCTGGGGGGAAGTGCTCGTCTTCCTCAACCGCACCGACTTCGGGTTCACAGACCCGCTCTTCGGCAAAGACGCCTCGTTCTTCGTGTTCACCCTGCCTCTATGGTCCATGTTGGTGAACTTCGTGGGGGTGGCCACACTCTTCACATTCATCGCGACGGCCTTCGTCTACATAGCCGACAAGGCTCTCGTCCTCAACCAGAACAACAAGATCCGCCTGGCCCCTCACGTCAAGGCGCACCTTTCAGCGATCATGGCCGTGGCGATGGTGGCCAAAGCTGGGGACTACGTGCTCCAGAGATGGGAGCTCGACTACTCCACCAGGGGGGTGACCCTGGGGGCCAGCTACACAGATGTGCACGCCACACTACCGGTGCTCACCTTCTTGGCCATCGTGTCACTT
Source organism: Actinomycetota bacterium (assembly GCA_012523095.1). Classification (GTDB taxonomy): domain Bacteria; phylum Actinomycetota; class Thermoleophilia; order RBG-16-64-13; family RBG-16-64-13; genus RBG-16-64-13. The sequence continues at coordinate 13,930 of JAAYJE010000084.1, read as the reverse complement.
ATCGCGGCGGGGATCTTCATCCTCAACATCCGTTACAAGGGCTGGAGGCTTCCCGCGATAGCCATAGCCGTCATGTTCCTCACCTGGGCGTTGGCCGGCAAAGCCTACCCGGCCATCATCCAGCAGTACAAAGTATCGCCTAACGAGATCGCGGCGGAGAGCGAGTACATAGCAAGGAACATCAAGGCCACCCGCTGGGCCTTCGGCCTGGACGGGATCACTCAGGTGTCGAGCAACGCCTCCATCGACCTCACCGCCTCTGACATACTGGCCAACTCGGGGACGATCGACAACGTCCGCCTTTGGGAACCCCGGCCGGCCCTTTCGACCTATGCCCAGATCCAGGAGATCCGCCTCTATTACTCCTTCAACGACGTCGATGTAGACAGATACATCGTCGACGATAAGTACCGTCAGGTGCTGATCAGCGCCCGCGAACTCGACCAGACACAACTCCAGGAACAATCGAAGACCTGGGTGAACAAACACCTCACCTACACGCACGGCTACGGCTTCGTGATGAGCCCCGTGAACGAGGCGACGAGCAGCGGGCTACCCCGGTTGTTCGTGACCGACATACCGCCCACGACTTCCAGCGACCTCAAGATCACCCGGCCGGAGATCTACTACGGCGAGCTGGGCAACAAGTTCGTGTTGGTGAATACCACCAACCCTGAGTTCGACTACCCCAAGGGCGACGAGAACGTGTTCGTCGAATCCTACGAAGGCGACGGCGGCGTACCCATCGGCAGCAGGATCCGCCGTATGGCGTTCAGCTTCCGCTTCAACGACCTCAAGCTGTTCTTTTCCGGAGCGCTCACCGAGGACTCGCGGGTCATGTACCGTCGCACCATCAAGGAACGAGTGAAGGCGCTCGCTCCGTTCTTGATCTACGACAGCGATCCGTACCTGGTCCTCCGTGACGACGGTACGCTGGTGTGGATGTGGGACGCCTACTCATACACCGATCGCTTCCCCTACTCCCAGCCCGCGGCCGGCGCCTCGTCCATAAACTACATCCGCAATTCCATCAAGGTGGTCATCGACGCCTACAGCGGTGGAGTCACCTTCTATCAGATGGACCTGGACGATCCCGTCGCGAACGCTTGGGGCAAGGTGTTCGAGGGCCTGTTCACACCCGGCGATCAGATGCCGGTCGATCTGCGGCGGCACATGCGCTATCCCGAAGACCTGTACAGCATCCAGGCTTCCATGCTCACCACCTACCATATGAGCGAACCGCAGATCTTCTACAACAAGGAGGACGTGTGGGAGATCCCCATGGAGATATACGGCCAGGCGGCCAAGGGAGAGATCCCGGTGGTCCCCTACTACGAGGTGTTGACTCTGCCCGGAGAGACTGAGCCTGAGTTCGCCCTCCTGCAGCCGTTCTCGCCGCTTAGTAAGAAGAACCTGATCGCACTTCTGGCCGCCCGCCAGGACGGCGATCGATACGGCGAGCTGATGTTGATCAACTACCCCAAGAACAAGTTCATCGACGGACCCTCTCAGACGGAGGCCCGTATCTCCAACGATCCGGTGATCTCATCTCAACTCACTCTGTGGAGCCAGGCAGGCAGCCAGGTGATCCGCGGCAATCTGCTGGTGGTGCCGGTCAAAGACTCGTTGATGTACTTCGAACCGGTCTATCTCCAGGCCGAACAGAGCCCCATCCCCGAACTGACCCGGGTCATCGTCTCTTATGGCGACAAGATCGTCATGGAGCCCACGATTTACGAGGCGCTGGCCAGAATCTTCGGGGAGGAAGTGCTCTCCGGCGCCACCACGACCACCTCGTGGAGCACCGGCGTCACGACCCCGGCCCCAGGTTCGACCACGACGACCACTCCTACCTCTTCGACCACTACCACCACTCCTGTCTCCTCGACGACTACGAGCACGACTACTTCGACCACGCTATCGAGCGACGCAGCAGCGCTCATTGCTCTCGCCGGCCGGCACTACGAAGCGGCGATGGAGGCTATGAAGAACGGCGACTGGACCGAGTACGGTCGTCAGATCGAGGAACTCGGCCGTGTGTTGGAGGCTTTAGAAATCGCACAATGAGGTAAGGTCTCTCTTATGGAGCCCAAACGCAAGAGTCAGACGTCCGCCCGCAGGGGCGCACAGGGCGAGATAGATCGTGTGTTCCTTGAGATGCTGCGGGGAGACAGGGTGCCTCGCTACGGCAGAGCCACGTTCCGGCCGACCGCCGACGTCTACTTCGACGACCGCCAGAAGGCTGTGGTGGTGAAGTTCGAACTCCCAGGCGTAGACCCGGACGCCGTAAGTCTGGTGGTCGAGGAGAACATACTTCGTGTGAGCGGTGTCCGCTCCGACGAGCGGCCCACCGACGCTGTCTACCACCAGATGGAGATCGTCTACGGCGCCTTCGAACGCACGGTCATGCTTCCTCCGGGGCTGGACGCCTCCCGAGCTTCGGCCGCCTACCATCACGGTTATCTGGAGATCCGGCTGCCTCTCAAGCCGCCCCCTGTGAGTAGGAAGATACCCATCTCCGGCCAGGAGAACAACGAAGGGGGTGGCGCCTGATGGCCGGCCAGGACTTCGTGATCGTCTCCCAGGAGCCTGCCGAGCAGGAGCCCTTGCTCGATTCTGACCGGCTCCCCATCCTCCCCCTCAAGGAGATGGTCGTCTTCCCCGAGACCATCGTGCCTTTGGCGGTGGGACAGCCGCGTTCAGTACGACTCATCGACGACATCCTGCGGGGCGACAAGCAGGTCGGCCTGGTAGCCTCCAAGGACCCAGAGCTGGAGACGCCGGGGCCCGATGACGTACACATGATCGGCGTGCTCGCCTCCATCCAGAGGATGATCAAGGCTCCCGACGGAACGCTCCGCATCATCGCTCAGGGCATCCGACGGCTGGAGATCGAGCGGTTCACAACCGAAGAGCCCTACCTCGTCGCCCAGGTGAGGGAACTTCCCGATGTGGTGGAAGAAGGTACGGAGCTCGAGGCCCTGCAGCGCAATCTGGTCTCGGTCTATACGAGGATCATTCAGCTTGTGCCCTATCTGCCCGACGAACTGGAGATGGCGGCGGCAGGCATCGACGACCCGGCGACGCTGGGATACTTCATCGCTTCCACCATGCGTCTCAAGACCGACGACAAACAGGCCCTCCTGGAAGAGACCGATCTGTCGAAGCGTCTCCGTCATCTGACCACACTCCTCAACCGTGAACTCGAGGTGCTCGAGTTAGGGTCGAAGATCCAGGACCAAGTACAGTCCGAGATGGACAAGAGTCAACGGGAGTACGTCCTCCGTCGGCAGCTCAAGGCCATCCAAGACGAACTCGGCGAGACAGACGAGACTCAGGCTGAAGTCAACGAGCTGCGCGAACGCATCGACAAGGCCGGTCTACCCGAGGAAGTCGACAAGCAGGCCCGCCGTGAGTTGGACCGCCTGGCCAAGCTGCCCCCGGCAGCCGCCGAATATGGGGTCATCCGCACCTATCTCGACTGGATCGTCTCACTGCCTTGGTCGGTCGTCACCGACGATCACCTCGACATCGGCAACGCCCGCAAGGTGCTCGATGAGGACCACTACGACCTCGAGGATGTCAAAGACCGCATACTGGAGTTTCTTGCGGTGCAGAAGCTGAAGAGCGAGGTCTCAGGACCGATCTTGTGTTTCGCCGGTCCACCTGGAGTGGGCAAGACCAGCCTGGGTAAGAGCATCGCCCGAGCCATGGGGCGCAAGTTCATCCGCATCAGCGTGGGAGGCGTACGCGACGAGTCCGAGATCCGCGGACACCGACGCACCTACGTAGGCGCCATGCCCGGCACCATCATCCGGGCCATCCGCGACGCCGGCAGCAGCAACCCGGTGTTCATGATCGACGAGATCGACAAGATGGGGTCCGACTGGCGCGGAGACCCCTCGAGTGCGATGTTGGAGGTACTCGACCCAGAGCAGAACACCACCTTCCGCGATCACTACCTTGACGTCTCCTTCGACCTGTCGAAGGTGATGTTCGTCTGCACCGCCAACATGCTCGACACCATCCCCGGCCCCCTACGAGACCGCATGGAGATCATCACCATCGCCGGTTATACCGAGGATGACAAACTTCACATCGCCAGGCGTTACCTGGTTCCCCGGCAGTTGGACCGAAACGGTCTGAAGCCGGGCCAGCTCAAGATCACCGACACCGCACTGAGGACGATCATCGAGCATTACACACGCGAGGCGGGCGTGCGCAACCTAGAGCGCCAGATAGGCGCCATCGCCCGCAAGTTCGCACGCATGGTGGCGGAGGAGGGCCGCGAGCGCATCACCATCGGAGAGCGGCAGGTCACCAAGTTCTTAGGCAAGAAGAAGATATTCCGCGAGACCAAGCGGCGCACAAGTGAACCGGGCGTGTCCACGGGTCTGGCCTGGACGCCCACCGGCGGCGACATACTCTTCATCGAGGCACGGGCGATGCCGGGCAGCGGACGGTTGACTCTCACCGGACAACTCGGAGAGGTCATGAAGGAGTCGGCCCAAGCGGCGCTGACTTATGTACGGAGCGCCTCGGAGAAGCTGGGAGCGGAAGCAGACTTTTTCCAGAAACACGACCTCCACGTCCATGTACCTGCCGGAGCCGTGCCCAAAGACGGCCCCTCGGCCGGAGTAGCTATAGCAGTCGCGTTGGCGAGCATGGTGTCGGGAAGAGCGGTGGATCCAAACGTGGCGATGACCGGCGAGGTCACCCTCACCGGACAAGTGCTTCCCGTGGGCGGCATCAAGGAGAAGGTGCTGGCCGCTCGAGCAGCCGGGATCACCCGGGTGTTCTTGCCCGACCGCAACAAGGCCGACATCGACGAGATCGAAGATCGAAGTATGCTGGGCGACCTGCGGTTCTGCTTCGTCGACCACGTGAGCTCGGTCTTCGACCAGACCCTGGTGCCGCGGAGGAAGCGCGGGTCGAAGACTGTGTGCGCGACGGAAGAGAAGACGGCTGAGTCAGGAACGGACGCGCGGCGGCCTGACAAGGCGGGGGCCCGTACCCATGGGAGAGAGACCTAGACACTGGGACACCGGCGCTCGAGACGAGGCCTATGCGGAACTGGAACACCCGGCCGACCTCTTCGTGGAGATCTGGGGAGAGGACCTATCCGCCCTGTTTGGGAACGCCTTGTTCGCACTCTACGATCAGATGGTCGAGCTGGAAGGTCTTGGAGCCGAGCGCACCGAGACCATCGAGGTGTGCGGACCGGACTCTGAAGAGACGCTCCGCTCCCTATTGTCTGAAGCGCTGTACATTTTCGCCGCCGAGGGCTTCGTGGCAAACGCAGCCCGACTAGACGTAAGAACGGCCTCCGAGGGCCCCCTGCAGGTGACCGCCCATCTGTGGGGAGAGACTCTTGACAGACGACGCCATACGCTGCTCGCCGAAGTCAAGGCCGTCACGTACCACCAACTGACGGTAGGACGGACGGCGGAGGGCGGATGGCGGGCAACCGTACTGTTCGACGTGTGATGGATGGGAGGTACGGGCCTACATGGCTGAGGAGCTGAGGAACATATGACTACGCCGGATCTGATCCAGGTGAGCGAGTACGTCTGGGAACTCCCCGCGGTGGGCGGCATGCGCGTTCCCGGTCGTGTCTACGCCGACCGAGAACTGATACAAGAGGTGCGGGACGACCAGAGTCTCGTGCAGGTGGCCAACGTGGCGCATCTGCCGGGAATACTCCGCTACTCCATGGCCATGCCCGACATCCACTTCGGCTACGGTTTCCCCATCGGGGGGGTGGCGGCCTTCAGCGTGGAGGAAGGGATCGTGTCCCCGGGTGGCGTGGGCTACGACATCAACTGCGGCTGTCGCTTGCTGGCCACCGATCTCCGGACGGACGACGTCGGTGGCAGGATGAAGCCACTCATCGACCAGCTGTTCCGCGATGTCCCCTCGGGGGTGGGTGCAAGCGGCGCGATAGAACGGCTCTCGCGCAAAGAGCTTGAGAAGATCCTAGTGCGCGGAGCGGCCTGGGCGGTCGAGCGGGGCTATGGTTCGAAGGAAGACCTGGAGCACACGGAGGACGGCGGCACGTTGCCCGGCGCCGATCCCGGCGCGGTGGGCGAGCGCGCCTGGGTCCGAGGGCAGGATCAGGTAGGCACCCTGGGGTCGGGGAACCACTTCCTTGAGATCCAGACGGTGGACCGGGTCTTCGACGCCGCCGCGGCCGCCGCTTATGGTCTCCGCGAGGGCCAGATCACCATAATGGTGCACTGCGGGTCGCGAGGCTTCGGCTATCAGGTGTGCGAGGACTCGCTGGAGACCATGGCGTCCGCCAGCCACCGCTACGGCATCGAGTTGCCCGACCGCCAATTGGCCTGCGCCCCGGTCACCTCACCCGAAGGGCGACAATACCTGGCGGCGATGGCCTGCGCCGCCAACTACGCTTGGGCCAACCGACAGATGATCATGCATCTCACCGAGCAGGCCCTCCTGAGGGCCCTGCGTATGTCCCCCAAGGACCTCGGCCTTCGCCTGGTCTACGACGTCGCCCATAACATCGCGAAGCTCGAGACTCATGAGGTGGAGGGTGTGCCGGTCGATGCCTGCGTACACCGCAAGGGCGCCACCCGGGCGTTCGGCCCCGGTCGCTCCGAGATCCCGGCCGCATATCGAGAGATCGGCCAGCCGGTGCTCATCCCCGGCGACATGGGGACGGCTTCTTTCATCTGCAGGGGTGCTGATAAATCCATGGCTGAGACCTTCGGCTCCACCTGCCACGGGGCCGGTCGAGTGATGAGCAGATCACAGGCTCGCAAGAGAGCCAAAGGAAGGTCCATCGAACGCGAGTTGGAGTCGGCCGGCGTTCTGGTGAGGTCGCAGGGGCGCAAGACCCTGGCCGAAGAGATGCCCGAAGCCTACAAAGACGTGGGGCAAGTAGTGGCGGTCATGGACGGTGCGGGCATCTCGCCCAGAGTGGCGCGGTTACGACCCCTGGGCGTGATCAAAGGCTGAGCGGTCAGACTGAGGCCGCCTCGCGCGAGGATCTGTCCTCGGTCTGGTCGTCGTCCTTCTGCAGGCGTTGTGCAACGGCCCTGCCAAGACGGGCGGTCTCCCGCACCGGCGTCGATTCGCTCAGCTTCACGAACACGTCGGCGGGTACCCGGTCCCTCAGTCCATCCATGACGGCATGGACGGCCCGGGCGGCTTCCTCCTTGGCCTGGTACGATCCGGCCTTCTGTACGGCCTGCACAAGTGCTTCGACCTGATCTCTGACCACCCGACCCTTGTCGGTGAGCAGATCGCGGACCGAGAAGCCCAGCTTGAATTCCAGCCGGTCGCCACGCTTGTAGTGGGTGATGCGCTGCAAGATCCGGAGCAGGCCGCTCCAGACGATCCGGCCGGTGACGCGAGACCTGCGTCTGCGGCGAGAGACCCGAGGACCCGCGACTGCAACGCTTGGACTGTTGATCTGCACGGTGACTCCACTGTTCGAAGTTGCGACTCCCAACATAGCCATGATACCCCAGCAGCGCACTCCGGAAAACCCGGACCTGGGTCAGTGGTGCCGCTCCACCCGGAAGCGGAAGATCGAATACTGGTCGTAACTGGGATCTATGTCACCTTTGCGGCATGCGATGCGAAGTTGTTGCTCGACCGTGTCCACACCTTCGAGATCGGGGAGCAGCAGAGCCCGCCGGCCGTCGATCGTACGCACGATGACCCCGTACGTCTTCGGGTCGAGGTGCTCGGGACCGTCTACCTCCTCATACGGCCCGAGGACATCCACGGAGACGTCGAGACCCTCGAGCTCCGTCGGCTCCACGGGATAGAAGCGAGGGTCGCGGGTAGCGGCGTTGATGGCGTTGGTCACGATCTCCCGTTCGATGCTGCCCGTCTGCGACTCGGTCGTGCCTACACATCCCCGCAACGAGCCGTCAGGCAGGTGGAGGGACACGAAGACGCCGGCCTTGCGCGGTTCCAGCCCAGGAATGAGCTCGGGCTCGACAGTGACCTGGTCGCGGATATGAGCCTCAACGGCACGCCGCGCAAGGGCCACGAGGGGATCGTGGTCCCGCTCCTCTTCTCTCACACCGATCCTCCTTGCTCCGACGTCGGTGCGGAGACCTCCACCTCACCGACGAGATAGCCCACTCCGAAGGGGCCTTCGTAGGAAAGTACCGTGTTCTTCGTTGTCAGTCCCGCGGCCTTTGCCGCCGTCATCACACCCGCCAGCACCGCCAGAGAACGGTATCCGCACTCCCCGGCCGCCGCGGTGAGCCCCGGGTCGATACGCAGGAGAGCATCCCAATCCGCCGCGCCGAAGGCGTCCACCACCGCGCGGTCGAAACGTGCGCCGCGTGGATCGTAGCCGACAGGAGCGCCCGGCATCAGCCTATGGCTCAGATCACCACTCGCCACATACAGCACCCGCCGCGGAGTCTCCAGGACCGCCTCACCCACCGCCCTGCCGAAGAGGACGTGGTCCTCGCGGTCCATCTGAGAAAAAGCGAGCAGCACGAGCCGGCATGGCTGCTTCAGGCTCCCCATAAGATAGACCAAAGGCACTACGGAACCGTGGTCTAATCCGATCACGTCTCCCCGCGATGCCGTGATCGCCGAACGGACCCCGTGGTCGGCGGCCCTGCTCATGATGGCTTCGGCGAGGTCCCGGTCGCCGTCGGCCTTCACGGTGACGTCGGCGGCTCCGAAGGAGGCCAGAGAACCTCTGTATGACAAGGCCATCGATATGCTCATCTGGCCGGCAAGAATGGGGGCGTGTGGGGACAGGAGCACTATGGTCTCAGGGGCGAGGGCGGCCGTCTTGGCCTGGACGGAACGCATCGCCTGGACGGTGTCCTCCACCTCAGCGAGCCGGTCGCCCCCCACTTCCGGCACGATTATCGCGGGGTGAGGAGTCACGAAGCAGCCGATCAGCGTCATTCCTGCGCCTCCTTCCGTCTGATGGCGATCTCCATGCCGCATCGTGGACACCGCCCGTCCTTCAAGCTGATTTTACCCAGACTGAAGCCCCGGCGCTCTATCAGCGGCTCTCCACATCCCGGACAGACCGTGGACTCCGATGAATGACCGACCACATTCCCCCCGTAGACGTAGCGCAGACCGGCCTCTCTCCCCAAGCGCAGAGCCCGCTCAACCGACGACACGGGGGTGGGAGCAGCTTCGAGCAGGCGATACGTGGGATGAAACCGCGATACGTGCCAGGGGATGTCGGGGGACACCGACACCAGGAACTCCGTGAGGGCCCGCAGCTCGGCCTCTTCGTCGTTAAACCCCGGGATGAGCAGGGTGGTGACCTCCAGCCACACCCCCATCTCCCAGAGACGCCGTATCGAGTCTAGGACGGGCTTCAAGCGCGCGCCGGCCTGGGTGCGGTAGAAATCGTCGGAGAACGACTTCAGATCGACGTTGGCGGCGTGCAGGTCCCCGTCGATATCGTCGAGAGCCTCCTTTGTCATGTAACCGTTGGTGACGAAGACGTTCTTGAGCCCGGACTGCACGGCAAGCCGCGCGCAGTCCCGAGCATATTCGTAGAAGATGGTCGGCTCAGTGTAGGTGTAGGAGATGCTGAGACACCCGGCCTGGACGGCGGCCTCCACCACCTGCTCGGGCGGCACATACCGTCCGGCGATCCTGCCCTGGTCGCGTGGCATCTGGCTGATATCGGCGTTCTGGCAGAACGCGCAGGCGAAGTTGCAGCCCACGGTGGCGAGCGACAGGCTGAGGCTGCCGGGCAGGAAGTGGAAGAGCGGCTTCTTCTCGATGGGATCCACCGTTAGAGAGATGGGACGGCCGTATACCAGAGTGTAGAGCACCCCGTCTCTGTTCTCCCGGACCCCGCAGAGACCACGCCCGCCGGGCGCTATGCGGCAGTGATGGGCGCACAGGTAGCAATGGACCTCCGGACCGCCGCGCCGATCTCGCCACAACGAAGCCCTCACAGCTTCGGCAGGAGGGCCGTCCTCCACCCTTACCTCCTCGTCAGCTCGCCGACGACTCTGCGGCGCATACGGGTCACCGGAGCGAGTCCCTGCATGCCCCAATTGAGAGTGTAGCCCCGGGGGCTCAAGCCGTTGCACAACCTCCCCGATGCGACCAGAGAGACGAGCGTCTCACGAGAGGGGAACGCATCGACCACGACCCACGACACCCCCACTTCAGCCTTCCGGTGAGCGTCGCTGCCGGCGCCGGCAGGCTTGCCCAGCCGGCGCGCCAGCCTCGCGGCCTTGATGCCCGCTCTTGGTCCCAGCGAACGCCCGTTGATGACCTCGATGATATCGGCCAACTGGGCGGCCCTTGTACGTTCGGTGCGGCAGATGGTGCCACGCCGGAAAAGATCGTAGGGATGAGGCAGATATACAAGACCGCCCTGCTCCCTGATCCGCTCAACGGCCTCGTCCAGGGGAAGTCCGAACGGGATGGTCTCCCGGACGTACAGACCGATGATCTCTCCCACGGCCGTCGTCAGCTCGATCCCGGGGATCACGCGCGGTAACGAACGGTCGGCGTCGGACAGAGCCAGCGCCTCGAGTGCCCCCTCGATCGTATCGTGGTCGGTGACGGCCACGCAATCCACCCCTCGGGCCTTCGCCACCTGGAGCAGTTTGGCTGGGGACATCAATCCATCAGAGGAGAAGCGCGTGTGGTTGTGCAAATCCAGCCTGAGACCAGAGCCGGCCATTGTTCACACATCCGGAAACGAGCCGCTGATGCGGCGGCGACGGCGATCTCGGAGCACCCTCTTGCCCCCTCCCTCGGCCAGAGAACGCCTATCGACCTCGCGCCGGTCGATGATCACCTCGACGCCCTCGACACCGGCGAATCGCTCCTTGAATTCCTTATAGTACTTATCCGCGAGCTCCCGGGGGATCACGTAGTAGATCACTCGCCGCCACCTCCCAACGTTGGATAAGTTCTATGATAGTGTCTCGTTACTTGGTGTCCAAGAGTTCCGAGCTCTCATACTAGCGTATGGAAGACAGCAGCGACGAAAACAGGAGCGGACCGCTCCTGAAGAACCGCTATCAGTTGGGGCGTGTGCTGGGCCGTGGTGGTATGTGCATCGTATACCAGGCCTGGGACACTCGGCTGCAGAGAAACGTTGCCGTCAAGCGGCTGGAGCCTCCTCTGAGCGAAGACCCGCGCACGCGAGCCCGATTCGACCGGGAGGGTCGTGCTCTTGCCCAACTCTCCCATCCCAACCTGGTCACTCTCATCGACCGTGGTTCCAGCGATAACGAGGACTACCTCGTCTTCGAGTACGTCGAGGGCCGCTCCCTCAAGGAAGTCATCCGCGAAGGGCTCCTGGGTGTCGGAGACTTCGGACGCATCACGGGTCAGGTCGCCGAGGGACTGGCCGCCGCTCACGCCGCGGGCATCATCCACCGCGACGTCAAACCTCAGAACATACTCATCGATAGGGACGGCCACGCCAAGGTCACCGACTTCGGCATCGCCACCGGGCCGGACTGGACCCGTGTCACCCGGGCAGGCTCGGTCATAGGCAGCGCCCGCTATATGTCGCCCGAGCAGATCAGGAGCAAGCCGGTGGACGCCCGCTCCGACATCTATTCGCTCGGTGTAGTCATGTATGAGATGCTGACCGGCAGTCCTCCCTTCGACGGCACGAACATGCCGGAGATCGCCCGCATGCACCTGAGCGCGACTCCTGCTCCCATCAGCGATGTAAGAACCAGCCTGCCCGAAGGGCTGGAGAGAGTGGTGATGCGTTGCCTGGAGAAATCCCCGGAGGACCGCTTCTTCTCCATGGACGAACTGCTGGGCGCGCTCGTGGGTCTGGGCCTCTACGCACCCCAACGGGTCACGGAGGTCTCTCCGGCGCCGAGGCGCGCCTCCCGCCGCGGTGGAGCCCAGCAGAGGGCCGCCCGCTCCTACCCGGCTGGGACTGCGGGCGGAACAGGCATCTCGCGCGATGACGACACGGGAGAGAGCGACTGGGTGCGGGAACGGGCACGCGAGATGGCCCGCAAACGCCGGACCGTGCGGCGCTGGAAGTGGATAGGGGCTCTGACGGCCGTCGCCGCGGTCGCCGTTGCGCTGGCGCTCGTCTTCACGTTGACCGGGGGTGGAGCGCCCCACGTGTTGGGGCTCACTGTCGACCAGGCTAGGGTGCTGGCCGACGAGACGGGCATGACGGTCGAGGTGACCGATGAGATCCTCTCACTGGACAGAGAGGCCGGCGTCGTGTTGGAGCAGAGTCCGGAGGCGGAGATGAAGGGACGCGACGACGTGCTCCGTCTCACCGTGACAAGAGAAGCCATACCGGTCAAGGTCGAGAGTCTTGACGACGTCGACTTCGAAGGGGATAACGTGGAGAACCCTGAGAAGTTGCCCAACCTCATCGACGGCAAGGAGAGCACCGTTTGGACCACCGAGCTCTACCGGTCCGCCGCATTCGGAGACCTGAAGACGGGAGTCGGCATAGACTTCCTCCTGGAGGAAGAGGCGACGGTCGTTGAGATCCGTTCCTCTGTCGAGGGCTGGAGGGGACAGTTGCTGCGGTTCACGTCGTCGGGAGGCATGGCTCAGGTGGAGCGGCTGAACGGGGAGTCCACCCAGATCATCACGCTGCAGAGCGGTATCACCAAAGGACGCATCTGGTTCACGGAGCTCGCCAAGCTGACCGAGAACCGCTGGGGAGTGGAGTTATCCGAGATCCTCTTCTACAGGTAGACGGACCCATCCACGCCGAGATCCGCCAAGAGTGTCCGGACCAATTCGCCGAAGCCGGGTTCGGCCAACATGCTCAGCCGCCGAGGGCGGGGTAGATCCACCACCAACTCGCGCTTGACGGTCCCCGGCCGGGCGCCCAGGACTATGACACGGTCGGCCAGGTAGGCGGCTTCTTCGACATCATGGGTTATGAACACCACAGTCCGGCCGAATTCCTGCCACACTCCGAGCAGCCAGTCCTGGAGCTCTTTGCGGGTGAGGGCGTCCAACGCTCCGAACGGTTCGTCGAGCAGCAGGGTGTCGCAACCGGTCAGCCAGGTGCGCAGTAGAGCCGCGCGCTGCCGCATCCCACCCGAGAGCGCGGACGGATAGTCGTGTTCGAAACCTTCCAGGCCGAAGCGCTTGACCATGTCCATGGCCTTCTGCCGGGACTCCTTCCGGGGAACGCCCTTGATATCCTGGGGCAAGATCACGTTGTCAAGGACGCTCCTCCAAGGTAGCAACAGATCGCGCTGCGGCATGTACCCCAGCATCCCTAAGCGGCTTGGAGGTCGGTTCCCGTCTATGATGATCGAACCCTCATCGGGCTCCAGTAGGCCCACGCACAGATTGAACAGCGTGCTCTTCCCGCTCCCACTGGCGCCGATTATGGTGACGAACTCCCCGGGCATCACCTGGAAGGAGACGTCGTGCAGGGCGTGGACGACGCGCCCGCTGCCGACGAAGGTCTTGCTCACGTTGCGCAACTCTATTCGTGGCGGCGTCACTCCGGCCACCCGTTGTGAGACGGGCCATGAGGGATCCTCAGTACGGCCACCTTCCTCGTCATCGGAGCATCCTCGTCATCGGAGCAGGAACCGGTTGGTGAAGGCTTCTTCGGCCACAATGGAGGCGCTCGCAACGCCGTTCTCCACCAACCAGTCGGCGTAATCTTGCCATACGCCGTATTTCTGCTCACCCCAGCGGCCGGTGTCGGCTATGTGGTACTTGGATAACCACCTCTGACTCTTCCTGACGACCGCGGCATCCAGTTCGGGCACGGCTTCTAGAAGGATGTCGGCGGCCTCATCCGGATGTTCGGCCGCGAAGGTGTAGCCACGAGACAGGGCCACAAGGAGCGCTTCGACAACCTCCGGCCGCTTCGCCATCTCGGCCTCGCTGGTGATGACAACCGGGGTGTAGAAGTCCGGCACAGAGTGGAGGTAGTCCTCCATCATCACCACGCTCAGGTCGATCCCCTTCTCCTCGGCTT
>JAAYJE010000083.1 GCA_012523095.1 Actinomycetota bacterium | reverse complement strand
TCACGGAGGACCTCGGGATCAGCCAACTCCACTGTGAGGACGCGGTACTTCTCTTCTATCTCCGCTACCAGCCGTTCGATCATGCCCGAGCCACCGCGTCGGCAAGAGCCTTGTACTCGACCTCGTCCAGGCGCATGGTCTCCTCCAGAGCCGCAACCGCCACCTCGAGCTGGTCGGGAGTGGGTTCACGGGTGGTCAGGCGCTGCAATTGGAGCCCCGGCCAGAGAAAAAAGCGGGCTATGAATCCATCGGGGTGCCTGCCCAGCCATTTGATCCCGATCTCGTACGAGACGCCGATGATGAGCGGGATCCCCACGATACGGGACAGCACCAACCACGGCAGGCTGGGCTTGCCCACAATGGCGAACACGAATACCGCGATCACCATCACGATGAGCAGGAACCCGGTGCCGCAGCGCGGGTGCCGCGTCGAAAAACCCACGGCGCGATCAGCGTCCGGCCTGCCGCAAGACTCATAAGCGTGGATCACCTTGTGCTCGGCGCCGTGGTACATGAATACCCGCCGTAGGTCGGGGATAAACGAGACCACCACGATGTAGAGGATGAAGATGATTATGCGGATGATCCCCTCCACCAGGTTGAACACGAACGGATTGGAGAAGGTCTCCTCGAACATCTTCACCACGAAGAGTGGGATGACGATGAAGAGCGCGACGGCGAAGCCCACCGCGACGACCACCGTGACGGCCAGTTCCTTCCAACCGAAGGCAGGTGGGCGCTCGGGCAACTCCACTTCGTCGTCGGATGCCGGGGCGATCTGCGCAGCTACACCGTCATCACCAGTCGAGTCGCTTGCGGCGCTCCCACGGCCATTGGGAGTCTTGTCGCCGCCCGCGGCCGAACGGTCGTGCGAAGCAGTACCGCCGTCGGAGATCGGTCCCTCGGCCGCGCCGGGGTCCTCCATCCCTATATTGGCCGACATGCCGAGAGCTTTGACACCGAGGCTGAGCGACTCGTACAGGGAGATGATCCCCCTCACCACGGGCAGCCGGAGCCACCGATAGCGAGAGGCGAGCGATTGGAGCGGATAGGCCGAACGGGCTATGCTGCCTGAGGGTCTGCGAACCGCCAACCCCCAACTGTACTTGCCACGCATCATCACTCCCTCGATGACCGCCTGGCCCCCGAAGGTGTTCTCCCAGACGCAGGCGACGCCCCCGCCCTCCTCGCCCGCCGAGCCGGCGACGGCGAGATCCTGCTGGACGGCCTGCTCCTCACCAGTTGCGCTGTGCGTCGCCACCTAGCCCGCACCCGTCACTGACCGCGCGAGTTCCATGCCCAGCAACTCTTCCTCCGTGTAGGGCGTGCCGCAGGACATCTTGCCCTCGGGGCATCCCCCTGTCATGCATCCCGGGCCTGTGCTCTCGAATAGGAGCGGCGCCATCGACGAGACCAGGAAGCGCATCACCCAGGCCAGCCGGTTGATCTCCCATTGGGCGCGCCGACAACAGCGGAGCGAGAAGAAGTGTCTCAGCTCCCGGGCGTTCATGCTGACCACGATCTTGGTCTCAGCGGCATTGGGCAGCACAAAACGAGCATCCTCGAACACCGACTCGTTGCCCCGGCCCTCCCCGATGCCCAGTTCGACGAGACGCTCGTAGGAACGGCGGGCGTTGTCCATAGCCTCTTCGAATACCGCCCGGGCCTCAGGCGACGAGGCTATGTGTGGAGGCGTCACGAAGCCCCCGTCGGAGCCGAAACGCACGTAACGTTGGGACTGCTGGCTGTACGAAGCCACCCGGTGACGGACCAACTGATGGGAGCAGGCCCTTGATATGCCGTCGACCGCAAAGGTGAAGACGGCGTGCTCAAGCGCACTCATGTGGCCTGAACGCACCAGCCCCCGCACCAGGCGACGCACGTCGTCATCGCTCATGGCTTCTTTGAGTTCAGCCGCGCCCACCGGCGCGTAGCAGAGCCTCCCCGCGGAAGCGACAGCCCGCTCCGGGAAAGGCGTGTATTGGAGGAGCGTTACCCTAAGATGAGCGGACACAGCTTGCCCTGCGAAGGCTAACTGCTCTTCTCAGTGCGGCGGTACTTCTTGTTGAACCTCTCCACTCGGCCGGCGGTATCGACCAGCTTCTGCTTGCCCGTGTAGAACGGATGGCAGGCAGAGCAGACCTCGACTTTGATCTCCGGCAGAGTCGAGCGAGTCATGAACGTCTCGCCGCAGGAGCAGGTGACTTTGCTCTCTACATAGTTCGGATGTATGTCGTCCTTCAAAGTGCCTCCAACTGAAACGTCCCGCGAGGTAACAAGCCCAAAGGGCACGATATAATACCACGGCATACCGGACCGGCAGGGCCGGACCACAGCCCATTCTTCCTTGGAGATATCACGATGATCGACTGCGTAGCCATAGTGGGAGCCTCGGCCGATAGGAGTAAGTTCAGCAACAAGGCCGTGAGGGCGTTTGTGCAGAAGGGGTGGACCGTCTTCCCCGTCAATCCCAAGGCCAAGGAGATCGAAGGATTACCCTCTTATGCCTCCATCGCCGACGTCCCTGCCCGCGTCCACTGCGTCTCCATGTACGTCCCCCCGGAGGCCGGCAGGCACATGTTGGCCGCCGTGGCGGCGCATTCGCCACGAGAGTTCTTTTTGAACCCCGGCTCAGGTGATGATGCCCTGATAGAGGAGGCGAAGGCCCTGGGCCTTGCCCCCATTCAAGCCTGCAGCATCGTCGGCATCGGTCTGCGGCCCGACATGTTCCCCGACGAATAGGCGGTGCGGCCCGGCGGTGCGGCCCGGCGGTGCGGCCTCACCCCGCGTAAGGCGTCCCGCCGCGACTCCCTTGCTTGGCGCCCCCCCAGCGGCCGAACGAGATGCGATGAAGCAGGTAGTCCACAGTATTGCCCATGAGGTTCCCGACACGGATCATGCGCAGGGCGAGTTCCACGGCCTCGATCTTCGCCTCGCCATATATCTCGATGATACGCTCTCGAGCCTCGGAATCCGGTTCCGCGTCGGTCTCGGCCCAGTGCTGCGCATACAAGAGAGCCGGGACCTGTTCCGGAGGGCAGCCCTGCAGGCTGCCCGCAGTGAGCGCGATGATATCCGTGTCGGTCACGCCCACGGCCAGCGCCGCTTTGGCGTGCACGTACGCGCAGTAGCGGCAGCCGTTGACCTCGGTGACCGTCAGCATCAGACGTTCCCGGAAGGCACGGTCGATGGACTCGCCCCCATGAAGCCTCTTTATCCGCCTGCGGGTCCGCCTCACCGCGCGTAGGTCGTGGGCCAGATGCAGGGGGCGACGGTAGAAGCGCCTGGGGTATTCCTTCATGGGTAGATCCCTCACGTGTCTCCGCGACGGTCTTCAGCCGCGCACCATCGTAGCAGCAATCGGGGCGGGCGGCTGGGATTCCCGCGGTCTGGGCCCTACAGTGTTCGATGCGCCGGGATCCTGCCGGTGGATCGTTGACATAAAGAACAAGGAGGAAAGATGGGGGTGGGTGGACTTAGAAGACGTGAGAGGCTGCTGATGAGGTAGTCGGCGAAGCGGCCGACCTGACCCAAGGCGATCCACAGCCCGCCGTCCTCAAGCCGCAGCCGGAGAATCTCTACGCTTCATACGAGTCAAAGATGACCGAGCTCAACGCAAGATATCTGGCCCTCCGCGATTCCGACATCAAGGAGTTCGGGGAATGCAACAGCTACCTCGGCGAATACCGGGGCAGGCACGTCACCGACAAGGACAACACCCTGACCGAGGCTTACAAGCACTACAACCTTGAGGTAGGCGACCGGGAGACCGTGGAGCTCCTCGAGAAGGGGCCGGTCGAATTGCTGGACATAGCCGTCCGGCAATAGCAGCGCGGCCACCGAGTCGATGGCCATGGGCGCCACCGAGGGGTACGGAGGCTTCAAGAACAGACTGGGCAACATAGATGACCGACCATGCCGGCAGTCCGCCCCTTCGTTCAGGTCGCCGGCGCTCGGTCCCCCGAGAGCACGGCCCGGGCCACCGTCAGCGCCTCCGGGTAGGTAGTCGTCTCTCCCGCCTCCCAGGCAAGACGGACCTCCCTGAGTACACTTCCGAGCAGCGGCCCGGCACTCAAACCCAACTCGCGCATGAGCACGTCCCCGTCCAACGGCGGACGGGGCACGCCGTGGACCTCCCGCCGGCCCCACAAAGTCATGAGCGTCCGGGCCCTCCCAAGGATCGTCCCGGAGTCCCGGCCGGCCTCCTCGTTGGGTGCCCGGCCGGCGGCGGCCATGATGCAGATGACCTCCGGTTCCCAGGGGGCCGCCTCCCATAGGAACAGCACGGCCGGGCGCCCAACGAGCCCGGCAGGCGACCCGAGCGATCCCGCCGGCAAGGCGCCTGAAGAGTCACCGTCATAGAGCAAAGGGCCGAACTCGGCTACAGTGCGAAGCAACGAGCCTAGAGCGGCGGACAGCTTCAGCCTCCGGACGGCCGTCAGCGCTTCGTCTCCTGAGAGGCTATGCATGAGCCCTCCCAACCTCAGGGCCACCGGTCGGGTCACCGCACCGTCAACCGGCCGGGTCAGCCTCTCCTCCAGTAGGTCGCCCGTGTTGGGAAACCATACCGCCGGACACGCCACCAGGTCATCGAGATGCTTCACCAATGCGAACGTCGGAGCCAACCTCCCCGACTGCGACAGCTCCGGCAGCAGCACTCTGAGCAGGCCTAGATCGTTCCACAGATGCAGCACATCAACGGCCCGACCCTCTTCCAGGGTGGATACCATCTCCGCGGCGACTCGTTCCGAAGCCGCGCGGGACAGAAGAGAAGCCTGATCCTGGAGCGCCCACATGAGCGCGGTATCGGGCCGCAGGCCCAGCACATGGCAGAAGCGGGCCGCCCGCATGAGACGCAGCGGATCGTCGGCGAAGATGCGCTCCGAGACGGCCACCAACCGTCCCTGCTCCAGATCCGAAGCTCCGTCGAAGGGGTCGATGAGACCTTCCCCACCAACGGGCAGAGCCATGGCGTTAATGGTGAAGTCTCTCCCGGCCAGATCGGTGAGGATATCGCCCCCTCGCAAAGCCGCGACATCGATCCGCCCTTGCCGGCCCATGATCCTGTAGGCGCCATGGCGCTCGGAGAGAGCGAACCAAGGCGCTCTCAGCTCCCCGGCCAACTCCACTACGAACCCCGTCGCTTCACCCGCCACCACGATGTCCAGGTCCGGAGAATACCGGCCCAGTCGCGCATCCCGCACGCTGCCGCCAACCAACCAGCCCTGGGTCCGACGGTGTCTAAGGACGTCGGCCACAGTCTGCAACATGATCCAGCGCCTCCGTCGACTAGGCTACCGCTCGCTACTTGAATGAGCCCTTCTGCTTGTTCTGATAACGCCTGAACTTGACCCAGTCGATCAAGTAGAC
>JAAYJE010000011.1 GCA_012523095.1 Actinomycetota bacterium | reverse complement strand
TCGATGACCTTGATGCCGGTCTCGAGGATCTCGGTCGTCGGCTCGAGCTCTTCAAAAGCGGGGGCCGGACGGTGGATGGGCCATCTTTCTACATCAGCCGGCAGAGGATCGCCTTCGTCGATGGGGTCTCCCAGCAGGTTGAACAACCTGCCGAGAGTGGCCTGCCCGACCGGGACCGCGATGGACCGCCCCGTGTCTGTCACCTCCATGCCACGGGCAAGACCGTCGGTCGAGTCCATGGCCACTGCACGCACCTTGTTGTCGCCTAGGTGCTGCTGCACTTCCGCCGTCAGGCGGATCCTGTTCGAGCCCGACTCCACGTCGATCTCGAGGGCGTTGTATATGGCCGGGAGCGACTCGGTGAATTCCACATCGAGCACCGGCCCGATGATCTCCACGATCTTGCCTTTGTTCATGACCTTCTGGGTCCTCCTTCTCTGGCACGTCTCGGCATGACATGTCGGCGGGATATCATCGCCTGAACATGCCTAGCTATCCGGAGAGCGCGTCCGCACCGGCCACCACTTCCAGGATCTCCTGGGTGATAGACCACTGCCGCGCCCGGTTCATGGCTTGGGTCAAGTCGTCGATCATCTCGTCGGCCGCCTCCGAAGCGCTGCGCATGGCCGTCATGCGGGCTCCATGTTCGCTGGCCATGCCTTCCAGGATGGCCCGATAGATGGTGATCTCCACGTACGAGGGAAGCAGATCAGCCAGGATCGCCTCAGCTGAAGGCTCGTACAAGAAGTCCATGTGCTCCTGAGCGCCGGTCGGCGTGTAGAGGTCCGCGATCTCCTCCTGTATGGGTAGTATCACCTGCTCAGTGACGAACTGTTCCATAGGGCTCTTGAAACTGTTGAACACCAGGTGTACCCGGTCGATGATGCCGGCGGAATACCGGCGGACGACCCCGTTGGTGAGCGCCTGAGCCTCGAGGAAGGCCGCCCGGTCGGTGACATCCATGTACGCCTTGTCAAGCCGGTACTTCTTAAGAAAGCGCACGGTGCCCACACCCTTACGCCCCATGACCACCAGGTCGTAGTCCACGCCCTTAGCCGTGTAGCTATCCACGAGATCCAGCGCCCGCCTGATGATGTTGGAGTTGAACGCCCCGCACAGACCTCGGTCGGCGGTCAACGCGATCACAGCCACCTTCTTGATCTCCTCGCGAGGCTTCAGCAACGGATGCAGGCTCAGGTCGACCTGAAGGTAGTGCACCAGCTGCCCTATGAACTCCAGCATGTTGAGCGCGTAGGGGCGCGTGGCCTCGATGCGCTGTTGCGAGCGGCGCAGACGAGCGGCCGCCACCATCTCCATGGCCTTGGTGATCTTCCTCGTGTTCTGGACCGAGACGATCCGCCGGCGTATGTCACGTTGGGATGCCATGGAGCCCTAGAGAATGCTCTCGTCCGTCGACCAGATCTCTCGGAACTCATCGATAGCCGTGCGGAGCTTGGCCTCAGTCTCCGGGCTCAGGTCCTTGGTCGCGGCTATGTCGGCCCCTATCTCAGGGGTCTGCTGGGCCAGATGGTCACGTAACGCAGCGTTGAACCGTGAGATGTCCGCTACAGGGATGTCGTCGGCGCAGCCCTGCGTGGCGGCGAAGATGATCATCACCTGATCCTGCACCGGCCAGGGGACGTATTGCGGTTGATTCAGCGACGCGACCAGCCGCTCTCCGCGCGCCAACGCCCTCTGGGTCTCTTGGTCGAGCTCCGAACCGAACTTGGCGAAGGCCTCCAGCTCCCGGAACTGGGAGAGATCGAGACGCAACGAACCTGCCACTTTCTTCATGGCTTTGATCTGTGCGTTGCCGCCTACACGGGATACCGATATGCCCACGTTGATAGCGGGCCGGATACCGGAGTAGAACAGGTCACTCTCCAGGAAGATCTGGCCGTCGGTGATGGAGATGACGTTGGTGGGGATATAGGCCGACACGTCACCGGCCTGGGTCTCGATGACCGGCAGAGCGGTCAGAGAGCCCCCGCCCTCCTTGTCGCTGAGTTTGCAGGCCCGCTCCAGCAGGCGGCTGTGCAGATAGAAGATGTCGCCCGGGAAGGCCTCGCGGCCCGGCGGACGGCGCAGGAGAAGCGACATCTGCCGGTAGGAGTCGGCGTGTTTGGTGAGGTCGTCATAGATGCAGAGCGCGTGGCGGCCGGAGTAGGTGAAGTACTCACCCATGGCCGCGCCGGCATAGGGAGCGATATATCGCATAGGGGCCGAGGTGGAGGCCGGAGCCATGATCACGACGGTGTAATCCATAGCGCCATGCTCTTCCAGCTTGGCGACAAGACCGGCCACTGTGGACGCCTTCTGGCCGATGGCCACGTAGACGCAGATGACGTCTTGCCCCTTCTGGTTGATGATGGTGTCGACGGCGATGGCGGTCTTACCCGTGCCGCGGTCGCCGATGATGAGTTCCCGCTGTCCGCGACCGATGGGGATCATGGAGTCGATGGCCTTGATGCCCGTCTGCAAAGGCTCCTTCACCGGCTGCCTACGGATGACGCCGGGAGCCTTGAACTCTACCGGACGAGACTCCGTCGTCTCTATGGGGCCCTTGTCGTCAAGCGGCACCCCAAGCGGATTGACTACCCGGCCCACGAGGGCTTCCCCCACCGGCACCTGGATGACCCGGCCGGTCCGCTTGACCTGGTCGCCCTCTTTGATGAGCGTGTCCTCACCCATGAGCACCGCGCCCACGCTATCCTCCTCCAGGTTGAGCACCAAGCCCGTGACGCCGTGGGGCAGCTCGAGCATCTCCGAAGCCACTGCGTTCTCCAAGCCCTGGATGCGGGCCACGCCGTCGCCCACCTGCACGACGGTGCCCACCTCCTGGATGTCGATGCCCGTCTCGTACCGCTGGATGCGGGATTTCAAGACGCTGGTTATCTCCTCAGGACGCAACTTCAACTCAACCCTCCAAGCTTGCAGTAGGGGCAGTCAACGATTCGCGGAGGCGCTCCAGCCGGTAACGTACGCTGGCATCGGCGACCCTATCGCCGACCCGCAGCCGGAGCCCGCCAAGGATCTCTCTATCCACGGTCAGAGTGAGCTCTACGGTCTTCTCCAGCGAGGACTCTATCTTCTTCTTCAGCGCCTCACTCACAGGCACCGGGAGAGGCACTGCCGAGACCACTTCCACATGCACCAAGCCTTGGGCCTTCTCGACCAGCTTGACGAATGCCCTGTAGACCCCTTCCAGCTCGCTCTCCCGGCTCTTGTCGACCAAGAGACGCAGGAGGTTGCGCATCAGCTTATCGCCGCCTTCGGTCAGCTCCATAAGGACTCTGCTCTTCCGCGCGTCGGGGATCTCTTCGGCAACAAGGAACCGGCGAAGCTCCGCCGAGTCCTCCACGGCGGCCACGAACTCGCCTAGATCACGCCTGACCTCTTCGACGCGGCCTTCTTCATCCGCGGCCTCGTAGAGCGCGTTCGCGTAGACTCGTGCGATCTTGCCTTCGCTCATGAGCTTCTTGCCGGTCCTCTTCTTCTAGTTCTCGCTGATCTTGCTCAGGTCGATCTCGTTGATAGCTTCCTGGATCAGCCGGAGCTGGTCCTCCTCCGAAAGACTCGTGCGGGCCACCTTCTCGGTTGCTGCGATGGTCAGATCGGCCGCCTCTTCCCGGATCCTCTGAAGCGCCTGGTTGGTATCGCGCTCGATCTGCTGGCGGGCCTTGGCCAGAGTGGCCTCGGCCTGCACCCGCGCCTCCTCTAGAACCTCCGCTTTGCTGGACTCCCCCGCCTTCCGAGCTCGGTCGACGATACCCGCCGCCTCCTCGCGTGCGGCCGACAGTTGCTGCTTATAGCTGACCAGCAGCTCCTGGGCTTCGTCCCGGAGCTTCTCGGCCTCGACGATAGATTGGTGGATTTGGTCCTGACGCGCCTTCTGCATCCGCATCAGGGGGTTGAAGGCGAACTTGTACAGCAGCGCGACCAGGATGAGGAAGGTGATCATCGACCAGAAGAACAGCCCCGGGTCAAGAGAGAATATGTTCATGCTGTACCTATTGCTCCCCTATTCGGAATACATCGCCGCGTGATGGACTCCCTGCCCGCCCGTCAGGCGACGAAGATCAGGATGATGGCGATGACGAAGGCGTAGAGCGCCAGCGCCTCGGTGAGCGCCATACCGATGATGAACGCCGTACGGATGTCGCCGGAGGCTTCCGGCTGCCTGGCGATGGCTTCCGAGGTGCGGCCGGTCAGATAGCCGATGCCGATCCCCGGGCCAAGAGTCGCCAAGCCCATGCCGATGCCGGCGGCCAGTCTGGCGGCGGTGTCAGCGTCGAATGCCATTGTCTTGTCCTCCTTGGTGTGGGATGTCCTTGGTGCGGGATGTTCCTAGTGGCCGGCGTATATGGCTGATTCGATGTACACGACCGAGAGCAGCGAGAAGATGTAGGCTTGGATGAAGGCGACGAACACCTCGAAAGCCGTCATGATGATGACGAACAGCGCAGCGGGGATGATCACGATGGCGCTCGCGAACTCCAGTATCAGCCCCACCATGACCAGGATGATCAGGTGTCCGGCGATCGTGTTGCCGAAGAGTCGCACCGAGAGCGATAGGGGCTTGAAGAACTCGCCCATGAGGTGCACGGGGAAGAAGATGACGTTGAGCGGCATACCGATCGCCTTCGGTACCCCCGGCGGGGTCATCCAACTCTTGAGGTAGCCGCCTACGCCGTGCCGGTGGAAACCCTGGTACTGCGTGACCAAGAACACCACGATGGCCATCCCGGCCGTGACGTTGATGTTGGCCGTCGGCGTATAGGGCTTCAGCACCTCCAGCTTAGGGATCAGCCCGATGATGTTGGTCACGAAGATGTAGGCGAAGATGGTCAGGATGAGGTAGTAATACTTCTTGCCCTTCTCGCCTATCTGGCCGGTCAGGTGTCCCGTGGCGAAATTCAGCATGATCTCGGCGGTGGTCTGGAGCTTCTCCGGCTCCCTCTTCGATCTCTTGGCCGCTATGAAGAAGAACAGGAACACCACCACCGCGGAGACCCACATGTAGATGACCGCGTTC
The DNA here is from genome assembly GCA_012523095.1 of Actinomycetota bacterium. Lineage (GTDB taxonomy): Bacteria > Actinomycetota > Thermoleophilia > RBG-16-64-13 > RBG-16-64-13 > RBG-16-64-13. Next base: position 539 of record JAAYJE010000011.1, on the reverse strand, counting down.
GTGATGGAAAAATCTATCGGGCCGAGTTTTGGGATGGAGACGACCGTCTGCACGTTGAGCTCGTGCAGGGCTCCTACGACTTTGCTTTCGGCAGCTTCTTCGGCCAGAGCAAGTAGCACGGCTTTCCCCTACTGAACACCGCCGGCGTCCGCCGGAGGCGGCGCGCCGTGACGTTTTGATACGACAGCATAGAGCGTATAGCCCATCAGGCCCGTGAACACTACCACGAAGGCCAAGCACACGGCGAGCATGTTGAGCGGAGTCCACAGGCCCAACATGACAAGGATCGCAGCCAAGACCGCCAACCGCACGATGAACCCCAGGATCGTCACGAGAGGCACCATGGCCGAACTGCGATGGGCGACCCAGACCTGCAGCTTCATAGAAAGAAGATGGTAGACGACGGCGAACCCGACCCCGACGGCCACGGATATCAACACATTGGCCAGAACACCCTCCCGGTCTTTCGATCCTGCCCGCCAACGCGAGCCTTATTCCGGTCCTTCGCCGCCGCTTTCCCTGTTCCGGTCTCGGCCTCC
>JAAYJE010000082.1 GCA_012523095.1 Actinomycetota bacterium | reverse complement strand
CGGATTCCGCCGGGATGAGGAGGATATCGTCGAAGCTGAGTCCTTCACCGGCGAGTTTGCTGTCCCAATCTATCACGCCCGACCTCCTTTTCTCGTGATTCTAGCACCGGTCTTCGCGGCATGCGCGGGGGCGTCGTCCGCCGGGCGGAGCTCCGTCGACGGCCGACGGGAGAAGGCGGTGAAGTGGACGGGGCACTCGACGCCGGCGGCCGCGCCGCCGGCGTCGAGTGCCGCACCGTCCGGAGGCGCCGCTATAGTAGTATGGTCCGGCAGGTTCTCCGACGGGAGGCACATGAGGTTCCGCTTCGTACACGCCGCCGATCTCCATCTCGACACGCCCTTCGAGGGGTTGGCGCGGGTGTCCGCCGACATGGCGGAGCTCCTACGCGACGCCTCCCTGCAGGCCTTCGACAACCTGATCCGAGTGGCTCTCGAGAGGGAGGCTGCTTTTGTTCTTCTGGCCGGCGACCTTTACGACGGGGAGCAAAGGGGGGTGCGGGCGCAACTGCGCTTCCTGCAGGGAGTGCAGCGTCTGGCCGAGCGCGGAGTGCACACGTTCGTGGTCCACGGCAATCATGATCCTCTGGGCGCTTGGTCGGCGGTGCGCTCCTGGCCCGAGGAGGTGACGTTCTTCGGCTCCGATGAGGTTATCGGAGTCCCTGTGGAGGTGGCCGGTGAGCGGGTCGCCACGGTCTACGGGCTGAGCTACGGGCGCCGGGAGGTCGCTGAGAACCTGGCCCTTCGTTTTCCCCGTGCGGGTGGTGAAGCGTCCCCGCGCGACCGCCGAGAGGCCGGGACCGGCTTCCGTATAGGCCTCTTGCACTGCAGCGTGGGGGACCAACCTGAGCATTCGCCCTACAGTCCATGCTCGCTGGCCGATCTGCGGGGCGCGGCCATCGACTACTGGGCTCTCGGCCATATTCATCGCGCCGTCGTCCTCAGCGACGACAGGCCCTGGGTGGTTTATCCCGGGAACACCCAAGGGCGTAGTCCTAAGCCGGCCGAGATGGGGGTCAAAGGCGCCGTGATCGTCGAGGTCGATGGTGACCAGGTACGTACGGTGGAGTCTGTGAGTCTGGATGCTGTGCGATTCATCGACATACGTCTCGACGTGGACCGCCTGGGGGAGGAGGCCGACCTTGGGGAGGTACGTGCTGAGCTGCTGGGGCGCGCGGTCACCGCCCGTGAGGAGCACGAAGGTCGCGCTCTTCTCGCACGTGCCACGCTACACGGCGGCAACCCCGGAGGAAGCACTTTGCACCGGGATCTGACCGCGCCGGGGGCGGTGGCCGATCTGCTGCGCGATCTCAGGGATTCTCTCTCGGACACCGACCCACCCTTCTGGTGGGAGAGCATCAAGCTCGCAACCCGGCCCCTGCTGGATCTGGACGTCATCAGAGCGCGGGACGACTTCTCGTCTAATCTGCTCACTCTGGCTGAGACCGCTGCGGACGATCCATGTAACAAGGAGCAGTTGCTGCGCGCACTCACTCCCACTGCGCCGGCCGAACTCGTCCGTCGCTACGGTGCTCCATCGGCGGAGGATCTACCGCGATTGCTGGAGGAAGCTGCGCTGCTGGCCCTGGAGGCGCTGGAAAGCGAGGCTTCCGCGTGCGACTGACCGGCTGGTATGTGGAGGGGTTCGGGATCCTGAGTGCCTATGAGGTCCGGGATCTACCGGGTGGACTCGTGGTCTTCGGTGGTCCGAATGAAGCAGGCAAGAGTACGCTCCTTGCCTTTCTGCGCGGGGTCCTCTTCGGCTTCCCGAGGGCGGTCAGGGGCAAGGGCCCGGCGTATCCGCCGCTTCACGGCGGCCGCCACGGCGGCCGGATCTTCCTGGAGACCGATGCCGGGCCTATCACTATTGAACGCCAGGTGGGCCGAGGATCGCGGATCACGCTGGCGGACGATACTCATCTCACCGATAGCGATTTCCAACGGCTCGTGGGCGGTGTGGACGCCCAGACTTTCCGGACGGTCTTCGCTTTCAGCTTGGACGAGCTTCGCGACTTCGACTCCCTCACTGCCGAACAGGTGCGTTCGCGCATATTCGCTGCAGGTTTGGGCGGCACCGGTCGCTCTATTCGCCAAGTGACCCAGGATATCGAGAAGACGACCGGGCGGCTCCTGAAACCGCGATCCGGCGACGGTGAGATCAATGCTCTGTTGTCCGCACTCTCAGCGCGGGAACACGACCTCATCGAGGCCCGTCTGCGGGCGGAGCGCTATCCAGATATTCTCTCCGAAGAGCAGGCGGTCGCAACACGGTTGACCGAACTCAGCCAGATGGAACGCGCTACCCGGGCGGAACTATCGTGGCACGAGCGCCTCTTAGAACTGTGGCCCACGTGGGTCGAACTTGAGAACGATCGCACAGCCCTAGGCGCGCTCGCACCCGTGGACGATTTCGTTGCCGACCCTGTCCGGAGGCTGGCCGAAGCCAAGCAGGCGGTAGCCGGAGCGGCACAGAACCTGCTGAGGATCGAGAATCAACTGCACCGTCGTTCGGCTGAGATGGGCCAACTGGAGGCCGAATGTTCGGAAACGTTGGGGGCTATCACAGCGGCGGTAGAGGAACAGAAGGGGCT
>JAAYJE010000081.1 GCA_012523095.1 Actinomycetota bacterium | reverse complement strand
TGTACATGGGGCCGGTCAGCTCTGTATATGATCTCGTTACTTTCGCGGTCATGTTTTTCGCTTTTGCAGCATCGACGGCAGCACAGCAGAGCCTTTTCCAAACAGGGTGGTTCGTTGTGAGCATGTGCACTCAGGTGCTGGTCATCCAGATGTTGCGCACCGGGAAGATCCCGTTTGTCCAGAGCACCGGGGCGCTTCCGACGCTCTTGGCCGGCGGGGTCGCGATCGCCATCGCCTGTGCCGTACCCTTCACGGCAGTGGGGAGAGCGCTGGGACTCACCGCCCTTCCGGCCGTCTTCTGGCCGGTGCTGATAGCGATAGTCGGAGCCTATCTGGTCCACGCGCAGCTTGTGAAATGGGCGTATCGTCGTCGTTTTGAGGGTGAATGGTTATGAGAGGACGCGTTGGCGGCAGAGGCCGGGGCGGCAGAAGACGCCGAGAGGTCGGCCTGGGAGTGAGGATCCTGCTTGGGTCGCCGTACATGATCATCGGGATACTTGTACTCGTGGCAGTGGTGCTCAGCGTAACTAGATGAGGCAGATTCGAGGACCGGCGTTGACCTCGATCTGACTCAACCGCAGCGTCTCGAGCGCGGGAAGACGATGACTATGTAGAAGCGTCTCAGATGAGAGACTCCGAACGGTGATGAGTGCCCGAGAGGTTATCAGGGAACTTGGAAGCTGTGTCCGAGAAGCGTCGCCGGTCAAGACGAGGGGTGGACGATGAAGAAGCAGTACCGAGACCTGAACGAAGAAGAGAAGGCGGCCTGTCGTATCGCCGAGGACGTGAGCGATCAGGCGTGGGTGTACTGCACGGCCTGTCAGCGGGCCATGAGGCAGGGAGATCTGGTCCTCGCCGAGATCGAAGGTGCGCTCCAGTGCGCCTACAGCGACTGTGTGCTCGAGGCCAACATCGCCGTCCAAGGACTGGAAGGGTGGGAGGCATACCGGAAGGAACTCGGCTACGAGACCGCCCACTGGCCGGAGGAACCCATGCCGGGGGAATGCTACGAGCGTCAGTAGGCTGGTCCGTAGTGTATGGAGCGGGGTACCGCCGCAGCCCCCGAAACGGTTATCGAACGGCTGGTGTGCCTACCGGCAGAGCTTAGCTGAATAGAGCGCGCGTGACTGCGAGTCGCGGAGAAGGAGAGAGGCCGCACCCATGTACAAAGACTACCTGGACCTCATGCTGCTCAACCTGGCGGCGGCCTTCTTCCTAAGCTCCTTCTGTCAGGCCTGGACGGCAGGTGGACGTACTTACAGCTGGGTGGAGAGAAATATCTGGAGTCCCATCTGTTCGATCTGGTCTTGGAGCTCCTCGATCTCGTCTACGTGTTCGTCTTCCTGCCGAAGGATGGTCTCCAGGATCTCACGAGTGGCGAAGTCGTTCACGTCGCCGGCCTGCTTGATAGCGGCGTTGTAGGTCTTGATGCCGTGCATCTCTATGCCGAGATCGCCCTTGAGCTGGCTCGGCACGTCGGTGCCTATCGAAAACTTGCGCAGTTCACTCACAGTCGGGTTGCCTTCGAGGAAGACGATCCTCTCTATCAGTGTCTCGGCGTGCTTCATCT
>JAAYJE010000080.1 GCA_012523095.1 Actinomycetota bacterium | reverse complement strand
TCACAAACGAGTGCGGATGGAAGCGTGGCCGGTGGGCCGACTCTCCTTGGGGCAAAAGGACCGGACGACAATGACATGAATGCAAAGATCAACCTTGACAAGGGCTGGCCCTCTCATGGAAGGCCACTGAACGCAGATTATCCTCGAGCCACTCGGCCTGATTGAAGGACGGCGTCAGTATGGAGACGAGGGGCTTGGTCGGCACTCGCTGCCTCGTTTCTGAGTGGCTACAGGCCCGCTGAGCCTACCACAGGATGCTGTGTCGAACTTCTTGTACCATGGGGACGAACGGCAAAGCGAGGACCTAGTGGGCGGTACCGATCGGTTGAAGGACCCGGCGCCGAGAATAGACCGCATGCTCGCCGGACATAGCGACGAGACAGGCGGATGAGAAGCCCCATCCTCTTTCTCGTCTTCAATCGGCCCGACACCACCGCCCGGGTGTTCGAAGCCATCAAGGCGGCGCAGCCCCCCAGGCTCTATGTGGCTGCAGATGGTCCACGCCCTGGTCGCGACGGCGAGGCGGCGCTCTGTGCTGAGACGCGGCGCCTAGCCACGGCGGTCGACTGGCCCTGCGAGGTGAAGACGCAGTTCCAAGAACAGAACCTGGGCTGCAGGCTCGGCCCGGTCAGCGGTCTCAACTGGTTCTTCGAGCACGAAGAGGAGGGCATCATCCTAGAGGATGACGTCCTGCCTGTGGAAACCTTCTTCCCCTACTGCGACGAGCTGCTCGAGCGCTACCGCGATGATGAACGGGTAGGCGTCATCGGCGGCAACAATCGGGTTTCCTGGCGCTTCACGCCCGAAGAGAGCTACTTCTTCTCCCGCTACCTGCACGTGTGGGGCTGGGCTTCCTGGCGTCGGGTTTGGCGGCTCTACGACATGCAGATGGCCGGCTGGCCCCGGTGGCTGGAGGACGGCGGTCTGGAGCGGGTCTCGCCGGGCGGCCGATGGTTCGCACCGCATTGGCGACGCATCTTCGACTGGGGCTTCTACTCCGACGTCGACTGGTGGAGTTACCAGCTCCTCCTCGCCTTATGGCGGGCCGGGATGTTGGTCATCATGCCCTCTCGTAATCAGATACACAACATCGGCTTCGGACCCGATTCCACCCATACTCAGGGAAGGATGCCGCGATACATGGTGAAATCGCTTCCGGGTCCCCTCCCCTTTCCCCTCCGTCATCCGTCAGCGGTAGCCGCCGACCCGGCCGTCGACCGGATGATCGGCCGTGAAGTCTATGGGATCAGCGTCAGGGGGCGCATCCGTGACCGGTTGAACTCCGTGAAAGTGTGGGCGCGCCATCTCCCCTGGCTGGGCGACCGGCTCAAAGCCGCCCAAATCCGGTTGAGTGGCGGACGGCGACGGTAGCGGACGGTGCCCGTCTCAGTCCCGAGTGGACTGCAACCAGGGACGACTACAGGGACGCTCTAAGGCTCTTCCACCAACTGGGGTTGTCGCGATACCAGGCCACAGTATCCAGGAGCGCTTCGCGGAAATCGCGCTCTGGAGCCCACCCCAGGGCTCGTATCTTGTCTGTCTTGACCGAATACCGTCGGTCGTGCCCGGGGCGGTCCTCCACGTACTTGACCATTTCCTCTCCAAATCCGAGCGCCTGCAGGACGGACGAGGTGATGAAGCGGTTGGTGACCTCGTTGGCGGCGCCCACATTGTAGATCTCCCCTACGCGGCCGTGACGCAGCACCGTCTCAACCGCTCGGCAGTTGTCGAGTACGTAGATCCAGTCTCGTACGTTGAGGCCGTCTCCATAGAGAGGCACCGGTTCGTTCTCGAGGAGATTGGTCACGAAAAGAGGGATCAGTTTCTCTGGGAACTGAT
>JAAYJE010000079.1 GCA_012523095.1 Actinomycetota bacterium | reverse complement strand
TACTGGTGATGGGAGGAGACCCGCGTCTCACAACGGCCGCCCGGTACCTGGGAGGGGGCGTCGTCAGCATGGGAGAGATCTGCGGAGTGATCACGGGGACCGCCCTCGCGCTCGGATTGCGGGACCATCAAATGGCCTCCGACGATCCCGACCTAAAGCCTATGACGGCCGAGAGCCTCCGCGAGCTGATCTGCGACTTCATCGAGGAATTCGGCGCCTGCAGGTGTTTCGACTTGACCGGTCTAGATCTCAGCACACCTGAGAGACAGGACGTGTTCAGGTCTAGTGAGGCGCGGGAGCGCTGCGTAGATTACACGAGTTGGATGTGCGATCAGCTTACACCGCTACTTCAGGAGACGGCCGCGGACTGAACCGCCTTGTCTTCGACTTGACCTGCCGGAGACCGCCTCGCTGTAAGATGCACGAGACCGTCCGGCTGTAAAACGCCGGAGACCGCCTCAGGATTGAGACGGTCTCCGGCGAATCTTATGAAGCGCTGCGACCCCGAAGGCGCCGTTGGCAGGCGTCAGTCGGAGATCCAACGACTAAAGGCGAGCGCCACCTCCGGTCCAATGGCCGCTGCGCTTACTAGGCAAACTGTCTATTTGGACCACCTCCTTTCTACGCTTGACCCGATTCTAGCAGGGGTCGAACCCAAGCGCCAGCCGTCACGATCCGCCCCGCGTCCGGTCCGCAGCGCGGGCGGTTGCCCCTGCCTCTCAGTCTCGATGACCAACCGTCTGCCCGGCCGTCGATGCCGGTTGCGCCGCCCCTTCCTGACTCTACCGGGAAGGATTGAAGGCATGGAGCAAGAAGGGAGTGACCAGGCGCACGCCAAGCCGCCACCGGCTCAGCACCCGGGTCCTTGGCGCTTCGACGTACGCCTCGACGCCGAGGACCTCGGACATGGCCGAGGGTCCCCAGTATCACCCTGACCCGTGCGGAGGCAGCCGGCAACAGTGGGGCGTACCTACATCTTCTCGTCCGTATTACTCGTCTTGCTCTTACTCACGACGCCGGCCTGCGGTACGACTACAGCCGAGAGGCCGACCACGGCCTCTACGACCGACAACGCCCCGACTCAGGCCGTCACGACGGATACGGCCGACGCCACGACCGGTTCGGCGTCCCTCGCCGGCGCCCGCTCGACGACGACCTCTCTACCCAGCGCAGAGGAGACCCTCCTCCGCGACATGACGCTGCGCCAGAAGGCGGCTCAGGTCCTTCTACCGGCCTTTGAAGGCACCAGGCTCATCCCCGCAACGGAGCGGCTCATGGCGGAGGGACCTCCGGGCGGACTGCTGCTCCTGGGGCGCAACGTGGCCGGCGCGGAGCAGATGGCCGCTCTCACCGCCGATCTACAGGCCGCCGCCCTAGCCGCCGGACAGGGCATCGGACTCTTCGTGGCAGTAGACCAGGAGGGCGGGACCGTACAACGCGTCCGAGAGGGGGTCCCCAGACTCCCGGCAGCACGCACGCTGGGAGGGAAGTCGTCTTTCCTGGAGGTGAATCGAATGGCCACCGAAACGGCTGAAGGTCTCCTCGCACAAGGTATCAACGTGAATCTCGCCCCGGTCGCAGACGTGGTCTCCGACCCGGAGTCGTTCCTCTATAGCCGTAGCTACAGCGGTGATCCCACCGTGGTCTCCGACTACGTGGCCGTCGTGACCCAGGCATATGTGGATGCAGGGCTGATATCGATAGTCAAGCACTTCCCCGGCCACGGCAGCGCGAGCGGCGACACCCACGGGGAAGCGGTGATATCCGAAGCCACCCAGACCGATTTCGCCACTACCCACCTTCCGCCGTTCAAGACCGCCTTCGCCTCCGGGGCCGAGGGCGTGATGATGGCGCACGTGTTCGCCACCGCCTACGACCCCGACCTGCCCGCGTCGCTGTCGGCCACCGTTATCGAAGGCCTCCTGCGCGAGGGGCTTGCTTTTTCGGGCTTGGTCATCTGCGACGATCTGGAGATGGCCGGCGCGATGCTGTCGGGTCCGATAGAGCCGGAGGCCGGGACTGTCGAGGTCGCCGGTTCTACCGCCGACCTGCAAGACTTCGCCGTGTTGGCGTTGCAGGCCGGCTGCGACATGGTGATATCGACGGGGACACTGGAGCGCCAGCTGGCCATCATGGACGCGATCGAAGGCGCGGTATTGAGCGGGCGTCTTGCCGAGACCCGCCTGGATCAAGCCGTGCGACGCATACTGGAGGTCAAGTCCAGACACGGCCTGCTCTCGCCCACGACTCCCCCCAGACCGGATTGATACGACGCCCACGAAGAAACGAGGGGCGGAAGCCGTCGGCGACAAGGCCCGTCAGGCGCATCGAGGTGGATATTACATGTCCGCACGTGCAAAATATGGCGACCGGCTACGAAGTACGATAACTCGGGAGAATGATATGAGCGACTCTTCACAGTCTCCTTCGTCCGCGGGCAAAAGCGGGTTCACCGTTATCTTCCAACCCTCAGGGAGGCGAGGTCTTGTCGCGCCCGACCTGGACCTGCTCTCTGTAGCCCGCGGATTCGGTGTGGAGATCGAGAGCGCCTGCGGCGGCAAGGGGGTCTGTAAGAAGTGCCGGGTGCGGATCGAGTCGGACCGGGACTGCGTCTCCCCGCCGACCGAGGCGGAGATGAAGGCTTTCAACGCCGAGGCACTGGCCGCCGGGATGAGACTGGCGTGTCAGACGCGGGTCGTCGGAGATGTGCGTGTCTTTGTGCCGGAGGAGAGTCGTCGGGTGGGCCAGGTGGTCCGAAAAGAAGCGGGCAAACGTACGGTACCGCTGGACCCTGCGGTGCGCAGCCATCACACAACCCTGGTCGCCCCTACCCTGCATGACGCCACCGCGGACGCCGACCGGCTGTTGGCGGCCCTCGAGGAGCAGCATGGACTGAAAGATCTCGAGTTCGACTTCGAAGTGCTCCAAGCCTTCCCCGGCATAGCCCGCAAAGCGCAGTGGGACCTGGCCGTCATCGTGTGGCACGGTAGAAAGATCGTCGACGTACGGCCCGCCACGGATCCCGGCCGAGTCCTGGGACTGGCCGTCGACGTCGGAACGACGACGATAGCAGCCTACCTCACCGACCTAGAGGACGGGGAAGTGCTCGTCACCGAGTCCGCCATGAACCCTCAGGTGGCCTTCGGTGACGACGTGATCGCGCGCCTGCACCATGCCATGCATGACCCGGAGGGACCGGCCGTCCTGCAAAGGACCGTCATCTCCGAGATCAACAACCTCGCCCGCAAAGCCGCCGAGCACACTGGGACCCGCCTTGAGGACATACTCGATGTGGTCATGGTGGGCAACACCGCTATGCACCATCTGTTCCTGGGGCTCGACGCCCGAGCTTTGGGCTCGGCACCCTTCGCGCCGGCGATCCAGAGGGCGGTCGACACGACCGCCTCGGCTCTGGGGCTCGAGTTCCATCGAGGCTGCCGGATCCATGTGTTACCTGTAGAAGCCGGCTTCGTCGGAGCCGACAACGTAGCCGTCATGATCACCGAAGAACCCTATGAGCAGGATGAGGTGCTCTTGCTGATCGACATCGGCACGAACGGAGAGCTGGTCCTCGGAGACCGGCGCAGGATGTTGTCGGCGGCGTGCGCCACCGGACCCGCCCTCGAGGGAGCGCATCTCGAGTTCGGCATGCGGGCCGCCCCGGGAGCCATCGAAAGGATACGCATAGAGCCCGAGACGTTGGACGTGCGCTTCAAGATCATCGGCCTGGAAGGCTGGCACACCGACTATCCCGCCGATCAGGTGGGGGCCCGAGGTATCTGCGGGTCGGGCATCGTCGAAGCCGCCGCCGAGATGATGATGGCGGGCGTGATCATGTCCAACGGAAACTTCAACCAGGAACTCCGCCACGATCGCATCGTCCTCGAGAACGGCAGGCCGCGCAAGTTCGTGATCGCGTGGGCCGAGGAGACGGCCGTCGGCCACGATATCACCGTATCGCTCAAGGATATCCGGGCCATCCAACTGGCCAAAGGCGCCCTCCGTGCAGGAGCCGAGATACTGCTGCGCAGGTACGGCGTCCGGAGCCCCGACCGCGTCATCCTGGCCGGTGCATTCGGCACATACATCGATAAGGGCCACGCTCTCGCGATAGGGATGCTCCCCGACTGTCCACTCGAAAGAGTGACCTCGGTCGGCAACGCGGCCGGCGACGGAGCACGTTTCGCCCTGCTCAGTGTCAACAAGCGAGAGGAGGCCGCGCGGGCCGCCTCCAAGGTGGAATACGTAGAGTTGGCGACTGATCCCGACTTCCAAACCGAGTACGTCAAGGGCATGCAGTTCGGCCCCATATCGGACGGCTCCTGACCTCAAGCGAGGGAATCACTCCTCTATCTTGTATTAAGTAATCCTCAGGAGCGACCGACACTTACTGGTAGACCGCGGATAGGACCTTGGTCGGAGAGCCGGGGCATTGGCCCCTTCCTCGGCGGAGCGGCATAATGAGAGGTATAGAGACACGCCGAGCGTACAGAAGGACTGTTAGGAGGACCATCATGCAGCTCAAGCCTGGCGGCCCCGCCAAGACCGCGGGAAAGAGCGGACGCCGACTGTTGGTCGGCGTCGGCAGCGTGGTGGTTGTGCTGACCGCGTTGGCCGTATCGCTCACGTTCACACTGAAGCCCGGCGACTCCCATGCCGCGTCCGGCGTCCCGCACGACCCCGCGGTCACCTCGAATCCCAACGGTTACTCTTCAGGGGTGGGAAACGCCGCATCGGGCTCCTCCGCAGGCTTCACCCGTCATCGAGCGGGTGACGGGGATTTCTATTTCGCGCCGACCCCGCTGAGCCAGGACAGTCCCACCACGGAGACCGGGGTGACCGGTATCGCGGAGTCCGCGATCGAACGATCATCAGGCGCCCAGACCGACCCGCGGAGCGCTTATACCGCCTCCGGATCTGAGGAGATGCCCGCCCTGGTGGCGGCCGCCGCAGACAAGGATACAACGGCCGTCTCGTCCGCCACCACGACCACTACGGCCCCAAGGGTCACCAAGGTGCCGAACGCCGCCACCTCGTGGGCCGATCTCCGTGGGATCCCGCCATCGACCACTACGACGGTTCAGACGGTGGAAGGATACCGCGTGGTCGAAAGTGTGACCGGCATGCAGGGCAGTCCGGCCGTAGACGCCTTCACGACCGGCGGCCTTGATGTGTTTGGCCTGAGCAGCGACAAGATCTGGTGGCTGGTCATCTGGAACGGCGAAGCCTGGCCGGAAGGAGCGAAGGCGGACATGCCGGCCGACGACGAGAAGTTCGGGGACGAGTCTTGGGAAGACTTAGAGGGGATGAACGTCACGACGGCTCCCGGCTCCGGCCCCGCATCCGTAGCGTGGAACAGCGGCTACACCGACGTGTTCGTGCGTAGCGCCGACGACGCTCTCCTACACAGACGGGGCACCACGACCTGGTTCGCATGGGAGAACCTGGGCGGACTCCTGTCTTCGGATCCCACGGTCGCCTCGCGGGCCCCCGGCCGGCTCGACGTGTTCGCGCGTGGTCCGTTCGACCACCTCTGGCATATCTCCTTCGACGGGGCCACCTGGTCCGAATGGGAGAATCTGGGCGGCGACTTGGCTTCGGAACCCGCCGCAGTGGCTATGGACAGCGGCCATCTCGATGTCTTCGCCCGGGCTAAGGACGGCGGGCTGCTACACTTGGCTTGGTCCGACGGTACCGGCTGGACGGCGTGGAAGAACCTGGGCGGTTCCATGACATCCGGGCCGGGCGTTTGCTCCATGCACCCCGGTAGGATGGATGTGTTTGCCCGTGGCCCCAACGGCACCCTCTGGCAAAGAACCTACATGCTCGATGCATGCTCCGGCTTCCACAGATGGCTGCCATGGAAAGATCTGGGCGGTTCGCGTATCGCATCTTCACCGGACGCGGCGGCCTGGGGCGCCGACAATCGCATCGACGTCTTCGTGCGCGGGACCGACTATGAGGCGGGCACGGACACTGCACTTTGGCATAGGTGGTGGGACGGTAAGAACTGGCTGCCGTGACGGCCACGTTCAGCGCAAGCCGATGACTGATAGCCAGTGATAATCGGCCGGACAGAACGAGAAGCTTCGATGTGCGCCCTTGCTGCGCCCGCAGCAAGGGAATGCCCTGTCCGTCTCGTATCAAGTAATGCCCGGAATATGTAAGCCCCGGAGGTGGGTCGTGAGACAGAGACTGTTGACTGTTTCGCTCGTTGCCATTTGTGCGCTGGCGTTGTTGTTAGGGATGTGGGCCATCGCTCTCGCTCAAGAGACGACTACGACCACGACTACAGGAAACGGTGAATCGACGACCACCTCCGAGAATGGGGATACGACCACGACATCGGAGGAAGAGTCGACCACCACCACGACTGAGATCCAGATAGTGGCGATACCATCACCCGTCGAAGGCGCGGTGCCTACCTTCCTATCCGTCGCCCAAGGCCGCCTGGCCTGGACGGGTATGGTGCCGGGACAGTACTCGACGATGTACCTCTTCGACATCGCCACCCTCGCGAATATCAAGATCCCCGTGGCCTCCCCCGGTCCCTACTACAATCCATCGTCTGATGGGCCGTGGGTGGTCTACCAAGGCGGCCGGGCCGGCGCCTATTGCGACATATACGCCTACGACACCGGGAACGGCTTGGTCAAGCGGGTCACCAACAACGCCGACCCGGACGACGGCGAGGACTGGAACCCCCGCGTCGACAACAGCCGCATCGTGTGGGAGAAGCATGTCCCCGGCAACCAGGCCCGATCCGGCATCTACTTCTACGACCTCAACGGCAAGACCGCGCAGGTGCCGGCCCTGCTGCTCGCAGGCGACGACTACCACGATCCTGACATCTCAGGAGACTACGTGGTCTGCGTCAAGGATGTCGCCGGTGGGGAAGGCTCGGAGATCATCCTCTACAACCTGAAGACCCAAGTGAGTCGTTCAATCGCCTCCGGCACGGAGAACAACGAACGTCCCCGGATCGACAAAGGGCGCGTGGTCTGGTCGTCGGGCGACGTGCCGGTCGCAGGCTGGTACCCCTGGTCCACCTACCAGATCAAGCTTCACGACATCGCCGGCGGTGAGACTACCGACTTGACGGACACCAAAACCGGGAACTCCGACCCCTCCATCGATGGCGACACCGTCGTGTGGCAGCAACGCGAGCCCTCCGGCATCGTGGTCTACGATCTGAGCACAGAAGTCACCCAGGAGTTCGCAGTCGGAGGCGAACTGGTGGAGGCTCCGGATGTGGATGGCGACATCGTGGCCTTCATCGGGAGCAAGGGTCTATACTACGTACGACTCAGCACGGCTGAATTCACCCCCTTCCCCGACGTGCCTGCCGACCATCCGTACCTGAAGGCCATCGGCGAGATGAGCATGAACCGCATCATCGAAGGCTATGAGGACGGGCGATTCGGGCCGGGCGACCTCGTGACCCGCCAGCAATTCGCCAAATTGATCGTACTCACCATGGCCAAGTGGAACTCCACCATCTTCACGCCCACTTTCAGCGACAGATACAACTTCGCCGACAATGTGGACAAGTCGGAAGGGGAGCTCTATCCGTATCACTACGTAGCCAAGGCGGCCCTCACAGGCCTCACCAGAGGCTATTCAGACAACACCTTCCGCCCGCTCGACAACATCAGCCGCCAGCAGGTGATCTCTATGATCGTCCGGGCCGGAAGACCCGTTCTCGAGACGCCTCCCGCGAACTGGCAGGGGTCTCTCAGCTACATCGACCCGGTGCACGGCGAGAACAGACGTATAGCGGAGTACAACGGACTACTCGACGGCATCACGGCGCTGAGAGGCAGCCTCGCCTATTGGAACGTCCTCGAGAATGCCACTCGTGGCGAAGTCGCCCAGATGCTCTACAACCTCCTGGGTCTACTCCGGGCCGACCTGGAGTAGGAGATCCTCCTCGATTAAGCCGAGGTCGCATTCCGCCCGACTTCCTTCCGCCTGATCGCGCCCCACAGCGACACACACGTCGCTCCGACGCCCATCAGGCTCACCAAGAACAAGATGATGAGACCGGCCACCGGTATCCACCAAAGGACGCTCAGTATCACCACCCCTAGAACGGCCGCGAGCATCACCGGGCCGCGTTCGTCCCCGCGTCTGCCGAGGATGAGCCTGCCCAGCGTGGCGCCCACGGTGACGAAGCCGAACAACCACATGACCGGCACCACGATGCCCAGCCAAGGTACGAGCAGAAAGACCCCGACAAGGAAGAGGACCAACACCAGCACGGCGAGCGTAACGAGTGGCACGGCCACCAAGACCACCAAAGCGCCCCAACCGAGCGACGAGAACACGTGGGCGCGCACCCTCTCACTGACATGAACCACCTGCCTTGGAGCGATGGCCGCCATGATGACGGCCACAACGGCGAGGAAGGCGGTGAGCCAGACCCAGCCCCCGATCGTCCTCGAATCCCATCTGTTGAAGTCAGGGCTGAAGCTCACGGCGCCCAACCAGTCGCCGAAGCGCCACCCTACGTCGTGCACCCCTCCGACGACGGTCGCTCCCGGCTCTACCTCGATGTCTCCAAAGACCACCACGACGGCCGTGCCCTGGTCAGGACCACGGCCGCCGCCCACCCGCGCCTCCCCGCCTATGATCACGTCGCCCCCCACCACGACCAAGCTCTTCTCGACCGTTCCCAGCACGGTGGCGCGGCCCCCCACCACCACCACGTATTCGAAAGTCTCGCCGGGGCCGACGGTCACGTCGTCGAATACGGCCACCTTATGCGCTCCGCCGCCGCCGCCGGCCTGGGCAACAGCGGCCGGACCAGGCGCAGAACAACCGAACGACATCGCCGCGACAGTGGCGACGAAAAAGACAAGCGCCGTCGTGATCACCCAAGGCCGGCGGCGGCGGGTTCGGCGAACGTCTTGACGGTGCAGTGCCTCACCGATCTTGGTTCTGATATCCATCGACTCCACACCGGCCTCCGGCACCACTCGCCCTCTGGATAGGACGAGACAGTGTAGTCTATCAGGGCTCCCGCTCGTTGCCGTCCGTCCCTCCCGATCGAGTACCCTCGGACGGCGCCGAACGAAACAACCAGGAGACCCGAATAGTGCACCCAGTACTGGCCACCTTCACCATCGCCGGCACCGAGGTAGTGCTGCGTGCCTACAGCACCTTCTACGTGCTGGCCTGGATAGCCGCCGTTGCCATCGCCACAGTGGTCGCCCGACGCAGAGGCTTCTCGTGGTGGCGTGCATTGACGACGTTCGTGGTGGCTCTGTCGGCAGGAGTCGTCGGAGCCCGGCTGCTCGATATGGCCGTGAACTGGGGCTACTACGCTGAGGACTTCAGCCGCGTCTACGACACGGGCTTCCGGGGCTTCGCCCTCTACGGAGGACTGATCGTGTCGCTGACCGCCGGCGCGCTCCTGGCCCGAGCCTTCCGCCTGCCCCTCTGGGATCTCGCGGACGGCACCGTCCCGGCTTTTGCGGCCGGCATCGTCCTCATGCGGACCGGCTGCTTCCTCAACGGCTGCTGTTTCGGGACGATCACCTCCCTACCGTGGGGAGTGACCTATCCCGCAGGAAGCTCGGCGTGGACCCACCATCTGCTGACGGGCGAGATCTCGCTGCTGCAGATGAACGTTAGATCCCAGCCGGTGCACCCCACGCAGCTTTACGAGATGACCGCGGCCGTGGTGTTCTGTGGACTGGCCGTATGGTCGTCGAAACGCCGTGGCCGGGATGGTGGAAACGCGATACCCGCCGGCGTGCCGTTCCTGGTCTTCGCCTTGGGTTTCACCCTCTTTCGCTTGGGTGATCACTTCCTTCGCGTCCGTCTTTCGACGATCTCCACGCCACACTGGCTATACCCCCTCCTCTACTGTCTTCTGGTCGCCGGTATGGTCGGACTGATATTCTGGCGCCTTAGATTCGGACGATCGGCCGTGCACAGCAGCAAAGGAGAAGTGGACCTTGACAACCGATGATGGACTGCGCCGTACACCGATTCACGCCCAGCATGTAGCCCTCGGCGCTAGAATGGTGGCTTTCGCAGGCTGGGACATGCCTTTGGCCTATCCGGCCGGGACGGTAGACGAGCACCTGGCTACACGACGGAGCGCCGGCCTGTTCGATGTATCGCACATGGGGCGATTCTTCGTGAGCGGTCCGGGGGCGCTCAAGTCCCTTCAGCGGGTCCTCAGCAACAATGCCGCCGCTCTAGACGTCGGCCAGGCTCAATACAGCTTCATCACCACGGAGACCGGGGGGGCCGTCGATGACGCCTACCTCTATCGCTTCGTGGAGGGAGAGTACTTGCTCGTCGTCAACGCCGCGAACCGGGAGAGAGACTGGGAACACCTGGCGGACCACCTCGGGGCTGAATCCATCGGCCCCGTCGATGGCGCCGACAACCTCATGCGTACAGAGCAGGTGGAGATCAGGGATCACACCGGCCGGATGGCCATACTGTCGCTGCAGGGCCCCCTGTCTCGCGACATCGTGGAGAGGATACTAGAGACCGGCACGCTGCCGGAGCCAAAACGCAACGAGCTCTCAATAGTCACCATCTTGGGGACAGAGGTTCTCCTCAGCCGCTCCGGCTATACGGGTGAACCGCTGTGCTTCGAATTCTTCGTCCCATCTGAACGCGCCGCCGCCCTCTGGGATCTTCTTATAGAAGAAGGAGCCGTCCCCTGTGGCCTTGCTTCGCGGGACACCCTGCGTCTGGAGGCCGGCCTACCTCTCTACGGTCACGAACTGGGGATCGACCCCGAGGGTAACGAGATCCCTTTGTTCTCCTCGCCGCTCGCCGCCTTCGCCGTCAGCTTCTCGTCCCTCAAGGGCGACTTCATCGGCCGGGAAGCCCTCCTGAAGCAGCAGGCCGCGTACCGCGGCATCCTGGCCCGTGACTACTCGCTGATGGCCGATCTGCCCCGGATGACCCGTGCGGTCGCCATCACCGGCCGTGGAGTCGCCCGAGCCGGCTCGACGGTATCCAAGGACGGCAGACCCGTTGGCCGGATCACCAGTGGGACCATGGTCCCTTACTGGAAGATCGCGGGCGAAGGCCTTGCGTCCCACTTCACCGACGAGCATGACTTGCGCTCCATATGCCTCGCCTTCATCGAGAGCGACATCCTCGAAGGCGACCGGCTGACGGTAGACATCCGCGGCAAAGCCGTCGAGGCGGTGGTGGTTCCGTACCACCTGCGCAGCAACGCTCCGCCCTTCGCCCGCCCGATCGTCTACGACTTCGAGACTCCCGAAGATCACGAAGCCGAAGGCGACGAACCTGCCAAAGCAGGCAGACTGTTGCACCGCGTCGTCGAGAACCATGTGTGGCGTCAACAGGAGTGCATCAACCTCATCCCCTCGGAGATGACGCTCTCGCCCCTGGTGCGCATGGTGTCGATGACCGATCCCGCCTTCAGATACGGCGAGCACCGCAAACTGGAGGCCTTCTACGACGCCGACGTCTTCTATTATCAAGGCACCGATTTCATCAGAGAGGTAGAACGTCTTCTACAGGTCGAAATGTGCCGCTTCCTGGGGGCCGCCGAGGTGGAGGCCAGGGTGATCAGCGGCCAAATGGCGAATGCGGTCGTGTTTTCCGCGCTCGTGGACTATTTCAACCGCGGCAATCCCAAAGCCGAGCCGCGCCGTATCCGCATGGTGATGAACAACCACATCGGCAAAGGTGGCCACCTGAGCGCCCAGCCCATGGGCGCACTCAAGGACTTCGTCGCCATCGATCCGCGTACGGACCGGCCGGCCGTGGTCAACTTCCCGGTGCTGCTGGATAATCCGTACTGCATCGACGTGGCCGCGACTCTCGAGAAGATCGAAGAGCACCGTCCGAAGCTGATCATCTTCGGAAAGAGCATGGTGTTACACAAGGAGCCGGTGGGCGAGGTCCGCCGTTTCCTGGATGAGCGGGGATACGACACCGTGATCATGTACGACATGGCGCATGTTCTGGGGCTGGTGGGTCCGTACTTCCAGCAGCCGTTCGCAGACGGCGCGGACTTGGTCACCGGGTCCACCCACAAGACCTTCTTCGGTACACAGCGGGGGGTGATCGCCGGGTCGGCCACGGAGAAAGACGAGCGATACGACCTCTGGGAGGCCGTCCAGCGCCGCGCTTTCCCCGGCGCGACCTCGAACCATCATCTGGGGACGCTGTTGGGCCTGCTGCTTGCCACCTACGAGATGAACTACTTCAAAGACGCCTACCAGCAGGCGGTCATCAGCAACGCCAAGGCCTTCGCCCGCGCCCTCTCGGACGCGGGCCTGCGCGTGGCCGGCGACGCCGCCATCGACTTCACCGAGACCCATCAGATCGTCATCGAGGTGGGATACGGGCAGGGCCCGGAACTGGCCCGCCGTTTGGAAGAGAACAACGTGGTCTGCAACTATCAAGCCTCTCCAGACGAGGAGGGCTTCACAGCGTCGGGCGCTCTGCGTCTGGGCACATCGGAGATGACCCGCTTCGGAATGGGCCCGGCCGACTTCGCCGAGCTGGCCGGCCTCATGGCCGCGGTGATCAAGCAGGGCGCCACGGTCAAGGAAGAGGTGCGCAGGCTTCGCGGCCGCTTCCTCTCCATGCGGTACTGCTTCCAGGAACAGGACTACCCGGAGGTGGCGGAACGCCTGCGGGGACTCTTCTAGTCCGGCGAGACAAAGATAGGACGGCGCCGACGGGCCGCGCGCACGCGCGGCCCGTCGGCGTTCACATCGACCGATATTTCGACCTGGAGCGCCGGGATCGCCGTGCGCTTGGACTACTTCTTCTCTATGGTCGCTTCGGCCTCAGGGCCCACGAACGCGAGGTCTTTGCCTAGTTCGAGTGTCATCGGAGTCGGCAAGAAGGAGTTGCGCTCGAAGATACCGCCCGAGAGTTCGTAGCCCTGCACTGCGCCGGTCTTCTCATCGAACAGGAAATCCTCGATCTTGCCCAGATCCTTGCCCTCGGTGGTCTGGATGCGTAGGCCCCGGATGCTCAGTTCCTTGTCCATAACAGCTTTGATGTCCGGCGCCTCGTTGACCTTCACAACACTCGTAGCGGCGGCAAGTATCACGCTGTCGGGACCGATGGCCTGCACCCCCATCCACGGTGCCACTCTGGCCCTGCTGAAGAGGCCCACGCCCACGACGAAGCCCAGGACCTGCCGGCCCGACGGCTCCACGACTAGGTCCTTGATCTTGCCGATATCCTCAGCGCCCTCGCGTGCCACCACAGCCCGGCCGATTATCTCGCTTGCTTTTTGCACTGCACTCCTCCTCGCTAGGTGAAGATGTGAGTGGTCCCCGTGATCTCCAGCACGAGGATCACGACCAAGGCCAGCGCGATGAAGAGCGCTGCTTCCACCCAGAAGCTGCGTGACCGCCCTCCACCGGATCCGCGTATGCGCTCCTGCATCAGTGCCGACAAGCTTTCTTGCCCATGGTGACTTCATTGTATACAAGTCAGGGCTTCCGGGAAACATCACACCGGCCGATAGGAGAAAGAAGAGGCGGAGGAGGATGTGCCCACCCCACACTTCGGTATGGCGTCGTTCCACCAGGCTATCCGCTCTGAAGCTCAAGTACAGCTTCAGATAACACGCATCCTTGACGCGATGGCGGCCGTCGGCATCTGCGCAACCGGCGTGCCGCTATCTGCACGCCGGTATTGCTGCTCGGCGTGGCGGACCGCCAGTTCAGCGTCTATCGTCGCTGCCTGATAGACCCGGCCCCGAGGGTTCACAGCGTGGGCACCTCTAGCGAGAGCCATGGCTGCAAGTCCCGTGTCATTCGTCACCACGATGCCGCCGGGATGGATCCGAGGCACCATGGCAAAGTCCGCCGCATCCGTGCCACCGGCCACGGTTACCTGTACAATCAAGGCGCCGCTGTTCGCGCACAGTTGCCTGGAGCCCTTGGGAGGCCGAGATGAGCGCCGACATCCTTGTCGATCTCTCCGCCGCGCTGACAATCGCGCCGGTGGGCCTGATCACCGGTTTCGAACGAAGCAAGGCCTCCCAGACCGGCTTTCGCGTAAGCATGTTGCTGCGCGGTATCGAGCGCACGTTCGACGCGGTCGAGAGCGCCTACCAGCTGCAGTTCTCCGATGCCTACTTCCCCTACCCGCCCATAGGGGAACGGCTCTTCCTTGCGCATGTCGATGACCGGGGCACCATCACCGGACTGGACGACGTGAACAACTTTCTCCAAGCAGGCAACCCCATCACCACTGCCTGTATGCTGGGCACTTACAAGATGTTCGAGGTCAAGATCACCGAGAGCACGCCGCTCATCGGTGACCTACTGAGAGTCGAGCCCGGCCGGGTCGTCTTCACCGCATTCGACAGGCACTCCGCCGCCGGTGCCGTCGCTCACTGCTCGCACGGAGGCAAGTTCCCGGCGCCCGCCGACGGCCTGTCGTTTGAGCTTGCCGAGGAAACCGTTGTCTACACCTGGGATTGGACCACCAGTCTGGCGCCCTTCTCCTGCTGCACTCGCGACGAAGCCAGGGCCAGGCGCTTCACCACGCGGGCCTACCCCGGTTCACTCGACGACCTGGGCAAGAACTGCTACTGGGCCGGCTTCTACTCCACGCGTGGCAACGAAGATGAGTGCGATCTGGTGAAGTGCTTCCTCAACCGGCCGCCCGGCTGGGAATAGGGACATCACCTGAGGGCACTGCGGCGCCGTGTTGTCACCCGGGACGAAGGGCAGGCCGACGCTGCCGAACCGGGGGCAGAGGCAGGCACGGAGGTGGAGGGAGGCCCACAGCTGCGACAACTCGTCCTAGAGGCAGGCGGAGGGACGCCTCCGTTTGGCGCACTCCCTACACCCGTCTTCAAGCCTATCGTCGATGTTCAGGGTTGTCCTCTCAACCGGCGCTCCGCATCAAATTATATGTATGAAGATGACTATATAATGCATACAATCTATCCATTTTGAGTAGACGGGCCC
>JAAYJE010000078.1 GCA_012523095.1 Actinomycetota bacterium | reverse complement strand
CTTCCCGCGGTGTGTATATGCCTGGATGAAGGATCTCGAAGTCCGCCGGACCGTATGAAGCCATTACTCCTCCTTAAGAAGGTCGTGGATGTCGAAGCGGGGTGTCCTTGTGATGCTGAAGACGGGGCTCTCCCAGCCGATGTCGTCCATCTCTACGAGTGGACGGAATCTGCCCTCAGCCTGCGCCTGCCGGAGCATCTCCAGGAAGGGGTGGTCTTGCCCACCGCGGCGGGCGTTGCTGAATCCCTCCCACATCTTGGCGTGTGTGTCTTTCAGATTGACGATCTCAATCGCGCCTTCGGGGCAGATCGTCCAGCAGAGGTCGCATCCCTCGCAGGCGTGGGTGAAGACCGGGGGGTCCTGCGAGAAGTCGAGGGAGTCCATGGGGCAGTAGGTCACGCAGAGCCTGCATTCCGGATAACTGCACTTGGTCATGTCGATGCGCTTGATGGGTTGCATCCGCTTCGCCGCTTCGCCCTCAAGTACGATCGCCCCGGTGGGGCAGAGGCGGTTGCAAAGCGAGCAGTTGGAACACTCCGGGCCGAAACTGGGGGGGTCGTCGAGCAGTTGGATGCAGTGGGCCGGACACACGTCCTCACAGAGAGTGCAGTCCGGGTGGAGGCAGGTCTTGAGATCGACGGCCCGGGTGGGATTCGCGCCCGGGAAGGGTTCGCCGATCGGGTGTGGATGGAACAGTAGGTCGGCGTCGGGACCGGCCGGCATCTTGGGTATGAGTTCGCTCTGCCCGGCTGCGACTTTGAGGGCCCGCTCGGCCATCTCCCGGCCGAAGGCTTCTGCTTCGGCCAGATCGATACCGTCGGGATGACCATCGGTGAAGTACGGTTTGGGAGCATGAAGCACCTGGTAGGCCGACCCGTACCAGTCGCCCCATCCTATGATGCTGAGGCCCTTACGTCGTAGGAACGGCACCATCGAATGGAAGATGCCGAGGGGCGCCGTTCCGTGGCTGCAGAAGACGAAGCCTGACTTGCCGTCGAGGCGGGGCAGACGGTGCATGAACAGGCGGACGTTGGCCGTCTCCCGAAAAAACCAGATGGGAGAGCCGATGCCGACCAGGTCGTAATCAGCGACCTCATCGGGATCGATGTCCTTCACCGTGACAAGGTCGGTCTCTATCACCCCGCTCATGCCTCTGTGGATGGCCCGCGCAACCTTCTTGGTGCTGCCGGTTGCAGAGTAGTAGACGACCAGACCTTTCATTGTTCAGCCCCTACATATTCCGAAATGCACCCCCGTGCTCTGCCGGCTCTGCGAAGCCGGAGCCGCCAACCCCTCGGAGGTCGTTCACTCCTTAACTGTTAACACCATAAACCTTATGTTGGAGCGTGTCAACGGGGTCGATGGGGGCCGGCGCCGATAGCGGGGTAAGAAGGGCCGTGCAGCCGATGGGGGAGGTCTGCGTGTTCGCCGGTTGTCCCGCCGCCGGGTGGGCAGGGCATTCGCCCACTGTCTTCCAGGAGAATGAACCGCAGGATCGGCAGGGGACCGCGCGACTTTTCGGAGGGATAGAGAATGACTGCGTGGACGATTGTGCTCGTCATTGGGACATGGGTCC
This sequence comes from Actinomycetota bacterium, assembly GCA_012523095.1. Classification (GTDB taxonomy): domain Bacteria; phylum Actinomycetota; class Thermoleophilia; order RBG-16-64-13; family RBG-16-64-13; genus RBG-16-64-13. The sequence goes on along the minus strand of JAAYJE010000078.1, from coordinate 87,344 downwards.
TTTCTGGGTGACGTTCATCTCCACGTCATCGTTCGTCAGTGTCCGCGGCCCGTTCTGGATGAAGTCGGCAGTCGCGCTCCGGAACGAGCTGTTCTCACGATGTTGGAGCGCGACCGGTGAAGTGACCGATCGACTTGCGAGCAGCCCTGCGAGACCGAGCGTCCTCAGTGGCCGGAGGAGCTGTGCTGTCGCTGCCGGTCCTCTCTTACCCGTGACTCCTCACTGGGGTCGTTCTCAGAATCACAATCACAATTGACACCGCCTTCAGCCGGGTGGTAAAATTTGTCCACCATATTGATAGTAGTCACTACTACCAACCAGAAGCGACAGTTGGGAACGATGGCCGAAAGTAGATCGAACGTCGAGGAACGCGTCTTGCAGGCGGCGAAGCAGGTCTTCTTCGCGAGAGGCTTCCACAACAGCTCTTTGCGCGCGATCGCCAAGAAGGCCGGGACGAGTGAGAGCGGAGTCCTCAGGTTCTATCAGGGGAAGCTGCACCTTCTCCAGACCGTCTTCGCCGCGTGTTGGGCTGAGATCAACGAGAATCTTGAGAGAGCAATGGCCGTCGCTGTCGAGCAGGATCCAGATCCTCGCCATGTGCTCGTGGAGTTGATGAGGGCGGTCCTCAACGACTACCACGCGGCTGAGCCGAGGATGCATTTCATGCTCACCACCTTCGGTTATCAAGACGCGGTCGGGCACATCATCGACGACGAGCCAGGGACCGACGCCGACTCCGAGGCTCGACAGCAGTACCACCGCTATCTCACGCGCATCTACAGTCTTTGCGACACCGTGGTGGCTCAGTATCCCGTCTTCGCCAAGGCAGGCATCAGCGGCGCCGGGCTTGCCCAGATGTTCATCGCGATGTGCAATGGGGTCCAGGGCGGCTGGTACGCGGCGAAGCTCGAGCCCGGGATCGATCGGCCTCAGTTGACCGAGGAAGAAGCCGTGCGGGGCATGAGGCTGTTCCTCTATCAGTCTGTCAACCACGGATAAGAAGAAGATATCGATGGCGCCTTCGCGTGAGCAGGTCGCCGAGTGGCTGGACGGCTACTTCGAGGCCGTCAACAACAACCAAGGGGCTCTGGAGGTCGTGGCAAACAGCCGCAAGTACTTCTCAGCCGATCTGGAATTCACCATGTACACGGCCACCGCCCCTGAGATGCGTCGGCCTCTCAACCGAGAGCAGCTGTTGATGACCTTCGTTCACCCCGGGCTTCACGAGAGGATCACTCCGAACTACTACGTCATCGATGCAGAAGCCTTGAAGGCCGTCGTTCAGTTCTCACTGGTCTTTCGGGACGAAACCTCGGGCAAGGAATGGCCGGTCAAGCAGGCCAGCGCTCATTACCAGCTGGAGACCGGACCATCGGGCGAGCTTCTGATCGCAGAGATCCGGTACTGGACGGAGATCTTCGGAGACGAGTTCCGACCTATGTTCCAGCTGTGGCACCGTGCAAGAGATGAGGCGTTGGCTAAGTCGGGGAGCGAGTCCGCCCGGGGCTCGGGATAGGGCCCGTCTCCCAGGCGCGTTAGGAGAGGAGGGGAAGGCAGACGATCAAGCAAGCCCAGGCGACAGCGAAATCAGACCATGGAGATGGAGTATCAGAAGTGAAGAAGTACTCTTCGATAGCGATCAGTGTGTTTCTAGTAGTGGTGTTGTCGGCAGTCGCGCTTGTCGGCTGCGGGGATGATACGACGGGGACTACGGCGTCGACGGCGACGACAGCCTCGACTGAGACCAGCGCGTCGACCGCGGATACGGGCGTGACGGAGAGCACGGCACCCGAGGCCGGTTCGACCACGACCCTACCGGTCGAGAAATACAAGATCGGAGTCGTCACCTTTGACCCCACCGATCTGAGCCAAGCAGCGATTTTCAAATATCTGACCGGGTATCTGGGACCGGAGCTCAATGTTGAGTTCGTGATATCGCAGGCGATCGTAGATTCCAACGACGAGTTCTCGTTCTACGAGAATTGTGCGGCCCAAGGCGTTAAGGGCATCCTGAACCTCTACACCGCGAGTGACTGGCGGATGGTCTTCCAGAAGATGCAAGAGCTGGAAATGTACTTCGTCCTTCCCCAGAGCCCGATGCCCGACGAGGAGATCGAGTTCGCCGCCGACAACCCATATATCGTGGGCGGGATCGGCACTTCGGGCGATTATGAAGGCTTCAAACAGATGACCCAGAGCTTCCTCGACGCCGGGGCGCGGAGCCTGGTCGTGGCCTCTGGGGGCAAAGACTTCGGCGTTCAGATGTTCATCGACCGGTTCCAAGGGGTGCAGGATGCCGTCGCAGAGTTCGAGGCGGCCAACCCAGGTGTCGAGATAAAGGTGACCGATTTCGGCGGGTTCCCAAACGATCCGGCCTTCTTCGCCACGCAGGGTCAGATGATCGCTTCTGATCCCGACGCCGTCATCGCCACATTCTCAGGCGATTACCTGTGGGTCCAGCCACTGAAAGAGGCCGGCAAGGCAGGCCAGATCATGCTGGGTACCTACACCTCGATGAACGAGGTCTCGACTGCGGCGGCCAAGGATGGCACGCTCAACTTCCTGGTCGCCACGTACCCGGAGCAGATCGCTCCTGCCGTCGCCCTGCTCTACAACCACATGTCGGGCAATGGCAATGATTTCCGGGTGGACGGCAAGGCTGTGTCGGTGGAGCAGCCTATGGTCACCTGGCAGTCGCCTGACGATGTGGACAAGTGGCAGGCCGTCCTGAACGCGAAGGAGCCTCCGTACACTGGTGAGGACCTGCGAGCGGTCATCAAGGCGTTCAATCCGGCAGCCACGCTCGAGGACTTGATTGCATTGGCTGAAGCGTGCACTTACGAAGACATAGTCGCCAGACGAGGCAAGTGACGAAGCAAGTCAACGATCTGAAGCCGTTCGTGGGAGGGAGGATCGGCCATGAGGGCCGATCCTTCCTTCCACTTCGCATGGTCGCGTGGTGATGGACACAGAACCACTCATCAAGATCAGTGGGGTCAGTAAGAACTTCGGCCCCACCGTAGCGCTGGCGGACGTCTCGCTCGATGTCAACCGGGGCGAGATCAGAGGTCTGATCGGCGAGAACGGCTCGGGCAAATCCACACTCAGTCTGATCGTGGCCGGTTCCCTGCAGCCTGATGACGGCGCCATGCTACTCGAAGGCCGGCCTTACAGGCCGCAGACGACGCTCGACGCCCAAGGGCAGGGCATAGGCATGGTGGTGCAGGAGCTTGGGACGGTCTCGGGCATATCGGTCGCGGAGAATATCTACCTCGGCCGCTCTCGGCATTTCGGCAGATTCGGTTTCGTGAACAAGAGGCGCATGATCGAAGCCGCGAGGGACGCCTTGGAGGGGGCGGGCTTGGCCGGATTCGATCCTGCCCTGCCGATAGACCTGCTGGATCTCCAAGACAGAAAGCTGGTGGAGCTGGTCAGGGCGATGGTCAACGATCCAGCCCTGCTCGTGCTGGACGAGACTACCACTGCGCTCTCCTATCAAGGCCGATCACTCCTCTACGGACTCATGAAGAGGCTTCGAGAGGGGCACAAGGCCGTGCTGTTCGTCTCTCACGACCTTGAGGAGCTCATGGAGGTCTGCGATGTCTTGACCGTACTGCGAGACGGCAGGTGGGTCGCTGATGTGCGCAAATCTGAGTTCGACGAGTCGCGGATCAAGCAGCTCATGATCGGCCGGGATATGACGGGTGGATACTACCGGACCGATTTCGAAGCGCCCCAGAGCGGAGAGCCGGTCTTGGTCGCGGAGAACCTGGTCACTCCTCGTGGCTTGGCAGGTCTTTCTGTGGAACTACGCAAGGGAGAGATTCTTGGGGTGGGTGGTCTTTCACACTGCGGCATGCACGAGTTCGGCAAGGCGGTATTCGGTGCGGAGAGGTTGCTCGCCGGGAGAGTCGTCCACGTGCCCTCGGGACAGGTCATCGCGGGACCCAGAGGCGCGATGAAGTGCAGACTGGGATACGTATCGAAAGACCGCGATAGAGAGGCGTTGGTCCTCTCTGCCAGCGTCAAAGACAACATCGCCTCCGCGGGGTACGAGAAGATCACCACGGCCAGATGGTTCATGTCACGCTCCAAAGAAAAGGCCTACGTCGACAAACAGATCCAAGACCTCAGCATAAGATGTTCGTCCCGCGAGCAACTCGTGCGTACGCTGTCCGGCGGCAATCGTCAGAAGGTGGTCTTCGGCAAGTGGGTGGGCAGGGGGTCTGACGTTCTGGTGCTCGACTGTCCCACGCGAGGCGTGGATATCGGGGTCAAGGCCGCCATGTATCGGCTCATGTATCAGATGAAGCTCGAGGGCAGATCACTGATCCTCATCTCGGAAGAGTTGCCGGAGCTCATCGGAATGAGTGACAGGTTGCTGATACTCCGAGACGGGAAGCTGAGGGCGGAGTTCGCCCGCAGCAGAGACCTGACCGAAGCCCAGATAATCGAACACATGATCTAGCCGGGATAGAGCATGCAGGCCACCGACGAGTCAGTAGACAGAGATGCTTCCAGGGCCCCTGTCACTCGCCGCAGGAAGGAGAACCTACTCGAGTTCGTGCCTTTGCTGGGGCTCATTGTGGTGATCGCCGTCTTCGCCATCATCACCAAAGGCACATCGATCTCGCCTTTCAACCTGAAGTTGCTGCTCAACCAGGGGGTCATCCTGGCCGTCATAGCCACCGGTTCGAGTTTCATCTTCTCGATGGGCAACTTCGATATCTCGCTCGGCGCTTGTACGTGTCTGGCGGCGCTCGTAGGAGCGTTGGTGCAGAACGCTACCGACAATGTCGCGGTCGCGCTGGTCGCAAGCCTCTGCACAGGGATCGGCGTCTCGCTGATAGCCGGCTTCAGCATCGCCTATTTCCGGCTGCCCTCGTTCATCGTGACCCTCGCGATGCTCATGATAATCACTGCCGGGGTGTCGCTGATCATAGGCGTCACCAGCGGGGTGTACCTCGAGAACGATCTCAAGCGTTTCGACACGGTGATGGTCAAACTCATCGTGTTGGCTGTGGTGGTGGGTTTGGCGACCGTGATGTTCCGCTTCCACAGGTTGGGAAGGAGCAACAAGATCATCGGTGGCTCACAGACAGTGGCCTTCTATTCAGGTATCTCGATCCTCCGTAACACCTTGCTCTCTTTCCTGATAAGCGGGATAGGCATAGGCCTGGGTGCGTTCTTGCTGTTGGCCAGAACAGGTTGCGTCTCAGCATCCACCGGCAGTTCGTTGGGGTTCGACATAATCATCGCCATCGTGTTGGGAGGCATGCCCATCTCAGGCGGGGCCAAGTCGCGCATCAGCGCTGCCATCATCGGGGCCTTCACGATAACCGCGCTGAACAGCGGGCTGAGCTTGATGGGGGCTTCTCCTGGGGTGCTGCAGTTGGTGAGAGGGCTGCTGTTCTTGGTGGTCGTAACGCTTCTGGTCCTCAGGCACAGAGAAAGACTCTTGGTGAGGTAGAGCATGGTCAAGGCGCCGGCGAGAGGCCACGTGAGGAAGCTTCTGAAGAACACAGCGGTGTGTTTGTCGGTGCCCGCCGCGGTCTTCATCATCTTCCAAGTGGTATGCATCGCGACGGGCAATGAGTACATCAGCCGCGAGACATTCCGGAACTTCGTCTTCGATGTCTTCAAGATCGGCTTCATCGCTTGGGGGTTGTCTTTCAACGTGCCGGCGGGGAGGTTCGACTTCAGTGTGGGCGCGACCATATGCCTGGCGGCCATCATCGGCGGCAACGTGGCGAGCGCGCTGGGCTTGGGCGCGGTCGGGCTGCTGGTGTGTTGCGTAGTGGTCGGAGCTGTCCTTGGTGCTGTCTCCGGAGGAGCCTACGTGTTGCTCAGACTCCCGGCGATGGTGGTCTCGCTTGGAATGGCGCTGATACTTGAGGCGTTCAGCTACATGCTCTATGGCGGCGGCGGGATCGTGCTCATCGGAGAGCCGCACATGTTGTCGATGATCCAGGCGCCCTGGCTCTACATTCTCGGCGTGGGTGTGTTCGTGATTCTCGTGGTGGTGGCCAACTACAGCCGATTTGGGTACAGCTGGCGCGCTCTGTCGAGCGGACAGAGTGTGACGGTGCAGATGGGGGTCAACGAGAAGGCCAACGCCGTGGTCTGTTACTCGCTCTGCGGCGCGGTGACCGCCATCGCGGGGGTGCTCATACTGTCAAAGACAGGCACACAGCGCCCCGTGCTGGGTCTGACCTCGATCCCGCTCATGTTCCAAGGATTCCTGCCGTTGTTCGTCGGCATGGCTCTCGCCCGATACAGCGAGGTGATAACGGGAATCCTCATAGGTGCGGTGGTGACCGGGCTCATCAATCAGGGTTTCGCCGCTCTTGGTCTTCCGCTCGCCGCGCAGAGCATCCTGAACGCCGTCATCTGGCTGGGTTTCGTCGTTGTCGCGGTGAACCAGGGCAAGCTTGGGGAGTTCAAAGCCGCAAGGGGCTGGAGAAAGTCTGTGGCCGGCTCCGATGGGCGGCCACAACAATGAGTACCGATCTGGAAGATGTGAACTACTACAAGGAGTGAAGCATGCACATCCTCGGAAAAAAATGGGGACACCTCATCAAGACACTGGAGGTCAAGGATGGGCCGGCCGGTCTCTACCCCCAGGCCCGTATATGGGCGGAGGGCAAAGACTGGGAAGGTTACCAGGGCAATTTCTCCTTCGGGTTCTTCAAGGAGCCGTGCGTCTGCCATCCGGTGGAGGGCGCGGTGGTCCATCCCTATGATGAGGCTCTTGTCTTCGCCGGCACCGACCTCAACAACATGCGGAACCTCGATGGCGGCGAGATATCCATCGAGTTAGGCGAGGAGCGCGAGGAGCACCTCTTCACCGAACCGACGGTGGTCTGCATCCCTAAGGGGACTCCACACGGACCCGTCAGGGTCCGCAAGGTCGGACGGCCCATCGTCCACTATCTGTTCGGGCTGGACCCGGTGTATCGCGCTGAGGCTATTCCTGCGAGTGCGCGCCCGGCGAACGTATCCACCGGCGCGAAATACGCTCATCTCGTGCATCCTCTGAGGACCAACGCCAGTATCGAGACCATCGCCGGTCTGGGCGATGAGAGCGTTCTCAAGGACGATCCGGGATTCCTGGAGAGAGTGGCCGCCGCCCACCCCGACGCGCCGGCCGATCGCTCCGGCCCGGCGGCCGGGGACGGCGTATTGACCGCCAAGGCCGTCATGGGTCCGGGCAACGGCGATGCCATCATCTGGATGTTCGGGGAGGACCTCAACGGGTTCGACCTCAACTTCACCTGGGGGTTCTACAGCGGCACCGGCAAGTGGCACCGCCCCGGAGAGGGTCACACTCATCCAGAAGAAGAAGCGCTTGTGTTCGTAGGCCTCAACCCCGATGATCTCGGCGATCTCGGCGCGGAGATATCGTTCAAGATGGGCAAGGAGTTCGAAGACCAGATCTTCGACAAACCCACCGCCGTCATCGCGCCGGCGGGTTTCGTCCATCTGCCGTGTGTGACGAGGTGGTGCGACAGGCCCTACGGTTTCCTGGTCGGGTGTCTGGGCGCGACGCATGCGGCGCCCTGGGTGCATCCTCGCGATTTTCCCGAGAGTAACACGGTTTGCCAAGACGGGCGATGACACAACCAAGGAGAGTATCGATGGAGAACAAAGAGTACCCACCCGGCTGGATGGTGGTCGACCACGTCATCCCCGGTGTCACCGCCGAGATGTTGGACTGGTGGTGGATCAACATGGAGAAGGGGTACGAGCTGTGGTGCCCCGACGAGCACAAGGGTTTCCGCTGGGAGGTGAAGCCGCCTCTGGGCGGGCACGTGGGTGCGGTGCAGATAGCCAGTGAGAGCATCAACTACGGCCCGGTGATGGACATCCGTATCGAATGGATGGACCCCGACCTCGGCACCCCGGCGCACAAGGCCTTCTGGACCTACGGCCATCTGCTGGCCGCGGGCGGCGGTGGACCCGACCCGAACGCCCCCCCGTATGTGATGCTGTCCCACCAGTACGAGGCGGTCGACGGCGGGTGCAAGATGCGCTCCTGCATGCACATCCCGCCGGGCATGCCGCCCATCGAGGGTTGGTGCGAACACAACGTCGCCGAGGTCAGCACCTTCAAGGACTTCCTGCCCGCGTTGTGGGGTATCTGGCAGGCGGTCACCGATCCGGCTATCAACCGCCGGTCGACCTTCACGTACGAAAACGACGGCTCCCGCATCGCCTACGTCGAGAAATAGGCGTCCGGCAGAGCCGTTCGAGGAGCATACAAGGAGCGTCCGATGACCGACAACACGACCGGACTCTGGGTCAAAGAGATCAAGATAGATCTCGATGGCTGCACAGGCTGCAAGTCGTGTATGAGGGCCTGTTTCGTCGATGTGATCCGCTGGGACGAGGAGAGCAGGCGGCCGGTGGTGGCCTATCCGGAGGACTGTGTGTGGTGCCTGGCTTGTGAGTGCGCCTGCCCGGAGCAGGTGATCGAAGTGGTGCCGGAGATACCGGCACCTCTGCGTTCGTCGTATTAGCCGATCGGACCGTGCCGTCTGGTAGAGCTGCCTAGCCATCGAGGGAGATACGAGGTCTGTGTTGAAGACACTGGAGACATTGGGAGAAGTCATTACCACCGACGTGCTCGTTGTGGGTGGCGGGATAGGGGGGCTGGTCGCGGCCGTCAAGGCCAAGGAGGAGAACCCGGGACTAGACGTCCTCATAGCCGAGAAGCAGACGACGGGGTGGGCGGGCAAGGCTACCAAGATCGGTGGGTTCCTGGCCTTCCTCAAGCCTGGTGACGACCCGGATACGTTCATCGACTTCCAGGTGCGGTCGTGCGGCTTCTACCTGAACGACCAGCGCACGCTGACCAAGTACGTGCACCACACCAACGAGGCCGTCCAACAGTTCGCCGACTGGGGAGCCAGATTGGCCAAGACCCCCGACGGGGCGCTGCTCTCCTTCCCTGCCTTCTGGGCTCCCGGCTTCTCCATGACCCTCATCGACATCGACCTCATGCGCCCCATCCGGGCACGGGCTCGGAAACTGGGGACTCGGTTCTTGGACAAGATCCACGTCGTCGACCTGCTCACCGACGGAGATCGGATAGCGGGGGCCGTGGGCTTCGACATCGTCACAGGCCGCTTCTACATCCTCAAGGCCAAGGCCACCATCCTTGCCAACGGGAGCTGTGGCTACAAGGTGAGACGGTTCTGGGTATCGGGCACGGGCGATGGGGTGGCGGCGGCATTCCGCGTCGGAGCGGAGATGCGCAATGCCGAGTTCGGCAATCTCTACGGGCATACGGTGTTCCAGGATACCGACAGCGGCATGGTCGGATGCGAACATCTGGTGAACAGCGCGGGGGAGAACCTCAAGCAGAAGTATCTGCCCGGTGCGGGACCGGCGGGAGTGTTCCTGCCCATCCAGCTGGCGATAGGGATGCAGAGAGAGGTCGTAGAGGGCAGAGGCCCCATCCGCTTCGCGCCGCCGCCTTCGGAGGAAGTGGCGCATAAACCACCGGTGGAGCTGCCCAAGCTGGAAGAGTGGATGCGGCGGATCCAGGAGAGGGAGAGGCAGTACGGGCTGCCTTCGGAGGCGCAGCGCGAGATCGGGGCGCCGCTGCACGGCGAGACCTCGTGCGTCAAGGTCGACCAGGACATGAGGACGACCCTTGAGGGCTTGTGGGCCATCGGCGATGCCAGCTACGCAGGTTCGGCGGTGGCGGGAGCCATGCCCTCGCCGCCGGGCATCTCACCCGGGTCGGGGGTCATGTACGCGGTGATCAGTGCCGCGTGGGCCGGGCCGTCTGCCGCCAGATACGCGGCCGAAGCCGGTCCGCCCGAGGTCGACGGCCGGGGCGTCGAGACTCTCAAGCAGGAGGTCTTCGCTCCGCTTCAACGCGAGGGCGGCGTTCAGCCTGTGGAGGCGATCTCGGCCCTGCAGGACGTGGCGGCGCCCATGAAGTACAACCTGCGCCGCAGCAAGGACCGGCTGGAGGAGGGCCTGGCCCGTATCGAGGCGGTGAAAGAGAGGCTGCCGGAGTTGCAGGCGCAAGACTTACACTACCTGAGCAAGTGCCACGAGGTCCGCAGCATGACCCTGTGTGCCGAGCTCACCTTCCGCGCCGCTCTGATGAGGACCGAGAGCCGCGGGTTCCACTTCCGCGAGGACTATCCCGAGACCGACGACGCGAACTGGCTCAAGTGGGTCATCCTCAGGCGTGCCGGGGGCCGCGCCGGTGGAGGCGCTGCCGGACAGGCGGGTGACCACGGCGGGGACATCGAGCTGTCGACAGAATCCATACCCATCGGGGAGTACACCGTACGGCCGAAGTGAGCGGCCGGTGCATGCCGGGTCTTCCTTCTCCTGGCGACGAGAGAGGTAGTCCAGGCTGAGATGGTTCGTGCCGCGGTGTCTCCGACTTTGGACCTACGTAGGCGCGGAGGTGGAGGTCCTCGTGGTGGACCGATCGTGGCGTTGGAGCGACACGTGGTCTTGACGGAGACCGTTGGGGAGGGGGCAAAGTCTGGTGCTGTTGGGATCGGTGGTGAAGGGGCGCTGGGGGCGAGTCTTGGCGCGGGGTCGCTCGTGAACCTGATGCTCTGGATTGCCTGTTGAGTCTGCTGCGGTCCTTGTCTATCCGACCAAAGTAGTAAGATGGCATACAGTCCTGTTCCGCCATGGCCCGTTGGGGGGATAGACGACGACGGCTCCGACCCGACAATCACGTGCAGCATTCGACGCTCCTTGCGGCTGGCACGGCAGCGCCGCCGAGTTCCTGGCCCTCGATCAGGCCACCCTCCTCGCCTCGCTCTCTGCCCGGCACCTCCAGGTCATGGGCGCGTCACCCAGTGGCGAACAGGTTGCAGCTTGGCGCGGCGAGTACGAGATCCTGGGCGTCACGCTTCGGGAGATCGCGGCGTCGATCCCGCGGGCCCGGCAGTGGGACATCATTTTCGAGTACGAGCTGCCTCGAGAGCGGGGGAGACGGCCCGATGTGGTGATCCTCACCGGGTCGCAAGTACTGGTATTGGAGTTCAAGGAGACGGCCGCCCTCCAGCGCGCGCACGTGGACCAGGTGGCCGCGTACGCGCGCGACCTGCGCCACTACCATGCTGCGTCGCACGACAAGCTGGTAGATCCGGTGCTCGTGTTGACGCGTAGCCCGGTGGAGCGGCAGTGGCCCGACGGGTGGAGCGGAGCCGTGGGGAGCGGCAGCCGGTGGCCCGGCCAGTCTGATGACGACTTGACAGCGGGCCTTGAGCCGGAGGCCGTGGCTGTGGTCAATCCCCTTGGCCTCCGGGCCGTCATCGCCGAGCTGGAGCGCCGCGCCCCCGACGAGCCCATCGACGCCGAGGGATGGCTGAGCGCTGACTACTCTCCGCTGCCTTCTCTGGTGAGCGCCGCCCGACAGATCTTCAACCATGAACCTCTACCTCAGATCAAGAGAGCCCAGAGCGCCGGTATCCCCGACACCATCGCCACGCTGGTGGCCGCCGCCAACCAGGCGCGCGATAACCGGGAGCTGCATCTGGCCCTCATCACCGGCGTCCCCGGGTCGGGGAAAACCCTGGTGGGGCTCCAGTTCGTCTACGAGAACCACTTCGGCGACACCGGCAGCCAGCGCTCGGCCGTGTTCCTGTCGGGCAACGGGCCGCTGGTCAAGGTGCTGCAGTACGCGCTGCGGAGCAGGGTGTTCGTCCAGGACGTGCATGGCTTTCTCAAGCAGTATGGCGGGCCGAGTGGCCGAACACCCGAGGAACACATCTGGGTCTACGACGAGGCCCAACGGGCTTGGGACTCCCAGCGCGTACTCCAGAAGCGCGGTCACGATCGCTCCGAGCCGGAGGACTTCCTCTCCATCGGGTCGCGCAAGGATTCCTGGGCGCTCATGGTGGGCCTCATCGGCGAGGGGCAGGAGATCTACCTGGGAGAAGAGGCCGGCCTCACCCAATGGAACGACGCGATCGCGAGGACGTCTGACCCCTGGACGGTCCACTGTCCCCGAAAGATAGCGGACATTTTCGATAGCGCCGAACGACTTGATACCGACGAGTCGCTCAACCTGGACATGTCTCTCTGCACCCATTTGGCCGAGGACGTGCAGGGCTGGGTGCAGGACCTGTTGGACGGCCGGCTCGATGCGGCTGCGGCTCATGCGGAGGCCATGGATAGGCAGGGCTTTCGCCTGTACCTGACGCGGGAGCTGGAGCGGGCGATCGGGTACGTACGGGAGCGGTACCGCTCGGAGGAGGACAAACGGTACGGACTCCTGGGCTCGTCGAAAGGACGGCTCAACCCGTTCGGGATCCCGACAGACTACTTCAGCACCCAGCGCATGAAGATCGGACCTTGGTACTACGATGGCCCCGACTCGGCCAAGTCGTGCTGCCAGCTGGATTCGGCGGCGACCGAGTTCCAGTGTCAGGGGCTGGAGTTGGACCTGCCCATCGTGGGCTGGGGCGTCGATCTGCACTGGAATGGACGGAGTTGGGAGAGTCCGCCGCAGCGTCGGTCGCAGGCGCGTGATCCGCATGTTCTGAGGCTGAACAGCTACCGGGTGCTGTTGACCCGCGGGCGGGATGGAGTGGTGTTGTATGTACCGGATGGCGGGACGGCGTTTGATGCGGACTTCGAGGCGCTTGTCGCGGCTGGTGGTAGGGGGTTGTGATTGTCAAACCGGGCCAAAGGCTCCGGAAAGGACGGGCATGAATCTGTGTAGCGTAGAAGGGTTTTGCCGGCACTGGCTATCGATGCTGATTGTGTGCGCACTCGGCGTGATGCTGGCAACCGTGACCGGATGCTCCGTGGATGACATCAAAGCGCAGGTGACGTCAAGAAGCGAGACGACCTCCTCGACACAGGAACGCGTCACTTCGACAGAGGCGCCAACGTCTATCACTGCTCGGTCGATCACGACAATCGTCGCCTCGACAACCACGACCACTGTGTCGACCACCTCGACTACTGCATCTACCACGACCACGACGCCCGCGCCATCGGGGGTCTCTTGGGAAGACGCTCTCAGCTACGTGGGGCAAGAGGTGACGATCGTGGGCCCGGTTGTTGGCACGAACTACGCCAGTTCCAGCAATGAGTCTCCAACCTTTCTGAATATCGGGCTTCCCTATCCTGACCCGAGTCGGTTCCAGATCGTGATCTGGGGGGAGGATCGGCATCGATTTGAGTCTCCCCCGGAAGATCTGTACTACGGCCAGAGTATTGCTGTCACCGGGTAGTGAAGAACTACAAGGGAGTCGGCGAGATCATTGTGAAGAGGCCGAGCCAGATTGGAGTGTACTGAGTGCCGGAAGGAGTTCTCGGGTAGGTATGGAGATCAATAGAGGCTACATAGGACTGACCGACCCGGACTGGTACGACTACCTGCGGCGGCAGCTTCATATCGACGAGGTGAACTTCTGGCAACCGCATGCCCACGGGTTTGGAGCCCTTTCTCCCGGGGAGACCTTCCTCTTCAAGCTCCGCGCTCCGCACAAGGCAATCGCCGGCTTCGGGTTCTTCGAGCGGTACGAGTCGATGCCCGCAGGCTACGCCTAAGACGGCTTCGGCAGCGCCAACGGCGCCCCGACCTTCGAGGCCATGCTCGACCGGCTGGCCTGTCTGCGCAAGGAGCCGACTCCAGCGTCTGGCGAGTTCAAGATCGGCTGCATCATGATCGCCGCGCCCGTGTTTTTCGTGCCCGATGAGTGGGTGCGTCCGTCGGCGGACTGGGCCTCGACCGGCATCCAACAGGGCAAGATCCACGACCTCAGCACCGGCGGGGGCGCCTGCGTCCTGCGGGACTGCATTGAGCAGGCCGCCGGCAGTCTGCACTACTGGAACATCGAGGCCGATTCAGACATCGTGGCCGAGAACCTCGCCCGCTGCGGGGCGGCCGCCCAGGTGCGTCCGCGTCTGGGCCGGGGCCTGTTCAGCCTCGCCGTCCGTGACGCCCACCAGGGCGCCTGCGCCCATTGCTGAAGGACGTCCACTCAGAACGAGGAGCGTGTTGATGACGGCGTTCTTCTTGCGCGTCCGGGCGGCCGTGGAGGCGGAGATACCTTGCTCGTCCATTTCGAAACGATATTCGGCGCGCCGGTGGAGCAACGCCACCACGAGAGTCGCCAATCCCACGAGCACAGCCAGGATGATCAGAGCGATCCGGCTGAAAGACCAGAAGGCGGCACGGTCCAGGTCTCCGTCAGCGGCTGTGATGATTATCATGAGGACCCAGACGGCCGCGACGGCGATAAGGAGCACCGCGGACAGTTGACGCAGTACCACCGAGCTCTGCCAGATGGGGATCGTCGCTTGCCAAGGAAGCGGCGCGTTCGGGTTGCCGCCGCTCGCATCCCTCTGCCGCTCCATCCTTGCCTCCTGGGGATCTCGATCCGCCACGAGCCGCAACAACGTCTCCCATTCTAGCGCGCGCTCCCTGTACCCTAACTCTCTACCGCTCCGTCTGTTCGCCCGCTCGTAGACCGTCGACCACCCGCTCCAAGTCCTGAAGGCGGGCCTCCAGTTCTCGGATCCGCTCGCCCTCGGACCCCATCTCGCCGATCGGCCGGTACTCACGATCGCCGGTGCGAAGGCTGAGGATGTCCCAACGGCTGTAGACTCCCGTCAGGTTCACGGCGAAGCGTGCCTTGTCCGCTTCGTGCAGGTCGATGTCGCCGTAGACGATGGCCTCCTGATCGTAGACAGGCTCGGTGACGTACGTGCCGAAGGGGCCGACGATCCCGCTTCCACCGCAGAAGGCGCTTGGGTTGGTGAAGTAGCTGTTCTTGTAGAAATCCCGAGGTAAGTCTTTCTCTTCGAAGTAGGTGTGGCTCATGACGCCGAAGGCGTGCGCCGCCCAACAGAAGGAGCGCGTGCAGATGTCGGACTCGTTCTTGGTACCCACCAGGCCGGGCCAGAGAGAGCAATGCACCTGCACTCCCAGCATGATCCAGTTATACATAAGGGCCAGCTGCGAATGCTCCCCGCAGATAGAGCCGCCTAGATAGCCGAGTTCGGTCTCGAAGACGGTTCTAAGGTTGTCGCCTCCGTCGCCGGTGGTGTGGAACAGCCGTTCCATGTGCGTATTGCAGATCTTGCGGTGGACTCCGAGGATCGAACCGTCGGGAGCGATGTAGAGGATGGAGTTGTACATGCGCCCGTGGTAGTGACCGTCCCGCTCACACAGACCCATGACCACGTAGGTATCATTCCTTCTCGCGGCTTCGCAGAGGACTTCCGTCTCCTTGCCCGGGATCACGATAGAGTTCTGCAGATAGGCCGCCCAGAGATCTCGATAGAGCGGCGCCGCCGAATAGTCATAGCCCCAGTATGGATAACTGGGAAGCCACGTCTCGGGGAAGACGACCAGGCGGGCCCCGTTCCGGGATGCTTCGCCTATGAGACCGACCGCTTTTTGCACGGTGGCGGGTACGTCGAACCATTCGGGCGCGTCGCGAAGCACCGGACCGGTCTGGATGGCCGCGGCTTTGAACACCCTTTGGGTATCAAGAGTAGACACTTACTCTCCCTTCTTACGTATCTGTGGAAGGGAGGCCGGCGCGACGTGTGGCGCCGGCCTCTCGGCGCGACGATGATACTCCTTCGCCCTGACGGGTACGACGGGGCGCTTGGAAGCGGCGCCTGCGGCTCGCTTCGCGCACAACGGCATCTCGGTCGTAGGTCCGCGCACAGCGGCACTCCGCCCATCGGTTCGCGCCCAAGGGCGTTGAATGCGGGCCATTGCAGGAAAGAGGCCGTCTTCGTGCGAAAGAATATAGGATGTGCCAACAACTCATAGGGTAGCCTCATGCGTCGTCTCGCTATCTGTGGGATCGTCACTCTCTTGCTCGGACTGTCGGTCGGGCCGGCCGCCGCATCTCCCGCACACGCGGCGGCAGAGCCGCAGACGACCACCGTAGCCGCCGTCGGTGAGACGACCGTCAGGTTCGATAAGCCGGTAGCTCATGTGGCCGTGTACTGGCCCGATAACCCGTATGCTCGGGTGACTCTGGCCTTCTCCTCAGATGGCACCACCTTCGTTGGGCCCGTCGATGCGGGCCGCGACGATGCGGGGGCCGAGACGCGCGATGGGATGACCTACGGCGCGGTGCACGCTGTAGAAGGCGCGGTGGCCGTCCGTGTCGCCGCCGATGTGCCGATGGAGCGGCTCACCGTGGTGGCTATACCTTCCGATGGTGGCGCCGTGCCTCGTCTGCTTCTGACTGCAGCGTTCTCCCCGCAAGAGGAAGGCAGGCCGGTCGTCATCTCCCGAGCCGGTTGGGGGGCGAATGCCGCCTATATGACCTGGGCCCCGCGCTTCTACCCTCCCACCAAAGTGATCGTGCACCACACCGCCGACAACATAGTCGCCGATGGCAGCCAGGAGTACTACGCGAAGCTGGTTCGGGCGATCTACTACTACCACGCGGTCACTCAGGATTGGGGTGACATCGCCTACAATTTCCTCATCGACCCGCTGGGCAACGTGTACGAAGGCCGCTACTCCGATGACGATGAACGCTCACCGGCAGGTGAGGATATCTACGGCAATGGGGTTGTCGGGGGGCATACGTACAGTTACAACACGGCCACAGTCGGCATCGCCGTACTGGGCACTTACGGCAGCAAGCCTATCAGCGTGGCCGCCCGCGCTTCGCTCGAGCGGCTCCTCTCTTGGGTGGTGACGAGGCACGGCATCGACCCGATGGGCTCCGACCCGTACTTCAATCCGTACGGTAGTGCGAGCGTCAAGACCTTCAACATCGCCGGACATCTCGACTACCGGCCTACCGACTGCCCGGGGGCGGCTTTTCACAAAGCTCTGCCCAGCATCCGCCAGGCTGTTTTCGATCTCACCGGCCCTGTCCCGGCGCTCGTGCCGTCTCCGACCTTCGTCATCATCGAGAAGTCCGACTCGTCTCCGGTGGTCGGACGCAAGGTGACAATCACCGCCACTCTCAAAGAAGCGTCGTCACGCAAGCCCCTGGCCGGTCGGACCGTCTCGTTCGCCATCCGTGGCATGGGCGGAGAGACGATGCCTGCGGGGACCGCCACCACCGACTCTGCAGGAGTGGCATCCCTGCCTCTGACTTGCACCAGCGCCCAACTTCAGTGGGTGAGTGCCGCGTTCGACCCGGGCGGGGACTCTCTCTTCAGGGGCGCGACGACCTCCACCGAGCTTGATGTAGCCCTTGCGGATCTGGCGGCCGTCTCGAAGGGTGCCCAAGTCCAGCTCTCCTGGCGTCCAGAGGCGGCGGCCACGAGCTACAACGTCTATCGGAACGGCAAGAAGGTGAACACGGCACCGGTCTTTTCGGCCGGCTACCTGGACAGCGGCTTCAGTAACGGTACGGGGTACTCTTATCAGGTGACGGCCATCGTGGGCGGCCGGGAGAGTGCCAAGTCGCCGGCCGTCATCGCCCGTACGGGCGCCGTCGTCAACCCTCCCGCGGACGATCCTTTCAGTGATTCTCCGAGCGGCCCTGTTGTCGATCCTGGGAGCGACCCGGCGGATGTTCTGCTGTACTCCGATATCCCGCGAAGCCATCGGTACTCCGTGGCCATCGAGGATTTGACCGACTGCGGCGTTGTCAACGGCGCTCCGGGCGGTCTCTTCCGTCCCGGTGACCCGGTCACCCGCCAGCAGTTTGCCAAGATGATCGTTCTGGGTGGGGATTACGCGGTGTCGGAAAGCGATATCTGTCCGTTCAGGGACGTCCAGAAGGGCGGCGACGCGACACTATATCCGGACAACTACGTGGCGGTATGTGCGGCCAAAGGCATAGCGCAGGGCAAGACGGCTTCCAAGTTCGAGCCCTACGCCAACATCACTAGGGCACAAGTGATGACCATGGTGATCCGCGCGGCCAAGGACCTCAAACCCTCCGCCGTCCCCGCGCCTCCCGCCGGTTGGAAGGGCGTGCTTCCTGCCAAGGACCCCACTCACGGCGCGAACATCGCCCGGGCTGAGTACAACGGGCTCCTGGCCGGGATCGACCTGTCCCTCTTCTCCGTCAACGGTAAGGCGACCCGAGGAGAGGTGGCCCAGATCATCTGGAACTTCAGGGCCAAATAGGCGACCGGTGGTCCGCATAGCCGGATGGTTCCTCAGCTGCAGTGGCGGTTCAGCTCGTCCACCATCCTGGGCGGACGGAAGTGTCTCCGGGCGGTACACTGATGGGGCCGTGGTGATTCCTCGGCGTTTATGCATGTGAAACGTCCGACTATCTTCGACAGGAGGAAAACATGGGTCGCATCCAAGACAGAGTGGCTATCGTCACCGGCGGTTCAACAGGTCTGGGTAAAGCCACCTGCTCACTGCTTGCCGCCGAAGGCGGCAAGGTGGTCGTGGTCGACATCCAAGACGAACTGGGTAGGGAGACCGTCGAGGAGATCAAAGCCCGCGGCGACTCGGCCGAGTACTACCATATGGACGTCACCGTGGAGGACGAGATCTCTCGGGTGTGCGCTCAGGTGTTCGAGCGCCATGGCCACATCGACATCCTGGTGAACAACGCCGGCATCACCGGGGCACCGAAGCCTACGCACGAGATCACCGTGGAGGAATGGGACGAGGTGCTCAACGTCGATGCCCGCGGGGTTTTCTTCTGTACGAAGCACGCCGTACCCTACATGATCAAGAGCGGCGGCGGCAGCATCGTCAACATCTCGTCGGTCTACGGCAATGTAGGCGGCATGGACGTCCCGCCTCCATTCTTGTATCACGCCGCCAAGGGCGCGGTGCGTATCATGACCAAGTCGGACGCGCTTTGCTATGCGAAGGACAAGATCAGGGTCAACTCCATCCATCCCGGATGGCTGTGGACTCCCATGCTCGAAGGGGTGGGCAGGGACTCGACTGAGGGTCCGGAAGCATTCCATAAGCGCATCCTCAGCCACGTACCTCTGGGTCACTATGGTGAACCCATCGACGTGGCGTACGGCGTGCTCTATCTGGCCTCCGACGAGTCCAAGTTCAGCACGGGCACCGAACTTATCATCGACGGTGGGTTCTTGGCTATGTAGACGGGCGGACTCCTCCGCATCCGCGGGCTGCGCATTGCCATGGCCGCGGTCGTGGACATGGTGTCTAAGGCATGACGGTCGACAAGATGCCGGTGGGGAGGATGCACTGGTGCATCCTCCCCCAGCCTCACTAATGGGGAACTGTATCTGGTCGACCCAGTCAACTTCGGCTTCGAGCGGGTTGTTCTGGACGGGGATGACCCGCACACCGAGTGGGTAGTAGAGCGGGGGGCAGTCGCGAGGTAGGATGGGTAACGATTCTACCCCACCTTCTTCGGAATAGCCCCCGTCCCCGCTCTCAGCGCCAGCACCTCCTCGAGATCGAGCACTTCCTCAGCCACGATGGCGAGCCCCCGCTTGTGGTTGTTCTGCAGCCGTCCGCGCACGAGGAAGTAGCTCGCTCGGGCGACCACGGGCGCGATCTTGGCGAGCTTCGATTCGAAGCAGACGCACTCATAGAGCCCGTAGGCGTCCTCCAGCGTGAGGAACATGGTCCGTTTCCCCGAGCGCATCCAGGGGTTCTGCGCCCGTTCGTAGACGCCGGCCACCGTCACCGGCACCTCGTCTCCCATCTGGGGGAGCTCGTAGCTCATGGTGACGCCCATCTTTCGGAGTTCCTCCTCGTAGAGTTCTAAGGGGTGGCAGGTGACGGTGAGGCTCAGGAGTTCGAGCTCAGCTCGGACCTTATCGTCGGTGCTCCAGTGCCGTTCCAGTCCCGTTCGGCTCGGCGGCGAGAAGAAGGCCCGCAGTTGGCCGCGCCTCTGCCCGGAGGAGCCGGCGAGCGCCTCCAGGCGGTCGTGCAAGAGGGGCAGTCTCCAGAGCAATTCGGTGCGGTCGGGCTCGAGCGAATCGAAGGCGCCCACCCGGATGAGGTTCTCGGCCACCGGGTAGTCGATGCGGGTCCTCAAGTAGAAGTCCTCGAAGCTTAAAAAGGGGCCGTGACGGCGCTCTTCTTCGATGCACTCAAGCGAGCGGTCGCCCATCTGTTTGAGGTAGCTGAATCCGACTCTGAGCGCCCGGCCGGCGTCGGGGGCCATGCCGCTCGTGGGGGCGAGGCAGGCGCCGGGCTCCACGCCGCCGCGGGCACGGGGAGCCCGGGGGAGGAGGACATCGCCGGGACGGGGCGGTGCTTCGCGTCCTGGTTCGGGGGGCGCGGCGGCCGGCGTCGGAACAGCAACGGTATAGCCATCCTCCGCGTCCGGCGTGGCGACGCCGCCGGTCAGAACGGCTCCGGATCCTGCCCCAACGGTTTTTGCCCTCGCGGGGTTATCAGAATCCCCCGGTTCCCGGCGCTCCTCGGCGCTATGCAGCTGCTCCAGCGTCACCCGCAGGGCCTCGGCGTAGGCCGCCTCCCCATTCTGCTCCTGCTCGAGTTCGGCCAGATCGGCCTCGGTGAGGCCCCAATCGTGCTCGGCGGTCCAGGCCTGGCGGAAGGGGTCGTAGGCGCTCTGCGCCCCGGTGGTGTGTGTCGCGGCCCGGTCGGGCTGCGCCCCATTACCAGGCTGGGCACCCCACGGATCCGGCGCCACCTCATCCTCCACGGTGAACCCCCGCCCCGACAGATTGATATCGAGCGGGCGCACCTCCAGCCCGAAGCGCCGGGCGTCGTTCAGCACGGTGCGGGGGGTGTAGAAGCCCATGGGCTGGTTGTTGAGGACGGCGCAGAGGAACTCCGCCGGATAGTTGGCCTTCAGCCAGGCCGTCGCGTAGCTGATGACGGCGAAGCAGACGCTGTGGCTCTTGTTGAACCCGTAGGCGGCGAAGCCCTCCAGTTGGCGGAAGACCTCGCGGGCGGCGTTGGGCGGCACACCGCGGGCGACGGCGCGGCTGATGAACGTCTTGCCTATCTTGGTCATCTGCTCTCGGCTGCGGTCGCGGGTCATCGCGCGGCGCAAGGAATCGGCGTCGGCCAGGTCGAACCCGGCCACATCACGCGCGATGCGGAGCACCTGTTCCTGGTAGAGGATCACCCCGTAGGTGTCGGCCAACGCTTCGGCCATGGCGGGGTGGGGGAGGGTGACGGGCGCGACGCCCCAACGGCGTTCGATGAAGGGACCGATCATCTCGGCTTCGAGCGGTCCGGGACGGTAGAGGGCTATCGCCGCGATGATGTCGTCGAAATCGCGCTCCTTGAGGCGGCTCGCAAGGTTGCGCTGACCGGCGGACTCCAATTGGAAGAGGCCGATGGAGCCGCCGTTACTGATGATCTCGTAGGCGGCAGGATCGTCGGGGGGCAGCTCGTAGGGCCGAATGCGGCGCCCGGTG
Source organism: Actinomycetota bacterium (assembly GCA_012523095.1). Taxonomy (GTDB): domain Bacteria; phylum Actinomycetota; class Thermoleophilia; order RBG-16-64-13; family RBG-16-64-13; genus RBG-16-64-13. Next base: position 66,068 of record JAAYJE010000078.1, on the reverse strand, counting down.
CGCTGCCGGATGATGTGCACCGCCTCCGAGACAGCCGAGTGGGTGCGGAGGCCGAGGATGTCCATCTTGACCAGGCCGAGGGCGGCGACGTCGTCCTTGTTGAACTGAATCACAGCTACGCCCTTGGCCGCCCACTGCAGCGGCGCGTAGTAGGTGATGGGCCGGTCGGTGATCACGAATCCCCCCAGGTGCGTGCCCAAGTGCAGGGGGAAGGAGTCGAGACGCTCGACCAGGTCTAGGAAGCGCCGGTAGCGACCCTCATCCTGCAACGGCGAGTCGCGCAACTCCGGCCAGGCTCCGGCCAGGTACTCGCGGATGCGCGCCGCGTCTCCGTGGCGGGGCACGTTCTGGGCGAGGGCGTCGATCTCTGTGGGAGCGAACCCCAGAGCTTCAGCCACGATCCGGACCGCCGAGCGGGGACTCATGGTGTTGACGTTGGCCACTACAGCCACGTTCTCTTCTCCGAAAGTCTGGTAGATGTATTCGATCACCTCGTCCCGGCGTGCCGAACAAAAATCCACGTCGATATCGGGCATCTCCCGGCGGTTGGGATTGAGGAACCGCTCGAACAGCAGGTTGTGACGGATAGGTTCGCCGGCCGTGATATCGAGCGCGTGACACACGATGGAGTTGCCGGCGCTCCCCCGCCCGCTGCAGGCGATGCCGCGGGCCCGCGCCCACCTCACGATGTCGTGCACCACCAAGAAATAATGGGCGAATCCCATGTGCTGGATCATGCGGAGCTCCTCCTCGAGAAGCTCAACGGCCCGAGGCGGCACCGGCCTGTACTTGCGGGCGATGCCGCGGAAGCATCGCTTGGCCAGGAGGGAGTAGGCCGTCTCCCCATCGGGGATAGCCACCTCTGGGAAGTGGAAGGTCCCCAGGTCCAGATCGACGTTGCAACGCCGGGCGATGGCGACGGTCGTATCAAGTGGCCGGGGGTCGAAGCTCTTATCGGTCTCGCCGGCACCTCCCGCGGCCTCCTCGCGGGTGGCCCCTGCGGCTTCCCGGCAGGCGCCCCTTACCATCCGTTCGGCGCGCTCTGTCACATATGATAATGCAACAAAACTTGCATTATCATATTTATGCAGATAACTAGGATCTGGTGACGCTCGGTCTGGGCGACATCCCGGTCTGCAATCCGGCGGCTCTTCCCCGGCGAGCAGCTCCAGGAGTGGACGGACAAAGACCTCCAGTTCGGCCCGAGACCAGAGGCAGCGGACTCCGGGCACCGGGCCGGGATAGTCCGACAGGGGCTGATCCCGTCCGGCGGCGCGACAGACCAAGTGGAGAGCACGATCATCTTTTCCTGCATAATGGGTATTAGTGGTCAGCACCGTTTGGAGGCCGCACGCAACGGCCAGGCGACCGAGGCGCTCGCAGTAAGTGAGACATGACAGCCGCCAGGGCCGGCCGTTGCGGTGAAAGCCGACGTCGTGATCGGCAGGGTTGAAGCGTTGAGGAGCACCGCGCGGAAGGTCGGATCGTTCGATGGTATCGGGGCGGATAGTAGGTCTGGAGCCGGTATCTGTCGGCCGATCTGCGCGCCAAGATGCAACTGAAGTTGTAGAAATATGATAATGCAACCGAGTAGATTGTGAAAAGGATACGGTCTCGACGTCCGGAGGCGTGGCGGGGCCGCCGAACGTGCCGGCGTGGGATTCCTGGCGGGATCCGTAGCCGAAGTATTGGAGCTCGACATAGAGATGGGCGGCATCGAAAATCTCGCGGAGGTGGAGGAGGGTGGTATAGGCGTCGTCGTCGCGGCCTGTATCGACGAGGTATCCGACCTCGCCGTGACGACAGGCGGTGAGGCAGATGAGGCCCGCAGCGTGGACTCGAAGAGACTCGAAGGTGAGGAGTGGCGGTCGCTTCCGAGTGGAGTCGGCAAGATGGGCCGTGGAAAGGAGGCGGCATAGGTTGGCGTACCCCTCTCGGGTCTCAGCGAGGAGGATCAGGTGGTGCGGGTCATCCGGCGGTTCACCGCCGTACATCGATTCGACCCGCACCTCGACCCCGAAGATAGGCTTGATGCCGTGCTTGGCGCAGGCCTTGGCGAAACGCACTGCGCCGTAAAGACCGTCGTGATCGGTTAAGGCCAGGGCCGTCTGCCCCATCCCGGCCGCCCGGGAGACCAGCTCCTCGATCCGGCTGCCGCCGTCCAGGAATGAGAAGTTCGAATGCACGTGCAGATGGACGAAAGGTGCGTCGGGCGTGGCGTCTGCGTCTGGAGGTGTCATACCTGCGTTTGCGGGAGGGTGCTCGCTGCAACCACCCGACGGCCGGGGTGGGCGTCGTCGATGCCGATGGGGACATCGTCGATGTCGGGGAGACCGTCGTCAGGCTCGAGGTAGCTCGGTGTCATTACAATATAAGTTGCATTTTTAAAAAACAGCAATGTAATCCAGCAAAAGTCCGGCTCGTGCCCCGAACATATGTTCGAAGGAGGCAGCAGTATAACGAACAAATGTTCGTAGAACAAGGCGCCGACCCTCAACACAAGTCAACGAGGCCGCCTATGTACATCACTCCATAGTCTCGGTGTAAAATCCGCCGTCGCGGGTACAAGGAGATGCATGTCGTTCGATCACTGGTGATAACGGTTTTCGACCAGGAGGAGACGTGATGAGTGGTATGAACTTCGCGCGGTTGATCCTGGCGGCCTTCATAGGAGGGCTGCTTGCCATCGTCGTCGCCATTGCTTGGAAATCATCTCAAGAGACGGGCAAGAGCCTGCAGGCGTCCTTCGCGGACGTTCCCACTGAGGCGCAGCGCCTGGCGCACGACGCGCGCACCCGGGTCACCGAGGCTGCTTCGACGGGCTGGCAGACCGTCAAGGAGAAGGAGGCCGAGCTGGCCAAGCGCATCCCGCATCGCGGCGGTGACGAGACCGATATGGTCTCAGAGGCCGTGATCGACGAAGCGGTCGAGGGCGTCTAGCACCTCCAGGCGCTGAAACGGGCGCGGCGACCGGCCACGGCCTGCCCCGTGCGGGTGCGGGCGCAGACTCCGCGCGAATCCGGCTCGACGGCCGACGCCCCAGGCGACATGAGACCGCGGGACTGCCGCAGCCCGCACGCCTGCCGGCCTACTTGGTCACCTCCCAGTCGGCATATATGCCGATGCCGCTCTCACCTGAGAACATGGTGCCCGACATCGCCAAGGTCTGCCCTCGTCTGCTCAAGGCGCCGGTCATGTCCGTCGTCACCTCGGCATCAGTCGCGTCGAAAACGATCGTGTCGTCCAGAAGCGTCCAAGTGAGCATCAGCGGCTCGCTGCTGACATCGCCGGTCTGACCGCGGTCCAGCACAGACACGTCGATGAACATGACTGCGGTGCCGCTTTCGCCTCCGGGATCAACCGTCATCTCCAAGGTCAGAGGCAGTGCCCGGCCAAGCAACTCGTTGAGCATGGCCAGTTCGCAACCCTCCTCTGCCGCCGCGTCTTCCATCTCCTTCGGGATGTTGACGTCGGTCACGGTGAAGCTGCCGCTCCACCGACCTTCCAGTTCCATTCCCGACACCGCGCTTCCGCCGGTGGTGGAGGTAGTGGTGGTGGGAGCCGCCGCATCCTGGCTGCCGTCGGTCCCGACCGGGCGGCTGAACGGTTCTCCGGTGTGGATGTCGACGACGACGAAGATGTTGATGATCACGTTGGTCTGCTGGATGACGATGACCGTGGTCGGGTCGAATCCGGGCCAGCGTGGGCCGGTATACGTGGGGGTTCCGCGGACGGGCTTGGGCGGCACAAGTGGGTTGCCGCATTCACACCGCACTCGAGGCGCTCCGTACTGGTCGACAAGAACGAGCTGGCCCGCCTGCAGCACGGACTGTCTTGGGGTGGGCTTGCCGTTGCGGTACCCGTGATTGGTGACCCGGGTGTCGCGGGTGAGTTGCATGGGAGTGAGCTCGGCGAAATAGGCGGGGAGTTGTTCGGGCGTCACTTGGGCGCCTCCGCTCCAGCGCAGGTTCGGATCGGCGTTCAAGGCTGCGCAGAACGCCGCCGCCTTGTCGGGGTTGGCGACGAGGAAGGCGAGCTGTCCTTCCTTGTCGGCGATCTTCTTACTCTTCGAGCCGCCGTAGAGGGCGGGTGTGTCTCCCGGCACGGCGGCGATTGCAATCGGCTGGACCCCGTCGGCCACCGTACTGGTTGTCGTCGGCAAAGTGGTGGGGAGCGGCGTAGTGGTGGGAATCGACAGTGTGGTGGTCGGACCTGCCACCACGAATTGTTCCCCGGCGAACGACTCGGGGCCGGCCTCGCCCGAGGGCTCCAGGAATATCTCACCTTCCGCTTGAACGTAAGGGTTATCAGACGACGTAGTGGTGGCGGCCTCGGTGGTCGTCGTACGTTCGGTGGAAGCGGTTGTCTTATCACCGTCACGCCAGATTCCGAAGTACAGGCCGAGGAAGATCCCGGCCAGGACCACCACCGCCAGCGGGATGGCCCAGGCGAGGGGCGAAACGCGCCGCTTGGCCGGCGCCGGCGCTCCATACCCCTGAGCAGCAGTGTAGCCGGGCAGGGCCGCTCCGGGGACGACGGTCGCCTCAGGAGTAGGGGCCGCAGTGGCGGGCATGGGGAAGAGTCCTGGGATCTGGACCGCCGGCATCCAGTTGCCCAGTTGCTGGTGCCAGACTACGTCGTTCTGAGCAAGGGTCCCGCTACGGGCATACGATACGAGTTCTTCCCAGGTGACAGGACCCAGGGGCTGTCCGCCTCCTGTGCCTGCCTTCTGATAGTACCAGCCGGTGCGCATCGGCTCTGTGCTCATCCCGTACCTCCACGATATCCCCGTCGCCTCGCCGTGTTCTGGGCACGGCCCAAGCATTCCCTTTCCCCACTATACTCAATGCATGATGGATGAGGGAAGCGTCGTAGGGAGCGGTCCGGCGTGGCACGCCGGAGGTACATCATGAGGGAGGCGGCTTTTTGATATGACGACGGTTCTCGGAGACGGCATGGGCAGGGGTGCAGACCCGGGGGTGTGGCCCGCCTATCTCGCGCTGTATCGCTCCGGGGAGCTGGCCGACCGGGCCCGGTCGGCGCGGGCCCGCCTGCGGAGCTGCACTCTCTGTCCGCGTGAGTGCAGAGTGGATCGTGTAGCCGGCGCCCTGGGCGAGTGCCACACCGGAGCGGCGGCCCGGGTGCAGGGCTTCGGACCCCACTTCGGGGAGGAGACGCCGCTGGTGGGCCGCGGGGGGTCCGGTGCCGTCTTCTTCGCCGGCTGCAATCTGGCCTGCGTGTTCTGCCAGAACCACACGATCAGCCAACCGGGAGAGGATCGGTCGTCGGGTTCACGGGGGCGCCCGGGCGAAGCCGCGGGCGCCACAGCGGGGACGGCACCTCCCGGTCGGCACGTGGCACCGCGCGCTCTTCTCTGGGAGGTCACCCCTGACCGGCTGGCCGCCATGATGCTCGAGCTGCAGATAGCCGGCTGCGAGAACATCAACTTCGTCTCGCCCAGCCACGTGGTTCCGCAGATACTGGAGGCGCTGATGCTTGCGGTAGGTGGGGGTCTTCATCTCCCTCTGGTCTACAACACCGGCGGCTACGACTCCCTGGAGACACTGCGCCTGCTGGACGGCGTGGTCGACATCTATATGCCCGACATGAAGTACTCGGATGACAGAGCGGGCGAGCGCCTCTCCGGGGTGCCGGACTACGTCCGCTGCAACCAGGAAGCTGTGCTGGAGATGCACCGCCAGGTGGGCGACTTGGAGTTCCACGAGCAGGGTTCGAATCGCCCTCATCTTGTGGGGGCGGCGTTCCATAGGGAGCGGCACCGTGCGGCCGGGGGTGCGAGACCGCAGGTCGCCCGCCGCGGTCTCCTGGTGCGACACTTGGTGCTGCCGGGCGGGTTGGCAGGTACGGCCGAGGTCGCTGCATTCCTTGCCGCGAAGGTGTCGCGTGACACGTACATCAACGTCATGGACCAGTACCACCCGGCTCACAAAGCGGCGCGCCATCCAGAGCTCTCGCGACGTATCACGACCGACGAGTATCGCGAGGCTGTGCGTCAGACGCTGGCGGCCGGTCTCTGGCGGCTGGACGGTCGGGAGGTTGCTCAGGCGGACAGGCCGCCGGGAAACGAGCCTCCGGGAAACGAGCCGCCGGACAAGAAAAGGGGGGTCCCATGAGCATCGAGATGCCCGAAGCCACCATCCTTGCCCGCCAGATGCAGACGGAGCTCCCGGGCAGAACAGTGATCGGGTTCGAGCTCCACGGATGTGAGAGCCTGCAACGCATCGGCATGGTGAACGAGGAAGGGTCCGATGCGTTCGCCCCACTGGTCGGCCGGACCGTGGAGCGGGTGATGTCGCGGGGCAACACCATCGTTGTGAGGCTTACCGACGGGCAGAACCTCGTCTTGGCGCCGGAATACGGCGGACAGATCTTCTATCACAAGAATGCCGTTTCTCTTCCTGCCAAATACCACCTCCGACTCGATCTATCCAAGGGTTCGGCGCTGACGGTGCGGCTCACCGGGATGGGGAGCCTCTACGCCACATGTGACGCCGGCTTGGAGGAACACTACATGGTGCGGAGGGACGTTGTCTCCAGAACACCCGAACCGACCGACGCAGATCTCACACAAGAGCGGTTCGCTGAGCTCTTGAGTGGAGCGGCCCGTCGGCTCAAACCGGTCCTGGTGGGCAAGGACGCTGTAGTGGTGGGCCTGAGCAACGCTTCCTTCCAGGACATAGTCTATCGGGCCGGTCTGCATCCCAAGCGTAGGGCTTCTGATCTCGATCCCGAGGAGCAGCGTGCCCTCTACGATGCCATGCGCTTCGTCGTGACTGAACGGCTCCGCTTGGGCGGCAAGGCGGACTTCAGCGACCTCTACCGCGTGTCCGGCCGCTACGAACCGGCAATGGGTCCCGGCATGAAGAAGTGTACCTGCTCCGCCTGCGGTTCGGAGATCCAGAAGCTCAGCCTGGGTGGTGGAGACGTGTTCGTGTGCCCGGGGTGTCAGCGGGAGGCGGCCGGGTAAGCCGCCCCCTCGTGCTTCAGTCGGTCACTATCTGGTTGTAGGCCTCCATGAAGGTCGGGAATCCGCAGGTGGGGATCACTAGGAGTAAGGCGTGAATGATCTCCTCTTGGCTCGCGCCGGCCACGCGGGCCTTGTTGGCGTGAGTCACGACTGCCGTCTGGTGGCGGCCCGCCGCCGATATACCCAGCTTGACGAGCCAGCGGGTCTTTTCGTCAAGGGGTCCGCCGTGCTCGTGGATGAAGGTGCCGAGTTCCTCGTTCTTCTGCAGGATCTGCGGGAATCTGGCCTTGAACTGCAGGTACGGCTTGGGGATCTCTTGCACAGTCTCTCCTCTCATCGCTATCTAGCCTCCGCCGCGCCGAGCCGACGGACCCGGCCGCCTCGCTCCGGGCCGGCGTTCCGTGTGGGCGGCACTCGATTCTACTGATACCCGTCACGGCCGCCGCCCAGTCGTGGTGGCGTCCGGAATACTCACAGCACGGCCGGTGATACGGTCACTGTAAGGGCCTTGAACGGCGCAGGCGTCCGCACGTGCACGGCGTCTGCTGGCGCACTTGCTCTTGCCGCTCTACAATGCTAACCATGAGACCGCCGAGACTCCTTATCGCGATCGTCATCGTCGGGTTGGCAGCCTGTTCGGCCGGCTGTACGGTCGAGATGGGCGTGACTCAGGAATTAGTGGTCGACGAACCTCTCGGCGCCGCGGCCGTCACCGAGGTCGAAATTGACATGGGGATGGGTAACCTCACCATCGCGCCGGGGGCCGTGGGGCTGGCGTCGGGGACCATCCTCTACAACGTGGAGTCGTGGGAGCCCACCGTCACCCGCACCGACAAGAAGCTGGTCATCAAGCAGGGCAGCCAGAAGGGCGTCTCAGGTCTGGGCAGTGAGATCGTCAACAAATGGGATATGGAACTCGGCAGAGCTCCCATGCGTCTCAAAATCTCGGCCGGCGCATACGAAGGTTCGTTTGATCTGAGTGGTCTCACTCTGCAAGATCTCAGCATCAGAGACGGAGCATCCAGGACGCAGGTGAGGTTCAGTTCGCCCAATCCGGGCCAGATGACGGACTTCACCTACAAGACCGGCGCGTCGACGGTGTCGCTGATCGGCCTCGCCAACGCCAACTTCAAGAGCATGACCTTCGACGGAGGGGCGGGGAGCTACTCGCTCGACTTCTCCGGCCAGCTTCGTGCCGATGCCGGCGTACGTGTCAAGGCCGCGGCCGGGAGTGTGCGGATAGCCGTGCCCAAAGAGACCGCGGCCCAGGTGACCATCGACGGTACGTTGAACGACATCGACGTCGAGGGAGCGTGGACCATCATCAACCGGACCTACAGTACACCGGCCGTGGGAACTCAGAACCGGGGCAAGAAGCTCACCGTCAAGGTCGAGATCGACGTGGGCTCCATAACGCTCGTCACCAACTGAGAGGTGAGCCCGCTCCGTCGCCGCGAACCCTGTTCCTTTGGCTACTCCACGATGATATGCGCCTCGAAGGTCTCGAGCGGCTCCACGTCTTCGAACGATCGGGAATAGACCAGCCTGAGTGTGGCCTCACCGGCCGCTTTGGCCTCGAAGGTCAAGATGAACCGCCCGCCTACGCCGACCACGTTGCCTTCTGTCGGATCCCGCATGTACGCCGGCTCATCGCCCTGCTCCAGGATCTCACCGGCCTCTTCGTTAAGGTCGGCCGTCCATTCATAACCGGTGGTTGGATTCCCGGGCAGCACCACTTGGATGGTGTCGCCGGCCTTCACCGTGTAGATCTTGCCGTTATCCGCCTCGCCGAGTTCGAGGGGTCCGCCGCCGGCATCGACCGGACCCCCACATCCCGCCGCTGTCGATACGAGCACCACCAGCAGCGCTAAGACGATCAACCCCCCGCTGCTGCGGCGCCATCTCTGTCTGTCCACGATCGCCCTCCAGACTTACCGGCTACGTCTTGTCGAACCTTACTATGACGTTCCGTCGGAAGGCAAGGTCTCAGGAGACGGGAAGACCTTGGGACGGAAAGCGCCGTCAAGACGAAACCGATGGCTCTATGAATCGCCGGTGGCCGTGAGGGCCGTGTCGCGTCGCAACTCTTTGCGGTGTGCCCTCCTGCGGAGGAGCACTACCAGGGTCAAGAAGATGATGATGGCGATGGCCGTGGTGGCCGTCACCGTCGCCGACATCTTCTGAACGATCATGGCGACCACGTTGGTGACCAGCGTGAGGCCCCACAGGATGAGCGTGGTGCGGGTCTGAGAGAGACCCCGCTCCAGAAGGCGATGATGTAGATGGTCTCTGCCTGGGCTGGACAGGGGGTTCCTTCGCTGCAGGAGGCGTCGGAGAATCACTCGGATGGTGTCGCCTATCGGTATCAGGAACGGCAGCAGCATGAAGAACACGGTCGGGAAGAGGCCGAACAAGGTGGTGATCTTCAAGTCTCCCAGGATGCTTGAAGCCGCGAGCACGAAGCCGAAGAAATATGCCCCACTGTCACCCATGATGATCCGGGAAGGCGGGAAGTTGTGGCGTAGGAAGCCCAGGGCGGCGCCGCCAAGAGCGGCGAGCAGCAGGGTAGCGGCCGCCTTGGCCTGATCTTGGGCGGATACTGCAAGGAGGCTCATGGCAGTGATGAAGCTGACCCCGCCCGCCAAACCGTCCACTCCATCGAGGAAGTTCACGACGTTGGTGATGGCGACGATCCAGATGACGGTGAGGATTATCCCGATCGCGCTGGAGAAACTCCCCCCGAACTCCACGTCGATGCGGATGTCGACGCTCACCAACAGCAATGCGGCCATGATCTGCACCAGCAGACGGAGGATGGGGGGCAGACCGTACTGATCGTCGACGAAGCCGGTGAGGATCAAAATGGCGCCGCCGAGCAGGATGGCGAGCACCTCCACCAGGCGGGGAGGAAGGCCGATAGGGTCGATGAGAGTGGCTATGACGAGAGCTACGATCACCGCGGCAAAGATGGCCAGACCGCCCGCATTGGGCAGCGGTTCCTTGTTGAGCCGGCGCGCGTTGGGCTTGTCGGCCCACCCGACACGCAGCGAGAACCGGCGGACTCCAGGATTGAACAGCCAGGCGGCCAGCAGCGCGATAAGGAAGGTGAGGACCACCGTCACCCATCCGCGTCGGTCGGGGGCGGCGATCCCAAGGGCTTTGAGGAATTCGACTATCCGATCCAGCATTGCATTAGCATCGTATCATCGGGCGAACGGTGAAGGAGCGTCCGGCGCCGGTGGAGTGACGGGCTGCGTCCACGCGGCTGCACGCGTCCGCGTCCACACGCGCTGTGCGCCGGTTCGGCCGGTGCGGTAAAGTCTCCTGAGGAATGAACGGGCCGGCGGGCCCCATCTCGACGGGAGAGCACACTCAGCATGAAGAGCACTGAAGCAGTCAAACTCGGCGCGCGTTCTCTCTGGAACCGTACCATCGGCATGCCCGTTTGCGTCTCATTCGAGGTGACGCACTCCTGCGTGGCCGACTGCGTGCACTGCGACAAGGGCGGCATCAAGCCGGATCCTGTGCTCATGAGTCTGGATGACTATAGTCGCTGTTCGGAGGAGATGAAGCCGGGAGTGTGTCAGTTGTCGGGCGGCGAGCCGTTGCTGCGTGATGACTTGGAGGACATAGTCCGGGCCATAAAGCGTCCCAACGGACTTCCGATGGTTGTGTGCGTGAGCAATTGGTGGCTGATGACTGAAGAACGCTATCTGTCTCTGAAGAAGGCAGGAGTCTCTCTCTTCTCGATCTCGTTGGACTTCCCTGACGATAGGCACGACGATTTCCGTCGCCTCCCGGGGTTGTTCGCGAAGATGAGCGAGATCATCCCGTACCTGGTGAAGAAGTACGACCATTGCGACATAGTGCTCAACTCGGCTCTGACGCACGCCAACTTCAACGAGATCCCGGGACTGGTGGCCAAGGCTGAGGAGTGGGGAACCCAGATTTCGTTCAGCGCGTACAGCTCGCTCCGCACGGGGGACAAGAGCTTGTGTATCACCTCTCCAGAGGATCTGGCCTTGTTGCGTCGCCATCTGGACTGGGCGAAGGCGCACAAGCGGGAGTCGAAGAGCATCCTCAACTCCGACTATATCCTCGACGAGACCTATGGGTTCTTCGCCGATGGCGGTGTGGGCGGTTGCCAGGCGGGCAAGCGCTTCCTGGTAGTGCGACCCGATGGACTCATCAACGGCTGCTCGATGTATCCGGAACTGCAGTTCAAAACGCGCAGGGAGGCGGTCAAGGGGTTCAGGGCGACCCGCAAGAGCTGCGATCAGTGCTTCGTGGCCATCCGGGCGAGCACCGAACGTTCTCTCTACAGACTGGTGCAGGACAACATCGGCCTGGCGGCCGGCACTCCCGGGCTCACCGCATCTGCTGAGTAGCGACGACCTGCGGTTCAGGATCGGTCAAGCGACGGCCTTCTGGAAGACGGCGCTTCTGCCCTCGACTGTCGCAAACACTCTTTGCAAAAGTACGTCTTACGACGCTCCATCCGGGAGCAGAAGCTGTTGCCGTCAGCGTCTCCGGTGGATCAGACGGAGCGCAGCCCAGTTGCGATTGAGGGCTGCGATCTTCACGTCCACCATGCCGTGAGTCAGTGCAAGGCGTCGGATGATGTTCTCGTTAAGGTCGCCGGTCATGCCGCGTCCGGCCTGCTTCATCCACGAGACCCACAGGCTGCCGTTGGGCGCCAACTTGTCGCGCAGCAGGCCGAAGGCGGAAGCCAGTTCGCCGCGGTCGCGGGCAAAGACCTGCAGGTACTCAAACGGGCCCGTGAGCGGCGCCAGCGCGTCGATGTCGGCGAGCATGACGAAACCTTCGGGCAGGGGTAACAACGGGTTGTCGTCGTTCTCGGGCGGCGCGACGACCACGCCTGCGGCGCCGGGCCGTAGCCCCAGTCTTTTGTGGAGCGGGTTGTCGGCGACCTGAGTCGCGGAGGCCGCTGGGGTGGAGGCCGGCTCGGGCGCCGGTCGGTCGGCGGACTCGGGCGCCGGTCGCTCCGTGGGCGCGGGGGTCTTGGTGGAGGCTGTCGGCCGGGCAGTTGCTTTCTCCGTGCCGGAGCCCCTGGTCGGCTTTTCTTTGGCTGTGGACTCCTTTGCGGCCGACTTCTTCACCGTCGCGGCCGACTTCTTCACCGCCGGTCCCTCGGTTGCCGCCGCCTTGCTCGCCGGTTTCTTGGCGCGTGGTTTCGCGACCGTTTCTTTGTCGTCCGGCGGTTCGGCTGTGCGCCGCTTGGGTGCAGGCGTCTTGCCTACAGATCTATCGATAGGGTCGTCTGGTATGTCTTTCGGCATGTCCACCCCGCGGATATGTTTGGCAGCAGGCTCCGTCAAAGCCGCATTCCGACCCATGTTAGCATCGGCGGGAGGTATGGACTATCGAGGTGGATTGCTCTAGGCTTTCAGCGGCCGGCCTAAGAAGAGGGCGGCTGAGTCGCAGCAGAGGAGGGCCGATGTTCTGTGAGAAGTGTGGCCGGGTCTTAGAGGAGGGCAAAGCCTTCTGCAAGAATTGCGGCGCGCCCGCCCCGAAGCTCGGCGGCACGGGCGCCCGGCCGGGCCCCGCGGAGGCGGCCGGCCCGGCGGCGACATGGGTCAAGCCGCCTCCACCTCCACCCGGCGCGCCGCCGGTGCCCGGCTACGGCGCAGGCGGGCAGCCTCCTTTGGGCCCTCCGTCGCGAAAGGGTCGCGGCGGGCTGATTTGGGGGATAGGGGTGGCGACCATCATCGTCCTCGCCGGGATCGGTGTGGGCGTGTACTTCGGCTTCTTCCACGATGGCGATGAATCGGTCAAGACGAGCACCACGAAAGTGGGCTCGACCAGCACCACGAGAGACGTGACCGACACCACCTCCGGGCCTACTACTTCGACCGGTGGTCAGACGGACACCACAGTGAGCGGCGCCTCCACGATCCAGACCGTCCCCGGTTTGAACACCACCACGAGTGGACCTCCTGCGACCGGCTCTGGCACCAGCGATCCCACGAAGGCCTCGTGGGAGAGATATCTCGTCGCCGCAGAGAACCTGGTTCACGAGTTGGAGTACGACGATGGCAGGATCCCCGAGCTGGCTAAGGAGATCAACAACACGGCTCCCAAGGCGCCCACCTGGGTCAGAGATGAACTGTCCACGATGCTGGGCTCGCTGGATATGTTGAACGTCGAGCTGGTCGTGCCGGATGTCCCGGCGGCCTTCCAGGATTCGCACTATTGGTTGGGAGAAGCCGTCACCCACATGGGCAACCGCATCTATGCCACTATGCAGGGCGTGGAGATCATGTGGAGCACAGGCAAGGTGAGTTCCGCCAACCCGCACTTCGACGAAGGCCGCGTGGAGCGCGACGCTTTTCGTGAGGCGATGGGCAAGTATTACGAGTTCCTTCCCGTGGACTAGGCCGCGAGAAGTAGCATGAAAGCTACGGGAGCAGCGGTCTTGGTGCTCTGCCTGATGCTGGTCGTGGGTGTCGGCGGCTGTGGGGGAGACGACGGAGCGGGCCTGATGGGCAGATGGGCCGACGAGGATGCAGGCGAGTCCATGGAATTCCGGCCGGACGGTTCCGTCACCATCTCCAGCGGCGACAACACGGTAGAACTCACCTATCGGATCGAGGGTGGCGCCATCCGTTTGTGGCAGGGAGAGTCTGGGGATGCTAAGACGCTCGTCTACTCCCTGGACGGTGACACTCTGACACTCACAGTCGACGGGAGATCCGCTGAATACGACCGCACGGATTAGGGACTTTCGTGATAGCCTGCATGACTTGGTAGGACTCTCTCCGGCCGGGTCCGGCCGGTCAGCTCTTTGGACGTCGAAGGAGACAGTATGAAAGTGTTGGAGGAAGGGGTAGGTCCCCTGTTCATGGATCCCGATCCGGACAAGGCCCGCGTGTTCTTTCGCGAGAAGTCCAGGGCCATGGTCGACAAACGGACGACTGTGAAACAGGCGGTCGAGGAGTTCGTCCACGACGGAGACTATCTTGCTATCGGCGGGTTCGGGGCCAACCGCATCCCCAACGCCATCGTCCACGAGATAGTAAGGCAGCGGCGCAAGGGCCTGGGTTTGCTCGGGCATACGTCCACGCACGACTTCCAGGTGCTTTGTGCAGGCAAGGTCTTCGACAGGCTGGATTCGGCTTATATCGTGGGCCTGGAGGCCAGGGGCCTGTCTCGGAATGCCCGAAGGTACATGGAGTCGGGCGAGGTACAGGTGACCGAGTGGAGCAACTACGCGCTGGCTGTGCGGCTCAAGGCGGCTGCTGAGGGGGTTTCGTTCGGAGTGATCCGGTGCATGCTCGGGACCGACACTTTCAAGATGTCGGCCGGCAAGGAGGTGGAGTGTCCGTTCACGGGGAAGAAGTTCTTGGCCGTCCCCGCCCTTTGGCCCGATGTCGCCGCGATCCACGTGCACGAGGCCGACATGTACGGCAACTCGGTGATCCGAGGTATCTCGGTGGCCGATCTTGAGTTGGCCCGGGCCTCTAAGCGTCTCATCATCACGACGGAACGTCTGGTGCACAACTCGGTCATCCGCGACGACCCGACCATCACCTCCATCCCCTTCTACCTGGTGGACGCGGTGGTGGAAGTCTCCTACGGCAGCTATCCCGGCAACATGCCGTATCTCTACTTCTCAGACGAGGAACACCTCGCCCTGTGGCTCAAAGTAGAAAAGGACCCGGAAGAGTTCGAGAAGTTCCTCGACCACTACATCTACAGTGTGCCCGACTTTCAGGAGTACCTCGTGCGTTGCGGGGGTCTGAAGAGGATCGAAGAGCTGCAGAGACTCGAGAACGTGGTCAACGGACCGGACTGCGCCTGAGGCGAAGGAGCTGACTGATATGGCACCCGAATACAACATGATGGAACTGATGATCTGCGTGGCTTCCCGGTACCTCGAGAACGGCAAGACCGTGGCTGTGGGCACCGGCGCGCCCTGCGCGGCCGCCATGCTGGCGCAGAAGATGGACGCCCCCGATCTGGTGGTGCTTTTCGAGGCCGGCGGAGTGGCTCCTATGCTGCCCAAGATGCCCATCTCGGTGGGCGACTCGAGCACTTTCTATCGGGCGGTCATGGCCGCCGGGATGTCCGAGATGATGACCACGTGTGCCCGCGGTCAAGTGGACTATGCTTTCCTGGGCGGCGCTCAGATCGACAAGTTCGGCAACATCAACTCCACCTGCATCGGTGACTATCATAAGCCGAAGGTCCGCTTCCCCGGCAGCGGTGGAGCGAACGATTTCGCTTCGCTGTGCTGGCGCACGATGATCATGACCGTCCACGAGAAGGCTCGTTTCGTGGAGAAGTGCGATTTCATCACCTCCCCCGGTTTCCTCGGCGGCGATGGCGGTCGTGAAAAGGCCGGCCTGCCCGAAGGAGGGCCTTACAAGATCATCACCGACCTGGCGGTCATGGGCTTCGACGACGAGACTCACGCCATGATGATCGAATCGCTGCACCCGGGCGTCGACGTCGACAAGGTGCAGTCGGTGACCGGCTTCGAGCTGTTGGTGCCGTCCGATATCGGCCGCACCGGGCTGCCGACCGAGGAAGAACTGCGTATCCTGCGCGAAGAGGTGGATCCGCTCAGGCTGGTGATAGGCCGCGCATAGGGCGACGACTCAGGATGCCGACGCTCCACCGGCGTTCTTTGCGCGGGTACGCGTGACGACCCTCCGGGTCTCGGCCGGGCTGTCCGGGTTAAGAAGGGGGGCTCGGGTCAGAAAAAGGGGGCTCTTTCGAGCCCCCTTTTCGTCCTACCAAAGGCGCTGCGCGCTTCTGCGCCGTAGCTGTCTCTTCTACCTGATGCTCATCTCCGTCACGTTGAAGATGCCGGTGTTGTCGACGTAAGCGCCCCGGACCGGGTCCATCCCCTTCACTTGGGTGTGGAAGAGGTCGGCGTTGACACCCTTGGCGTAAAGCGGGACCAACGCGTTGGAATGCCAGTAGAAGTCGGGTCCATACGCCCAGAAATGGTTATAGGCCACAGCGCCGGGCATGTTGCCCTTGCCGTTGTTGACGATGGGCACCCACACGTCAGGGTCTCCAGGCGCCTTCACCTCACCCTTGCCTGCGCCCGGGCCCCAGAAGGCGCCCGTCTCATGGTCGGAGGTGACTATCAGAAGGGTCTCGTCCCAACTGCTGTTGGTCTCGACCCACTCGACCACAGCTTCGACGGCGTAGTTGAAGTCGACGAGTTCTTCGATGGCGCGGCCCATCCAGCCGAAGTGGCAACCATAGTCGACGTTTCCGCCTTCGATCATGAGGAAGAAACCGTCTGGATCCTGGTCGAGGACGTTGATGGCGGCCAGAGACATCTCGGTGAGCGTGGGCGAGGTCTCAAGGAAGGGGATCTTGAATGGAACGTCGTCACCGGCACCCGTCCGGAAGAACTGATGGTATCCGCTGCCGGTCCCATTCTCACCGCCACACTGAGGGATGCCCGCTACCCGCTTCGGTGTGTCGCCGGTCATCATGGCCTGGAACTCCTCCCTGGTCTCTATGAGAGTCCAGTAGTCGATCTCACCGTCGCCGTCGGCGTCGTTGCCAAGTTTGCCGTCCTTGAGATCGTTCCACGTGGTTTCTCTCCACAGGTACTTGCTGGTGTCGCTGAAGAACGGATCGGTCTGCAGCTCACCATTGTTGTTGTACCAGGGGTTATGTGGGCCCATGACGACGTCGAGCTTGCTCTCTCTGAGCTGCTGTTCGAGGATGGTCTTGAGGTCCTTGCGATCCTTGGCGTGTGCCGAGAAGCCCGCGGGAGTGGCTTCGGCGAACGACTGGGTGGAGACTACGCCCGCCATCCTGCCCCGCCCCTTGGCGATCTCGACGATGTTCGTGTACCAGTCTTGCTCTGGGCTCATACCCACGCCGATGTTTGTCTTGGAGCCGGTTCCCATTGCGGTCGCGGCCATGTTGGATTCGGTCACCTCATGGGTCGCCGTCCCGTACTGGTTCTCGAAAGCATTCCAGAACTTAGTGGGGTTGTACGATCCGCCGAACGCATATGTGCTACAAGCGTACTGGGTGGGGAACCGGTCGTAGACCTGCGTACCGGCCTCACCGTACTGGTAGTAGCTGCCTGCCAGGAAGGTATTGTAGCCGCACCCGTCCGCGATCATCACGATCACATTCTTGGCGTTCTGCGGAGTGACGGCCAACGCGGTCGCAGCAAACATGCTGAAGACCAGCACAATCACCAGCGCGATCAGCAGTATTGAACGCTTCGCCAGTCTTGTCTTGTCGACAACCATCTTCTCGTGCCCTCCCTCTCTGGTCTTGCTCGTGGTGCGAAGCCGCTCGGTGTCGGGCAGCTTGTGGAGGGCGCCTTCGGCGCCTCTCGTCGGCTCACAGCGGTTGTGACTGGTGTGGACCACCCCCTCGGTCAGTTCAGGTACTCCCATTTATAAAGACGGAACTCCCCGTTGGAGACCTATATACTGGTGGTGGATCTCTCCGTAGAACCCTGGATATAGAAGACTGTCTCACTTCACGCAAGGCCTGTCAACAAGTAGCAAAAAGCATTGACGGATACGGAAACGAAAGGGGTCTAGAGGCCATCTCCTTGCCGGCAATGGAGCGGAACCCGCTGTGGCGACCGGCCTCGGCCGTCCGTAAGTGTGACCGAAGTGACCTCCGCGAAGTGGCGCTCAGTTAAGGTCGGGGCAAAGATCGCCCCGGGAAGCGTTACTCCACGAACCCCTCGATGACGTAGGTCCAGCCGGCCTTCTTGTCACGGTGCAGCTTGATGAGCTGCCGTTTCTCGGCGTCGATCAGCAGGCTGCTGAAACTGCGGTATCCATAGGCCGACTCGTTGAACGAAGGCTTCTTGCGTTGCATGGTGTCCTTGACCATGGAAGCGAAGATGGGGTCCTTGTTCTCGCGGATGAGGGCCGCGATGGACTCCAGCAATAGGTCGAACACCTCGCGCTTCTCGGCGGGGATGTCCTTGGCCTGCGGGCCGGCCGGGGCCGGCGCGGCCTGCTTCTCGAGGTCTTCGTAGAAGATGAACTCGTCGCAGTTCCCGGAGAGAAGATCGGAGGTCGACTCCTTCATCCCGATCCCGATCACGTGCTTTCCGTTCTCTTTGAGCTTCGAGACGAGAGGAGAGAAATCGGAGTCGCCCGAGACGATCACGAAGGTGTCGATGTGTTCTTTCGACCAGGCCAGGTCCATGGCGTCGACGGCCAGGCGGATATCGGCAGAGTTCTTGCCGGTCATAGAACGCCGGGGGATCTCGATGAGCTCGATGGCGTTCTCGTGGAGCGGCCTGGTGTATTGCTTGTATTCGCCCCAATCGGCATAGGCCTTCTTGACGATGACCTTGCCTTTCTCCACCAAGCGCTCAAGGATCTTATGGATGTCGAACTCGCCACGTCGGTGTTTGAAACCGATGGCTAGGTTCTCGAAGTCGATGAAGACGGCCAGAGTGCGGTCGGTCTCGGTCATGTGGTTTCGGTGCTCCTTCCCGAGATACCAGGCTGCTGAAGAGCGATGTTGTGTTGTCGGGTCATTGTGTTTCTTCGGATGAATTCTTGCACGTTTCCTCGAATCTTGTCGTGCGGCGTATCCTCTGGGCTACCGACGAGATCATCGTCAGTGGTTCACGTTCCCTTGACAAACCGATGACTCCGGGCTGAGTCCCAGCCGGTCATTGCAGATGGCGTCACAGCAGTTCCAGGAAGCTCTCCATGGCCTGACGGGCCTTGTCCTGCTGCGCCCCGCCGCGGCCCAGGGCATCGCCGTCAATGGCCAGGAAGGGGATGCCCGCCTGCGCGAACGCGGATCTCACCACCGGCAGCGAGCCCAGCCCATGCCGACAACCCCAATGGTTGAAATGCACCGCCCCATCCACCTTGAGTTGCTTTGCCAGAGCCACGTTGAGGTGAGCCCGCCGCGCCGAGCTGCCCCAGAGCACGTTGTTAGCGAGCCGTCCGGCCAGGCCGGGGAAAGGGTCCTCGGGATCGACGGTCTCGAGGTGCATCTGGCCCATCTCCTCTAGGATGACGACCGCGCCCTGTTCCCGGATGAGGTCGAATATCTCGGTGTCGTGGTGCGGGACGGTGTGCAGCCAGAGCAACCGCTTCAGCCTGCGGCCACCGTCCAAGATCGGGGCCATGAGGTCACGACGGCCACGCTCGCTGAGCAGCCGCTCGAAGTCCTTGGCGCCCTCTTCGGTGCCCCAGAGGAGCTGACCCAAGAACACGATGGCGAACGTGAGGCGCCCATCCATCTCCAGGCGCCCGGCCAGACGCTCGGTCATGAGGTGGCCCCAGGCCGCCGAGGCCCGGTTGGAGAGCCGGATGGCCCTCTGGAGATCCGGCTTTCGGCCCGTCCAGCGGCCGATGTCTTCGTGCAGGACGCGCAACTGCTCGGCCACGTCGGCGATCACCTCGGGGGAGGTCTCGCCTTCGTCGGGGGGTAGTGGCACTCGGACCTCTCGGAAGGGCACGTTGTGGCGTACCGCCAGCATCTCGAGCAGGCACTCCTTACCCAAGCAGAGCGGCGTGGTGCCCAGACACATAGAAGGCGCCGGCAGCATGTCGTTCTCCACCGCGGCCAGCGCGATGCGGTGATAGCTGCAGACGTCCCGGGCCAGCGGCATGCGGGCGGCCGCGGCCTCGAGCGGTTCGCGGAGGTCGGTACCGGTGAGGGTGGCGGAGCCGACTTCCGGGATCATCGGAGTGAGTCTATAGGAGGTCAAAAGCTCGGTGGGGAAAAGGTACGACACCCAAGGGACGATGGCGCCGGGCTTGAAGAGATCGAGGGACGCGCTCAGGGCATGGAGATTCATGTACCGGCGGGCGGTGCGGGACTGGAGCGCCTTGAGGCGGGTCTGGGCCAGGAATGCGGCGCGGACCAACGAGGCGCTGAAGGAGTCACCGGTGATGTCGGCCATGCCGGGCATAAGTGCTCAGCCCTCCTTCCGCGACGGCGTCGGCGTAGCGGGGTATACGGGTCGCTCCGTGTCTCGGGTACTCCGCGGCGGGGAATCCGCGCAATGTGCGCACAATGTGTTGACATTGCAGAGCTGCCGTTGACCACTCATGACGATCTCCCAGGCAAGGTTCAGTAGTCCAGATCGCTCAGCAGGTCTTCGTCGAGCAGCTGGGCCTCCAGGAAGGCCTCCACGCGAGTGTGCAGCGGACCGTTCGCGTCGAAGGGGAAGTCCACCTCGATCTCCAGATAGGGCAGGCCACGTTCCTTGGCCAGATCAGCTGCCAGGAGGGCGTCGTAGGCACCGGGATCGCAGAAGCTCTGCCGGGCGTAGATGATGGATGAGGGCCGGCTCTGGTCCAGGCGACGGGCCAGGTGGTCACGACGATGGGTGGTCGAGCGGCGCGGACACATTCCGATCTCTAGAAGGCGGGCGGCCAAAGCTTCGTGGTCGAGGGGGGCGAGGCGCGTAGCGGCATCTATCTCGGCCTCTCTCGTCGCGCCCGCCGCGCTCATTGCAGCGGCCGCGCCTGCCGCAACCGCCAGCGGTCTCCAGCGATCCGGAGATGTGCACGATTCCAGCCCGGAGACATGAGCGCCCAACCTCTCGATCAGGCGGAGTAGCGAATCGTCGGTAAGAGGGCCGGCGATCACGAACACTCCGCCCTGGCGGGGAGGGCTGGGATAGTCGAGGGAGGGGACGCAGCAGTCAGTCTGGGTTACGTTCGACAGAGCGCCGGTTGGCTCCCTCTGATCCGTGTCGGTGGCCGCCGCGGCGTCGGTGACAGGCGCCGTGCCGGCCGGCCGGCATGCGCCCAACCAGTCTTCCAGCCCGCGGAGATCGGTGGCGAGGGTCTCCGCCACCTCAGGTTCTGAGCCCCGGGGCATGGGCAACACGAACACCTGATCGGGGTAGGTGGCGGCCAGGAGGTCGCCCATACGGCGGGCGGCGTCACAGCCACCGGGCACCACCAGCACGTCTGGTGATGCGGCCGGACGGCTTCCATCGGCCGCCCCCGACGCGTCGTCGTCGGACGTGCCGCCATCGGGCGCAGCCCCGAATAACGCATCCGCTGCTGCGACCAGCTTGGTCACGTACGGACAGGTCATCGGGTGTACGCTTGGCGCGTCACGCCGCGTCGAGGCGGTCGGATCGCGCAAGAACCCGCCCAACCAACGCGGCGTGTAGCCTGCGCGGATGATCAGGTCCAGAGGTATGAGATTACAGGTGTAGTAGCAATACGGCATAAGAAATTATAGGACAGGGTATGGCCCAGGGGCGACGATTGCAAGTCCCGGGCGTCCGTCGAGTTGAACATGGTATGCTCATACCAAATACCGTCACCGACATGCCAATGTCCAGTGGAGGCGAAGGGCTATGAACAAGGTGTTCCCGAGTGCCGAGGCCGCGATCTTCGACGTCCAGGACGGAGTCTCCATCCTCTGTGGAGGATTCGGCTTATGCGGCAACCCGGAGAATCTCATCCGGGCGCTCCATAAGAAAGGTGTCAAAGGTCTCACGATCATCAGCAACAACTGCGGCACCGATGAGTACGGCCTCGGGATCCTGCTGCAGTCGGGCCAGGTCAAGAAGATGGTCGCCAGCTACGTGGGGGAGAATAAGAACTTCGAACGGCAGTTCTTGGGTGGAGAACTCGAAGTGGAGCTCTGCCCCCAGGGCACGTTGGCGGAGCGGATCCGCTGCGGAGGGGCCGGGATCCCCGGCTTCTACACGCCGACTGCTGTGGGGACCATGTTGGCTGAGGGAAAAGAGGTCCGCGAGTTCGACGGCCGCGAATACATGCTGGAAAGAGGCATTCGGGCCGATTTCGCCATCGTCAGCGCCTGGAAGGGAGACCGGCTCGGCAATCTTGTCTACCGCAAGACCGCGCGCAACTTCAACCCTCTCTGCGCGACGGCCGGCAAGATCACCATCGCCGAGGTCGAGCATCTGGTGGAGGTGGGAGAACTTGAACCCGATCTCATCCATACTCCCGGCATCTACGTCGACCGAGTCGTGCAGGGTGAGTTCTACGAGAAGTGGATCGAGAAGCGCACAGTACGGCCGAAGCCACAGGCCTAGACGGATAGTCCGGCCGGGTTCTATTTCTTGAGGAGGCGATGATGGCGCTTACACGAGAGCAACAGGCAAAGAGGGTGGCGGCTGAGTTCGAGGACGGCTACTACATCAACCTCGGTATCGGTATGCCCACCTTGGTCAGCAACTACCTACCGGAAGGCAAGGACATCTTCCTGCACTCCGAGAACGGCATCCTCGGCGCAGGCCCCTATCCGTATGAGGGTGAGGAGGATCCGGATCTTATCAACGCCGGCAAAGAGACCGTGACCGAACTGCCCGGCGCGAGCTACTTCTCGAACGCCGACTCTTTCGCCATGGTTCGCGGCGGTCATCTGGACGCCACTGTACTGGGTGGTATGGAAGTCTCCGAGAAGGGCGATCTGGCCAACTGGATGATCCCCGGCAAGATGATCAAGGGCATGGGCGGCGCGGGAGACATAGTGGTAGGCGCCAAACATGTCATCATCATGATGGACCACTGCACCAAGGACGGAGCGCCGAAGATCCTGAAGGAGTGCTCGCTCCCCATCACGGGAAAGAAGTGCGTCAACCTGATCGTTTCAGACCTCGCGGTCCTCGAGGTCACCCCTGACGGTCTGTTGCTGCGCGAAGTCGCACCGGGCCTCAACGCCGAGGACGTCCAGAAGGTCACGGAGCCGAAGCTGATCGTGAGCCCGGATCTCAAGACCATCAAGGTCTGAAAGGTCTAGAATAGTCCCATCAGTTAGGGATGCCCGGGATGCCCGGCACCCGGTCATGAGTATCAAGGTCGATCGGGGGGCGAGGAGAGGGCTATGCCCAAGAACAAGGTCGTGAGCCTCGAAGAGGCTGTGTCTCACATCGAATCGGGGATGACGGTCGCCGTCGGCGGCTTCCTGTCTCAAGGTGATCCACTCACCCTGATCCATGGGTTGAAAGAAGCGGACGTCAAGGATCTGACCATCATCTCGTGCACCGGGGGCTTCCGAGACCGCGGGGTGGTGGAGCTGGTCAAACTCGGCAAGGTCCGCAAGCTTATCGCCAGCCACATCGGCACCACGCCCGACGTGGTCAAGGCCTACCACGCGGGAGAGATCGAGGTCGAGCTCCGACCGCAGGGCACGCTGGCCGAACAGATGCGGTCGGGCGGCGCGGGGTTGGGCGGCTTCCTCACTCCCACCGGCATGGGTACGGTGGTCGCGGAGGGCAAGGAACACATTGAGGTGAACGGCAAGACCTACCTCCTGGAGAAAGCCTTGCGCGCGGACGTGGCCTTGGTACGGGCTCACGACGGAGACACCTGGGGCAACCTGAGATACCGCGGCACGGCGAGCAACTACAACCCGGTCTGCGCTGCGTGCTCGGACTACACCATCGCTGAGGTGGAGTACCTCTACAGTCCCGGCGAGATCGCTCCGGAGAGTGTGCAGACCCCCGGTCTCTACGTGAACGCCGTGGTGAGGGCGGATCTGTCCTATCTGGGTATTCCGCTCACCCAGTGCTGATCGACCACATCGCCAAGGAGAGACAGAAGTGTCTGAGACGGATATCAAGAATGTCATTGCTGCGCGGGCTGCCGCGGAGCTCAAAGACGGGCAGGTGATCAACCTGGGGATCGGCGTTCCGACGTTGGTCGCCAATCATGTGCCCGCCGGAGTGGACGTAGTCATACACAGCGAGAATGGAGCCGTCGGCGTCGGCCCGGTTCCCGAAGTCCTCTGCAGCGACCCCGACCGCGGCAACGCGGGAGGAGCGCCGATTACCCTCATTCCAGGCGGGAGCTACTTCGATTCCGCCACGTCGTTCGGCATGATCCGGGGCGGCCACGTGGACATGACCTTCCTCGGGACGCTGCAGGTGGACGGGGAAGGCAACATCGCGAGCTATGAGATTCCGGGCAAGCTGGTGGCCGGCATGGGCGGGGCTATGGACCTCCTGGCCGGCGCCAAGATCGTCACCGTGGTCACCGAACACTGCTCGAAGGACGGTGCCAGCAAACTGGTCAAGAAGTGCACGTTCCCGCTCACCGGCGCCGGCGAGGCCGACGTCATCATCACCGAGCGGGCCCTGTTCCGGCGTTATCCCGAAAAAGGCTTCTTCTTGGAGGAAGTAGCCCGTGGGTATGGTGTGGACGACATCGCCGCGTGTACCGACATGGACTACGTGGTGTCGGACACGGTGAAGCTGGACGCGTACGGTTCCGAAGTCTGAGCTCGAGAGTAGCCTAGAGAACGGAGCGCTGTTGAGGAAGGTTGCCCGGCACTGTCTCGTGGTCGTGCTGGTCGCTATGTGGGTCGGGGCGGTCGTCTACCCCGACCCGCGTCCTTTCTTCAACTCCATATCTCGTCTCCGTAACCCGCCGGTGAACGCTGAGGCGGCGGCCCAGATGGCCTCTGCCCTCCTCGACGACTACAAAGCCGTTGAAGCCTACGTCAAGGCGTACGTCCCCTGGATGCCGGCCTGGACCGTGTACGGCCTGCCCTGGTACTTCCCGACCGTCCCGGAGGTCATCGCCGACCAAGCCGGAGACTGTCAGGCTCAGACTGTTCTCATGGCCAGTATCTTGGAGGCCAAAGGGATGCCGTATATCCTGCGCTATTCCTTCGACCACGTGTGGGTGGATTACCCGGGCAAGGAAGTCACCGCGCTCGAGGATCCGGCTACTTCTTTCGTCTCCGACGAAGGAGAGGGTTGGTCGGCCGGCCTGCCTGAGAAGTTCCCCGTGTGGACGATTCTGAAAACACGGGTGGCCTACCACTGGACACCGATGCCCTCCGTCCAGAAGCTCCTCATAATCCTGGGGGCGGCCGCCATCATCGGCTACGGAGAGAGGCGCTTCTTCGGCCGCCTCAGACGCTGGGTGCTGCGTGAGACCCCGGCGTGGACCATGCCTCCCGATGCGCGACGCGCCGCCGGGTAGGGAGCTTCTCCTGCATGACAGGAAGTAGTAGGCGCAAGCTTGGTGGAGGCACTTGACCGGCGCAGGCGGGGCCTCAAAGTTCTACGCCCTTCCTTCCGACGCCTCCTGCCCCAGTTTGCGCTCGAGTTCTGCCACCCTCGCCCGTAGCTCCGCCAGTGCGGCAGCATCTGTGGGGGTCTCTCGCGCCGCGGTGTCCGTACCTTCGGGAGGTGGACCGGAGAGCGCCGACCGTTCGGCCGCCTGGGCCTGATCTAGGTCCGCCGCCTCGGGCCGGCCGGACTCCACCGACTCCATGGACACCAACGGCTCGTATTGGTTGGTCCGCACCTGGAGGCCTAGGATGTCCCAACGACTGTAGATGCCGGCGATATTCACGACGCCCCGGGCCATCTCATTCACCTTGAGGTCGATGTCGGCGTAGACGATGGTCTCCTGGTCGCGCACCGGACCGGCCACCACCTCCCCGAAGGGGTTGATGATGGCGCTCCCGCCGAAGCTCAGGTGGAAGTCGGTGTTGGAATAGAAATCCTTGGGCCGCTTCTCCGGCGGGATGTAGTTGGCCGCGAGCACGCACCAACAGGCGCCCGACGCGGCCATAGCCGTGGTCAGGGCCGGCGCGACCCAGGGCAACTCTTCCCCGCCGCCCAGGCATCCCGGCCACAGCGAGCAGTTCACCTTGGTCCCTTGGACGATGTAGCACTGCTTCAGCATGGGCTGGTGGTGCTCGCCGCAGATGAGGCTGCTCACCTTTCCGAAATCCATCTCATGGATGCGAAGGTTGCCGCCCCCGTCACCGCGGGTGTGGATTAGCAGCTCTTGCACGGTGATGTTGATCTTGCGGTGCACCCCGAGGATCTCACCCGTCCGGCTGATGTACAGCACTGAGTTGTACTGGCGGCCGTTGTACCTTCTGTCGCGCTCGTTGATGCCTATCACCACGTTCGTGTCGGCCTGCCGGGCCGCTCTGCAGAGCAGATCGGTCTCCTCGCCGGGCACTTCTATGCTGTGACGCAGGTACTCCGCCCAGATGCCTGCATACTCGGGCCCTTTGGCTACGTCTATGGAGAAATGGCAGTAGCCGGGGAGGTGGAGCTCGGGGAAGACGACGAGGGTAGCGCCGTTGGAGGCGGCTTCCTTGATGCGCGCCACGCAGTTGTGAAGGGTGGCCTCAGAATCGAAGTACACCGGTTTATCGCGGTATTCGGGGGCGGTCTGGACGGCCGCGGCGGTGAACTTGGGATACTCCTTCGGCATGGTCACACTCCTTGTTCAGATCAGTGCTGGGGTGCATGCATCTACGATCAGCTCCATCGTCCGCTCCCTCATCCGCTCCCTCCTTGGCCTGGGCTCCGTTGACTAAGGCCGCCAGCATACCCTTTCGCAGTGTCTGCTGCTACACTCACATGTCATGGAGAACAGAACAGCATCCAGGTCTTGCGCGACAGCCGCCCGGCCTCTGCGTCCGGTCGCCGCTGCACAGCCCGCTCTCGTTCTCGACCTCCTCCTGCTGCTCCCCCGCTAGGGGGAGATATTCGCGAAGCCGGCGCCATCCGGCACATCAGCAACCATGATCTCGTAGAAGAACCAGGAGGTAGTGACATGTCCGACAGAAACCCATCCATGGACGCCGCGACTGCCCGTGCCTCGTGCGCGTCTCGGCGCAACGTCGGCGTTCCCGTAGTCTTCTTCGATACCACGCTCCGTGACGGTGAGCAGTCGCCCGGGAGCAGTCTGAACGCCTCCGAGAAGCTGGAGATCGCCCACCAGTTGGCCCGCCTAGGAGTCGACGTTATCGAAGCCGGCTTCCCGGCCAGCAGCCCCGGAGATTTCGCCGCCGTGCAGACCATCGCCCGCGAAGTGAGAGGTCCGGTCATCTGCGGCCTCGCCCGCTGCACGGAGGGCGATATCCGCAACTGCTGGGACGCCATCAAAGACGCCGAGCGCCCGAGATTGCACACCTTCGTGTCCACCTCCGACATCCATCTTCAACACCAGATGCGGGTGAGCCGCGAAGAGATCGTCAGGATCACGCGCGAGATGGTGAGACTCTGCGTATCGCTCTGCCCTGATGTGGAGTTCTCAGCCATGGACGCCACGCGGTCCGATGTGGATTTTCTGGCGGAAGTACTGGCCATCGCCGTCGAGGCCGGCGCCACCACCATCAATGTGCCCGATACGGTCGGCTACGCCCTGCCTGGGGAGTATGCCGCACTCATGGACCGTTTGTACGAGAAGATCCCCGCTCTCGAGAGCGTGGTGCTGAGCGCCCACTGCCACAACGACCTGGGCGTGGCCGTGGCCAACACCCTGGCGGCGGTGGAGAGGGGCGCGACACAGGTGGAGGTGGCCATCAATGGCCTCGGCGAACGGGCGGGCAACGCGGCGCTGGAAGAGGTCGCCATGGCTCTCGTGACTCGGCGGGACATACTGGAGCGGCCCTGCAACATCGTCACCACCGAGATCGCTCGGGCCAGTCGCATGGTATCGAGTTTCACGGGGCACATCGTGCAGGCCAACAAGGCCATCGTAGGCAAGAACGCGTTCGCTCACGAGTCGGGCATCCATCAGGATGGCGTGCTCAAGGAGCGCACTACCTACGAGATCATGCGGGCCCGCGATATCGGCCTCAGCGAGAGTGACATAGTCCTAGGGAAGCACTCGGGACGCCACGCACTGCGCGCTCATCTGGCGGAGATAGGGCTCCACCTGGAGGGACCGGAGCTGGACGAGATCTTCCGTCGCTTCAAAGAAACGGCCGACAAAAAGAAAGAGGTCACCACCGCGGATCTTGAAGCTCTGGTGGGCGAGGAGCTGCGCCAGCGCGAGGATGTCTACTCGCTGCGGCACGTCTATGTCTCCACGGGTACCGACATCATCTCGTCGAGCCAGGTGGCGGTGTGTAAGGAAGGCAAGGAACACTCGGGCAAAGCCTTCACAGGCGGGTCCGTCGAGTCGGTCTTTCTGGCCATCGACGACGCTGTGGGTGTGACGGGTAAGTTGCTCGACTATCAGGTGCGCTCCATCACCTCCGGCAAGGACTCGCTGGGTGAGGTGAGGGTGGTGGTGGAGGTGGACGGCAGGCGCTACGCCGGACAGGCTGTGTCCATAGACGTGCTGGAGGCTTCGGCCAAGGCCTATGTTCGAGCGCTCAACAACGTGGCTACGGGGCGCGAGGCCGGTGGCGCCCGCGGAGACCGACTGTACCTTTAGGAAGGAGTGATCGTGGCGGTGCGAGGTGAGGAGAACGCCGGGCCCTTCGGAGCCTGGATGACGATGGACCTGCCCGAGGGGAGCGCCCGCATAGCCGACCTGGGGGCGCTCGCACGGGCTACCGGGCGCGATGTCGGTCGTCTTCCCTACTCCATCCGAGTCCTTCTGGAGAACGCTCTTCGTCATTGCGGCCGAGATGCCGCGTTGGACCGCCGTTGTGGCCGGAACATCGCCGGGAGGCAGGGGGTTGTCGCCGCGGCGGCGCCTGGAGCCTCGGCCGCGGCCGGCGCTCCGGCAGGCGCTGCGACGGGGCCGGGGGCTACGACGGGGCCGAGCGCCGCGGCAGTCTCGCCGGTGGTGGACGAGGCGGACGTCATCGGTATCCTCGATTGGGACCCCGCCGCCGCCCGCCGTCCCGAGTTGGCCTTCATGCCCGCCCGCGTTCTGTTGCAGGACTTCACAGGCGTGCCCTGCGTGGTCGACTTGGCCGCGTTGCGTTCGGCTGTGGCGCGTCTCGGTGGCGATCCGACCATCATCGACCCCAGTGTGCCGGTCGACCTGGTGATCGATCACTCTGTGCAGGTGGATCACGCCGGTGTGCCCGAGGCCTGTCGGCGCAACATGGAACTGGAGATGGAGCGCAATGCCGAACGTTACGCGCTACTGCGCTGGGCGCAGGGTGAGTTCGCCAACCTGCGGGTGGTTCCGCCTGGGACGGGCATCTGCCATCAGGTGAACCTAGAGTATCTGGCCGAGGTGGTCGGCGATGCCGGCGCGAGAGCTGCGGATCAGGTCGGCACGGGCGAGCGCGCGGTCCGCCCCGGTGCCCCCGCTGTGCGCTGGGTGTATCCGGACACCGTCATCGGCACCGACTCTCATACCACCATGATCAACGGCTTGGGTGTACTCGGGTGGGGAGTGGGCGGCATCGAGGCCGAGGCGGTCATGCTTGGGCAGCCTTACTTCATGCTGGTGCCGCAGGTGGTGGGTGTCCGCCTCGTGGGACGGCTCACTGCCGAGGCTACGGCCACCGATCTGGTGCTGGCCCTCACCGAGCTGCTGCGGGGGGTCGGAGTAGTGGGTCGTTTCGTGGAGTACTTCGGACCGGGGGCTGAGGCCCTCACCACGGCCGACCGGGCCACAGTAGCCAATATGGCACCCGAGTACGGCGCCACCTGTGGGTTCTTCCCTGTCGACGGCGAGACCGTCGCCTATCTCCGCCAGACGGGCCGTTCGGATGCTGTTTGCGCCAGGGTCGAAGCCTACTGCCGCGCGCAGGCGCTGTTCCGGGAGCCGGGTTCAGAGGACCCCGAGTACTCCCAGGTGGTCGAGTTCGATCTGGGTGATGTCAGACCCAGTCTGGCCGGCCCGCGCCGCCCTCAGCAGCGGGTGTCGCTCGAGGAGGTAGGCACCCGGTTCCGTCACGATCTGCCTGGTCTTTCCCAAGGCAGGGTCGATCCCACGTGGGTCAAGGTGGAGTTCGACGGTGGGCGTGAGATCGTGCGCGACGGCCATGTGGTGATCGCCTCTGTGACGAGCTGCACCAACACCTCCAACCCCGCTCTTATGCTGGCCGCGGGGCTGTTGGCCCGCCGAGCGCGGGAACTGGGCTTGGCCCCGAAGCCTTGGGTGCGGACCAGCCTGGCACCGGGTTCGCGGGCGGTGGCGCGCTACCTCGATGAGGCGGGGCTGCTGGAACCGTTGGAGGCTCTGGGATTCGGCGTGGTGGGGTACGGATGCGCAACCTGCATAGGCAACAGCGGACCGCTGCCCGGAGGCCTGGAGCGCGCGGCCGGCGAGCAGCGGTTGGTGGTGGCGGCGGTGTTGAGCGGCAACCGGAATTTCGAGGCCCGCATCCATCCGGCCGTTCGAGCCAACTATCTGGCTTCCCCGCCGCTTGTGGTGGCCTACGCTCTTGCCGGGACCGTGGACATCGATCTGACCACGGAACCACTCGGCACCCGCCCCGACGGCCGGCCGGTCTACCTGAGTGACCTATGGCCCTCGACCGACGCGGTGGATCAGATGGCCGCTGCGGCCCTCCGGCCCGAGCTGTTCCGGTCGGAATACGAAGCCGCGGTCGAGGGGAGCGAGGCATGGCGCCGGATGGCGGCGCCCCGCGGCGGGCTCTATGCCTGGCAGCAGGACTCCACTTACGTCAAGGAGCCGCCTTTCTTAGAGGGGTTCGATCTTCAGCCCGCGCCGCCGGCGGATGTCCGCGGAGCGCGCATTCTCGCCATCCTGGGGGATTCGGTCACCACCGACCACATCTCTCCCGCGGGCGCGATCGCCCGGATGAGCCCGGCCGGGCGGTATCTGGTCGAACAGGGAGTCGACTCGATGGACTTCAACACCTACGGTGCCCGGCGAGGAAGTCACGAGGTGCTTCTGCGGGGGACGTTCGCCAACTCCCGCCTCCGCAACGAGATGGCCGATGGACGCGAGGGTGGTTGGACCAGGCACTACCCCACCCGAGAAGTGCTCTCCATTTATGATGCCGCCATGCGCTACCAGGCCGACCAGGTACCCTTGGTCATCTTTGCCGGCAAGGAGTACGGCACGGGCAGTTCCCGCGACTGGGCGGCCAAGGGGACGGCCCTCCTGGGAGTGCGGGTGGTGATAGCCGAGAGCTTTGAGCGCATCCATCGCAGTAATCTCGTGGGTATGGGGGTGCTGCCGCTTGAACTTCCCAACGGCTGCGTCATGCGGGAGTTGGGGCTGTCTGGGGATGAGTCGGTGGATATCGAGGGGATGGAGGCCGGATTGAGCCCCGGCATGGCGCTGCAGGTGAGAATCCGGCGCGGAGACGACGAGACGGCTCTGGGTGACCGGAGGATCACGCTCGAGTGTCGCGCCCGGCTCGACTCCTCGGTGGATGTGGAGTACTACCTACACGGCGGTGTGCTGCCCCGCGTGCTCAGGCTGAAACTCGGCGCGTAAGAGGTGGAAGTTCAGCGGTTGAGAATGTATAGTGGCGGCCGGCCCGGGCGGCCTGCCTGGTCTGACAATCACTGATTAAGCGTGGAGGGAGCATGGGTAAAGGTATTTGTAAGAAACGCGAGGGGATGCTCACGGCGGTGGTCTTGATGTTGATCGCCGGTCTGATCGCGGTGATGGTGAGCGGATGCGGGGGCTCCGACTCAGATGCCGCCGACACCACCACTACCGGGGCCTCCTCCTCGGACTCTTCACTGGCGCCTGAGGGTGGCGGCGAAGGCGCGGCCTTGGGGGCGGAGATCCTGGATGCCTTCGATGAGCTGGTCGGCAAGGTGTCGGAGAAGGTCAAGGACAAGCCTGAGCCGGACGCAGTGAAACCGCAACTCGAGGAGCTCTACGCCTCATACGAACCCATCATGAAGGAGCTCAACACGAAGTACCTGGCTCTCAAGGACTCCGACACAAGTGAGTTCGGAGCCTGCAACAGCTTTCTGAACGACAACAGGCCGCAGCGAGTCGCCGCCATCACGGACATCATGATTGAGCCGATCAAGTACTACAACCTCGAACTCGGTGCACAGGACATCGTAGACCTTATCACCGAGAAGCCGGTGGAGTTGCTCGACACGGCTCTCGCCGTCACGCCCTAGTCGGACTCGGCTGAAGCAGCATACGGCGGGTCGGGGTGAGGCGGCTGTCGCTTCGTACTCCGACCCGCCGTTCGTTCCGGCCGGTCGTCTAGAACACCACAGGGTCCGCGACCACCCGGTCCACCACGAGGGCGCCGCGCACCGAGTTGCCCACCACCATCAGGTCGGCCGCCAACAATTCTTCCAAGGTCAGAGAGCATTCCAACGCGCCGGTCTCGGCCAGGTAGTGGGCCCGCCAGATGCCCGGGAGCAGACCGTCGCTCAGCGGCGGTGTGATCCAAGACCCACCGAAGCGGGCGAAAATGTTGACGATGGACCCCTCAGTCACTCGGTCCAGCCCGTTCAGGAAGAGCGCGTCGAAGCAACCTTCGTGGACGGCTCTGCGGTGTTCGCGGTTGTAGAAGCCCCGCACGCTGGTCTTAAGCCGCAGGAGGGGGTCGTCCGGATCGGTCCGGAATGGAGAGACCATGAGGGCCACGGGGGTGTGCTCGATTACAGGTGCGGCGCGGGTGGAGATGCTAAAACCCACCTCGTCCTCGAGGTCAAGGTGGACGACCAGTGCGCCGGGGTTCAGTCGTGCGCAACCCACGAGGAGCGCCAGGGCGGCCCGGCGGTCGAACTTCAGCCCCAGCTCCTGGGCCGCATCATCCATGCGGTCGAGGTGCTCGTCAAGGAATCGATAGCGCGCGAGGACGGCCGTGTCGCTCATCGTCAGGGAAGGGCTGAAGCCGGCCGACTCAAGCGGGGCTTCTATGGTGGCGTCGCCTTCTCTGGGTTCGAGGAGGATGGTCTCGAAGAGCCGGAACCCTCCGCCCGCGCGCATGGCTCTGCGCAGCCGTGTGCCAGGGTCGGGTCGCCACGTGTCCCCGGCGGGTGGAGTGGCGAAAGATGCCTTGACCAGGGTCTCGTCGTACTCAGCTCCGGCCGTCGCGTCCCAAACGACTCCGGAGCCGGTACCCAGCCTGCAATTACCCGCCCGATGGACGATGGTGCGGATGGCGATGTTGCAGGTGAAGTCACCACCGGGTATGAACAGGCCGACGGCGCCACAATAGACGCCTCGGGCCTCCGTCTCGAGTTCGGCGATGATCTCCATGGTGTGGTGCTTGGGCGCCCCGGTGATGGATGCCCCTGGATAGACTGCCCGCATGATGTCCTTAAGACTTGCCTGGGGGTTCACATCTCCGATCACGGTGCTTGTCAGCTGCCAGACGGTCCGGTAAGGCTCAACCGTGAACAGCGCGGGTACGCGCACGCTGCCGGCGCGGCACACGCGACCGAGGTCATTACGCACCATGTCGACGATCATAAGGTTCTCAGCTCGCTCTTTCTCCGTCTCCACGAGCTCGTATGCAAGAGCGACGTCCTCAGGATGGGACGTTCCCCGTGGGCGGGTGCCCTTCATGGGACGGCTCTCCAACCGTCCCTTCTCTCGTCGCAGGAACAATTCCGGAGAGAGGCTGATGACCTGCGCGTCTCCCAAATCGAGATACGCGGCGTAAGGTACCTGTTGACGGACCACCAAAGCCAGGAAGTATTCGAAAGGATCGATCCTATCGTCCGTGCGAGTGCGGGCCGGGCCTGCATCGCCGGAGGCCGCACCGCCGGGGTCGACACCGTCCGAGGCCGCGCCGTCTCCTGCGAGCGCGAAGCGGCTGCGGACCGTGTAGTTGACCTGGCACGTGTCGCCCGCTGCGATGTACTCGCGCACCCGGCGTATGGCCTCCACGTATTCGTCCCGGGATACGCTCAACTCGGGCGAGACTCCGGTCAGAGCCCGGGCTGTGCTGGACACGTCCACCCGGCCGAGGAGTTCCTTCCAGCGGGTGGGCGGGATCACCGTGGCCGAGCCGGGTTCATATGCCGCCATCCAAGCGAGGGGCGGCAGATCCGGAACGACATCCCGCACCTTGAGACCGAAGACGCTCCCGGCCTCGTAGGAGAGATAACCGGCTACGTACCGGCCGGCCCGTTGGTGAGCCTCTACCTCATCGAGCAGCGCGAGGACGTCTTCAGGCGTGTTGGCCGCCATGACCCGGCTGGGTTCGGTCAGCACCAGGGCCTCATCACCGTGACCGTCGGCACGCGGCAGCCATGCGCCTCCGCCGGCGAAAACGGCAAGACCTGGGCCTCTGGGGAGTTCTTCCAGAAAGCCCACTACGTGGCGTAGCCGGCGAAGTTCTCGACCACAGTCCGCTTCGGCGGGACCTCCAGCTGCTCCATGAGCTTCTGCATGGCGGCGACCATAGCCGGCGGACCCACGATGTAGTAGGTCCATATGGAAGGGTCATGTAGTTCGGCACGAAGAATGTCGGTCGAGATGAAGCCGCTGTGGCCTTTCCAACGCTCCGTCGGCTCTGTTATCACGTGGACCACATGCAGTCCGGGGACGGCCTGAGCGAGCCCGTCAAGCTCCTCCTCGTACAGGATGCCGTCCTCCGTCATGCTCCCGTACACGAGGACGAGTTCTTGTCCCCCGATCCTACCTCTACCGTCCGCATCGGCGAGGCAGCGCAGCATGCTCCGGATAGGCGTGATGCCTACTCCACCGGTGAGGAAGGCGATCTTCGGGGCCTCATAACGGAAGAGGAACTCGCCGTGTGGTCCGTCGATCTCCACCTCGGTCC
Organism: Actinomycetota bacterium; assembly: GCA_012523095.1. Taxonomy (GTDB): domain Bacteria; phylum Actinomycetota; class Thermoleophilia; order RBG-16-64-13; family RBG-16-64-13; genus RBG-16-64-13. Next base: position 31,741 of record JAAYJE010000078.1, on the reverse strand, counting down.
CGATGGGCAGCGCGTCGAGGGCGTTCTTGTAGTCGGACCCGGTGAGACGGGTGGTCAACTCCACGTGCTTTTCTGTGGGAGAGTCGCAGTGGCTGAAAGCGTGGGTCAGGCGGCCCGCGGGCGACATGATCCTCATGAGGAAGAATTGCCCGGCTTTGAACTCGTACTCCGGCGGTCGAGAGAAGCGATAGCTGGTCGTGTCGGCCGTACGTGGGATCTTCTCCAGGAGAACACCGTTGAAGGTCATGGATGCCATCTGTGGTCAGCCTCCTGACGGAAGGGAACGGTCTAGGGTGTCCAGAGGATAGAATAGCAGCCATGTTCGACCGGAGGAGCAATGGGACATAAGCACGACGAGCAGGTATCCGGCGCCTATAGGCCGGAGGGGCCGGTGGTCGCAGCGGCGAGGTGCGTCGACTATGATGCGAAGAGATTAAGGACCGCCCTGGACGAGCTCCTCGCCCCCTTGGGAGGCATGGCGGCCTTCGTCAAACCGGGTGAGCGCATCGCACTCAAGCCCAATATCCTTTTCGCCACCTCCCCCGACAGGGCCATCATCACCCACCCGGAGCTTGTGGGGATGGTGGCATCGTTGGTGAAAGAAGCCGGGGCACACCCGGTGGTGGTGGAGAGCCCCGGCACGGGGGTGGTGCACGCGCGGCCGGTGATTGAGCGGGCCTTCCGCAAAGCCGGCTATCAAGACGTGGCCGAGCGATACGGCCTCGAGCTCTCTTTCGAAACCGATTGGAGGGCGGTCTCAGTACCGGAGGCCGTGCTGGCCAAGCGGATCGAGGTGCTCAGCCCTATACTCGAGGTCGATGGCGTCATCAACCTGGCTAAGTTCAAGACCCATATGTTCATGGTCTTCACGGGCGCGACCAAGAACCTCTTCGGAGTCATCCCTGGGCTCAATAAGGCGGCCTACCACGCCCGGTTGAACGACCGTAGGCGCTTTGCCGAGATGTTGCTGGACGTGGCCTACTTCGTCGGTCCGCGCCTGAGTATCGTGGACGGGATCCTGGGCATGGAAGGAGATGGGCCGGGGACGGGCGGCACACCGCGCCACCTGGGCATTCTCTTAGCCGGCGAGGACATGGTGGCCGTCGATGTGGCCTGCTGCCGCATCGCCGGAATCGAGACCTCGGCCGTTCCCGTCCTCGCGGCGGCCCGCGACCGAGGTTTGTGGAGCGGCCGGGAGGACGACGTAGAGACCGTCGGCGTGCCTCTGGAGGAGCTGCGCGTGAGGGATTTCGTGATGCCCGGCAGCTACAAAGGGATCGGGGTCGGCGTGCGCAGCGGGCTCATCGATGCTCCCCTGCGACGGATGCTGCGTCATATGAACCGGATGCCACGACCCAAGGCGGGGCGGTGCACCCTATGTGCGGCCTGCGAGAGGGGCTGTCCGGTGAAGGCCGTCACTATGGACCAGAAGGCGAAGGTGGCCAAGGTGGACGACGCTCTATGTATCCGTTGCTACTGCTGCCATGAGGTCTGCCCATCGGCAGCCATCGACCTCGAGTTCACCGGGATGGCCCGGTTGCTCGATAAGATCGGGATCGTGGGATGACGTCCAAAGGGGGAGGATGATGGCCGAGCTGAGGCGTACGCGGTGAGTCTCGAGCGACTCGGCGGCGGAGAAGTCTCGATCGGCGGTCGGATCATCCGAGCTGTGGCTCTGGATCTCGACGGCGTGGTGTGGCGGGGCGGCCAGGTGCTCCCCGGGGTGCGTGAGGCGCTTGAAGATGTGCTCCGTCGTGGTCTTGATCTGCGGTACGTCAGCAACAACTCCACGGCCCACAGGGAGACGGTGTCGGAGCGTCTGGACGGTATGGGTCTGCCGGCCGGCGCCGAACGGGTGCTCACCTCGGGTCTCGTGACCGGGCGGTGGCTGCGGGATAGGTTGCCCCCGGGATCCCCGGTGTTGGTCATTGGCGAGGCCGGGCTGCTGCGCGAGCTGCGTGACGTCGGGTTGGTTCCTTACTACGCCGGCGAGACGCGGCGCGAGGCGCTCGGGACGGCTCCGGCGGCCGTCGTGGTAGGCATGGATAGGCACTTCTCCTACCAGGCGCTGGCGGCGGCTCAGCAGGCGGTCCTCGGAGGGGCGCTGTTTGTGGCCACCAACCGCGACGCCACCTTTCCCACCCCCGATGGGTTGGCTCCGGGGGCGGGTAGCTTGGTGGCGGCTGTGGCCGTAGCGACAGAGCAGGAGCCCTTGGTGATGGGAAAACCAGGCCCGGCGCCGGCTGAGACGCTGGCCGCGCTCACAGGAACGTCACCGGCGGAGACTCTGTTCGTGGGCGACAGGCTGAGCACCGACATCGCTATGGGAAGAGAGGCGGGCATGGTCACAGTGCTGGTGTTGACCGGTGTCACGAGTGAGATCGACCTGGAGCGCGCCCGCGCCTCCGGCGCGGGCGCGCTCCCCGACCATGTCCTCTCCGGACTGGCGGATCTGCCGCGGCTGTTGGACGGCCCTGCGACGCAGGCCTGAAGCACAGCTTCGGAGGATGGACGAACCGTGTCTAGACTAGTAGCCTTGAGACATCGCAGCCACGCCCGTGCAGGAAAGGCCCCGACATGAGTGACTTCGATCCCAGCGACTATGGTCCCGAGACACTTGCTCTTCACGCCGGGCATGCGCCCGGCCAGGATACCTTGTCACGGGCCGTGCCCATCTATCAGACTACCAGCTACCTGTTCCGTGACACCGAGCACGCGGCCGGGCTGTTCGACCTCAGGGAGCCCGGCCATATCTACTCTAGGATCTCCAACCCCACGACCGACGCGCTGGAGAGACGACTCGCGGCTCTGCACGGGGCGGCAGGAGCGGTGGCGACGGCGTCGGGCATGGCGGCCATTTTCTATGCGGTAGCCACCCTGACGTCCACCGGCCAGAACATCGTCACCGGCGACAAGCTCTATGGGGGCACTTATACCCAGTTCTGTTACCCGCTCAAGCGGTTCGGCATCGAGGCGCGCTTCGTAGATTCGAGCGACCCGGCCAACTTCGAACAGGCCATCGACGAGAACACCAGACTGCTCTACACGGAGTCCATCGGGAATCCCAAAGGCAACGTCGACGACTTGGCCGCCATAGCGGAGATCGCCCATCGACATCGGATCCCGTTCATACTTGACAATACGGTGACACCGCCCCCCTTGTTCAACCCGTTCGAACACGGGGTCGACATCGTCGTCTACTCCCTCACCAAGATGATAGGCGGCCACGGCACCTCGATCGGGGGCGCCGTAGTGGACAAGGGCACCTTCGACTGGAAGGCCTCCGGCAGGTATCCGGAGATATACGGGCCCGATCCGGCCTATCACGGAGCGGACTTCTGGGAGGCGTTCGGGGATCACGACCGCGCGGTGGCTCGAGGCATGGCCTACCTCTTCAAGATCCGCACCGGGCTCCTACGGGATACGGGCGCGACGCTCTCACCCTTCAACGCCTGGTTGTTCATCCAGGGATTGGAGACGCTCCCGTTGCGGGCCCGGTCCCATGTGGCGAATGCGATGACGGTGGCTCGTTTTCTCCGGGAACATCCGTTGGTCACCTCGGTGGACTACGCGGGACTGCCGGACCATCCCGACCATGAGCGGTCCCTCCGCTACTTTCCCTTGGGCCCCGGCGCAGTCCTTGGTTTCGAGGTCCGTGGAGGTCTGGCGGCCGGGCGAAGATTCATCGAGTCGGTGAGACTCGCTTCACACGTGGCCAACATCCTTGACGCGAAGACCCTGGTGATCCATCCGGCCAGCACGACCCATAGGCAACTCACGCCCGAGGAACAGCTCAACGCGGGGGTGACCCCGGGGCTGATAAGGATCTCGGTAGGCTTGGAGAGGGTGGAGGACATCCTTGGCGACTTGGAACAAGCGTTGCGTGCATCGCAAGAGGGTGACCCGGAGGACGGTGGCCTGCCGGGCGGCGGCCCGCGGGGCGATGGCTGACGGCGACGGTCGTGTGCCAGCCACGGGGATCCGCGACGACGAAGGAGCGCGACATGGCGACCATCTATGAAGACAACTCTTTCTCCATCGGCCACACGCCGCTGGTGCGGTTGAACAGAGTGACCGGCAAGACCCGGGCACGGGTGCTGGTGAAGATCGAGGGTCGCAATCCCGCCTACTCGGTGAAGTGCCGGGTCGGAGCCGCCATGATAAGGGATGCCGAGGAGAGAGGTCTGATCGGACCCCACACGACGATCATCGAGCCTACCAGCGGTAACACCGGTATCGGTCTCGCCTATGTCTGTGCCGCGCGGGGCTACCGGCTGATCCTCGCCATGCCGGAGACCATGAGCGTGGAGCGGCGGAAGGTGCTGGCCTTCTTTGGAGCCGAGTTGATGTTGACGCCGGGGTCCGAGGGTATGAGGGGGGCGATCGTGCGTGCGGAGGAATTGGCCGCGAACGACCCCGAGCGTTACTTCCTCCCGCAACAGTTCAGCAATCCCGCCAACCCCGCCATCCATGAGAAGACCACGGGGCCCGAGATCTGGGAGGATACCGGAGGGGAAGTGGATGCGCTGGTGGCGGGAGTGGGCACCGGAGGTACTCTAAGCGGCATCTCACGTTTCTTCGAACGGGACAAGGGTCGGGCGCTTCACTCTGTGGCGGTGGAGCCGGCGACAAGCTCGGTGATAGCGCAGTCCTTGGCCGGAGAGGAGCTCGATCCCGGCCCGCATGGCATCCAGGGGATCGGTGCAGGCTTCATCCCCGCCAACCTTGATCTGTCGCTGGTGGACCAGGTGGAGCCGGTCGAGACCCACGCAGCCGTCGCGATGGCCCGACGGCTTGCGCGTGAGGAGGGGATACTCTGCGGCATATCGAGCGGGGCGGCCACCGCTGCCGCCGTGCGCCTGGCCCAGCAGGTGGAGTATGCTGGCAAGACCATCGTGGTTATTTTGCCCGATGCCGGGGAACGATATCTTTCGACGGAGTTGTTCGACTCTGTCGTGTGACGGGCGGACAAAGGAGAGCTGGGATAGAGAGCTGGACGGAGATAGCGATCATCGTGGTCGTGGTCATAGTGTTGGTCTTGGCGATGAGCCGCAGAGGACGTCGCGGAGGTGGCGACGGCACAGGCGGAGGCGGCGGAGGCTGAGGCCTGGGTTAGAGCTCCGTGTGAGCTCCCATCTTTCGACTTCACTCCGACCGGGAGGGGCCGGCGCCGGGCGGTGCGGGCCGCCCGGCGCCGGCCCCATCACCGGGTTCCCGGCATATAAGTCGCCAACCCCACGCGTAGTGGTGTGGTCTCAAATCCCGGGAAGTGCTTCGTCAAATGGTCACGGTCCGCCTCCGTTACGGCGCCGGCCTGGGTGAGGAAGTCCACCGCGTCTGGAGTGAGAGGTCGCCCGGGCAGATACTGCATCAGGGCTCCCTGCAGCTTGCCCAGCGCTTTGGGGATATGGAGGACCGGTCGGCGACGCCCCCTGGTCTCCAGCGCCAGCTTGATGAACGCGGCCAGCGTGACCTCATCCGGACCGCCGAGCCGGAAGGTCTTGTCGCCGCTCCGCCCGGCGTCTCCGACGATGAGCGTGAACAGGTGACCTACATCCTCTATGAAGACGGGGGTTAGTAGATCGTCGCCTCTTCCGAATATGGGCACGAACGGTAGGTAGTCCGAGTAACCGAGTATGCGATTGAGTGCTGTATCTCGGGGGCCGTATGCCCAACAGCATCTCACCAGGGTCCAATCGAGGCCGCTGCCTCTGATGGCCTCTTCGGCCTGCCATTTGGCCCGGTTCCACGGTTCCGTGGCCTCGGCAGAGACGGTGATGCCGCTCACATATATGAACCGGGGTGAGCCGGCGGGGAAGCGGGTCGATGATGGCTCCGCCGTCGGCGCGCCGTAGACCGAAGCGAGAGCATTCAGCAGGTTCAGGGTGCCGTCGCGGTCCACCGCTGCGTAGGTGAGGCCTCGCCTGGGGTCTTCGATCGGAGCTCCGGTGAACTGGACGGCTTGGATCACTGCTTCTACGCCCCGCACGGCTCCCGGGAGGCCGTCGGGCCTGGTGACGTCTGCCTGGACGAAGGTTAGGCGGCCCTCGGCTAAGGCGCGACGCCCGATCTCGTTGTCGAGCGATTTCGGTAGCGCCTGGGCGATCGATCGGCTCATCGCCCGCACAGCGTGGCCGGCGTCCAGGAGATGGCGCGTGATGACGCTCCCGATGAACCCTGTGGCGCCCGAGACAAGGATCGTCATGTCTCCTCCAGGGCGATCTGCTCTATGGACCGGCCTGTGGCGATGGAGTCGGGCGCCTCAGTGGTGATGCTGGACCCCGGCCGGGCGGCCGTATCACGGTGTTTGATGAGCAGCCAGTTCTTCTCCCCGCGGTTCTTCATCTGTACGAGGGTCCAGCTCCCGGCGAGCTTCTGCCCGTGGATGATGAATTTGAGGTCGCCCCGCGCGAGAGCCCCGTCGGCTCCGACGCGGACCCCCTCGGCATGTCCACGATTCTTCGGAGTCCCCCCACGGGTCACATCGAGTTCCCACCAACCGAAGTCCCATACCATGACCGTTCCGCCCCCATACTCCCCTTCGGGGATGATCCCCTCGAAAGCGGCATACTCCAGGGGATGGTCTTCCGTCATGACCGCCAGCCGCTTGTCGGCGGGATCGAGCGAGGGTCCCTTCGGCACCGCCCAGGACTTGAGGACGCCCTCCAGCTCCAAGCGCAGGTCGTAGTGCAGGCTCGAGGCGGCATGCTTCTGCACCACGAAGACCGGGCGCTCGGGCGCCTCGACATCTGTGGACGGATGGGTTCCGGCCGGTTCGGAGGTGCGGGTGAAATCCCGCCGGCGATGATATTCGGCCAGAACCTCAGCGGCAGGGCCGGTCTTGTCTGAATCCGCGTCGCTCATCGGCGTATCCTCCTCGTGATGGCTTGAACATCGGGGCGTCGTCTCCGGCAGGCCCGTCGGCCGGCGGCAGGAGCTTCGACCGGCGGCGGGCGCGTCGGCCGTACGCACGGGCCTGCGTGGACATAGGCCGCGTCGCCTTGTATCTTCCCAATGGGGCCTGACGATATGCCCCGGCCGCTCGTTATTCGTGACTGGACCGGCCCGTCGTCCTATACTCGGCACGAGGCTACGGCGGCGACGGAGACATCACCTCTGCCATGACCTTCGGCGACACGTCGTTCATTATGGTTCCTTACTACGCGATCCCGGGCAGATATGCTTTGACGATAGGCGCCGAAGACCTGGATGGAAACATCCTTTAGAAGTTCACTGAGATCACGGAGTCTGGATAGATCACGATACGAAGAGGGGCACGTGGAGCTGACGGCCGGCGACTGCACCCGAGCATACCGACCATTCAGCCTGGAGGAATAGGAGTCGGCCATGAGTTTCTGGGAGGTCAACGAGAAACACTTCGTGAATGCCGGAGTCTCGGTGTTGGTGCTGGTGGCCGCCTGGGTGGTCTACTGGATCCTGCGCCACAGCATCAACCGCTTCTCTAAACGGCGGGAACTGCCCAGCGTTGATCCGGGAGCTGAGACGCGTCTCAGGATGATACAGAGGCTATCGGCGGTGACTCTGTTCTTCGTGGCGGTAGGTCTGGTGTTCTGGATCATGGACGTGGCCGCCCTCAAGCGTGTGGCGGTGGGCATGTTCGCCTCAGCGGGCGTGGTGGGTATCGCATTGGGTTTCGCGGCTCAGACCACAATGGCCAACTTGGTATCGGGCGTGATCATCGCCTTCGCACAACCCATCAGATTGGGTGACAGGGTCACGATCGACGATGAGTACGGGACGGTGGAGTCGATCGGTCTCTTCTACACCAACATCCACACTTGGGACAACCGGCGTCTGGTGATCCCCAACAAGATCCTCTCCGACCAGAGCATCCGCAATTACACGCTCGTCGATCCGCGCATGCCGGCGCTGGTGCTTCTGCGCTTGGAATACGGCGCCGACGTGGAGACCGTTCGCACTATCCTTCTCGATGAAGCTCGGACTCATCCCCTGTTCTTGCGGGACCCGGAGCCCTCCGTGCAGGTGGTGGACGCCGACAACCTGGGGATCTCGGTACGTCTCTCGGCTTGGGCCGCCACCCAGGCCGACGCTTGGACGCTGGCGGTGGACGTGCGTGAGAAAGCGATTCGGAGACTGACCGACTTAGGCGTGTCGGCCGGGGTGCGTTGGAGCCGGATCATGGCGGAACCGGCCGGATCCTGACGGAATCGGCCATGTCGTGCGGCGTCCCGCTTGGGCCGGAGCGCCGCTCAGTCTGATCCCGCCGGGCCCAGCTGCTTCAGAATGGCCGCGATCTCTCGGTGATCACGGATCACGAAGTCGGCCTGGGGCGGCTCCACATGGTCGGCTGAACCCGCGCAACGGATGGTCACCATGCCTACGGCTCTGGCCCCCGCGATATCCGTCCGGGGTGTGTCTCCCACGTGTACCGCGCGGCCCGGTTCGACGTCCAGTCCGGCGAGGGTGGTTTCGAACATGCGCCGGTCGGGCTTGGGATATCCGGTCTCGTCGGAGAAGGTCAGCACCGAGAAACACTCCAGCAGGCCGTCGTCGGCCAGAAACTCCCGCAGGATACGCCCCGGGGTCAGACTGGTGTCGGAGATGATGCCGAGACGGTACCCGGCGGCCGCAAGAGCGGGTATGGTCTCCCGCACGCCTGGAAGAAGCTCCAGCCTCGCGGACCGCGAGGCCTCCTCGATCTCGTGGGCCGCTCGGCCGACGGCCTCTTCACCGATGGCGTCCGGATCGACTCCGAACCGGGCCAGGAAGTGCAGCACTTGGTGATGCGCGCCGTAGTGCCGGCCCGTGGTCCAAGCCTTCATGAACGCATCGAAGGCGGAACGGAAGGCCTGCTCCATCTCGTCCTCTGCAGGGTGGGCTCCACCCGCGGCGAGTGCCCGCCGGAGGGCCTGCATCCTCCGCGGCCTTACGGTGTCCCGGCCTCCGTCGACGGCGTAGAGGGTGTTCCAAAGGTCGAAAGTGAGGGCCGTGATTGCAGGGCTATCCATCCCGGTCCGGAAAGAATAGGGGTTGACGAACAGGTCGCGGCTCCTCGCCGGGCGGGCATCCTGCGCGCCTTGGGAGCGGATCGAGACAAGCTCGGGGTGGTGCATGTTGGTATCCTTCCTCACCATGAAAACCAGACTCTCCAGGCTTCCGGCCTTGATCATCATCGTTTCTTCGGCCGTTTTCGCCGGGGCTCTGCTGGGGCCGTGCGCAGACCAGGCCTTGGCGGCGGGGTTCAAGGACGTGCCTGATTCCCACACGTATCGCGTCCAAATCGAGACCCTGGCTCAACTAGGCATTATAAACGGGTACTCGGACGGGACTTTCCGTCCCAACGAACAGGTCACACGGCAACAGTTCGCCAAGATGGTGATCCTGGCTATGCGCATCAACGTGACTGAGGACGATAAGTGCGCCTTCATCGACGTGAAGAAGAGCTCCGATATCGACCTGTACCCGGACAATTACGTGGCGGCGGCGGCTCGAGAGAAGATCGTCGTCGGGTATGAGGGGCCTTCAGGACCCATCTTCAAGCCCGAAGCGGCCATCACCCTCTCGCAGCTGGTGACCATGGGCACTCGAGCCGCCGAAAGGCCTCTCTACGTGCCCCCGGCTTCGTATAAGTCGGCCTGGGGCAACTTCGACACCACACATTCCATAATCGCCCGGGTGGCTCAGTACAACGGCCTCCTGCGTGAGCTGGCGCCCCCCGGTGTATCGTTGAGCTCGGTGTCTCCACTCACTACCGCCACACGCGCTCAAGCGGCGGCCCTTCTTTTCAACGTGATGGGGACCGACATGTCGGGGCTGAACGGTCGCTTCCTAGGCGATTCGACCGACCTGGTACGCTATTTTCGCCAGAAGACCGGCGGCAATGACGGCAAGTTCACGGTGTCGCTCGAAGAGCTGGCAAAGATGTATGTCAAGTACGGCAGGCGTTTCGGCATCCGGGCGGATATGGCCTGGGCACAGATGATCCACGAGACCGGCTACGGACAGTACGGCGGCGACGTGGCGCCTGAACAGAACAACATGGCCGGTATCGGGGCCACGGGGGGCGTGCCGGGCAACTCCTTCGCCACCGCCGAGCTGGGGGTCATAGCTCAGTATGCCCACCTTGCCTGGTACGTCTATGTCGACCACTTGAGCGACCCTTACTGTTGCATGGTCACGCAACCGGCGAACGGGCCGATCAGCACGCCCGGCGATCCGCGTCACTTCCAGTCCGATGGGAGCCCACACAAAGGGAACGTGCGCACCGTCTACGAGTTGAGCGGTAAGTGGGCTGTAGGACCGAACTACGGTACCGCTCTTCGGGCGATAGCGAACGGCATCACCGTCACCTGCGGCCTCTGGTAGGCGGCCGGTGGGCCGTGATAGGCTCCGGGAGTACCTGGGTGAGGAAAGGAACTCGCAGAGATGAAGGACCTGAGCATACTCCCCGAGCATCTGCGTAGCGCGGCGATGATCGCCGGGGGGGACTTCGGCTGGCCTCTGGATCTGGCCGCGGAGGTCATCCAGACCCTGGCGGACGCCGGCGCCGTGGTGACGGGCGTAGAGGCGTGGAGTGTCGACGAGGAGGGTGTCCCCGCCTCGGTGGGGTGGTCATCCTACGACCTGGACGACTATGCCGACGATTGGGAAGCCTCCGTGATCACCGCGCGGGCGGAGGCTGAGACGGTGCTCACCGGTGTCCTTGAGACCGCCACTCAGGATGAGGTCAACTACATAGGTATCGACTGGGATCATCCGGGGCCGGTGGAGCCGTCGGAGGAACCCTGAGCTCTCGTGCGCCGTGCTTGACAGACGAGGTCTCAGTCGGCCGAGCAGGGTCGAATGAGACTGATGCTCCTACTCGGCGGCTCAGCACAAGTCTAGGAGTGACCGAATGAAGGTCACCAATGGGGTGGGGCTGAGAGTGGAGCTGGACGAGGCGTCACTTGAGAGGCCTGCCACACCTGGTAAGAAGCCGGTGGTCATCGGCAACTAGGTCCTCCCTCGCCGCCGACTTCTTCACCTACGCCCTCGGCGGCACCGACTCGGGCGTGACGCCACGCCGGTTTGCCCCGTGTGCGCTCGTGGAATAGAATGTCTTCTCTCGCGGATGCGGGGGTCTGGGCGGGAAGTCTGCGCCCGCCGCAGGAAGTGTCTAGTGAACGGGGGTACATGGCATGGCTATGACCATGACCGAGAAGATCATGGCGAGGGCGGCCGGCAAAGAGTCGGTTGCGCCCGGTGACCTCATCATGGCGAAGCTCGACTTCTGCTTCGGTAACGACGTGACCGCCCCGGTGGCCATCGACGAGTTCGAGAAGGCCGGCTTCGAGCACATCTTCGACCCGGACAGGATCGTGCTTATACCCGACCACTGGACGCCCAACAAGGACATCAAGTCGGCCGGACTGGTCAAGCAGATGCGGGAGTTCTCCAAGAAGCACGGACTCACGCACTGGTACGATGTGGGCCGTGTGGGCGTGGAACATGCCTTCTTCCCCGAGCAGGGCTTGGTCGGTCCCGGAGACGTGATCCTCGGCGCCGACTCCCACACCTGCACGTACGGCGCTCTCGGCGCCTTTTCGACAGGAGCCGGGTCCACCGATCTGGCCGGCGCCATGGCCACGGGTGAAGCCTGGTTCCGGGTGCCGGAGAGCCACCGGTTTGACTTCGAGGGCGCCCTGGGCCGCTACGTGACGGGAAAAGACATCATCCTTTTCACCATCGGACAGATAGGGGTGGACGGGGCCCTCTATAAAGCGATGGAATTCACCGGTTCGGCCATCCGCAATCTCTCCATGGATTCCCGCTTCACCATCTGCAACATGGCCATCGAGGCCGGGGGCAAGAGCGGCATCATCGCTCCCGACGACACCACCAAGGCCTACGTGGAGGGACGCTTCCTCCGTACGCCGCGCTACTACAGTTCCGATCCGGACGCCTGGTATGAAAGGGTCTACTCGTGGAAGGCGGACGAAGTGCCGCTCATGGTGGCTAAGCCGCACCTGCCTTCGAACACCCAACCGGCCGACGAGCTGAGTTCCATCAAGATCGACCAGGTGGTCATCGGCAGCTGCACCAACGGCCGCATCGAGGACCTGCGCCAGGCGGCGGAGATCCTGCGGGGACGCAAGGTGCACAAAGACATCCGCTGCATCGTCATCCCGGCCACGCAGGCCATCTGGAGGCAGGCCAACGACGAGGGGCTGTTCGACGTGTTCCTGGACGCCGAGGCGGCAGTGTCGGCTCCCACCTGCGGCCCCTGTCTGGGAGGCCATATGGGTGTGCTGGCCAAGGGTGAGAGGGCCGTCTCCACCACCAACCGCAACTTCGTAGGTCGCATGGGTCATCCGGAATCGGAGGTGTACTTGGCCGGCCCGTATGTGGCCGCGGCGAGCGCCGTGGCCGGCTATATCGCGACCCCCGACCAGATCGGGGCGCCGGCTTCCGGCGAGGGAAGGAGCCAGTCATGACGGCGCTCCGTGGACGGGCCTGGACCTTCGGCCGCGACATCGATACCGACCTCATCATCCCGGCTAGATACCTCAACATGGCCACCGCGGCTGAGTTGGCTCCACACGTGATGGAGGACGCCGACCCAAGCTTCGCCGGCAAGGTACAGCCGGGCGACATCATCGTGGCCAGAGAGAACTTCGGTTGCGGCTCGTCGCGCGAGCATGCCCCCATCGCCATCAAGGCCGCCGGGGTCTCCGTGGTCATCGCTAAGAGTTTTGCCCGCATCTTCTACCGCAACGCCTTCAACATGGGGCTGCCCATCCTAGTGGCGCCGGAAGCGGTGGACGGTATCAAGGAGGGTGACGGACTGACGGTCGATCTCGCCTCCGGCGAGATCGCCGATCTCACCACCGGTGTGACCTATCAGGCCCAGCCGCTGCCGCCCTTCATGCAGGAACTGGTGGCGGTCGGCGGTCTGCTGCCCTATCTAAGACAACGCGCCGCTACGGCCTGAGACGTCGTCCGGCATCGAGAACCGAAAGGAACCAAGAGTGAGCTACAGTATCGCCGTCATCCCCGGTGACGGGACCGGACCCGAGGTTGTCAATGAGGGCCTCAAGGTGCTCGCAGCAGCGGCCGCTCAGACCGGGTTCACCTACGAACTGACCCGCTATGACTTCGGCGGCGAGCGGTACATGCGAACCGGCGAGACCCTGCCCGACTCCGCCGTTGAGGAATTCAAAGAGCACGACGCCATCTTCCTGGGGGCCATGGGTCATCCCGACGTTCCGCCGGGCACTCTGGAGCAGGGCGTTCTTCTCAAGATCCGCTTCGCCCTCGACCAGTACATCAATCTGCGTCCCGTACGGCTGATCCCAGGTGTCGAGACTCCCATCAAGAACAAAGGACCCAAGGAGATCGACTACTGTGTGATCCGCGAGAACAGCGGCGGCATGTACACCGGTATGGGGGGCAACTCTCGACCCGGCACCAAAGACGAGGTGGCCATCCAGGAGATGGTCTACACCTATGACCAGGTGGCCCGCTGCCTGCGCTACGCCTTCGAGTACGCTCGCAATCACGGGAAGAAGGCCCGCGGGGTGGGCGAGAACAACACCCTGGCCCTGATAGGCAAGTCGAACGTGCTCACCCACATGTACAGACTGTGGGACCGCGTCTTCGCGGAGATCGGCGATCAGGAGTATCCTGACGTCAAGCGGGAGTATTACCATGTGGACGCCACCTGTCTCTACATGGTGGTGAACCCGGAGATGTTCGACGTCATGGTGGTGGAGAACATGTTCGGCGACATCATCACGGATCTCGGCGCGATCACCCAAGGGGGTCTCGGCGTGGCCGCCGGAGGCAATATCAACCCAGACGGCGTAAGCATGTTCGAGCCCATAGGCGGGACCGCCCCCATGTGGACCGGCAAGAACGCCATCAACCCGCTGGCGGCTATCGGAGCCGTGCAGATGATGCTCGAGTACCTGGGTGAGAACGCAGCCGCCTCTCTCGTGGAGAATGGCATCGCTCACGCAGTGACCAAGATGAAGTCCATGACCGCGAACGAAATGGGCATGGGCACCGATGCCGTGGGCGATCTGGTGGCCGGGTTTGTCGCCAAAGGCTGAACGGAGTCCGTCTGCGCTCGAGCCGGGGCGCCGCGCGCCTGCGCGTCGACCGAGGCCGCCCGCGCCGACGGTTCTTTCTCCGCACGATTGGGTAAGTCAATACCGGGTGAGAAGGAGCGGCACGACACTGAATCGAGCCTGCACGAAGGAGTGGGGAAGGGAGGTCTCATGGGAACGATCGTAGTGGGAGTAGACGGGTCCGAGGGGGCGGAGATCGCTTTGGGATTCGCATTGGAAGAAGCGGCTTTGCGCGGTTCCAAGCTCAGACTGGTAAGCGCCTGGGAGATTCCCCCTTCGGTCCTTGCCAGCGTGGTCGCGAGCAAGGAATTCTATGAGGAGTTCCGGGAGAACGCCCTGAGGGTGGCGGAGGCGGCCGCAGCCATCGTGGAAGCGCATGAACCCCCCGTGGAACACGAGGAGGTAGTGGACGAAGGGCACGCAGGCAAAGTCCTCTTAGAGAACGCGGTCGACGCCGAGCTCCTGGTGGTGGGCAGGCGCGGGCAGGGCACGATCAGGGAGATGCTGCTTGGTTCGATCAGTCGTCACGTGGTTGCGCACGCCAAGTGTCCACTCGTGATCGTTCCCGTCCCACCGCACAAATAGTCTGAATTGATCGTCGACCGTAGCACCACTGCGCTGGTGGTTGATTCCACCGCGGACCTGCCCGATGAGCTGGTCCAGGACCCTAACCTGACCCTGGTGCCGCTCACGGTCTTCTTTGGAGAAGAGGCCTTTCTGGACTGGGTGGAGCTCACGCCGGACAGGTTCTACGAGAAGCTTGTATCAGCCCCCCGGCTACCCACCACATCGCAGCCTCCACCGGGAGTATGGGCGGATCTCTACAGGCGTCTTCGCGAAAGATACGAGCGTGTCTACTCCGTTCACTTGAGCGCCGAATTCAGCGGGACGTGTGAGACCGCCCGTGCGGCCGCCCAAGCGGTGGATGGGGTCACCGTCGTCGATTCGCGTCTTGCCACGGGGGGCATCGCCCTGTTGGTGGATCGCATGATGGACAGGATCGATCGCGGTGTGTCTCAGGAGGAGTTCGATGCCTACATCGAGTATTTCCATGCGAACAAGACCTTCCTGTTCCTACCCACGACCTTGGACTATCTCTACAAAGGGGGGCGCATCGGACGCGCGTCGCACCTGGTAGGTACGCTCCTCAATATCAAGCCGGTCCTTACTATCGAGGACGGGGTCGCCGATGAGTTCAAGAAGGCCAGAGGATTGCGTCAGGCTCTGGCGGTCATGAAGGATGGTCTTCTCAAGCGGACCGATCCCGGCTCCGACGTCTACGCCAACCTGTCTCACGGCCTGAACCGGCAGGTGATGGAGCAGTTACGCGCGCTCCTTCTAGAGATATCCGACAGGACCCTGCACCTCCGACCGCCCAGTATCGTCGGCTCGGTCATCGGCACTTATATCGGCCCCGGCGCCGTGGGGCTTTGCTTCATCCAGGAGTAGTCATTACCCCGGTTTCAGTTGGACGGCGCCGGTCTTCAGGTCTGGGCCGCTTCTGCCGATGACGCTTAGGGCAGTACCCCTTTTTGTCTTACGGAGCTCCGTGCGGGGCTTGGCGTCCAGGGAGGTCGAGCGCGGCAATGACAGAGGATCAGAAGACGCAACTGCTCAAAGCGTTGAGTAAGGCATTTTTGGCGGACTCGCACCGTGGAATGGTCGCCTTCTCGCCTGATGGGCGCTGTCTGTGGGCGAGCGACTCGGCAGCGGTCATTGCGGACACAACGACTGAAGAGGTAACGAAGCATCCGCTCCATGCATCATTCTGGGGAGAGGGTCTCGCGGAGGATGCCCGTCAAGCGCTTGCTTCAGGTGGGCCCATCCGCCGCGAGGTCGGTCGGGCGGGTGCTAACGGAAGGGGCCAATGGATCGAGAGAGTCGTGGTGGGGGTGGAGATACTGGGCCAGATGAGCCCTGCCATGTTGGTGGAGGATCACACGGAGCGCAAGCGCGCTGAGGAGTGGTTCCGGTTCGCGGACCAGTCAATCCAGAAGACAGGTGAGCTTGTCTGCTGGATCGATGAGAGCGCCCGTCTTCGCTACGTCAACGAGGCCGTGTGCGAGAAGACAGGGTATACGCGTGAAGAGCTGATGAGTATGGAAGTCGGCGACCTGATGCCCGATCTGCGTGATCGCTGGCATGAAGTATGGGAGCAGGCTGAGCAGCAGGGCCGCCTGCTTCAGGAGACCGTCGCACGACACAGGGACGGGCGTGCGCTCCCCATGGAGTTCAATGCCGACCACACCGACTATCACGGCAGGCCATACCTGCTCGTGTTCGCCCATGAGATCGGCTACCGCAGGCAGTCAGACGAATTGCGCGAAGACGAGGCCGCCCGCCGTAGGAACTTGATCGGGCAGTCTAGGGACGGCATCTGTATCTTGGATGAGAGCGGTGCTGTGGTGGACGGAAACGAGGAGTTTGCCCGCATGCTCGGCTACTCCATGGAAGAGATGCTGCAGCTCCATGTATGGGACTGGGATACGGCGTTCGACGAGCTGCGATTCCTGGAGATGGTGCGGACGGCGAGCGCCGCCGGTGACCATTTCGAGACTCGTCACCGTCGAAAGGACGGCACACAGTTCGACGTAGAGGTCGGCTACAACGGAGTGGTAGTTGGGGACAGGAAGCTCATCTTCACCGTGTACCGCGACATCGCCAAGCGCAAAGAGGCGGAGAGATCGCTGCGCCTGACGCAGTACTCGATGGACCATGCCGAGGGACAGGTGTTCTGGCTCACCCCGGATGCCAGGATCATGTACACGACCGAATCGACCTGCAAACAGCTTGGTTATACATGTGAAGAGATGCTGTCCATGCACCTGCGGCAGATCGACCCCGCATCTCCCGCGAACTGGGAGGAGCAATGGAGAGGTATCAAGCTGGCAGGGGCGCTCACCTTCGAGACCGTCCACTACACGAAAGACGGCAACGGCATCCCCGTGGAGGTCACGGCCAGCTACGTGGAGTATGAAGGCCAAGAGTACAGCTTCGTCGTCGCCCGCGACATCACTGCGCGCAAAGAACTCGAGGCTTCGCTGCGTCTGACCCAGATGTCGGTGAATCGGGCGCGTGATCAGATCTTCTGGCTCAACCGGGAAGGCCGCTTCATCTTCGTTAACGACTCCACCTGCGAGCAACTGGGGTATACGCGGGATGAGCTCCTGCGTATGACCATCTACGATGTCGAGCCCGCCATCGCGCGACCCTGGACCAGCACTTGGGAGGATCTTAAGCGGACCGGCGCCGGCGTGCAGGAGACCCTCTACCGCGCCAAAGACGGCAGAGAGATCCCGATGGAGGTGAGTTCCAACTACATCCGGCACGAGGGGCAGGAGTACGACTTCGTCTTCGCGCGGGACATCACGGAGCGGAAGAAGACCGAGAGCGCTCTGCGGTTGGCGAAGGACAAGGCCGAGGCCGCCAACCGCGATCTTGAGCACTCCATCAGGCGCACGAATCAGCTCGCCGTGGAGGCGCAGGCGGCGAACGAAGCCAAGAGCGCGTTTCTGGCCAACATGAGTCACGAGATACGCACGCCGATGAATGGTGTCATAGGCATGGTCGATCTATTGCTCGACACCGATCTGGACCCCGAGCAGCGTGACTATGCCGAGACGGTCCAGTCCAGCGCCGAAGCGTTGCTCACGGTCATCGGCGACATACTCGATTTCTCGAAGGTGGAGGCCAAGAACATCGAGTTCGAGAGCATAGATTTCGATCTCCGGCTGACACTCGAAGACATGATGGCGCTGCTCGCCATCAAGGCTCATGAGAAGGGCATCGAGTTGGCGGTTCTAGTCGAGCCGGATATCCCCTCTGTCTTGAAAGGCGACCCGGGGCGTCTGCGTCAGGTCCTCACCAACCTTGTGGGGAATGCCATCAAGTTCACCGAAGAGGGAGAGGTGGACGTACACGTCATTCTTGAGTCGGAGAACGAGACGGGTGCCACCATGCGGTTCCTCGTGCGGGACACGGGCATCGGTATCCCGGACCCGGTGCTGGAGCAGTTGTTCCATCCGTTCGTCCAGGCCGACGCCTCGACTACGAGGCGACACGGCGGCGCCGGCCTCGGTCTCTCGATAGCAAAGGGTCTCATCGAGGCCATGGGAGGCCGGCTGGGAGCCGACAGCACGCTGGGGTCCGGTTCCACATTCTGGTTCACTCTTCCGCTGGCCAAGGGTTCACCGGCTCCGGGCGAGCTGAACAAGCTGGAGTTGGGGACGGTTGCGGGCGTAAGGGTGCTGGGGGTGGACGATAGTGAGACCAACCGAAAGGTGCTCGCCGGCATGCTGGAATCGTGGGGCTGCCGTCATACGGAGGTCTCCGGAGCCGCGGAGGCCTTGGATGAACTGCGGGCGGCCGTCGCTGAAGGAGATCCGTACCAGGTCGCCGTTCTCGATATGTGCATGCCCGAGATCGACGGCGAGGAGTTGGCCGTCAAGATCAAGGCCGATTCGCAGCTGACGGCGACCGGTTTGGTCATGATGACCTCTGTGGGAGCCCGCGGCGACGCGGCCCGCATGGAGAAGGTGGGATTCTCGGCGTATCTGGTCAAACCGGTGAGACAATCGCACTTCTATGATTGTCTGGCCGCTGTGGTCGGTCCCGATGCTCCCTCACAGAGCAGAGAGCGACGCTCCGCGGCGTCACAGCGCATCATCACCCGGCACACGTTGGCGGAACGGGCCCGTAGGCGGGCGCAGATCCTCTTGGCGGAAGATAATCCGGTCAACCAGAAAGTGGCTCTCAAAGCTCTGGAGAAGCTGGGTTACAAAGCCGACCTGGCCAACGACGGGGTGGAAGCTCTCCAAGCGACCAGAGAGAAACTCTACGACCTGATCCTCATGGACGTTCAGATGCCCGGCATGGACGGCATGGAGGCCACTAGGCAGATCCGCGATCCTCGATCGGGTACTGTGAATCCTAAGGTGGTGATCGTTGCTCTGACGGCCCATGCCATGGCCGGTGACCGGCAGAGGTGTCTGGACCAGGGCATGGACGACTACTTGGCTAAGCCCATCAAGGCCGCCGAGTTGCAGGACGTCATCAACAGATGGGTGCAGGGGCCGGCGGCCGGACCGGAATCGGAGCCGGCTCCGCCCTCGCTTGTCGTCGCAGACCCAGCGCCGGCGGTGTTTGACGAGAACGTGTTGCTCAACCTCCTCGAGGGCGATCGCGAGTCGGCCGTGGAGATAGCCAATCAGTACCTCGCCGATGCGCCGGGCCAGGTGGCCCGCCTGCGTGACGCGATTGCCGCGGGGGACCACGTCGAGGCCAGGGAGCGTGCGCATGCCCTGAAAGGTTCGTCTGCCAGTGTGGGCGCGGAGGCCATGAGGTTCTGCGCGGCCGACGTGGAGAAAAAGGCGGTCGCCGGCGTGATCGACGATGCCGAAGCGGCCGCTTGGATGGCCGACCTTGAACACCAACTCACCCTGCTACTGGCTTTGGCGGAAGAGAAGGACGGCTTGATGTGAGAGCGCTCGTTGCAGATGACGACACGGCGTCTCGTCTGCTGCTGCAGCGGATGCTCACCAAGTGGGGTTACGATGTCGTCACGGCCTCCGAAGGCGAGGAGGCATGGAACATCCTGACGGGTGACAACTCACCCGACCTGGCTGTTCTCGACTGGATGATGCCGGGTTTGGATGGGGTGGAGGTGTGCCGGCGCATCCGGGCTCTCGACCTCTCCAGCCCTCCCTACCTCATCCTTCTGACCTCGCGCGGCGACAAGCAAGACATCGCAACCGGCCTGGAATCCGGGGCATCGGACTACGTTCAGAAGCCGTTTGATCATGACGAGCTGAGGGCGAGGCTGCTCGTGGGTCGCAGGTTCGCCGAGCTTAACAGCAAGTTGCTTGAGACGCAGCGCGAGCTTCAGAGACAGGCCCTCACAGACCCGTTGACGCACATCATGAACAGGAGGGCCATCCTCGGGCGTCTGACCGAGGAGTTGGCCCGTGCTCCCAGGCAGGGTCTGCCTCTCAGCATCGGCGTGATGGACATCGATCATTTCAAACTGGTCAACGACCGGTATGGGCACGCGGGCGGCGACTCTGTGCTACAGACGGTAGTGGAACGCTCTCTGCGGGCGCTGCGGGCATACGACGCCCTGGGCCGCATAGGCGGCGAAGAGTTCCTCATTGTGATGCCGGGTGTAGGAGCGCGAGATGCTTCGATCGTCCTCGAACGCATCCGTCACAGCATCCGTCAGACGATTATTGAGTTGCAGAGTGCGGAGATCACCGTGACGGTGAGCATCGGAGGAGCCGTGAACGGCGGAGAGACCCCTGAGGAGCTTCTCCATCTTGCCGACGAGGCGTTGTATCGAGCCAAAGGGGAGGGGCGCGACCGCGTGGTCATGGCTCCTCGCAAGGAGTCTGAGGCGGAGATGATGATGCAGGCGAGTCAAGCGGCGGCGCCTTTCGAGTCTTAGTGAGCGGTGCGGACCGCCTGCGACCGGCCGCATGTTATACTGCCGCGGACATTCGATAGGATCGTGTTTCAGGCGGCGTTCAGAGCTGAGCATTCCACTCTAACCTGTCCCGCGTATGAGCCTCGCCTCTCGTCTGCTGCACTGACACTCCACATGGAGGACGGAATGAGTTCTGCCAAACTGTACGTGGGCAACCTCAACTACGCGACAACTGAAGCCAGCATCAGGGCACTGTTCGAGCAACACGGGGAAGTGAGTTCCGTGAACCTCATCACCGACCGGGACAGCGGTCGACCCAAAGGTTTCGGGTTTGTCGAGATGGCCACCGCCGAGATGGCGGACGCGGCTAAGACGGCTCTCGACGGGACCGAACTCGACGGTCGCGCGCTCAAGGTCGACACGGCGAAGGAACCTCAGCCCAGGGCGCCCCGCTCGGGCGGCTACGGCGGTGGCGGCTACGGCGGTGGCGGCTACGGCGGAGGACGCAACTGGTAGACGAAGCCGGAGATGATCTTCGAGAAGGCGCCGGCCCTAGGGCCGGCGCCTTTTTTCATTCCAGGCCTTGTTAAGTTAGGAGCGCAGCACTAAAATAGTCGCACCTAACTATCACGACGGAGTGGACGGCATCATGGACAATGACAACAGAGAAGAGAGCGAGGCCGAAGGTCGGGTTCCGGGAGCGGTAGACGGCGAAGCACTGAGCGAGAGCCAGGAGGACTATCTGGAGGCGATCCTTCTGTTGGAGCGGGAGTCTCGAGTCGCTCGGGTCAGTGAGATAGCCGACCAGTTGAATGTGTCTAGGCCCTCGGTGACAGGCGCCCTCAAGAATCTAGCCGCTCGCGGTCTGGTCGCACATGAACCTTACGGGCACGTAACGCTGACCGACGAGGGGGCCGACATCGCTCTGGAGGTGGAACGCCGGCACGTGGCCGTCCGGGATTTCCTTGTCGACGTGCTGGGCGTGCCGGACGAGAAGGCCGATATCACCGCGTGCCGGCTCGAACACGTGTTGGAGCCGGATGTGCTCGCCCACTTCGTTGCATATGCCGAGGAGCACAAAGCCGCCCTCCGATCCCGCGATCCACAATCCGTGTCGGGGTCGGAGGTGGCACGATGACCTCTTTGGCCCAGTTGCCTCCTCTATCACACGGTGTTGTTGCCTCATTGCCACGTTCGCGAGGTCTGGCCAGACGGTTGATCGCACTGGGCCTGACGCCTGGGGCTGAGGTATGCGTGCTCCAGAATCGAGGCCGGGGTCCTCTCATCGTGGAGGTACATGGTGCGCGATTGGCTTTAGGGCGCGGCCAGGCCGCGCGGGTGGAGGTGGAACCGGAGTCTCAGCCGGCCGGTGAGTGATGGATCGCTCAACTGAACGCCCGCCTGAGGTCGTCCTGGCTCTGGCGGGTCAGCCGAACGTCGGCAAGAGCACGGTCTTCAACGCTCTGACAGGGCATGACCAGCATGTCGGCAATTGGGCCGGCAAGACGGTCGAGAAGATGACCGGACACTTCGATCACTCAGGGCGTCGGTTCGAGATCGTCGACCTTCCAGGAACCTATAGCCTTACCTCGGGTTCGGAAGAGGAGCGCATAGCCCGAGACTATCTGATCCAAGATCCTCCAGATGCGGTGATCGTACTGGTCAACGCGGCGTCGCTGGAGCGTAATCTCTACCTGCTGGCGGAGCTTCTCCTGTTGCAGGTTCCCGTCGTGGTGGGTCTGAACATGGTCGATATAGCGGCCAGCCACGGCACGCATGTTGAAGCACACGTACTGGAGGCCGCTCTTGGCCTACCCGTGGTGGAGCTCGTCGCAAGCAAGGGCAAGGGCCTACGCGAATTGATAGACGCGGCGCAAGCGGTTATCGACCATCCAGAGTCGTTCGAGCCGAATCGCCCGGTGATCCGGCCGAACCACCAGCCGGTGTTGGCTGAGATCGAAGGGCTGCTCACGGGCCACTCGCCGCCAGGTTATCCACCTCAGTGGTTGGCGATCAAACTCCTCGAAGGAGACGCTGATGTCG
This sequence comes from Actinomycetota bacterium, assembly GCA_012523095.1. Lineage (GTDB taxonomy): Bacteria > Actinomycetota > Thermoleophilia > RBG-16-64-13 > RBG-16-64-13 > RBG-16-64-13. Next base: position 9,190 of record JAAYJE010000078.1, on the reverse strand, counting down.
CCGAGGTCATTCGCAAGGCTGTGTCTGACGATGTCTGGGAGCGGGTTTACAGCATTCTGGTGGAGCACGACGATGCCTACCTGGATATCGCCGGCGGCCGGTACGACTGGATAGCCCGGATGGTGCGCGCCGCCATGGTGCGGCCGCGCCGTGGGGTGACCGTCATCACCGACCGTATCGACCGCGTGGCGACGCACCCCTTCTGGGGCCTTGTGATCCTCCTGGCGGCACTCGCGGCAATGTTCGCAGTGACCTACTCGGTCGCCGGCCCCGCGACCGACGCCCTCAGCGAGCTCATCTCGGGGGCTTTTTCCGACTGGCTGCGGGGTGTCATGGGTGGAGCGCCGGGGTGGCTGTCGGGTCTCATCGTCGATGGGATCGTGGCCGGCGCGGGCACCGTACTCTCGTTCATCCCTATCCTGGTCGTCTTCTTCGCCGCTCTGGGCCTGATGGAGGACGTGGGCTACATGGCGCGTATTGCGTACGTGATGGATCGCTATATGCACTGGATGGGGCTGCACGGCAAGTCCTGCATGCCTTTGCTGCTTGGTTTCGGATGCAACGTCCCAGCCGTTCTGGGGACACGGATCATCGAGGAGAGAAGAGCCCGGTTGCTCACCATGATGTTGAGCCCGTTCGTGCCCTGTGCAGGACGTTTAGCCGTATTGACCTTCCTCGGAGCCGCCTTCTTCGGGAGATCCGCTTCCTGGGCCGTGGCGGCTCTGGTGGCAGGCAATCTGGTGCTTCTCGGCCTGATCGGTCTGGGGGTCAACAAGTTCGTCTTCAAAGGGGAGCGAAGCGCCTTCATCATGGAGATGCCTCTCTATCATCCGCCGAACCTCCGTACTATCGGGATGTATGTCTGGCGGAACATATGGGCCTTCATCAGGAAGGCGGGCACGCTTATCGTGATCATCTCGGCTGTGGTGTGGGCTCTATCCACCTACCCGGGCTCAGATCCCGAAAGCAGCATTCTTGGGATCGTGGGGCGTTTCTTCGAGCCTGCCGGTGCTGTGATGGGGCTTGGTGATTGGCGGTTGATAGTGGCGCTCGTATCGGGCTTCGTGGCCAAGGAGAACAGCGTGGCGACCCTCGGTGTGCTGTTCGGATCGGGGGCGGCAGAGGCTGCCGGTGCCGGCGGTGCCGGTCTTGCGGCCAAGGTAGCCGCGGCGATGACCCCGGCGGGGGCGGTCGCGTTCTTGGTCGTCCAGATGACGTTTCTACCCTGTGTGGCCACGGTGGCGGCCATCCGGCAGGAATCGCAGTCTTGGCGGTGGACGGGCGTCAGCGTGGGGCTTACGTTGGTGGTGGCGGTTGTGCTGGGCGTGCTCGTCTACCAGGTGGGATCGCTTCTGTACTGACGTCTGGGCCACTCCTCAGAGGTGGCGACACTCCGTACGTGGACGGGATCGTTCCATGGGTGCCGGGCGGTCCGGCGGCGGGGCGTTCCGTCGGAGCAGGCCTGATTTTGTATACTCTTGTCTTTGTGGTAGTTCCTGGTGATTCAGGCCGCAACAGGCCGGGAGGATTTCATGCAGATCTACGTCGACGGCGTTTTCTATAGCAAAGAGGACGCGAAGATCAGTGTCTTCGATCACGGTCTCCTCTACGGGGATGGGATATTCGAGGGCATCCGTATCTATGGAGGCCGAGTGTTCGAGCTCGATCCGCATATCGACCGGCTGTACGCGTCGGCGCAGACGATCGCACTGGAGATACCCCTATCGCGCTCTGAGTTGATCGAGGCCATGATGGAGACCATCAGGCGCAACGAGGGCGCTGAGTACGTGCGACTGATCGTCACGCGGGGCGTGGGTGATTTGGGGCTCAATCCTAAGAAATGCCCCAAGGCTACCGTGTTATGCATAGCCGACGGCATCGCCCTCTACCCGCAAGAGGTTTACGAAAAGGGGTTCAAGGTCCGCACGTTGTCCACACGACGGAACGAGCCCCAGGCCCTCAACCCGGCCGTCAAGAGCTTGAACTATCTCAATAACGTCATGGGTGCCCTGGAGCTGCGCGACACCGGCGTCAACGAAGGGCTGTTCCTCACCACTTCCGGCTATGTGTGCGAATGCACCGCCGACAACTTCTTCATGATCAAGGGGCGCAGACTCATGACACCGAACCCCGCGTTGGGCGCTTTGGGCGGCATCACCCGGGCTGTGGTCATGAAGCTGGCGACGGGGATGGGTATGGAGGTTGAGGAGGGTTTCTACACTCTGTTCGACGTATACAATGCGGATGAGGCGTTTCTCACCGGCACCGCCGCCGAGGTGGGGCCGATAGTGGAGATCGATCGGCGTCCGATCGGCGCCGGAGTCCCGGGCCCCATCACCAGGGAGATCATCACTCGCTTTCACGAGTACGCCGAGAACACCGGCACACCGGTCGATGCATAGAGGAGGAGCGGCCAAGTGATCAGGACAGTGAGACCCGCATGGTGACACCGGCGCGTCCTGTTCTTCTGTACGACACCACCTTGCGGGACGGTATGCAGCGCGAGGGCATGAGCGTCTCTGTGGACGAGAAGGTGCGCATGGCCGTGCGGATAGCCGACCTGGGCGTGCATGTGATCGAGGGCGGCTTCCCCGGCTCGAACCCCAAAGATGAAGACTTCTTCCGCAAGCTGCAGCACGAGGACTTGGGACGAACCGCCATGGCCGTGTTCGGCATGACCCGGGGGAAGGGCCGCACCGTTGACAACGACCCCCAGCTGAGAACGCTGGCGGATTGCTGGGCCCCCATTGCGGCCGTGGTAGGTAAGACTTGGCACCTCCATGTACAGAAGGTCCTGGGGGTGGATCCCGACGAGAACCTGCGCATGATCTCCGAGTCGGTGGACTTCCTGCGCAGGCAGGGCAAGCGTGTCTTCTACGACGCCGAGCACTTCTTCGACGCCTATCTGGCTCATCCCGACTACTCGCTTCGTTGCCTCAGGGCGGCCGCGGAGGCAGGGGCTGAGGCCGTCTGTCTGTGCGATACGAACGGGGCCGCTCTTCCCATGCAGGTGGCCGGAGTGGTGGAGAGGGTCATGTCCGAACTGGGCGCTTCATGCCGGGTGGGCATGCACGCCCATAACGATGCCGGCTGCGCCGTTGCCAACTCGCTCGTCGCGGTGGATCGTGGAGCCGCCATGGTCCAAGGCACCATCAACGGTTACGGCGAGCGATGCGGTAACGCTGATCTCTGCGCCATCATCCCGGGGCTCAAACTGAAGATGGGGATCGACTGCGTGTCGGACAAGGATATGAGAAAACTCACCGACACGGCCCGCTTCGTGGCGGAGTTGTGCAACCTGCCCCCCGACCCTCATCAGCCCTATGTGGGGCGGAACGCCTTCGCCCACAAGGGGGGCATGCACGTGGCCGCCGTGGAGCGCGACCCGAGCACCTTCGAACACATCGATCCGGCTCTGGTGGGTAACTCCCCCCGTGTGTTGGTCTCTGAGCTTTCGGGAAGGGCGACCATCAAGCAGCGGTTACGGAGACTCGGCTACCCACTTCAGGAGGACGAAGATCTGGCCGCCCGGCTGCTCAGGCGCGTGAAGGACGCAGAGCATGTGGGCTATCACTACGAGGCGGCCGACGCCTCGTTCGAACTGCTGCTGCGGGCCGAGTTGGGCCTGAAGGTGGAGCTGTTCCACTTGGAGGCCTTCCGTATCATCGTGGAGAAGCGCGAGGACGGCGCGATACTGAGCGAGGCCACGATCAAAGTACATGTGAACGGCGAACGTTTCGTGGAGACGGCGGAGGGGAACGGTCCGGTGAACGCTCTCGACAAGGCCCTGCGTATGGCCATCGAGCGTCGCTTCCCCGAGGTCAAGGACATACACCTGGTCAACTACAGCGTTCGCATCCTCGACGAAGACAGAGGTACAGCGGCCACGACAAGGGTGCTCATCGACTCCTCCGACGGCCGTGAGAGTTGGGGCAGCGTGGGCGTGGGTGAGAACGTGGTGGAGGCATCCTGGCAGGCCCTGGTGGACTCCATCTCCTTCGGGCTGCTCCGCCGGGCCGGAGGAGACGACCTAGAAGCCGAACAGCCGGAGGGCGAATGAAACTGGCACGTATCGAGTATCGGGGCACGGTCTGCCGCGCCACCGTGACCTGCAGTGGTTACTTCATAGAAGGGCCGGCGCAGTTCGGCGGGACGTCCGTCTCGGAGGACGAGGTGGCCCTGCTGCCGCCGGTAGTGCCGGGCAAGATCATAGGGGTAGGGTGGAACTTCAGGGAGCATATCCGAGAGATGGTCGCCCGCTCCGCGGGGGAGCGGAAGGCCGACGAGAAGGCTAAGCAGATGCCGCCCCCACTGTTCTTCCTGAAGCCTCCTTCGAGCCTGATCGGACACCGGCAGGCCATCATCTACCCACGTGACGCCACTCGGGTGGAGCATGAGGGCGAACTGGGCGTGGTCATCGGCAAGGAGATACGCAGGGTGACTCCTGAGGAGGCCGCCAAGGCCGTCATGGGCTGGACCTGTGCCAACGACGTCACCGAGCGCCACCAACAAGCGCAGGACAAGCAGTGGTGGCGGGCCAAAGGTTATGACACGTTCGCCGTCGCCGGGCCGTACATAGAGACCGAGGCCCCGAGCTCCGAGACCTGGATCCGCACCAGAGTGAACGGTGAGCTGCGCCAGGCCGGTCAGGTGGCGGATATGATCCGCGATCCTTACACGATCATCTCGGTTATCAGCCAGGCTATGACCCTGCAGCGGGGCGATCTCATCATGCTGGGCACTCCTCCCGGCGTAGGCGAGCTCCGCCCCGGCGATGAGGTGGAGGTTGAGATCGACGAGATCGGGTACCTGCGGAACCCGGTCGTCATGGAGCCTGATTGAACATGACCACTGAGGAGCCGGACACCGAGGGGCAGAAGAGGGGCCGGCACGGCCGGCTGACGGCGCCATCGACTTCAGAGGTGGTCGAAAGCCTTCTGTTGGAGCCGCATCCCGAAGGGGGCTTCTTCCGGGAGACCTATAGGTCGACCCGGCGGGTGCATACCGAAGCCGGTGAACGGCCGCTTTCGACCGTCATCCTCTACCTGGTCACCGATGAAGATCCCAGCCGCTTTCATAGGCTGCGTTTCGAGGAGATGTGGTTCTACCATGCCGGCGCTCCGCTGGAGGTCGTCTTGCTGGGCCATGCGGCGGTCTCGAGTGACGCGCCGGGGGAGCCGTCTCCCCCGGCGCCGGCCGGCGGCAGTCGTCTACTAGGCCCTGATCTCCCTCAGACCTTGGTGCCGGCCGGGTGCTGGGTCGGGGCGCGGGTCATCAGGGGCGAACAGGCGGATTGGGGAGGTGGGCGCGCTCCAGAGCGGCGTTGGACGCCCGACCGTCGCGCCACTCACGACTACCGGTGGACCCTTGTGGGTTGCGTGGTCAGTCCGGGCTTCGACTACGACGACTTCGAACCGGCCGGGCGGGAAGCGCTTCTGCGCGAATTCCCCCAGGCCCGGCAGGTGATCCTATCTTTGACGTAGGGGTCCGTCGGGCGGGATCGGACCCGGTTCCCTGCGTTGCTATCATGGCGGGAGTTTTTCGCGGGAATCGTTCCAATGTGTGGGGTGGCTTGAACAGGAGCAGGAGTCATGACAAAGGCCGGTAGGCAAGAGCGATCCAACCAAGCACCGCCGGGAGCGGACTACCGCTGGCCGGGCGTGGACCCGGACGAACTGGGCCAAGTCCGTACGCTGTATGGGATTTGCGGACAGTGTATGCAGGGCGACTGCGCCACGCTGCTTCATATGGAGGACGGCGTAGTCACCCGCGTGGAAGGCAATCCTACCGCGCCGCCCAACTACGGCTCGCTGTGCCCGCGCGGCGCCGCTCAGATCATGAACCTTTACAACCCGTACCGGGTCAAGACCCCCCTCGTCCGCACCAATCCGGAGAAGGGACTGGACGTCGATCCCGGTTGGAAAGAGGTCTCCTGGGAAGAGGCGATGGCCATCGTCATCGAAAGACTGAAGGAGGTGCGGGCCAAAGATCCCCGGGGACTACTGATCATGGAAGGGTTCGGCAACAGAGACAGTCTGTTGCGCAACCACTTCGCAGACGCCTTCGGGACCCCTAATGTCGTCGGCTCACACGCTCCGTTGTGCAGCATCCACTATGCCTCCAACCTGGTCCATGCCGGTTATCCTGAACAGGTGGCCGAGATGGAGTATTGCGAGTACCTACTCAGTTTCGGTCGTTCCCTAGGGCCGAATTTTGCCACCACCGGGGCCATCCGCCGCTTCGCGAAGGCCATGAGACGGGGTATGAAGCTGGTGGTGATCGACCCCCGCTGTTCGATAGAGGCCTCCAAGGGAGAATGGATCCCTATACGGCCCGGCTCCGACCTCGCCTGCCTCCTGGCCATGGCCAATGTGATGCTTAATGAAGGTCTGCCTTTCGACCAATGGTTCATGAAGCACCGCACCAACGGGCCGTATCTGATCGATCCGGCCGGCGACTACCACCGCGATCCTTCCACCGGCAGACCGATGATGTGGGATCCGGCCGCCGGACGCGCTCAGACGTTTGATGCCGAATTCCAGGATATTGCGCTGACGGGCAGTTATACCGTCAACGGTGTGTCCTGTCGCACCGGGTTCGATCTCGTCAAGGAAGGATTTCGACAATACACGCCGGAATGGGCGGAGGAGATCTGCACCGTGCCGGCGGCGACCATCCGACGGATCGCCAGGGAATTCGTCAAACACGCGAAGATCGGTAGCACCATCCAGATCGACGGGTTCACCTTTCCCTTCCGTCCGGTTTCGGTCAACACCCACCGGGGTGTCACCAACCACCGAGGTGGGACCTACGCGGAACTCGTCGCCAAACTGATGAACATGCTGGTGGGCAATATCGAGGTACCGGGCGGCTGTGTGGGCGACAGCATGCGCGGCCCTCTGCTGGAGCCGGACAAGGATGGAGTGGTGCGGCCGCAGTTCAAAGCCCAGCCTCACCCCTTCAAGTTCCCTCCCGACTCCATCGACGGCCACGAGTACTACCCGCACAAGAACTGCACCCCGCACCTGGCCGTTCAGGCCATCCTCGACCCGGCCAGATACCATGTCGATTACAACATCGAGGCTTGGCTCAATCTCGGCGGCAACCCCATCCGTAAGAACGCTCAGCCGCAGAAGTATGTCGAAGCTATGCGCAGGGTGCCCTTCGTGGTCTCGATCGCCTACCACATGGATGAGCCGACCATTATGGCGGATGTCGTATTGCCGGAGCACGCCAACATGGAGCGAGATATCGTCTCGGTTCTGGTGCCACCCCATCAAACCGTGGGAGGTGAGGTCTACGGGGCGGATACCGCCCGCGTCCGACAGGCCGTGCCGGCACTGTTCGATACCCGTCACTGTGACGATATCCTCACGGAGATCGCGGAGGGGACGGGGGTCCTGCGTGGCCCGGGCGGCGTTTATGACCGGCTGAACCGAGCCGTGAATCACCTGATCATGAAGGACGGCTTCTTTCTGGGAGAAGGAACGCTGGATATCAACCGGAAACATGCCCGCGAAGAGATCCAAGACCAACTGCTCAAGACCTGGCCCCGCGGAGACGGGAAAGGTCTAGCCGAGATCAACCAAGAGGGTTTCTTTCGTCATCCGCGCTCAGAGAAGGAGTTCTTCACCTACTACTTCTTCCCCGGCAACGCCGTGCGCCATCCCTTCTACTTCGAGCATCTGAAGAAGTGTGGAGACGCACTCCGGGCCGATCTGCGACAGGCCGGTATCAAGTTCCCCGGTATCGCCGACGAGGAGACCATCTGGGAGCAATATCAGCCCGTTCCGTGCTGGATCGAGAACTCGGAGTTCCAGGCCCCCCCGGAGTATGACCTCTGGGTGGTGAACTGGAAATCGCCGTATCACCCCCACGATTCCGGTAACCCCGGGGGCAACCCATGGCTGGCGGAACTGTACACAGAGGACCCGTTTGATTTTGCCATCTTCCTGAACTCGGCTACGGCGGCGAAAAAGGGGCTCAAGGACGGCGACCACGTCGTCGTGGAATCGCGCCACGGGCTGACTTCGGGGAAGCTGCGGCTGACGGAACTGCTGCATCCTGATGCCGTAGGCATACCGGGCAGCTACGGCCTGGGGACGTTGCAGTCCAACCCGCTGATGTGTCACGGACCGCACTACAACTCTCTTCTGACCACCGACGATAATACTCTGGACGCCATCTCCGCCGGACAAGAGATCTCGCCGCGGGTGAAGGTCTACCGTGGGGGGGAAGCGCGATGAGATACGGGATGGCTATCGACCTGAAGGCATGTGTAGGCTGCAACGCCTGCACCGTCGCCTGCCGCATGGAGAACGGGACCCCGGCCGGCATCCTGCTCTGCCGTGTGGAGAAATACGAGACGGGCAAATACCCGGCCGCGCGTATGGGGTTCTTACCCCTGGCCTGCATGCACTGTGCCGACCCACGTTGTCTTAAGGTCTGCCCCACCGGGGCGACCTACCAGCGGGAGGAAGGTCCGGTGCTGGTCGACTCTCATAAATGCATAGGCTGCCAATACTGCGTCCTCGCCTGTCCTTATGAGGCCCGGCATCTGCTGCGGAAGATCGAGAACTACTACGGACCTGAGACCGTCACCCCCTGGGAAGAGAGAAAACGTGAGACGTTGACCAGGGGTACGGTTCTGAAATGCACCTTCTGTGCGGAGCGGCTCGAACGCGGGCGACAGCCGGCCTGTGTTGAGGTTTGCCCCGCCAACGCCCGGTGTTTCGGCGACCTGGACGATCCGGAGAGCGATGTAGCGAAGATCATTGCGCGACAAGGCGGCGCCGTCTTGAAGGCCGAACTGGGTACGCGCGCTTCGGTCTTCTACCTGAACTCATAAAGGACCAGACACATGAACAAGATAGAGGGGCAGAAGAACTGGGGCTGGATGGTAGTCCTCGACCTATTCCTGGCCGGCCTGGGCGGCGGTACGTTCCTTTTCAGTTTCGTCCTAGCTTTGCTCGGTGAGTATCCGACTCTGGCTCGTACCGGCGCTTTGATCGGTCCGGTGGTGGCACTGCTGGGCGGCCTGTTGCTTATTGTCGATCTCGGAGCGGCGGGCCGCGTTGTACGCCTGTGGTCCAGCCCGGCCGCTCTGCGGACCTCCTGGACTATTCGCGGCGCCTGGCTGCAGACCGGTTTCATCATCTTCGGGTTGGCCTACGCATTGCCCGGGTTCGCG
>JAAYJE010000077.1 GCA_012523095.1 Actinomycetota bacterium | reverse complement strand
GAGAGCGCTATCGAGTCGGGAGTCACCTCCATGGGAGGCGTGCCCTACTTGGTGGGGGTCCTTCCTACGCCTGGGATCGCCTTCATCACGGAGAGCATGCGGGCCGACGCCGGGGCGGTCGTCTCCGCCTCCCACAACCCGTTCCAGGACAACGGCATCAAGATCTTCTCGGGGGCCGGTTTCAAGCTCTCAGACAAACAGGAAGAGCAGATCGAGGAACTCGTCTTGGGCGGCAGGTTGCCGGAGATGGTGCCTCCGCCGAACGAGATAGGCCGCGCCTACCGGCTGGCCGATGCCGCCGGACGCTACATAGTGTTCCTCAAGAACACCTTTCCCCGCAGTCTGTCTATGGAGGGTCTGAAGATCGTCCTCGATACAGCCAACGGAGCCACCTACAAGGTTGCTCCCGCCGTCTTCACCGAACTGGGTGCTGAGGTGACGGTCATACACAACACGCCCAACGGTCTCAACATCAACGAGGAGTGCGGCTCGCAGCATACTGAGGACCTTCGGAAGGCCGTGGTAGAGAACGGCGCCGCTATCGGTCTGGCCTTCGACGGCGACGGCGACCGTCTGATAGCGGTGGACGAAAAGGGGAACGAGATCACCGGCGATCAGATCATGATCATCTGCGCTCTGATGCTCAAAGAAGAAGGACGGCTTAAGCACGACCTGCTCGTCTCGACCGTCATGAGCAACATGGGATTGAGGGTGGCCTGTAAGAAGCACGGCCTTCAGAACCACGCCTCGAAGGTAGGCGACCGGTATGTTCTTGAAGACATGCAGCGCTTGGGGAGCGTGCTGGGCGGCGAGCAGTCCGGCCACGTGATATTCCTCGACCATCACACCACCGGCGATGGAATACTCACCGCCATGCAGCTACTGGCGGCGATGCTGAAGGCGGGCAGGCCGCTCTCAGAGATGGCGAAGCTGATGGACGTCTTTCCGCAGAGACTCGTCAACGTTGACGTCCAGAGTAAGCCGGACATCCAGTCGGTACCGGCGATAGCGGAGGCCATCAAACAGGTGGAGTCGGAGCTCAAGGACGAGGGCAGGGTACTGGTCCGCTACTCGGGCACCCAGAACATGTGCCGGGTGATGGTGGAAGGTCCCAGCACCGCGATCACCGACAGGTACGCCGCGCAACTCGCCGATGTGGTGAAGGCCGCTCTCGGTTAAGAACCTCCTACAGGAGACAACCATGTCTTTCAAGATCTACGTCACGATGGATTTCGACCATATGAGCAGAGTGGCTGCGGGTATCGTGGAGGCCGACATCAAGGAGAGGCAGGCGGCCAAGGGGCGGTACGTGTTGGGACTGGCCACGGGTCATTCCCCCACGGGCCTCTACAAGCACCTGGCCCGAGCTTTCAACGAGGGAGGGATAGACCCCACCCTCGTCCGCACCTTCAATTTAGACGAGTACATCGGCCTGCCGGGAGAGAACGCCCAACAGCGTTGCCTGCACTGCGAGTCCTACAGCTACTTCATGGTGCAGGAGCTCTTCGGTCTCCTGGAGCGTAAGTTCGCCGAGACCTGCATCCCCTGGGGGACTCTGATCGACAAGGACGAACTGATCGCTGCGCTGGAAGGGCGGCCCGATCTATACGAGGTACAGGGGGCCGACCAAGGGAAGGCCATTGTCATCAAAGACGGGGCGAATGGTGTCCTGGGCGCCATCAAAGAAGACATCCTCGTGGCCTACGAGCGCAAGATCGAAGCATCCGGCGGCATCGACCTGCAGATCGTGGGCGTGGGAGAGCGTGGCCACTTGGCCTTTCACGAGAGCGGTATCCCGTTCGAAGGCAACCGTGTCCTCCTGGTGAAGCTCGATGACAGCACGCTGGGGAATGCTGTCCTGGACGGGCACTTCAGCAGCGTCGAGGAGAGGCCTCGTTACGCGGTCTCCATGGGAGCTGAGCTGGTCTATGGGGCGCCGACAGTCGTCCTTCTCGCCAGCGGTCCTCGCAAGAGCAGCGCCGTAGCGAAGTCCGTGCTCGGCGAGGTGACGTGTGAGGTGCCGATCAGCTACGGACAGAAGTACGCGGCCGCCGGCGGCGATCTAGTCTATGTACTTGACGAGGCGGCTGCGGCCGGACTCTTGGCTCATAGCGCCGAGGCGGAGATCAAGGGCTGCGAGATCATCGATTTGCGCGATCAACCGTAGGCGTGTGGGTGGAAGAGGGCTCGTCGGCTGCCGGAGAAACGTGGTCCTCAGACCGGGGCAGGGCTACACACGGGGAGGCTGCAGGTGAGGAGTGCCCGCTGAGCTACACCCCGCAGTCCCAGATCTGGGGACGGAGGTCTTTGCGGCTTTCGAAGCTGTAGACGGCGTCTGGGCCATCCGAGCGCAGCGCACTGCCTGTCGCCGTACCCACTGTGCTGCTGGTCGCCGCGCCGCCTCCCACACGCAAGGTCGCCGAATCCGGAGTCACGTCGATGGTCATGGCGGCTCCAGGGTGGCGGGCCCGAAGCACGTTGGCCAGTAAGAGAGCTTTCTCAGCGCCGTCCCCGCGTCGGTAGTTCCACACCTCGTCCGGCTGAGCTAGACGGCCGGCATCGTCGTAGATGGATTCGTCAGCGAGGGCCTGGACTGTGGCCGCCACCGCGTCGTCGGCCATCCCCTCGCAGGCGGCGATCGACACCGGGCATCGTTCTAGAGCAGCCTTGACAAACGGCTCCGGCTCCACGCGGTTCAGGTCGCGGTAGGCGTAGAAGGCCAGCCCGGCCAATTCGTTGGAGTCACGCAGCGACTCAAGGCGCGCGATCACGTCGACGCGCTCCATGCTCACGTCCAGACCCAAAGGGGGTTGGTCCCGATGGAAGGTCTTGGTTGCCGGATCGGGGAGGCGCGGTTCGGTCCAACAGAAGTCGCGCAGCTTCTCCATGGCGTCCTGAGCGCTGACGCATGAGGAGCCCACACTCTCCACCATGAGGACGAAGCCTTCAGGAGTGCGGATATCCACCTGCCCCTGCTTTACCAGAGTCTCCAGATCGTCGAGAACGATGCGGTCGGGTAGAGGTCTCATCTCGAAGTCCTCGTCCGCGACCTCCATCATCAGCCGCTCGCGCGTGCCGTCGTTGAAACGGAAGGGGGAGCTTTGCTCGTAGGCGAGCAGCTTCTCCATGGTTATGTAACGATCGACCCCGAATTTGTGCCAGCGGGCCTGGAAGCATTTGTGCAGATCGGGACTGTGACGGACGAAGTTGCCGAGGAGCTCCGACGTCAGCGGCGTCTGCAGGAAGCGGCGCAGCCTTCCGGCGAAACGGTCGTAGGCTCGTGGGTCGATGGTGGCCCGGTCGAAGAGGATGTGGATATAGCCCGTCTCGTGAGCCACGACCGTCACGCGTTCGTTCTCAAGGGCACGGCGCGCCTGGGCCGATAGGGCGCTGCCGTTGAACCACATGTTCTTGGTCACCAGCCGGCGGTTGTTGGTGAGGACGCCTTGTCCCGTGTCGATGAAATTCTGGGAGTGAAGAGGAGTCGCCATGAGGTAGATGTCGTTGAGCGGGATGTGCGCGACTACGAAGAGCGCTGCGGCGTAGAGAGCGCCCAAGGATACGCACTCCCCGGCGCCGGCGTTGTAGGCGGGCTTATGCCGGAAGGCGTCCATGGCCTCGATTGTCTCGGTCTTCCAGTAGGGGATGACGTCGCCCTCGTACTTGTCGAGGCCGAAGTGGGTGCGGATGTCGATGTCGAAATAGTACTTGTCACCTTCGTAGCCGAACAGCGCATTCGATTGAGCCAGCGCCTCGAGACTTACGTAGCTCTTGAACCGCTCGATCTCACGCTGTTTGTCGGTCAGCCCCCAGGTCTCGAGGTCCAGATTGAAGGCGTAATGGTCCATGATGAACTGCTTGAGCCGGGTGATGCGCCGGTAGGGCGTCATGCTCTCAAATCCGTCGAACCAGGGGTCGTTGCGCCATTCCCAGATGCGGGGCGACATGATGTTGGCCAGCACCAGTGAGTACATCAACTCGGGGAAGATGAACACCTCCATGTCGGAGAGCGTCACCGCTGAGGATCTCCGCTCCATCTTGGGGTCGTCGGCGGCCCATACGGGAGACGGCTCCCGGCCTATTCTGTCGGTCATGAGAACGCTCCTAGTGGGATTCCACGCAGCCTGATGAGGTCGGTCATCCGTCTTCTTCCACTTCGTCTTCGGGCGGTCCTTCCAGCGGTCCGTCTGTGTCTGCGACCGGTGATCGCACAGCTTGGTCGTCGGGCGGTGCGACCGTTTCTGCGGCCTCCGGCCGGGCGGCGGCGAGGCGGGCCGTGGTCTCCTCGAGCGCGTCGCGCCTGCGCCTAAGCCGGGCGGGCTGTACGAAGTAAAGCTCGAACAGGAGTTCATGGACGTCGAGCAGCCACTCCGCTTCGCCCGGTTCCGCCGGGGCGAGAGCCTCGGGGTGCAGGTTCTTGTCGTTCCCGATGCCGATCTTCGCCAGCTCCATATATGTCTGTAGGGCTTCCTTGATGTATGGAGGCAGCGCCGGTGAAAGGAGGGCGCGCTTGATCTGGTCGGCCAGACCGCCTCCGCCGACGCCGGCCTGGTCGCTAAGGAATCTCTGCAGCAGGCGGCGGCTGATGGCCGCCGAGGCTTCGGGACTGTAGACAACAACCTGCGCGGCGGTGAGGAACTCGTCTGCCAGGTCGGCGGGTACCTCAGCGTCGGGTCGCGCCCGTGTGATTCCCGCGGGCCAAGCGGGGTAGGTGCAGACATCCTTCAGAATGAGGTCGACGATCAGGCGATCGCAGGCGGGACACCTGGTGCTGGACACCTGCCAGGTGCCGTCCGGGTCCTCCCCCAACGCGAAGGAGTGAGCCTTGACCTCCACCTCGGAGCGGCAGTGTGGGCATTGCATGATCGGAACCCTCCTTGGCCGCCTGCCGGCGGCCCCAGATATGCGAGATTCGGCAGAGCATACTTGCCCGACCCGCATGAATACAACCGTCGGATCTCCCTCGCCTTAGTCCTTGATCGACCCAGCTGCTTTTGTAAACACCTGATCCCGCCGATAATCAGACGGGGAAGTGATTGTACCCGAAGTAGCAAGGTGGCCCGAGATGCTGACCGGTGAGAGCGCGGCGCAGAGTCTGCGCCTGGGTGACATCCTCGTCAAGCGAGGGCTGATCTCTGAGAAGCAGCTTAACAACAGCCTCGATTATCAGCATGAGACCGGGGCCAGGCTCGGCGAAGCCCTCATCCACCTGGGCTACGTCACTCCCGAGAGGTTGGAGGGTGCGCTCTTATGGCAGCATTCCTACGGCCTTACCGCGCTCGCCGAGCTTGTTCCCAATCCGAGCACAGTGGGTCTGCTGACGGAGAAGTTCTGTCGCGCCCGGCACGTTCTACCCCTCGATTTCGACCGTCATGGCACCTTGATCTTAGCTATGGCCGACCCTTCGGATGTGGTCACCATTGACGATGTGCGGCTCATCACGGGCATCTCGGTTACGGCCGTAACGGCTATTCCCGGAGCCCTAGAGGAAGCGTGGGACGAGGTCTTCACCAACAAGGGGCGGCTGGAGCGTGAGACCATCGAGCCGGAACGGGCGGGCCCCGACCTCCTCGTCCTGGCAGAGTACGACAAGGTGGTATCGCTCGTCGAGGAGATCCTTGCCGCGGCAGTACGCCAGGGAGCCTCCGATATCCACTTCGAGCCTCAGGCCGATTGCATGGTCGTTCGGATCAGGGTAGACGGTATGCTCCACCGTCTGACGGACGTTCGAGACGAGATGAAAGAAGGAGTGGTATCTCGGATCAAGATCCTGGGAGACATGGACATCGCGGAAAGGCGTCTGTGCCAAGACGGCCGGGCCACCTTCCGCTTCGACGACCGGGCTGTGGACCTGCGCATAGCCAGCATCCCTACCGTGTTCGGCGAGAATGTGACCATACGCCTACTCGATGGCGCTCTCGCCGACATCACACTTGAAGACTTGGGCATGGGCGAGGAGGATCTGGCGGAGTTCCGGAGATCACTCAAGCGCCCCTGGGGAGAGATCCTGGTTACGGGCCCCACCGGTTCGGGGAAGTCGACCACCCTCTATGCGGCGTTGGGGGAGCTGAACGCACCAGACGTGAAGATCTATACGGTGGAGGATCCCGTGGAGCGGCGGATCCCAGGCATTCTGCAGTCGCAGGTCCGTGCGAACATCGGGCTTACCTTCTCCACCATGCTGCGCTCGTTGGTCCGGAGCGACCCAGACATCATCATGGTGGGTGAGATACGTGATCAGGAGACCGCCTTGATCGCCACGGAGGCTTCTCTGACCGGGCACCTGGTCCTTTCGACCCTGCATACCAACGACGCGGCGTCGGCCATCACCAGGCTCATGGAAATGGGCCTCCCGCCGTACCTGATCGCTTCGTCGCTTGAGTGCATAGTCGCGCAACGGTTGGCCCGACGCGTGTGCCCCAAGTGCGCGCAGATGGTCACCCTCACGCCATCGAAGATGACGGCCGGGGAGCGCAAGTTCCTTCAGGTCAAGAAGGCGACCATTGCAAAACCAGTAGGTTGCAACTTTTGTTTCAATACCGGGTACAGCGGTCGCGTCGGTCTGTTCGAGGTCTTGGCGGTGAGTCGCGAGATCCGAGCGTTGGTGTTGGAGCACGCTTCCGCGGACGATCTGCGTGATCAGGGAACGGCCTCCGGCACGAGGCCCCTGCGGGAGGACGGACGCTTGAAAGTGCTCGAGGGACTCACCACTATCGAGGAGGTCGAGCGGGTCACCGCTTAAGCGAGAGTCCTTCTGCCCGAACGGGTCGGTGCTGGAAGAAGGAGATCTTCTCTTGGGAGCATGGATACGTCCGTTGACGGGTATGGAAGCGACAGGTGGGCGATCCGGCCCGTCGCAAGCACCCGAGCAGGGGTTGAGATGATGGACTACGATGTATCCGTGATCAGGCCCGAGATGCGGGCCGAGCAGGTCAAGGCCAGAGGCGGCGTCTTCACCGCCCAGCGGAGGAAGGCGGTCAAGAAGGGGCTTCGCACCCTGCATACCCTGGAGATCATGGCCGCCAAGATCTACCAGTGTCAGATGACCTCGAAGCCCAGCCCTCTCAACACGCAGCTTGCCGCCGCCATGTGCAACGAGCTGACCCACATGCAGGATTTTCAGACGAAGATCTACGAGTATGGGTTCAAGCCGAGCAGGCTCCGCTGGGCCTACTGGATGGTCGGCTATGTGTTCGGACTGGGTTCGCGCATGCTGGGGACGACGCAGGTCCTGAAGACCGGTGTGTGGGTGGAGGCCAAGGCCGTCAACCACTACTCGCGGCTGCTCGACGATATCGAGTGGGACGACGAGACGCGAGCCATCATCCAGAAAGACCAAGCCGACGAACGCGGCCATATCGCGCGCTGGAGATATCTGCTGGAACACTCCGAGGATCTCGTCTGAAGGACAATGGCTGTAGTCTGTCGACCGCCTCACCGCAGGGTGGTATGTTGGAGTTGTGAAACTGCTCGGTGGGGGGTTCATGGGGGGAAGGACGGTCGGCGAGATGAGAGTGTTGCTAATACAACCCCGGCAGAGGCGCCGGGCAGGATTCAGGTCGGGATTCCGGTCGATGGCCGTGGTCGAGCCCTTGGGGCTGGAGATGGTCGCTGCGGCTCTGAAGGACGAACACGAGGTCCGAGTGGTAGACCTACTCCCCGGGGTGGACCTGGATGGAGTGGCTCGGCGTTTTCAGCCCGAAGTGTGCGGTATAAGCTGCTCGTTCACGGTCGACGTCGGCGAGACGCTTCAAATCGCGAAAGCGCTCAAGCAGGCCTCGCCGGGGATGTTCGTATTCGTTGGTGGGCACCATGCCTCCCTGAACCCGGCCGATTTCAAGGCGCCATGGATCGACGCGATCGCCGTCGGGGAAGGCGAGTCGTCGGCGCCGGCCTTGCTGACGGCTCTCGGCGCCGGTGACGACCTCCGTTCCGTGCCCGGTCTGGTGGTGAATACGGTCCAAGGGCAGATCGCCACCGGCCTTAGACCTCTCATCGGGGACCTCGACCGGTTGCCTTTGCCCGCGCGGTCGGACATAGAAGACCGGCGGCGTGCCTACCATCTGGGGATGCGGGGATATCTCACGAGCATCGAGACTTCTCGCGGCTGTCCCTACAGATGTACCTTCTGCAGCGTCTGGCGCTTTCATCAGGGCAAGATACGCTTCAAGAGCCCGGAGCGGGTGATCGAGGAGTTGGAGGCCGTCGAGCGCAAGAATGTCTTCATAACCGACGACAACTTCCTGGCCAGCATCCCGCGCGCTGAAGCCATCGTCGATCTTCTGTTGCGGAAGGGCATCGAGAAACGTTTCATATTCCAGGCTCGGACCGACTCCATCGCGCGGCACCCGGAGACGGTCGCCAAGCTGAGAGAGGCCGGGTTCGCAACCGTGTTCTTGGGGCTGGAGAAGATCGACGCTGAGGGGATGGAAAGGGTCCACAAAGGAAACACGGTGGAGTGCAACGAAACGGCCATCGCCGTGCTGAAGAAAGCGGGGATCAACATCTTCGGCACTCTGATCGTTGACCCCGACTACGACGAGAAGGACTTCACGCGCCTACGTGACTACGTGACCCGCCATGCCATCCCCAACGCCTGGTTCACCGTGCTCACCCCGCTCCCCGGCACCGCGCTCTTCGAACAGGTACAAGAGGCTCTCACCACACGTAACTGGGAGATGTTCGACTTGGCCCACGCCGTGCTTCCTACCAAGCTCGGCCTGGAGCGCTTCTATCGCGAATACGCCGGGCTCTATACGGCCGTGTACTCTCCGAAAGTTGCCGTACAGCGGATATGGAATGCGATGTTCAACCGTCAGGGGCGCAGCCTGGGTGAGTTCCCCAGGCTCAGTCTGGTCTGGCGGAGCTTGGAATCCCTCAGATGTATGGCCGACCCCCGCGAGTACCTATTGGGGCATTCAGAAGACTCGCGTGTCCCTGGGAGCTGACATTGGTCGGATGATCGACCGTGAGAAGGAGGAGACATGGCACGCTGTGATGAGATGCGCGAGGGCGAAGTCTACTACTGCGAACACTGTGGGCTGGAGATCGAGGTGATCGAGGAATGCAGCCACGAGGAAGACGAGGAGATGGAGGAGACCTGTCGCGTCGAGGGTTTCGTGTGCTGCGGTGAGCCCTTGTCTCTCAGGGAGGACTGAGGTCGGCCGAACCCGTGGTCGGCCGACCGCCCCGCGCGGACTCTATCTGGACACCGGTTGCTTCGTGGAGCCGTTGCGCGTGGGTCTGCCGACCGGGAGGCGCCTCCACCACGGCCTCTGCACGGCCTCCATGACGTCGATACCGGGGCTGTCCAGCTTGAAGTAGGGCAGCAGCAGATCTTCCATGTTGTAGAAACCGATCGGCTTGTCCTCTAAGTTGCGGATGGCGAACAGTATGCCGTTGCCGAAGGCCTCGCGAGAGATCGATTCGTGTCTCAAACGGACGGTCTGGTGGGGAAAGCCGAAGAGGATCTCGTGTACCCCGATGATGCCTCCGGCCCGCACGGTCTTGATGCTCTCTTCCGGTACCTCTAGGGTGCTCGCTATGAGCCTGGCCGTGCCGGACACCTCGGGCTTCTCCTTGAAATGCTCCTCGATGATCTCGATATCCGTGTAGGGCGCGATCTTCTTCAGGATCTGGGCGGCGACTATCAAGAAGTTGATGCCGACCGTGATGTTGGGGGAGTGCATGACCTTGGTTATCTGCGAGTAGTGGCGTAACTGATCGAGCTGTTCGGACGAGTACTGGGAGACGGCGCTGACGATAGAGACGCCGCGCCGCGCCGCCGCCTTGCCGTAGTAGTCCAAGCCCGTCTCTGAGGAGAAGTCCACCACGGCGTCCACCGGGTGCCTGTCGAACAGCTCCTCACCCGTGCACTCGTCGGACCTGTAGATGAGGCCGGGCTCTTCGGAACAGACCCCCAGGAACTCCGGTACGGAGCGGTGTAGGAGCGCACTGGAGCGCCTGACGACCCACTGAAGATAGGTCTCCTTAGATTCGAGCAGGACGCGGGCCACCGATCTTCCTGTTCGTCCGAAGCCTATGAGGCCGACCTTCATATCTTCCTCCCAGGTGCGTGTGCATGTTGTTTTGCGACAAGCCTCGACGGCGGGTGTTCGATTCGAGATCGGTATCGGATGTCAGATGTTCGTCGAGGTCGTGTGTTAGTACTAGCCGGAGTGCCTCTTGCCGGCGTTCCTCCGTGTCGACAGGCCTTCGATGCCGCCAACGTCCCGGAGGATGCACACAACTATGGTGCGCGATCCGTTGACATGAACAGCGCATAGCGCAACTGTATGTATATCATAGGGAGGGCCGGTGATGCGAGCCCGGTGTCAGGGGCGGGATGGTCGGGGAACGTGATGGCGGGGCCCGGTGGCGGACGCCGGGCCGGAGCTCGAGTGAGGCAGGCTATAATGCCGAGGTGCCTTCTTCAGAAAGAGAGTCAGCCATGATCCTGAAACTCGGCATCCCCAAGGGCAGCTTGGAGAACGCCACCATCGACCTGTTCAAGCGGGCCGGCTTCAACATGACTACGAGCAGTCGGTCATATTTTCCACTTATAGACGATACAGAGATCGAGTGCCTGCTCGTCCGCGCCCAGGAAATGGCCCGCTACGTGGAGAACGGCATCCTTGACGCCGGCATCACAGGGCTGGACTGGGTCAGAGAGAACGGAGCAGATGTTCACACGGTTTGCGACTTGGTTTACGCGAAGCAGAGTTTTGGCAAGGTGCGCTGGGTTCTCGCGGTGCCCGACGAGTCGTCTGTGCGGAGCGTGAAGGATCTCGAGGGCAAGATCATCGCCACCGAGCTGGTGGAGACCACGAAGCGATACCTGGCTGAGAAGGACGTGAACGCGAAGGTAGAGTTCAGCTGGGGAGCGACCGAAGTGAAGCCCCCTGAACTCGCCGACGCCATCGTCGAGGTCACCGAGACGGGGAGCTCGCTACGGGCGAACAAACTGCGCATCGTGGAGACCGTGCTTGAGTCGAACACGCAACTCATCGCCAATCTGGCTGCTTGGGAGAATGGCGACAAGCGACGCAAGCTGGAGGACATCACCTTACTGCTGGAGGGAGCTATAGCCGCTCTGGGTAAGGTCGGCTTGATGCTGAACGTGCGCTGTGCCGACCTCCAGGCCGTGCTGCAGGTGCTCCCGGCCCTGCAAAGGCCGACTATCTCGTCGCTCAGCGATGAGGAATGGCTGGCTGTGAATACCATCATCGACGAGCCGGTGGTGAGGGTGATCATCCCGAGGCTGAAGGAAGCCGGCGCTCAGGGCATCGTCGAGTATCCACTGAACAAGATCGTGATGTAGTGATGTAGCAGCGGCGCGTGGGGCGAAGAGAAGACCGAGGGCCCGCCGGAAGGCGGGCCCTCGGTCTTCGCGTAGTATCTTGCCGGTGGGTCGCGGCGACATGATGCCGCACCTCGCTGGGGTCGTTCAGCGACCGGGGTCTTTCTTGCGCCGGGCTTCAGAACCACGGGCCGCCGCCCACCGCCCCAGGATGAACCGGCCGTCGTCCACTACCCCAGGATGGTCGCCAGGTCTTCTTCCGGAGTGGTGATCGGCTTCAGGTCGAACGTGTCGACTATGAACTTGGTCACGTCGGGGGTCAAGAAGGCCGGCATTGACGGGCCGAGGCGGATGTCCTTCAGACCTAGGTACAGCAGGCTGAGGAGGATGGCCGCCGCCTTCTGCTCGTACCAGGAGAGTATGAGTGAGAGCGGCAGGTCGTTCACTTCGACTTCGAAGGCATCGGATAGCGCTAAGGCCACCTGGATGGCTGAATATGCGTCGTTACACTGACCCATGTCGAGCAGCCGGGGGATGCCGTCGATGGCGCCCAGGTCTTTGTCGTAGAAGCGATACTTGCCACAGGCAAGGGTGAGGATCACGGTGTCGGCGGGGGCCTGCTCCACGAACTTGGTGTAATAGTCGCGGCCGGGTTTGGCGCCGTCGCATCCGCCGACCAAGAAGAAGTGCCGGATCTTACCGGCCTTCACCAGCTCGATGATCTTCTCTGCATTGGCCAGCACCGCATCGTGCATGAAACCCACGTGCACCGTGTTGCCCGCTACGTCCTCGGGGAAGCCGGGGAGGGCCAACGCTCGCTCGATGACGGTGCTGAAGTCGCGGCCGTCGATGTGACGGACGCCCGGCGCGCCGACCGCCTGGGTGGAGAAGATATTGTCCGCGTAGCTGTCCGGTGGGATCTGGATGCAGTTGGTAGTCATCAGGATGGCGCCGGGGAACTTGGGGAACTCTCTTTTCTGGTTCTGCCAGGCGCCGCCCCAGTTGCCATAGAGATGTGGGTACGCCTTGAGCTTCGGGTAGGCATGAGCCGGGAGCATCTCACCGTGAGTATAGACGGTGATGCCTCTGCCCTCGGTCTGCTTCAGCAAGGCTTCGAGGTCGAGGAAGTCATGGCCGGAGACGAGGATGGCCTTGCCGGCCTTGACACCCAGAGGCACCTCGGTCGGTATGGGTGTGCCGTAGGTCTCGGTATTGGCCCTATCGAGGAGCTCCATGGTCTTGTAGTTGATCTCGCCGCAGCGCAGGGTCTTGGCGATCCATGTGTCGAGGTCGCCCTGATCGTACCGAGCGAGATCGGAGAGGGCTTCGATGAAGTACTCATCGACGTCGGGGTCGCGGTGACCAAGCTCCGCGGCATGAAAGGCGTATGCGCCCACGCCTTTCAGTCCATAGAGGATGGTGTGCTGGAGGGAGCGGAGATTGGGATCGGCGGAGGCTTCGGAATTGATGTCGTGCTGCCGCCCTTGCTCGGCCAACGCCGTCACAGTCGCGGCGGGTACGAAAGCAACCGGGGCCTCTTCGAAAGTGAGGTCGGCCCTCTTCTTGGCCAGTCCGGCCTTGAGAGAATCACGCCTGGCGACCGTCTCGTCCACCCAAGCCTTGATAGCGTCAGGATCGAAGTTGACGTTCGTCAGCGTCACGAAGATGCCCTCGGCCAGGAAAGGGTAGGTGTCCTCGGGCACCAGACCTTCCGGCGCCGCCTTCTCCGCGACGAGGGCCAAACCCTTGAGCGCGTAGACCAGCGCGTCTTGGATCGCCGCGACCTCTTCCGTCTTGCCACACACACCCTTGACCGTACAGGCGACCGATTTGGCCGTCTGTTCGCACTGATAGCAGAACATGTAGATCCTCCCGTGTCTTGTCTTGGAACGCACCGCCTCCCTTATGGCGGTAGACGTACCGGTTTCTTTTCCCAAGAAGAAGCTAACATAGTCGTTCGAGCGCGCTCTTGACCTCAGTCAAGAGCCCCGGATCATTTGTGAGACCTGTGCTGCGGAGTGTGGTGAAGACCCAAGATGACAAGAGCGGTGGCGGCCGAGACGGGGCCAAAGGGCTCTACGTGGTGCTGCGGGGACGAGTGATCCACCACCGGATCGACCGGGGAAGCGCCCGCGTCCGGAGAAGCCGCGCGACACCCACTTTGGTTCTCCTATGTGCCGTTGCTTTGACGATGCTGTCGTTGACTGGAGGCTGTGGAGGAGCGTCCGGGGACTCCGCCGCCGGCGACGACCGTCCGGCGGTCGTGACCGACACTACCTTCCTGGCCGACATAGTGCAGAACGTGGCAGGCGAACGGATGGCCGTTTCGGCGCTGCTACCGGTCGGCTCCGACCCTCATTCCTTCGAACCCACGCCTCAAGACGCCAAACGCATTGCAAAGAGCAGTGCCGTAGTGATCAACGTCCTCGGACTCGAGCCGCAATTGGACGGTCTGCTCGCTGATGTAGCCGGCGCCGATGTGCAGGTGATCGAGGCCGCCGCGGGGGTGGTCGGCGCCTCCGAAGACCCCCACGTGTGGCTTGACCCGATATTGGTGATGACCTACGTGGAGAATATCGCCCGAAAACTGTCGGAGATCGATCCCATAGGCGGCGAAGACTACCGCGCGAACGCGGAGGCTTATCGCTGCGAGCTCCAGGAGTTGGACAGATGGATAGTGGAGCGGGTGGCCACCGTTCCGGTCGAGCGGAAGTTGTTGGTGACCAACCACGACAGCCTCGGTTACTTCGCCGGACGGTACGGATTCAAGGTAGTGGGCAAAGTGTTCCCGACGGTGTCCGGGCAGGGGGCACCCTCTGCTCAACAGATCGCGTCCCTGGTGAGGGAGATCGAATACACGGGGGCTCCTGCCATCTTCCTTGAGACCGGTGCCAATGTCGATCTCGCCGCCCAGATAGCAAAAGAGAGTGGCGTGACGGTGGTCACGGATCTCTACATCGCTTCTGTCGGGGAGGATGCCCCCACGTATCTAGACATGATGCGCAGGAACGTCGAAATGATCGTGAAAGCCCTCCGGTGAGCCGGAGGCGAGCACAGGCACGCGCATGAACGAGCTGCTCGAAGTGCGCGATGTGAGCGTTGTTTACGGGGAGCGGACCGTGCTTGACTCCGTGTCTCTGGTGATACCGCACGGGGCGCAGATAGCGGTCGTCGGACCAAATGGGGCGGGCAAGTCGACCCTCTTCAAGGCGATGATGGGCTTGGTCCCCCTGAGACACGGAGAGATGCTCATCCATGGGCGTCCGGCGTCTGAGTATCGGGACCCAGTGGCATACGTGCCTCAGCGGGAGGAGGTCGATTGGCACTTCCCTGTGACGGTGTGGGACGTAGTGTCCATGGGGCGTTACGGCCGAGGACGATGGCTGAGGAAGCGATGCGCGTCAGACTTGGAGATCATCCGGCGGAGTATGGATAGCCTGGGCATCTCCGCATTGGCCGAGCGGCCCATAGGCGAACTGTCCGGCGGTCAGCAACAGCGGGTCTTCCTGGCTCGCGCCCTGGCTCAGGAGCCACACGTGCTGCTGCTGGACGAGCCCTTCACAGGGGTGGATATCTCGACGAAAGAGGCCGTTTTGGAGTTTCTCTCGAGCTTGAGGGACCGGGTCGTGACCGTCCTTGTCTCCACCCACGACCTGGAGCTGGCTTCAGCCCGCTTCGATGAGATCGTGCTTCTGAACGGCCGCCTGATCAGCTCCGGCAGTCCCGAGCAGGTCTTCACCGAGGCGCACCTGCAGGCCGCTTTCGGAGGCCAGATGGTGGTCGTGAACGGCAGGGTGATAGCCGTCGATCAATGTTGCGGAGGCGGTGCCCACGACGCCCATGGGCCCACGCACAACGGGACGTTATGATGGGATGGGTGACGGAACCCTTCGCTTTCGGCTTCATGCAAAGGGCGCTGGTGGCCTCGATCATCGTAGGAGTCGTCTGCGCTGTCATCGGCTGCTACGTCGTTCTTCGCTCCATGGCGTTCCTGGGGGACGCCCTTGCGCATGCCATCCTCCCGGGCGTGGCCGTGGCGTATCTGGTAGGGGCGAACCTGCTCGCCGGAGCGCTCGTTGCCGGTGTGATCGTGGCTGTGGGGATCAGCTTCGTGACAAAGGCGGGGACCATCCGGGAGGATACGGCCATCGGCATCTTCTTCGCGGCGGCGCTGGCCCTGGGGGTGGTGCTCATCAGTACGACCGGCGGTTATACGGTCGACCTGACACACGTACTATTCGGCAACGTCCTCGGGGTGAGCGGCGCCGACTTGTGGATCAGCGGGGGTCTGGCGCTCGCGGTGCTGGCGGCGATAGTCCTGCTCTACCGACGACTGCTGGTGGTCTCGTTCGATCCTGTCTTCGGCCGGACTCTCGGTCTACGGATCCACGCGCTCCGCACCGGACTGTTCCTGATGCTGGCGGCTACCATAGTCGTGTCGCTACGCACCGTCGGCGTGGCGCTGGTGGCCGCTATGTTGGTCACTCCGCCGGCGGCCGCGTATCTGCTGACCCGTCGGTTGCCGGCCATGATGGTGGTCTCGGCTCTGATCGGGGTGGTGTCGGCCGTGGCAGGGCTTTACCTCAGCTACTACCTCGACATAGCTTCCGGAGGGGCGGTGGTGCTGGTGGCCACGGCCATCTTCGTTCTGGCTTTCTTGTTCGCTCCGCGGAAGGGCGTCCTGTGGAAGGTGCGCCGGGCGCGCCGTGTCAGAGCCAGCTGACCACCCCGGTGGTCAAGTCGTACCAGGCTTGGAGGATGGCCAGGCCTCCCGCTGCAACCGCCCCAGCGATCATCCGACTGTCGAGGAGAGTCTGAGCCTGCGCCTTCATGTTCAGCTTCGCGCTGAGATCAATGATCTCCTCGGGAACGGCGCAGGTAGAGCGTGCGGCGTTCACGGAGGGTTCAAGCGCACGGAGTACGGCGCCGGTTGCTCCTTCAAGACTGCTGAAGTCGCAGGCACAGGCGGTGGTGACGGCGCCGCAGGAGCTGTGGCCCATGATCAATATGACGCCCACATCGAGATGCTCGACCGCGTATTCGAGACTGCCGAGCACCGTGTCGTCGACGATGTTGCCCGCCACCCGCACCACGAAGAGTTCACCGAGGCCTTGGTCGAACACCAGCTCAGGTCCTACGCGCGAATCGGAACAGGCCAGGACGGCCGCGACCGGGCTCTGCCCGCAGACAAGGTCCGCACGGCGTCCGGGGCTGGAATCCGCGACGAGCGGTAGGCCTTGGGCGAAGCGGAGGTTGCCTTCGGTGAGGCGGGATACGATCTGGTCTGCGGTCTCATGTGGGTGAGCGGCGGATTGCTCTGGCATGGTTGCTGTGCTCCTTGTTGGACGGTGCACGAAGGCAGGACTCGCGGGATCCTGAAGGTTCATGATAGCCTGTTGCGGACATGCGGGGTGGCGGGTCCCAACGCATGGATCGACGGAGTGACATCACACTACTCTTGGAGGGGGGAGCGCAGGTGGTTCAGGAGAAGGCTCAGGAGAAGGTCACAAACCGGTGGCTGATGGTCGCGGCCGCGCTGGTGGTCCAGTTGTGCCTCGGTGTGTTGTACGCTTGGTCGGTATTCCGTCCTGTCTTTGAGGCGGACCTTGGTTGGAGCAAGAGCCAGACCGGGTTCCCATACCAGGCCTCCCTGCTGCTGTTCGCCATCGGCACGGTCATCGCCGGCAAGATTCAGGATCGCATCGGCCCTCGCAAGGTGGCGATGCTCGGTGGGGTCATGTTGGCGCTGGGCGCGGCGCTCACCGGCGTGGTGGGCGATACGGTCATAGGGGTCATCCTCACCTACGGTGTCCTCGGGGGGCTCGGAGTAGGCTTCGCGTACGTGACGCCCATCGCCATGCTGGTCAAATGGTTTCCGGATAAGCGTGGCTTCATCACCGGCATAGCTGTGTTCGGTTTCGGTCTTGCGACCGTGGTCTTCGCGCCGGTCATCACTGCTCTCCTCGACAGCGTGGGGATAGCCTCGACGTTCTACATCCTGGCGGCCATCTTCTTGGTGCTGGTGGTCGGCGCGGGTTCGTTCTTCAGGGTGCCGCCGGCAGATTGGAAGCCTGAGGGGTGGGACATCCCTGCACAGATGCAGCAGGTCGTCGATTGCCCGCTCAATCGTACTGTGAGGACTTGGCAGTTCGCAGTCATATGGCTCGTGTACTTCTTGGGCGCAGGTGTGGGACTCATGACCATCGGCAAAGCCAAGACCCTTGGTCTGGACGTCGCCGGCGCGGGCTCCGGTCTGGCAACCGCGGGAGTCATGGTGTTGGGTATCTTCAATGCCGTGGGCCGTCTGTCATGGGGATCGCTCTCCGATAGGCTCGGCCGGCTTCGTACCATACTGATCATGTTCGTCGTCTATATCGTGGCGTTTCTCGGGCTCATGCGCTGGACCGACAACAAGACCACCTGGTTCATAGGCATCTGCCTGATAGGTTTCAGTTTTGGAGGGTATCTGGCCATCATGCCGTGCCTGACCGCCGACTACTACGGCACGAAGTGCCTGGGCGCGAACTACGGAGCCCTGTTCACCGCCTACGGGATCGGTGGAGTGGTGTGGCCTTACATCATCGACGCCCTGAGCAAATCGACTGGCAGCTACACATGGGTGTGGTATATCTCCGCCATCGTCTGCGCGGTGGGTATGGTCCTCACTTTGCTGATCCGGCCGCCGCGATTGCGGTTGGACACGGTCGTCGAGGAGACGTAGACGGGTACCCCTCGGAGGCGGTCTTTCGAGATATTCCGAGCCGACCGACAAAGGAGGGCGACGGCGATTTGTGCGCCGTCGCCCTCCTTTGTCGTCGCAGCAGATGCCCGGCCTGCGTTAGACCGGCTACTTTCTCTTGACCGGCCCCAGTGGGAGCACGACCCTCTCGTACACCTCGTTGAGGATCTGGGCGATCGCGCCGTAGAACGCGGAGAGCCCGCAGATGATGCCTTCCCAGCCGGCGATCTTGCCGACCACTTCGTTACCCGACCAATGCGCAGCGGCCAGCAACCAGAAGAGGATCACCAGAGTGCCGAAGACCACCTGGAGCGAACGGTTGATCCTGAGGGTCCCGAGAAACATGCAGAAGGTGAAGAGGCCCCAGAAGAAGAGGTACCAGCCGAAAAGGCCGTCTGTGGTCTCGCCGATACTCGCGATGTTCAGGCCCGGCCAGACTATCAGGCCGACCAGAGTGAGCCAGAACAAGCCGTAGGAGGCAAAGGCCACCGTGCCGAACGTGTTTCCCTTCTTCCACTCCATCCAGCCGGCGAAGATCTGCGCGAAGCCGCCGTAGAATACCCCCATGGCCAGTATCGCTGAGCCGAGAGCATAGTAGCCGGTATTGTGGATGTTCAGGAGGATGGTGGTCATCCCGAACCCCAGCAGACCGAGCGGCGCAGGGTTTGCCGTCGTGTCTTTGATCTTCGCTATTACCTTCTCGTGCTTCTCGTCCATCGACCAACCTTTCTCGTTCGGATGTTCATACTGCGCCGCGGCGACTCTATCTCGCCTGCCGTCTATTGTCCAGAGCGGCGACCCCACACCCAGAGAAGGGGCGTTTGCGGTAGAATCGGCACATGATCCTATGGGGTGAGATCGGTGAGTTTCCTCTGTTCAGCGTGCTTCAGTTCTTGGCGAGCCAGCGCTGCACGGGCGTGCTCGATATCCAGGACTACGAGGAGCTGGGGTCCGTCTACTTCAGCCGGGGTCACATCGAAGCCATCAGCATGACCGATTGGGACGAGAGGTTGGCGGCGAGACTGGTCGGCGCCGGCGCTTTGACTGAGAGCCAGGTCAAGGGATGTTGGATGGCGGCGGGCCAGGGTGACGAGCAGCACCCCGCGTTGGCATGTCTGCTCGACGCGGCCGAGGGCGACTACCGTGCCTTGATGGAGATGGTCAACCAGCACATCTCCGACGTCGTTATGCAGCTCATGTATTGGAACGCCGGCACCTTCCGTTTCCGAGTCCCGGTGCGGCCGGTCGAGTTCAGAGTGGCCCCTTCTCTGGAGGTGGAAAGCCTGCTGCTCGACGCATATCGCAGGGTGGACGAGGGAGAGAGGCCCTGGCGGGACAAGTTGCTGACCGAGACGGAGCTCTGTGTGACGTGCACCTTGGGCTGCTCCGAAGAGATCAAGAGCCGCTACCTTAGGTCCGACATCTGTCTGTGGCGTTGCATGCCCTCCGTCCTTAAGGACCCCATCTACCGCGACGCGAAGAGGCGGCCCTCGTCTTTTGAGGAAGACGAGATGGACGAGCTTCCCTTCATCTAGTCCGCATGCGTGTCAGCGTCATCTGCGTAGGACGTCTCTCGCGCGAATATCAGGCGGTCTGGCGACACTACCAGGGCCTTCTGCGACCCTATATCGGCCTGGAGGTGTTCGAGACTGCAGAGGTCCCGCTGTCTCTGGGCGAGGCGCAGGCGAGGACGAAGGAGGGGACGGCGCTTCTGAGTCTGTTTCGAAAAGGAGCATTCACAGTCGCCTTGGACGGCCGGGGCAGGCAGTACTCATCTGAGACCTGGAGCGCTCTGCTCGCCGAGAAGAAGGTGAGCGGCCACAGCAGTTTCCAGTTCGTCCTGGGAGGTGCCGCAGGCTTGGATGAGTGCATCGTCGCCGCTGCACATGTGGTCTGGTCGTTGTCCGATCTCACCTTCCCTCATCAGATGGCCCGCTGCATGATGATAGAGCAGCTCTACCGCGCCTTGCGCATAGAGCGAGGCGAGCCGTACCATCACTAGGCCAGGAGGACGTGGATCACGTGATCGCCGAACGAGTCCAAAGAGTGATCAAGGAGTGGTGTGCCGAGCAGGGCTGGACCGACGCGCCGGTTTGTCTGGTAGAGAGGCCTGCTGAGGAAACGCACGGGGACTACGCCACGCCCTTCTGTATGCAGGCGTCCAAGATCGCGAGACAGTCGCCCCGGGCCCTCGCCGAGCAGCTCAGCGCACGGTTGCTCGCAGATCCCGATGTCGCCCGCGTAGTCGAGACCGTGAAGGTGGCCGGACCCGGCTTCATAAACTTCACCCTGAGCAGTACGGCGTACGCCGAAGCGATGAGGATGATGCTTGCTGAGGGCGATGACATCGGCAGAGGGGAGCACCATCCTCACCCGCGGGTCAACGTGGAGTTCGTCAGCGTGAACCCGAACGGGCCGCTCCATGTCGGGCACGGTCGGTACGCGGCTTACGGCGATGCTCTGCAACGACTCATGAAGTTCAGCGGCGTCAATCTCGCGACCGAGTTCTATATCAACGACTACGGCCGACAAATGGACCGCTTCGGGCGCAGCATCGCGGCTCGTTATGCCCAATCATTCGGCGTGGACCTCCCTGTTCCGCCGGAAGGGTACCTAGGTGACTATGTGGTCGACATCGCGACGGAGGCCAGGGCGGAGGTCGGAGATCGATACCTGGAAGCGCTGCGGCTCGCGGCGGCCGAGAGGCGGGTTGCGGTCGGAGGCGCGCCGTCGGTGTCGGTCCAGGCCCCAGACATGGCGGTCGGTGATGGGGTGTATGACGAAGAGACCCCGGACGATCAGACTGAGTGGTCCGATGATCCCGCGGTCAAGGAGGCGGTGGCATTCTTCCGTGCTTGGGGCTGCAGGTCGATGCTCGACGCGATACGTACGGAGCTTGAGGAGTACGGGGTGGAGTTCGACGTGTGGTTCAGCGAGACCACCCTCCACGAAGGGGGGCGGTTGGAGCGGGTCATCGACCGGCTATTGGACTCCGGCGAGGCCTATCGACGGGACGACGCCGTGTGGCTTCGGACCACCTCGCGCGGCGACGACAAAGACCGGGTGCTCATCCGGGCCAACGGGCACCCCACTTACTTCGCCGCCGACATCGCCTATCACGAGAACAAGCTGGAGCGCGGGTTCGACCATCTCATCAACATCTGGGGCGCCGACCATCACGGCTACGTTCCCCGCATGGAGGCGGCCGTCGAGATCCTGTCCGGGCGCCCCGGCGCTCTCGAAGTCATCATCGGGCAACTGGTGAACCTGCTGGAGGAGGGTGAGTTGCGCCAGATGTCCACTCGGCGGGGAGAGATGGTCACACTTGGAGAACTGGTAGAGGCCATCGGGGTGGACGCGGCCAGATTCTTCCTGGTGTCGCGCTCCCAAGACCAGACTCTCGACCTCGACATCGACTTGGCTCGGCGACAGTCCCAAGAGAATCCCGTTTACTATGTGCAGTATGCTCATGCGCGCATCGCCGGCATCGTGCGCAACGTCCCCGAGGACTTCGAGGCCGCCGTGCCCGACGACCCCGCGGTCTTCGCCTCGCCTTACGAACGGGCCTTGATCAAACGTCTGGACGGCTTCGCCGGCATGGTGCAGGACGCCGCCGAACGACGGGCCCCTCATCGCATCGTCGGCTATGCCCAGGAACTCGCGGCCGACTTCCACGTCTTCTATAAACACTGCCGCGTTATAGGAGTGGACCCGGCAGAGGCCTCTTCCAGGTTGGCGCTGTGCCTGGTGGCGAGAAGGGTCATCGCCCGCTGCTTGGAGCTGCTCGGTGTGAACGCGCCTGAGAGCATGTAAGGCCGGCGGCTGTGCCTGAGCTCCCCGAGGTCGAGACGGTCAGACGGCAGTTGGCCGGTTCGCTTCCGGCGAAGAGATTCGCGGAAGTGGAGCGGGTGGAACCGGCCATGCTCCTGGAATGCAGGGACGAAGACGTGCGTCGCGACCTGCCGGGCCGGACGGTCCACAGCGTCGAGAGAGTAGGAAAATTCCTCATAGTACGACTCGACGGAGAGGTCTATTTGACTCTTCACCTGGGGATGACGGGACGGCTCCTGCTCGCCCCGGAGGATGGGCCTGGGCCGCACACCCGTTTCGTCTTCAAACT
>JAAYJE010000010.1 GCA_012523095.1 Actinomycetota bacterium | reverse complement strand
TTTATATGCCCCTCCGAGACGTCCGTGGTAGACTGACGCTTACGCGCGCCGGAGGAGAAGCGCGCCATATCGACAGCGCGCCCGGAGCCGGAGCCCGACCAGTTGCGAGGGAGAGATGAGACTCAACTCCGCGAAGATCGCCGCGACCATCATCATTGCCGCCGTAGCAGTCCTGGCGTTGGCCGGACTGGCCGGTGCCGCGCCGCCGTGGTCGGATGCGTCGGGCACGTGGTGGGCCAGCAGTTATGGCGTCACAGAAGCACAGGTGGCGACGGTGGCCGATGGGTACCCCGACGGGAAGTTCCTCCCGAACGCGGCGGTCACCCGGGGGCAGTTCGCCAAAATGGCCGTGAACGGGCTGGGAGTCGATACGTCCAACCCGTCTACACCCAGTTTCAAGGACACGGCCAGGGGCGGGACCTTCTACATCTACGTGGAGGGGGCCTATAAGGCAGGGCTCATCGGTGGGTATCCCGATTCCGGTGGTCTGTACTTCAAGCCTACCAACACCATAACGCGGCAACAGGCCAACAGTATCCTGGGTAGATATCTGTCCAAGCTCGAGCTCAACAACACCGGCTCCATCCACGGGGATGTGAGCAACTACGGGAGCCTTGAGGCATGGTATACGGCGGAAGGCAAGTTCTACCTCAACCCCTTCGTCGACGCCAACAAGGTCGTGGCCGATCATCGGGCCACTACGGCTTATCTGATCCGGCACGACATCGTCAAGGGCTCCAACTATAGGCTGAACCCCACCTCTACGCTGGTCCGTTCCCAGGCCGCGGTCATGGTGTTGCGGGTCAAGGCCGAGGCTCAGGCGATCCTGACCCCACCCACGCCGCCCACCGACCTCGCTGTGGTCGCCACCGGACAGGGCGTGCAGGTCATCGCCACCGGGGCGACCTCCTATGCGGGTAACGACCCCACTCCACAGGTGACCGGCAACACGCTGGCCGATTCGGAGATCGCCATCTATGACGAGCCCTTCTATGGGACCGCCTACATCAAGTTGGGCACCAGCAACGCTTCAGGTGTGTTCTATGCCAATCTGGACGAGGCGGCCAAGCCTCTTAGCGACGGCACGCACAGCTTCACCGCCAAGGTGAAGAACGAGAACGATCTGGTCTCGTCGGCCTCCGCCGCGGTGACCTATGTGCTCGATACCACCGGGCCGGAGGGCTCCATCACGGCGCCGGTCATACCGTCCGGCGAGGCCTATGCCGTCGCCTCGGCCAAGCCCGTCTTCAGTGTCGCAGCCGGCGACGCCGGGTCGGGTGTCAAGAACGTGGAGTTCCAGGTGTCCCCCGAGGCTACTCCGACCTCCTGGACGACCATCGCCCTGCACACCAACACTTCTCCGGTGAAGGCGCAAACCACCTATACGGCGGCTTGGCCCACTACCGGTACGCTGAAAGACGGCCTGAGCGACGGTGTCTACCTACTGCAGGCGGTCCTCGAGGATCTGGTCGGCAACAAACGGACGGTAGGGCCGGTCCAGATCAGGGTCGACACGGGGCCGCCCACGGCCGCCATAACGTCGCCTCTACCTACCTCCGGCAGTATCGTCTACAGCGAGAGCGGCGCTCCGCCCTTCACCGCCACGGCGACGGACCTCGTGAGCGGTGTAGCCAAGGTCGAGTTCTTCTATTGGCAAGACCCCGTGACGGGTGGCGCCACCTCGGGCCCGACCACATGGAGCGGATTCACGCTGCTCTCCACCGACACCACCGCTCCCTACGAGGCTTCTTACGCCGGTCTCTCTGGTGCGACCCTGCCCACCGGCCGTTATATCTTCGCCGTCCGAGCCACCGACAAGGCCGGCAATGAGAGCGTGTTGTTGGGTACCTCTGGGTATCAGGCCGGCGCCACTCAGGAAGTGGTGATCGGTCCCGGGGCTCCCATCATCGGCGTCACCAAACCGACGCCGGGGCAGGCCGTCCCCGACGCCACCCCCATCCTAGTCGAGTGGACGGTGCAGGCCGTGGTGACGGGGACCCTGACCGTCGAGGTCTCGCCCACCGGGGGCGATCCGTGGACGGCCATCGCGACTGGCATCTCGTTCCCCGCGAGTTCGACTTGGGATTCACGCTCTTGGACGGTGCCGGACATCACCGGAGCCGACATCACGACTTACAAGATCCGTATCACGGCGCAGGACACAGCGGGGCATGTGACCATTGCGACCAGCTCGCCCTTCACGGTCTACGACTCTCCGGCCGGGGTGACAGGGCTCATCGCCTCCGATCTCGATACAGAGGCCGGCGTAGACGGTCGTGACTTCACGGCGACTTGGGTCTTGTCGTCTTCAATGCATATCGACTCGCAGAAGATCTATCTCCTTCCCGACGGCCAGACCCTTGACCAGGTCACGGACACGCCTGTAGCGAGCCTGGGCGGCACCGTAGCCACGTGGACGGGCGATGGCTCTATCTTGAACGACAGCCGCGGGGCGGCGCTCGTGGACGGCGACTACAGGGTCTGGATCGTAGTCACCGACCTCGCCGGCCGTACGGCCCTGACGCCCAGCGAGTCCTTCTCGGTGGCCGCCCCCTAGTGGTTCAGACGACACACAACAGGCCCGGCCCTCATCGTGCCGGGCGGCGGGCGCTTCTCGCGCTGGTGTTGGCGGTTCTTTTTCTGCTCGTGCTGGGTTCGTCGGGGGCGCGGGCCGTGGACTACAGCGCCCAGGAAGTGCGTTTCGTGGAGATCCTGAACGACTACCGCCGGAGCCTGGGTCTGGAACCGCTGATGGTCTCCGACCTCTGCTCCGACGCCGCCGAAAAACACAGCTCGGACATGGCCAAGTACGGCTTCGTTGGTCACAAGACAATAGCCTCGGACTGGTTCCCTAAGGGCGCGAACGGGCGGGTGCGTTTGGCCCTCTGCGGTTACGGGGGCCCGCTTGCCTGGGGGGAGAACATCGCGGCCGGATACACTATGGCTACTTCGCTGTTCGAGGCTTGGAAGTCATCTACTAAGGGCCATCACGAAATCATGATCGATCCGACCTACCGAGTGGTCGGCATCGCCCAGGTACAGGTGCCGGGTTCTGAATACGGCTGTTACTGGACCGCCGATTTCGGCTCCCTGGTCGATCAGACCGCTCACTGGGTGGGCGATCCGAGTCCGGCCACTACGACCACCTCGACGACCACGACCACCAGCACCACTACGACCACCTCGACGACCACGACCACCAGCACCTCGACCACGACCGCGGCCACTACCACCAGCACCGAGGCGAGTACCACCTCTACGACCGGCTCCACCTCGGCGGGGCGGCCGTTCATCGACGTGCCTCTCACGAGCACCTACTACGATCCCATCACGCGCTTGGCTGCGGCCGGCGTGGTGAGCGGCTACGTGGGCGGTATGTTCTGCCCCGATAACCCGGTCACGCGGGCTCAGTTCGCCAAGATCATCGTATCCGCTCTGGGGAAGCACACGCCCGAGATAGACAACGCGGATGTCCCCACCTTTCCCGACGTCGTATACACCGGCTCGTCCTATCCCTTCGACTACGTGGAAGAAGCCGCCGCGCTGGGCATCATCCAAGGTTTTTCAGACGGAAGGTTCGCCCCGGAGGCGAACGTCACCCGTCTTCAGCTGGCCCTGATGCTGGTGCGGGCGGGCGGCGACGCTTTAGCCGTTCCACCCGCCGGGTACCCGTGCCGGTTCGCGGATGTGCCTGGTTACGCACGCGATGCCGTCAACACCGGGTTGTACAACGGTCTCTTCTCGGGCAAGACGGCGACGAGATTCGATCCCTATGGCGTGGCCACCCGCGGTCACGTCGCTAAGATGGTCTACGGGCTGACGCAGGTGATCGCGCCCTGAGGAGGGTTCCTCAGAAGGTCTGTCCGAGCTCTTGAGCGGTCGTAGGCGAGATGCCTTAGGTCGACGGTTACAGAGCTGACGATGAATCCGCAGGAACTCCGCAGAGATGCTGATGCTACTTCTGGAATGCAATTTGGGACCGGCGCGCGTGGCCGTCGCTCGGGAAGGGATCAAGGAAGGTGTGGTGAACCGCACAAGGTCGACACTGGAGAATCCGGCACGGAGACGGCTCCCCGCAAAATGGCGGCTCCTCGTAACGGGATGGCGTCCTCCAGAGAGACGGTCCCTCGCGAAGGAGCGGTCCCTCGCGAAGGAGCGGTCCCTTCCGGTTCGTGTCTCGGCAGCCATGGGAGTGGCTCCGGCGCTGGCTTTCTCCTCGTCATCACCTACGGCGGGAGCAACTACACCAACGTGGACGCCTTCGATGTGTGGAGCTAGTCCGATCCAGGGAGTGATGCCCTGAGCGTCACCACGCGCATGTGGGAACGAAATCAGCGGCGCACGGGCCGGTCGGTAGACGACCGGCCCGTGTTGCGCAGAGACGCAAATTACTGCTCTCAGAGTTCAAGCGATAGTCGTTTCATGCCGATAGAAGAGACTGGGACGTTCCTGCAGGCAAGGCGTCCGCCCCGAGCACGTAGAGTGGCAGGAGGAACTGTGGGAGACTCCATCCCGGCATACTTCAGAGACAGACGGCTGAGGATACCAGCCCTTGTAGTCATCGCCCTGGTGTTCGCGGTCCTGGCCGTTTCCACCGTCTTCATCTCGCCGGTCCAAGCGGTCGGCTACAGCAGCGAGGAGACCGCCTTCGTGCAGATGCTGAATGACTACCGCGCGAGCAATGGACTCGGCACTCTGCTCGTCTCCGACGCGGCCAGCCTGGCCTGCGACCGGCACAACGCCGATATGGCCAAGTATGGGTTCTTCAGCCACACGACGGCCGGCTCTGACTGGTTCGCCCCCGGCGCCTCTCCCTGGGATCGCATGGCCGCCTGTGGTTACGACTACAACACAACCATGGGTGAGAACATCGCCGCGGGTCGCACTTTCGCCACCGCGGCGGCCGTTTTCGCGGGTTGGAAGAACTCTTCCGGCCACAACGCCAACATGCTGAATCCCAAGTACAAGGTGGTCGGTGTGTCGTTGGTCCAGATGAACGGCTCGGAGTATGGCTGCTACTGGACGACCGATTTCGGCGGCTATGTCGATCCTTCGTCGCACAGCCTGGGCTCGGGGCCCACCACGACAACGCTCGAGCCGGCCGCGACATTCCCCGATGTGGGCAGCAACACGCTCTACGCGCAGCAGATCCGGTATCTGGCCGATCGCAGTGTAGTCTCAGGCTTCAGCAATGGGACCTTCGGCCCGAACCAGAAGGTCACCCGGCAGCAGTTCGCCAAGATGATCGTCCTGGCTCTGGGCTATGAGGTGTCGCCCCTCACGGCCTGTGGGTTCAAGGACGTCGTGGCTCTGCCCGGCTCAGCAGATCCGCTGTATCCGGTCTGCTACATAGCGGCGTGTGCTAAGGCGGGCATCACGGTCGGGACCACGGTCGACACCTTCAGCCCCTACGACCAGATCACGCGGGCTCAGCTGATAACGATGGTGGTCCGGGCCGCCGGCCTGAGCGACCCGCCCGCCGGCTACAGACCCCCATTCGACTACTTCAGCCCCGTTCACTATCAGTGGGCCAGGAAGGCGGCCTATGCCGGGCTGCTGGACGGTCTCGCCGGACTGGGCTCCGGCTTCGACTTCTGGGCCCCGGCGAGTCGGG
>JAAYJE010000076.1 GCA_012523095.1 Actinomycetota bacterium | reverse complement strand
GGATGATGGTCGGCTCGCCGCCCTCCAGCACGGCCATAGCAGAGTTGGTCGTGCCTAGGTCGATGCCGATGATCTTTCCCATTACGTATCCTCCAAAGCTCGATGCGATGATGTCGATGTGCTGCTTGGTACATAGCGCATTATAAAAGATGAGTCGCCTCTTGTCAAATCTTTAGAGTGACGAACCTGCAGATGGTGATTCCGCCGTGACACGGGCTGAGTTACGGGGGCCTGCAGCGCCGCCCAAGGGCCCGAGGAGCCCGGCGGCGGGAGCGACGCCCGGCAGCGGCAACGACTGGAGAAGACTTACGACGCCGCCCCGCCCAGGGGGCGCCCGGTGATGGCCGTCGACAGCGAGTCATTGCCGCGCCGGCGCACGGTGTCACACAGTCACAGCTCCCCAGGCTCCGTCCGGCCGTAGTCGTCTTCCAGTCTGACTATGTCGTCTTCGCCGAGATAGTCGCCCGACTGTACTTCGATGATCTCGAGCGGTTCCGCCCCCGGATTGGCCAGCCGGTGCGGGGTGTTCACGGGCACGAAGGTAGACTCGTTCTGCCTCAAACGCATGACAGTGTCGCCGCAGGTGATCTCCGCGACACCGTTCACCACCACCCAATGCTCAGCTCGATGGCGGTGCAGTTGCAGGCTCAGGCTGGCTCCGGGTGAGACCACGATGCGCTTCACCTGGAAATGCCTTCCGCTGTCGATGGAGTCGAAGCAGCCCCAGGGCCGCTGGACCCTGCGATGGGTAAGGGTGAGGTCCTCGTTGTGGAGGCGCACCGAGGCGACCAGCTTCTTGAGGTCATGGGTCTTGTCCTTGGGCGCTACCAGCACGGCGTCGGCGGTCTCGATGACCACCAAGTCGTCGGCGCCGAGCACCGCCACCAGGCGAGAATCGGCCTGAACCAGCGTGTCTCGAGTATCTTCGAGAATGACGTCTCCCCGGACCACGTTACCCGCCCCGTCCTTGGAGCAGACCGTCCAGAGAGCTCCCCAGGCCCCGATGTCGGACCAACCCGCGTCCAAGGGAACGACCGCCGCTTCTCCTTGAGAGAGCCGCTCCATGACGGCATAGTCGATGGAGCCGGAAGGGCAGGCCAGGAAGCTGTTCTTGTCCAGACGCACGAACAGGCCGTCGGTCCGGGCGCCGGCCACCGCGGCGGCACAGGCCTTGAGGATGTCGGGCCGGTATCTCTCCATGGCGGCCAGCCACACCGAGCGCTTCATCATGAAGATGCCGCCGTTCCAAAGATATTCGCCGCTTTTCACGTAGCGCCGAGCCGTGGCCGCGTCGGGCTTCTCGGCGAAGCCGGCCAAGAGACGGGCGGTGGATCCACCCGGCGTGGGCGTAGCCCCACCCGACCTCAGTGCAGCCTCACTCGGCCCGTGTAGGACCCTACCAGGTGCGGGTCCCCCCGCTCGGATGTAACCGTAGCCTGTCTCGGGCCGGTCGGGGACGATGCCGAAGGTCACCAGCAGTCCCGCCTCAGCCTGCGCGGCGCCCTCCGCCAGTGCGGCGTGGAAGGCGGGCACGTCGGCGATCAGGTGGTCGGAGGGCATGACCAGAAGGATAGGGTCGCCGTCCGGACCGGGAGGCGGCGGCCCGAGTGAGTCGTGCGGCACACGTGGCGCCCTGCCGGTGAGCAGAGCCGCTAGGGTCAGGGCGGGCGCCGTGTTACGCCCGGCGGGCTCGAGGATGATGCGCGGCTCAGTGATGCCGATCTTACGAAGCTGGTCGGCCACCATGAAGCGGTACTCCTCGTTCGTGACCACCAACGGGTCGGCCACCTGCCGGGCCGGCGCAGGGCCACCGAAGTCGCGCGCCCGGGCCGCCGTATCTTGGAGCAGGGTGCGGGGCCCCACGAGGGCAAGCAGCTGCTTAGGATGGCCCCGGCGCGACGCGGGCCACAGCCTGGTGCCGGAACCGCCGGCCAAGATCACGGGCTGGATGGTCAAAGCTTCCATGGGCCGCCTGTGTGTCGTTGCTGGTGGTCAAACTAGGGTAGCCCTGTTGGAGATGATAGTAGAAACGACGGTGCTTCGCCGTCTTCTTCACTCTCGGGAGTGATGGAGCCACAATCGATCTCGCGCCAGTGAGCGAGGGTAAGGGCGTGGAGGAGCGAGGAGGCGCGCCAGAATCGCCGTGACAGCCACTTGGAGAATGGCATTCGCAAAGGTGGAGAAGGAGGTCCATTTTGCACCGCGAATGGTGGCGGCCTTCAATTGACTCTCAGGCCTATCCTCGATCGTGTGTGCTATCAAGCCACCAAAACGGTCAACGTGGCCTAGCCGCTCGGGTTGTCAGCACTCGATTGTGAGCCAGTCCAACACCTTTGAGGTCTAGTGCCGCCTCGACCAGGTCGGCCTGCACCATCTCGGTCACCAGGTCCTCGAAGCTGGATGTCGATCCCCACCCCAGCACTTCACGCGCCCGTGAGGCATCACCGAGCAGGCAGCAGAGCTCGGTCGGCCGGAAGTAGCGCGGATCGACCTCCACCAGCACCCGACCGGGCACCATGGTCTCTTCTTGCAGAGCGTCGGGATCGAGGCCTCCCCGGGAGCGTGCCGCCGCCAACTTAGCAGTGTCGACCTCGGCGATGACGCCTTTTTCCTCCACGCCTTCGCCTTCCCAGCGCAGCCGGATACCCGCTTCGATGAAGGCACTCTCGGTGAACTCCCGAACTGAGTGCTGCTCACCGGTGGCGATCACGTAGTCATCGGGCTCATCCTGCTGCAGCATCAACCACATCGCCCGCACATAGTCGCGGGCATGGCCCCAGTCGCGCTTCGAGTCGAGGCTCCCCAGGTAGAGGCGATTCTCGATGCCGAGGGCGATGCGGGCCACTGCTCTCGTCACCTTGCGGGTCAGGAAGGTCTCGCCCCGGATAGGGCTCTCGTGGTTGAAGAGGATGCCGTTCGAGGCGTGCATGCCGTAGGCTTCCCGGTAGTTGCGGGTGATCCAGTAGGCGTAGAGCTTGGCCGCAGCGTAGGGGCTACAGGGTGCGAACGGCGTGTCTTCGTTCTGGGGAGAGATAGGGGAGTTGCCGTAGAGCTCGGAGGTCGAGGCTTGGTAGAAACGGCAGTGGTCTTCCATCTTCAGGATGCGGATGGCCTCCAGCAGGCGCAGCGTTCCCAAAGCGTCGGCGTTGGCCGTGTATTCAGGCGTCTCGAAGCTCACCTGCACGTGCGACTGCGCGGCCAGGTTGTATATCTCGTCGGGCTGCGTCTCTTGGACGATGCGGATGAGATTGGTGGCGTCGGTCATGTCGCCATAGTGAAGGAAGTAGCGCACGTCGGGCAGGTGTGGGTCTTGATAGAGGTGATCCACCCGGTCGGTGTTGATGAGGCTGGCCCGGCGTTTGATGCCGTGTACCACGTAGCCCTTCTCGAGGAGCAACTCGGCGAGGTAGGCACCGTCCTGCCCGGTGGCGCCGCTGATGAGCGCGGTCTTGGTCATGTGGTGGCCCCCTCCCCTCCTCAGGCGTAGCTGTGGAGAAACCAGTCGTATGCGTGCCGCAGCCCTTCTTCAAGCCCGATCTTGGCCTCCCATCCCAGAGTGCGGGCCCGGCTCACGTCCAGCAGTTTCTGCGGGGTCCCGTCGGGCTTGGTGATGTCCCAGGCTGTTTCGCCGTCGAAGCCCACCACCCTGCGGACCGTCTCTGCCAATTCGGCGATGGTGGCATCGCTGCCGGTGCCGATGTTGACCAGAGCGTCGGGTACAGCAGACCAGTTCGCCCCCTCCACGAACATGCAGACAGCGGCGGCCAGATCGTCCACGTGCATGAGTTCGCGCCGGGGAGTGCCGGTGCCCCAGAGAGTCACGAGCGCGCCGGTAGACTTGGCTTCGTGGTACTTCCTGATGAGGGCCGGCACCACGTGGCTGGTCTCAAGTTCGAAGTTGTCGCCCGGCCCGTAGAGGTTGGTGGGCATGAGGCAGACATAATCGGTGCCGTACTGGCGGTTCAGACTGCGGCAGAGCTCGATGCCGGCGATCTTGGCGAGGGCGTAGGGCCGGTTGGTCTCTTCGAGCGGACCGGTGAGGAGGTACTCCTCCTTGAGCGGCTGTGAAGCCATCCGAGGATAAATACAAGAGCTCCCCAAGAAGACCAGACGCCGGACGCCGCTGCGATACGCCTCGTGGATGACGTTCAGCTCGATGGCCAGGTTCTGCTGGATGAACTCATAGGGATACTCCCAGTTGGCCATGATGCCGCCCACCCGGGCGGCGGCGAGCACCACGACCTCGGGCTTCTCTTCTGTGAAGAAGGCCCGCGTGGTCGCTTGGTCGGTGAGGTCGAGCTGCTTGCTGGTGCGGACGACCAGGTCCTCGTAGCCGCGGCCCTTGAGGGCGCGGAGCACCGCGCTACCGACCAGGCCGGTGTGGCCGGCCACGTAGATGCGAGCGTAGCGGGGGAGAGGGCCGCTATCCGCGGGTCGCGCGGCGGCGATGCTTTCCATGCAATCCTTCCATGTCCGGCCTCACGTGGGTTGCCGGGTCCCATCATAGTGCAGACCGGCCTCGGAGGGTAGACGGGGGCTGGGCGCCCCGAGGCGCCAGCCACGCGCGAGCGAGAACTGCGGGCGATGGGTGACGCGATGGGGGAGACCGGGTGCCATCAGAGCACTGTGATCACGTTGAGCGGTCGGGAGTCTATCGAACTGCCGACCGGTACCGTTCAGGTGTTGCCTGCCTGGGAGTGGGCACTTAGGCCGGGCGCTCTTCCTGGATTCACCCGGCCGATGTGATGGCCACCTGGGCGAACATCGATAAGGCCCGGGCCCTGCTGGGCCGGGAGCCGGAAGTCGACCTTGCGGAGGGCGTCCGCCGCCTGTGCGAGTGGTATCGCGCAGAGCGGGCGTGGGCCCGCGGACGACCCACGCATCGGTCGCGGCTGTCTCCATCGAAGGTTGCAATGCTCTGTCGAATCGGCGGGTTACGCTGTCGACAGATTGCTCGAGCGGTTGCGTGACACGCAAGGAGGGTAGAATGGTGACACGATTGTTTTCGACGAAGGCTGTTTACGTGGACGAGATCATTTTTGTGGTGGAGGAAGCTCCAGAAGGTGGCTACACGGCCCGTGCTCTCGGTGAGTGCATCTTCACTGAGGCCGACGATCTTCCGACTCTTCAGGCTCGGCTACGCGATGCCGTCGTATGCCACTACGAGGACGAGGCTGCGCGGCCGAAGATCATCAGGCTTCACTTGGTCAAAGACGAACTCCTGGCCTTATGAGACTGCCCCGAGATCTCTCGGGAGACGATTTGGCTACTGCTTTGGGTCTGCTTGGCTACACGGTCACGCGACACACCGGCAGTCACATGCGCCTCACAACGTCGGAATCGGGCGAGCACCACGTGACTATCCCCAGGCACGACTCACTGCGGGTTGGCACTCTGGGAGCGGTTCTGGCGGATGTCGCGCAGCATTTCGCGGTGCCTCGCGAGGAAATCATGCGGCGGCTGTTTGGCAAGGAGTAGGCGTGGTAGCGGCGCCCGTGGCTGCTATTGCCCACGATGAACAGTCGGCGTGTCGATTGAGGCATTTCTGAGGAAGACGAAGTAGTCGCCCCCTTAGGAGGATGAAGGCTTCCCGTCCGGCGGATCTCACCGTCAAGCGTCTTCAAGGACACAGGGTCGTCAAGATCAACCTCGGTGTACGCATCGGTATCAATACGCCCTCCGACCATGAGACAAGTGGGCAGGGTGATGCGACTCACACAGTCGGCAGAAGTGCTCAGAAGTAGGACATCCCCATTGACGTAGCACAGAAGCGGGAACTCGGCTGTACCCCGCTCCCGGCGGAATACGCATCATTAAGGAGCAGCGTACCGTATTCGTTGCAGTCTACGCCTGAGAGGTGCCGCACCCCAAGACTGTGCGCCGTGGTGTCTACGCCATCGTCGTCCCCGACAAGCACTATCTCGCATCTGCGGCACAGGGCCAAGCGCTTCACAGAGGGCGTGGTGTCGGATTCGGGCTCGTAGCCTCAGGACCTCCGAGGTATGTGTTTCCGAAGCAGATGTCTCGTAAGGACACTCCAGAATGAGCCGTGAACGACGACCGCTCCTCTCCTGATCCCGAAGAGATTCATGCAGAGCGCGGAGAACCTTGACGTGCGCACGGCCTGGTCGAAGTCGACCAAGGCGATCGAATGGTCCGCTCGAAGGATGTTGTTGGGTTTGACGTCGTTATGGGCGATACCTCTGAAGGACAGCCTGAGGAGGATCCGAAAAAGGCCTACTGCGACATGGGCGGACTCGAATAAGCGGAGCTCGCTCTCGTCCAGTCGGATCCCGGGCAATCGACTGTAAGCCGAGACCTCGCAGGCGTCGTACGCGTTGAACGAGAGGGCCCTAGGCACCCCCCTGATGCTCTCACACATGCGGAGGATGTTGTATTCACCCCTTAGGTCCTGTTGTCGAAGCAGAGACCAGGCTCGCTCACCCCTCAGGCGAACCTTGAAGATCTGTTCATCGCATCCATAGATCCTCTGTTCGATATCGTCGAGACTCCTGTGGATAAGATCGCAGCCCGCGGGCAGATGTTGAGAACACACCCGGGCCCACAGGTCATTGGCGGTTGCGTCGATGCTCTGGCTCATCTGCGCTGCTCTCTGTCGTGGAGAGCCGCTTCGCGCCTGCGCGAAGCCGGCGGCGGTCGGATCACGTCCCTCTGGGCGATCGCCTGTTCGTATACGTCCACGGTGGCCTGTGCAGTCCGTTGCCAGCTGAACTCAGCCGCCCGCATGCGGCCGGCCTCCCCCAGTGACCGACGGAGGACGTCATCGCCCAGGACCTGCGACAGCACGTTCGCAAGCTCCCCGACGTCCCCCGGCGGGAAGAACAACGCAGCATGGCCTGCCACCTCGGGGAGCGATGAGGCCTCGGCGCAGACGACCGGCGTCCCGAAGGCCATCGCTTCAAGCACTGGGAGCCCGAACCCTTCGTAACGGGAGGGGAAAACGAAGGCAGTAGCTCCTGAGTAGAGGGCGCGGAGCTCTTCGTCGGTGACGGACCCGGTGAAGACTGCGCGCGCGCCCACGCCCGGGACGACCTGGCTCAGGTGTTGCTTGAGATACCCGGCCGGCTCGGCGCCGACAAGCAATAGACGCAGGTCGGGCCGGGACCGCGCGACCACTGCAAAGGCCGCGAGAAGCGTCGGCAGGTCCTTATGTGGTTTGGTATTCCCCATCGTCAGCAGGTATGGACTGGTGGTAAGACCAGCAATCTTCTCAGGCAGCGCCCCCATCTGACCGGCCGTGAAGTCGTCGGCGGCCTCTGGAATGACGGTCAAGGCACCGCCTTTCGCTCCGAGCCGCCCCGGTAGGAGTCGGTACAACTCCGCCGCCGTGAAGGCCGAGGGGACGATCAGCCGGTCGGCGATGTGTAGAGCCCGTTCGTTAGCCCGCCGGTACACGGCCCGTTTCAGTCCGGACGGCATCACGTCGGGTTCGCTCAGCGGGATCACATCGTGCAGGGTGACGACCAGTGGGCGCCATGCGGGTACCGGCGTGAGGAAGTGAGGGCAATGGACCACGTCCGGTCTGACTCTGCGGGCCAGCCTGCCGAATTCCCAGACACCCCGAGGCGTGAACGGGTGGGCCGGCGCGAGCGCCAACTCGGCTTCTCGGCCCGGGACCACCGGAGCAGTCTTAGGGTCTCTGCAGACCTGCAGCAACTCCACGTCGTCCCGTGCAGCCAACGCGCGGGCAAGCCCGGTCGTGTAGCGGCCGACCCCCGACCAGGTGGACATCCGACAGTCGAGCAGGACGCGCATCAGGCCGACCGTCGTTGGAGGGCCAGGGCTTCCTCGAA
The DNA here is from genome assembly GCA_012523095.1 of Actinomycetota bacterium. GTDB lineage: Bacteria > Actinomycetota > Thermoleophilia > RBG-16-64-13 > RBG-16-64-13 > RBG-16-64-13. The sequence goes on along the minus strand of JAAYJE010000076.1, from coordinate 2,026 downwards.
GGCGGTCAGCATGCCTTCCGCGGTCGCCTTCCAGGTGAAAAGCCGGGCTCGCGCCAAGCCGGCGGCGGCCAGTCGGGCGCGCTCGTCCCTATTCTCGGACAGCAGTGTCATATATCTTGTAAGCCGGTCAACGTCTCGCGCCTCCATCAGCAGGGCCGCGTCTCCGGCCACGGACGGCAGCGAAGAGTTGTCGGCCGTGATCACCGGGCATCCACAGGCCATGGCTTCCAAGATGGGCATCCCGAAGCCCTCGTAGAGACTCGGGTAGCAGAGAGCGGTGGCTCCCGAATAGAGGCAGGCCAGCTCTTCGCAGGTGAGGTCTCCGGGCAAGACCACCCTCTCCTGCAACGCCAGCCTGCGCACCTGGGTCTCGACGCCGACAAGAGCGGAGCCGCCCCGCGGTCTACCCAGCCCGACGACCGTCAGTGCGTCGCCGGGAGGTTCATTGAGCCGAGCAGTGGCGTTGAGCACCGTGGTGAAGTCCTTGCGGGGATTGAACACGTCGAGCGATACGACATAGGGGGCCACCGCCCCGAGGCGTGTCAGTAGCGCCTCGGTCTCCTCTCTTTGTCGAGGCCGGAAGACCCGCTCGTCGACGCCCCATGGTATGACCCGGATCTTGCCCGCAGTCTGGGGGGAGAACCTCATCGCATCCCGCGCCGTGGCTTCAGACGGCGCGATCAGCACATCGGCCTGCCGGAGGACTCTATCGATCAGCACGCGATCGGCCCACCGGTTGAGAGGCGGCTGCTGAGCGGGGAAGTAGCGGTGCCAGAAGTCATGGATCGTCGCCACCATGGCGACCCCGGGAGCCCGGCGAGGCAGAAGATGCCTCGGCCCCCAGAAGACCTCCACCTGGTCTTCGACGAGCCGCCGACCAAGCACGGTCTGTCCCCACAGGGTGTTGCTACGCGCCAGAGCTCCAGAACCAAGTCGGACCGGCCAGGGCAGGTCCAGCGGCGCTCCTGTGAACGGCGTCACCGGCGGAGTGGCCGCGTACAGCAGGAACCGGTGCGGACAATCAAGCGCGGCCAGTGCGCGCATGGTCTGGTATTGCGACGTGCCGATACCGCCGGACGCCTTGGTTGAGAGAGCGGTCGCGTCGATGCCGATGGTCGCCATTGTCCGATTCTACCGCGGCATCTTCGCCCGGCGTTGTCCGATCTGACGCCGCAACAGAGCAGCCCGTCCATCCTGTAGGGCGGGAAAGGCCAGATCTTTCGGGCGGCCCAGGGCCAATCGGGTTCCCCGAAGGCGGCAGTAGACATGATGAGCGGCGGCTGCGGAGCGCGCCGCCCGCGACACGGTTATGCCGTACGTGTCTCTGAGCCAGGCTTGATCCGCATCACGCTTATGAAGCTGCGTAACGCTCTTCCGATCCGGTTGGGCTCGGTCGATGGCGATCACACGATCGAAGCGTACCAGCCGGTGGGTTCCGGCCAGCCTAAGCCACAGTTCGTGATCCATCGCAAAATCCATCGTCTCATCCACGAACGGCTCCCTTATCGCGGCGCGCCTGAAGAAGGCGGCCGGCTGGATGATGAAGTCGTACAGTCGGAGAAGCCGCTCATGGAAAGGCGGCGCCCAGAAGTAGTGCAGTAGCCGTCCATCCGCGTCCACGTAGGCCGCGTGGCCGTATACAAGGTCGACACCGGGGTTGCGCACGAAGAACGAGACCACGTCGGCGACCACACGCGTATCGAAGTAGGCGTCGTCGGAGTTGAGCCAGCCGATTATGTCGCCCCTACTGGCAGAGAACGCCTTGTTGAGCGCGTGCGCCTGACCGCGGTCGGGCTCGCTCCGCCAGTGGACGCACGGTCCCCCACGTTCAAGCAAAGCCGGGCTGCCGTCGGTCGAGCCTCCGTCCATGACGATGTGCTCGATCGCCGGGTAAGTCTGGCAGATGGGATGAGAGGGCCAGCCTCCACGGGGTACCGTTAGGTCCCCAAGGCAATCGGGCTCAAAGGCCCAAAGAAGGAGGCTGGCTATGAACGATGCTATCACCAAGGAGACGACACTCACCGTG
>JAAYJE010000075.1 GCA_012523095.1 Actinomycetota bacterium | reverse complement strand
GGAGCCGCCGAGCCCGGAGCCGCCGGGCCTGCGGCCGCACGGCAGACAGCCCCCCTTTCCTATCGTGACGCCGGGGTGGACATCGAAGCAGGGGAAGAAGCGGTTCGGCTGATCAAGAAGGAAGTCGAGAGCACCTATATCCCTGGAGTCATGGGGTCGCTTGGTGGGTTCGCCGGTCTCTTCGAGCTTCCAAAAGATTTGAAAGACCCTGTTCTCGTGACGGGCACAGACGGGGTGGGTACCAAGCTGCTCTTGGCCCAGGAGACGGGCAGGCTCGACACCGTGGGAATCGACCTTGTGGCCATGTCGGTCAATGACGTGCTCACCATCGGCGCCCGGCCCATCCTCTTTCTCGATTACCTTGCCGTGGGTCGGTTGGTCCCGGACGAGATGGCCCGGTTGGTGGCCGGGGTGGCCGAGGGTTGCCGTCAGGCCGGTTGCGCGCTGGTGGGCGGCGAGATGGCCGAGATGCCGGGACTCTACGGGCCCGGAGAGTTCGACATGGCCGGTTTCTGTGTGGGCCTCGGCGAGCGGAGCAGACTGATCGACGGGTCCAAGGCGGTCGCGGGGGACGTGGTGCTGGGACTGGCTTCGAACGGTTTTCACTCCAATGGGTTCTCCCTGCTGCGTAAGATCCTCGAGAAGAACGGTCTCCGAGCGGGCGACCGGTTCCCCGGCTTCAGTGAGACTATCGCCGACACCCTTCTCCGACCCACCCGCATCTATGTGAAGAGCGTTCTGGGTCTGTTGGAGAAAGGCCTGGCGGTCAAAGGCATGGCCCACATCACGGGGGGCGCCATCCCCGGCAACCTCTGCCGGGTGGTCCCCGATGGTCTCTCGGCTTCGCTCAGTCGCGGCACTTGGGAAGTGCCGGCCATGTTCCGGACCGTCCAGCGTCTCGGCGATGTTAAGGAGGATGAGATGTTCCGGACCTTCAATATGGGTGTCGGATACGTTCTCGTGGTCGCTGAGGCGGACGTCGACCTGGCTGTTTCGATGCTCGCGGCGGCGGGCGAGGAGGTCATCTCCCTGGGCGAGCTCGTCCCCGGAGAGGCCAAGGTCGTCTGGGATGGTGCGCAGTGAGGGGTGAGATCGCGTGAGCCCGGCCCGCACCCCGGTGTTTCGACTGGCCGTCCTGGCCTCGGGTAGCGGGACCAATCTGCAGGCCGTCATCGACAAGTTGCACGGGCGCCTTGCCGGTGTGGGCGGCCCCGTCATCGAAGTGGCACTGGTGATCAGCGACAATCCCGACGCGCAGGCCCTCGAGCGGGCGCGCGAAGCAGACATCCCTGCGGCGGTCTTCCCGATCGACCACGGCGGCAGCCGGGCGGAGCACGATCTGATCATGGCGGCGGCCATCCGTAAGGCCGAGGCTGAGCTGGTGGTGCTGGCCGGGTACATGCGGATGGTCAGCCCCGCTTTTATCCAGGAGTTCCCCTTCCGCGTCATCAATCTGCATCCGGCCATACTGCCGGCCTTCCCGGGGACCACCTCCATCAGCGACGCCTTGCGCTACGGGGTCAAGGTGACCGGGGTCACCGTGCACTTCGTGGACGAAGGGTTGGACACCGGTCCGGTCATTGCGCAGGAGCCGGTGCGGGTGAACGATGGAGACACGGTCGAGAGTCTGGCGGCGCGCATCCATGAGGTGGAGCACCAACTGCTGCCGGCCACCATTCGTTTGATCGCGATGGGAAAGATACGGGCGCCACTTCCGGGAACACGGGTCGTCCAGGTAGACTGGAGCAGCGACGATTCATCTGATACGTAGACGGACAGACGACAGGACACCGCCGGGCCGCCGGACCGGTCTGTGAGCGAGGAGGAGAGAGTGAAAGTCAAGCGGGCGTTGGTGTCGGTCTCCGACAAGAGTGACCTTGTCCCATTCGTGAAAGGCCTGGTGGATCTGGGGGTGGAGGTGATCTCCACGGGGGGGACCGCCAAGCATCTGAGGGATGCCGGGCTATCTATCACCGGCGTCTCAGACGTGACCGGTTTCCCCGAGATCATGGACGGACGGGTGAAGACGCTACATCCGGCCATCCATGGGGGCATACTGGCCGATCGTGACCGGCCGGCTCACATGGAGGCCATCGCCGATCTGGGCATCGAACCCATCGATCTGGTAGTCGTCAACCTCTATCCCTTCGAAGAGACGGTCGCCCGGCGTGGCGTGACCGAGGCCGACGCCGTTGAGAATATCGACATCGGTGGGCCCAGCATGGTGCGCTCAGCGGCGAAGAACTTCTCCGGAGTGGGGATCGTCACCGATCCGGCCGACTACGAAGTCGTGCTCAAGGAGATGCAGGACAACCAGGGTGAGCTCCCGCGGGAGACCCGTCGTCGTCTGGCAGCCAAGGCCTTTCACCACACGGCTCATTACGATGCGGCCATCGCCAACTGGTTCGGAGAGCAGGACGCCGACTTCCCTGAGCATCTCATGATAGATCTGGTCAAGCTCAAGGAGCTCCGCTACGGCGAGAATCCCCATCAACGGGCCTCGTGGTATTCGGAGTTGGGAGCGGGCGGTACATTGCCTGCGGCGCTCGAGCAGCTCCACGGAGCGCATCTCTCCTTCAATAATCTGCTGGATCTCGATTCCTGCCGCAGGGTGCTGGAGGAGTTCGCGCTCCCGGCCTGCGTGATCGTCAAGCACAACAACCCTTGCGGCGTGGCGGTGGCGGAGACGGCGGCGGCGGCCTACGAGAAGGCCTTCAACTGCGATCCCGTCTCGGCCTTCGGTGGGGTCATCGCGCTGAACCGCGTGGTCGATGAGGCCGTCGCGCGACTGATTTCGCAGATCTTCGTGGAGGTCCTGTGGGCCCCGGGGTACAACGAAGACGCCATCGACATCCTGGCGGCCAAGAAAGACATCCGCATCCTGACCGGCCAGCTCAACCGCGACACCTGCGGCAGCTTCGACATGAAGCGTATCGTGGGGGGCATGCTGGTGCAGGATTGGGACTGCGAGGTCGACCAACGCGAGAACATGACGGTCGTCACCAGCCGAGGCCCCAACGAACAGGAGTGGGGCGATCTGCTCTTCGGCTGGCGGGTGGCGAAGCACACCAAGTCCAACGCCATCATCCTCACCAAGGACCTCATGACGGTGGGGGTCGGCGCGGGACAGATGAGCCGGGTCGATTCGGCCAACCTGGCCGTCAACCGGGCCCGCTTCCCGCTGGACGGCTGTGCAGTAGCCTCCGACGCCTTCTTCCCGTTCCCGGATGCTTTGGAGGTGTGTGCCAACGCCGGCGCAACCTGTGTTATCCACCCCGGGGGCTCGAAGCGGGACGACGAGTCACTCGCGCTGGCGGAGGAGCGGGGGATGGCGATGGTGGTCACGGGGAGGCGTCACTTCAGGCACTGAGTGGCCCGAGGAGCCGCATGGGCTCCCTTCCGGCTGCGCACCGAGGCCTATGCGACTCTTCCGGGGAACCTATGCGGCTCCTCGCCCATCTGCCGGCATGCGGGGCTTTCACGATGTCTCGGGCGCCTGCAGGCAGGGGGGGCTATTGAGGTTGTGCTCAACAAGTGCGCGCGGGCTGCCGATATAGCCGTAGGGTAGACCGATATAAGGGGTCGCTGTGCGGGACGATCGCGAGCAGCTCACTGCTCTGGTCACTGAGGCAGTCCAGAGACTTAGGGGTTTGCACACGGACATACGGCAGCAGGGCATGGTGGACCCTGCGCTGGCTTGGATCGCGTATCGAGTCAGAGAGGTGGAGGAGTTGCTGCTTCCGGCCAGCGGCGAACCGATCATGGGCTGGGCAGGGAGCGTACATGAAGGCGAACCTGCCTGTCACCTCGACCTAGCGCGGGTCGGCGACCGAGGCGAGTAAGGGCATTCGCAGCCAATCTATCAGGATGGTTGAGCGGCCGCAAAGCCGCGGGGTCTCTCGCGGGCCGGGAACGATCCAGTGCGCCACCCGCGTTGACACTCATAGCGGCCGGGGCTAGAATCTGCCCCCTCATGCGGGCCGTTAGCTCAGTTGGTAGAGCACCGGACTTTTAATCCGGGTGTCGCTGGTTCGAGTCCAGCACGGCTCATTAGAAAGCCCCGGACGTGCGGGGCTTTTTCGTCTATGGCACCGTGACCAGGGCGCCGAGATGCGTGGGGCCCGAGCGGAATGTACACGGGTGGTGGACTAGACAGGTGGGAGTTGGCAGTGAGGCACGCACTGTCTCCGCGAACGGCGGCCTCTCTCCACGAATATGTCTCAATGAATCTCTCTGCACGATCGAGCGAAACAAGTCTGCCGTTCGTGGGGCCAGCGAGCTTAGTCACGGCCACAGGCATATGGGTGCTCAGTAGGTCGGCAAGGGACATGCGCACACTCCTTGGTCGCGTGAGTTCACGGTAGTAGGTCTCGAGCCACGAAGTTCACCACCGGCCAGATGCGGTGGCGAGCCTGGTAGAGCTTCACAAGGTCGAAGCGGACTCCGGACGTATCCCACGCATGCCCGGTCGTCTCCAGACAAAGCGCGGGGGCATTGTCCCTGACCAGGAACCAGAACCGGTACCCCGGCTGACCGAAGAGATCTTCCTCTTGTCTATGTCTGAGGTGTCCTTCGGCTTTGGGGCATGAATCGAACCACTCGTGACGGAGCGTAGGCTCTTCCCCCGAGGTGTCGAGGACGCCGGAGCGGCATTCCCACATCTGGCGCCCGAACACGGCCTGGGATAGAAAGGCGGCGATGAAGCGGTAGGTGACCACGGCCGGCGTGCTAGGGGGAAGCGTCCCTGGGCTCTTGAGACTGGCGATAGTCTCCAGGCGGGTGATGATCTCCAGGGGGTCACCAGCTGCGAGGTACTCGGACCAGAATGTGGTCCAGGTCAGGTTCGAATCACCGGAAACTGGCCAGTAATGCACGCTGCCAAGGCGGTTGAGAGTGATTCGCGCCCAGGGGTGTCCCTGCCGTCGATGGGCAGGAGAAGCTCGAGACAGTCGTACTGCCCGCCGCCCGGATGTGTCTCGATGACACAGATGCCCGGGTGACGACGGACCATCTCGGCGATCACTCGCCAGGAGGCGATCTCCAGAAGCTGACGGCTGGATTCGTTCAAGAGCGGTTCGCCCTAGTCGCACCTATCGGCTGATAGTTGACTTGACCACGAACCATCGTAGCGGACCAGGCGGACGGGTGGTATGGTGAAATACGGCCAGGCATGCACAGGCCCGTTGTTCTTCAGTCCATCCAGCCAAAGTTGTAGGATGTACATGGTCGCGATGGGGTGATGGCGAGTCTCCTAATCGCTGCAACTGAGGCGCGGCCTTCAGCGAGCAGGGGGCAGCCTGTCAGCGACTGCAGTCCCGGTCTTCAGCGTGGGCACATCGGTTCGATGTCTCTTACATCTCAGGTCCGGAGGTAAGTCCTAGTGGACGCATCAGTCTTGGCTGAGCAGATACTGGCGGTTCTTCGCGAGTCATCACGGCCGCTTCTTGGTCGAGAGATCGTAGCCGAGATAGCGGACCGCACTGGATCCAACGTGGAAGCACGGTCGGTCAACCGTCTGCTCTTCGGCCCAGAGATGCAGGGGAAAGCCGCTCGCGGTTCAGACTACCGTTGGAGGATTATCCCCAGCACCTCAACTACCGGCCAGTCCAGGGATCCCGGCTCTTCGACGGGGCTTCAGCCGTCGGAGGCACCATCCTGCCCACTGTGTGGAACGTCGATGACGCTGCGGATAGCAAGGCAGGGGACAAGAGCCGGCCAGCAGTTCTGGGGTTGCACCGCGTATCCCAGTTGCCGAGGCATCAGACCCCTTGGACCTGGCAACAGGGACGAAGATGTTGCACGTGGTCAGAGCGTGGGTTCCGAAGCCGAAGCAGGGCAGATGTCTCCGGTGACGGTACGAGCCCGGCCTCTTGTGAGAGGGATGAGCGTCGCCTTCTTCGACTACCTGACCGTGCCGGCTGAAGGCCTTGAGAATGCCCAAGACACGGAGACGATTGCGGTTGGGCGGCAGTGGAGATGCGAATATGAGGCCTCGGTGGACGTCGCCGAGTTGTCCCCTGAGGTGCAGAGGGCGGTGTCCGTGCTAGACAAGCTGATTGCTCGGGGCCATGTCACCTTGCTCTCTCCCTCATTGGAGGAGACCCTCAGGAAATCGGAGGCCTCGGGTTCAAAGGGGCTTGCTCCGCAAGCGGATCTTGCTCAGTTCGAATTCGACAGCGACGAAGAGCGTCAGCTGGCCACGGTGTGGTTGAAGAAGTGGCTGGGTGACGACTGGCTCCGTTGGACAACGCCTCAGTTGGAGTCCGGGGCTCTGATTGGAAGCTCTGAAGCCGTTGCCAGCCAACAGAGGGTCGACTTCCTAGTACACCACCCCGGCCTTCTGAAGCCTCTCGTGATTGAGGTGGACGGGCGCAAGGGAGACAACACCCAGGCCATTCGCGCCCGCGACACGGCCCTGTCTATGTCGGGGTACGAGACCATCAGGATCCCGGCCGCTGAGGTCAGAGCAGGCTCAGGGGCCGTTATGGAGAAACTACGCCAGATTCTCGATGCTGCGCGTGCCTCCCCGATAGACGGAGAGGTGTTCCGCTCCCGTTGGAGGAGGGCCGGGCAGATTCAGTTGGTTCTGTCTCACGCCATCAATCTGGGACTGATCGATCCTGTGGCCAGGACCCCCATAGTCGTATCGACAGACGCGGTCGAGCGAGGAGATCTGTCGCCACCCGGATTTCGCGCCGTCTTGGAGGACCTCCAAGAACTCGCTGTGCGCGTCGGTCGGCTCTACGGAGTCGAGCTTCTCCCCGGGGGGCTCCAAGCATCAGCAAAGCGTTCGAAAGAGAAGCAGAAGGCAGCGCAGGAGGTTCACATCTCCTTCTACGGTGCCGTAGGAAACGGTCTCACCTTCCACGTGAGTGATACATCTTTGCCTGTTCAGATCGCGTGGCAGCCTCGTTCGTGCACGCCGGGATTGCCGGTGTCGTTCACTGAGTCGGCCTGCCTCTATTTCCTGGAGCGGATTTTTCGAAAGCCAAGCTTCCTGGAGGGGCAATACGCCGCAATCGAGCGGGCTCTATCCGGCGAGGACGCCATCGTGCTCCTGCCTACTGGGGCTGGTAAGTCTATCGCCTTCCAGCTTGCTGCCTTCCTGCTGCCTGGTGCTGCCGTTGTGGTCGACCCGATCCTCTCGCTCATTCGCGACCAGATAGACGTGCTCTCGACGTACGGCATTGACCGCGCTATCGGCATCACGAGCGACCTGACCACTCGCGGAGAGAAGAAATTAGCCTACGAACGCGTACTCGGCGGAGACAACCTGTTCCACTATATCGCTCCTGAGCGCTTTCAGATCGAGGAGTTCCGCAAGGCGCTACGCGCCATGAAGATGACGGTTCCTGTGGGCCTCATTGTGGTCGATGAGGCGCATTGCGTCTCCGAGTGGGGGCATGACTTCAGGACTTCTTACCTCAGACTGGCGGACAACGCTCGAGAGTGCTGTGGGGGCGAAGACTGGACTCCGCCTCTATTGGCTCTCACGGGTACCGCCTCTAGGTCTGTGCTGAAGGATCTCCAGCGAGAGCTCAAGATCTTCGATTTTGACGCTGTCATAACTCCGCGGACCTTCGATCGTAGCGAACTCGACTACGTCGCCATCAGATGTAGTAGTGAGGAGAAACGGGAGATGCTAAGAGCACTCTTAGGTCGCCACCTGCCCGGCAAGCTCCGCATCCCTCCTGAGTCGTTCGGTGACCTACGAGGCGATGACACCCTATGTGGGCTTGTCTTCTGTCCGTGGGCTGGAGGGGAGTTCGGGGTGATGGAGGTCGCGGCAGAGATTGCCCGCACGGGGCTGCGAGCAGAGCCCTACTCTGGGAAGAAGCCGAGTGGTGTACGTGGGACCAACGCGGACTGGTCGCGTCGTCGCCGACAGACCGAGCGCGCCTTCAAGCGCAATCAAGTGGCGGTTCTCGCATGCACCAAGGCGTTTGGTATGGGCATCGATAAGCAGAACGTGCGCTACACAGTCCACTACGGGCTGCCCCCATCCATCGAGGCCTTCTACCAAGAGGCGGGTCGCGCCGGCCGCGATAGGCGCACCTCCTACTGCTGTCTTCTAGCATCAGACGACCACCAGGAACGTAACGATCGGCTGCTTGCACCGGATACTCCGGTGGAGGAGATACAACGAGCGATTTCGGGACGCCACCGGACAAATGATGATGACGTAACGCGCATGTTGTTCTTTCAGACCAGAGCCTTCGCGGGTATAGGCAGAGAACTGGCGGCACTTTCAGAGGTGGCGCACGCGCTGGAGCCTCTTGACAGAGTAAACCGACGTGAGATCTCACCTGGTAGACGGAAAGATGGCGAGGAGGATCCTCGCACTGCCTTTGAGAAGGCTCTACACCGTCTGGTGGTTCTGGGTGTAGTGAGTGACTACACCGTCCAGTACTCCGGCCCCACCTATGACGTGCGGGTGGCAGGCGCCACGCGGGACCAGATTATCGACTCCTACGTCGACTATGTGGGCGCCTACCAAGGGGCTCGGGCGGTACAGGAGCGGGCGAAAGCGGAGGCCATAGGAGACCGCGCTCAAGATTCGTTTGATTTCGTGATGGCCATGGGCCAGCTTTATCTCGAATTCGTCTACGAAGTTATCGAGAAGGGCCGCAGACGGGCGATCTCAGAGATGCGTGCTGCAGCCAAGGCAAAGGATGCCAAGCAATTCCGAGCTCGGATACTCCGCTATCTGGAGTCAACGGAGTTCTCCGAGCGACTGGACGCGATCGTCGAGTCGACAGGCGGGGGTCTGGCAGCAGCAACCACACTTCTTGGTGAGATCATCAGCCCACGCGACGCCGACTCGGTGCGCGGCCAGGTGGGCCGTTACCTGGAGTCGTACCCCGATCATCCGGCGCTTCTGCTCCTGCGAGCACTCTCTGAGGCATTGGCTCGGCAGCCTGATTGGGTCCTTGTCGAGGACAATCTGGTCGCCTTCATACACAGCGCGTGCGACAAGTACGCGTGTCCGGCGGATCAGGTTGCTGCGGCTACTGCTACTGCTCTACGTGTGTTGGGCCGGCGTCGTCTGGCGCTGGCTCAACAGCTTGAACGACGCTTCTTCGAAGCATATCCAGACCGCGAGCAGGCACGACTATTGGTAGCTGAGGCTGGTGTTGAAAGCGCCGGCCTGACTTCCTGGAGGCTCCTCGACGAACTTGCCGTGAACACGAGAACGCTCATGCATATCAACAGCTAGGGGATCGAGGAGAGATCCCGGAAACGGAGGGCGGAGCGAGATGGCGGAGACGCCTGCTAGGGACAAGCCTACAGAGAGCTTCCTAAGTGCGGAAGAGGCTGCGAAGAAGTTGGTGGCAGCGCTTGAGTCTTTGAAGAAGGAGACGGAGGGCTACGCCGCAGCAGAGAGATCGCTCAAGGAATCCGGTGAGCGAATCACCCAACTGGCGGCTAGGCTGGAGGAGCTGTCACAACGCTCGGTGGAAGCTCTTGATGTGGTCAGGTCCGTTGGAGGCCCGCAGATTGTCGAGGAGCTTCGAAGTATCGCTCCGACACTGGATGGTCAATCGAAGACCCTCACGCAGCAGGCAGAAATCGTTGCCGCACTCGTGCCCAAGATGGCTGAACTAGGGGAGATGAGTGCTTCGGCCAATTCTGAACTCACCTCTATCCGCGGCGAGCAGGCCCAGATCGCCCAAGCACTGGGGGAAGCTGTGAGGTCTGCTCAGTCCAGGATTCAGCTGCTCATGGGTGGTGTGGCTTTCTTGACGGTCATCGTGCTGATCTTGGTGATTGTGCTGATCGCCCGGTGAGTCATCTGACCGGTCGATGACGACCAAGAGTGGGCGTACTGACTGGCCAGCGCACTAAGATGAGAGAGTTCAAACCCATGGTTCATGGCGGCGGCAGGAGCCTTAGGGCGAGAAGCTCGGCTCGTTCCGGGCTCGTCAGCCCGTCTCTGAGCCCTTCATCGACCTTGGCCTGGCGGACCCAGGCATCAATCGAATCCCGCCTCCATCTCACTCTTGATGGCTAGGTACTCAGCAACAAGGCCGCCGGCACCCGTGAGCAAGTCCCCGATCTCACTCATGACATCGCGTACGTTGCGTAGGTTGATGTGCATGATGCCCGGAAGTGAAGCATCACCTTTCTTGTCCTCCGGGTAGCGAAAAGCCATCGAGCTCGGATCGACTGCAGCGAACTCGCCAATCAGCCTGTCGGTTTCCCTCAGCTCCTCTACAGAGTCGTCGGGGGCTATATCCGACAGGAGCTGGCGACAGATACTCCAGAGTCCGGCAATGTCGTGGTTATAGGGGAACCCACCTGAGATGTCGAGCAATCGTCGTCCTTGACGAATGAGGTCCTTGATCTCAAGTTCAAGGTACTGTCGATACAGGAAGAGGATCGGGTAAACCAACATGTCCTGAAGACCGCCGTGTTCCTCGAGGTGCTGCACGAGGAGGTCGGCAGCCTCCCGATAGCCCATGGCATAGAGGGCCCACCCATCGTGGCACCAATTGAGGCAGGCGTTGTTCCACCAGTCTTCCTGTGACACGAATAGCTGATCGTCTGGCGCTGGCATAACAGAACCCGAACGTCCCTCAGTCTCATCGTACCTGAACGGCTCGCCTCGAGGGTGGTTGACTTTTCGATGATCAAACGGGCTCAAAGTGGTCAAGTTCTGGGTTATCGAGCACAGACCGCGAGGTGGGCTAGTTTGAGACAGAGGTCGACTCCTCCAGCCTGCCCATGCTGCAGGAACTCAACGGTCGGAACGTGCTGAACCCCCTGTCGTGCATTCATGCCGAGCGGCTGTATCGACCGGATGGGGCATTCCCTGGAATGAATGACCCTCGCCACCTGCGGGCCGACCGGAAAATCAAACTCTCTAGTCTGAACACGGGCTCGAGGCGTCTCGAGCAGCACGGGCGCAGGTTCGAGGATTGGGTCGAGGCGAAGTTCTTCCGAGGGCAGACTAATCACGGACGGAAGCACTCCACTAACAAGACCGCGCATACGGCCGGACTCATGTGCGACCTGATTCGCCTCGCGACCCTGGTGTCAGAGACTGCCGGGACGAAGAGCGTCAAGTCTAGGTGTCTGCTGTACGTCTATGATTCCGAACTCAAGTGGCATCTGCCGCAGAATCGCTCTTGGTTGAATCGACTGATAGCGTTGGGGACACATGAGATCGAGATTCAGGATCTCGGACATGAGGGCAAGACGGTCCGTAAGCTTATTGGCAGCGTAGCCGAGCTGAGTCTCAATCTGGGAATCCACAATCTCGTGATTCTCCCCGTCAGATGCGACGAAATCCCGGGTGCGGAGGTGGCCGGGTATGAGCGCATGGATGGCTGTACGGGCTCCACCGAAGAATGGACCCTGGAAGAACTCATCGGCAGTGGCGAGACCACCACCGTGGAGTTCAAGTCATGTCTGCGCAAGAACCTCCACATCGGCGAGGCTGACCCGCGCATAGAACACAGCGCCCTGAAGACCATCGCCGGCTTCCTCAACGCGAGCGGCGGGAAGCTGATCCTCGCTGCGGCTGACGACGGCGATACTGACACGTGCAGTCTGGCGATTCTTCTGGCACACAGGGCAAGGGTATCTCGCCGACTTCTTGCAATATAATCTTGCGATTTCTATAATAGCTGGCAGATAGTGTCGGTAGTCTGCAATAAAACTGTGCGACAAAGGGAGGCGGGAGCGTATCATGGCGGACGTTGGTTCGTCTATCGGAGAGCGGATCAAGGCTGCGAGAAAACGCCTTGGCATCAGCCAGAATGAGCTGGCCGCCCGGGCGGGCATCGAGCATCGGCAAAGCGTGTCTCAGATCGAGACCGGATCACGAGAGGTGAAGGCGACTGAGCTCTCTCGGCTGTCTCGAGCTCTACACGTTTCCATAGCCGAACTTCTGGATGCGCACGAACCGGGCGAGCCGCGGGTTTGCTGGAGGGAGCAGCCCGCAGCGGGCGGCGAGGAACACGAAGCCCGTCTGTTGTCGTTCTGCCGAGCCTATCACAGCGCCCGTAAGGCTCTCGAGGAATCGGAGCCTCGGCGGCTTCCCGAGCCAGATCTCAACCCAGCGACGACCCAGTACCGGGATGTTGACAAGCTCGCCTTGGAAGTGGCAGGACTGCTGAAGCTCGGAGCTCGACCGGCCAGCAGTCTCGCCGACACCTTGGAGAACCAGTATCACTTCTTGATCTGGTTCGCTTCTCTGCAAAGCGGTGGGTCCGCGGCCTGCACAAGAGGCGAACATGGGGACGCGATATTGATCAACGCCGATGAGCCTCCGTGGCGGAGGAACTTCGATCTCGCCCATGAGCTGTTCCATCTGCTGACTTGGAACACATCCTGGGGTGACGACCGGCAGAAGAAGGTAGAGCCTCTGGCCAATCGCTTTGCCGCCGGCCTCTTGCTCCCCGCTGATGAGCTCAAAGCCGCACTTGATGAGCGCTGTCGGGGTGGAGAAGTCGACTATGCGGATCTAATCAGTATCGCGCGTGACTTCGGTGTCTCCACCGAGGCCCTGTTGTGGCGGATGCACAATCTGTCCTGGATCAAATGCGAAGATGTCGATTCAGCGCTGGCAGACGACAAGCTTCGCCGGCTTGACAGGGTGGCGCGGAGGGGCGAATGGCAAGATCCGCCTCCCTTGCCGGATCGTTATGTGAGGACCGTTTTCTTCGCGTACGCGAAGGGTCTGATGTCTAGGGCGCGGCTTGCGGAGTGTCTCGAGACCAGTCTAGAAGACCTGGATGACCAGCTTGCACGTTTCGGGATCGAGGACGGTGACTACCATCAGCGAATTGCGTGTGCTGGTTGATGCGATGATCATCATAGACCTCCACGCGCTGGGTCTTTGGCCGAGATTCGTGAAGTCCAGGGGGCGGGTGGTAGTCCCCTCCATCGTGGCTGATGAAGCGCGCTATTATCGCGAGATACCTGGGGGTCCCAAAAAAGAGATAAGAGTCCATGATGATGCCTCCAAGAACCTGGTGGAGATCCTGGAGGCCGACCTAGAGTCGATCATCGCGGTGAGCGCCAGGTTCGCGAACTGGTTCATGGACAACCTCCACCCGGGCGAGATCGAGATACTTGCCCTACTTGCTGCGGCTCCTGCAGATGAGTTGTCCTTCTGCTCCAGCGATGGCGCGGCCATCAGCGCCGCCGCGATGCTGGGTCTCTCGGAGCGGTGCATATGCCTGGAAGTACTCCTCAAGCGCAAGGGGCTAGGACGGCAAGTCGAGGCGAAGCACACGGCATCCTTCATGGAATACCATCTGCATCAAGGTCAGGAGCGCCGCATCACCGGCCACGGGCTCGCTTGAGGCAGACCGCCGCCCAGTTGCGCTGAGCTCAGCCACCCAGAGCCCCTCGCCAGTGCGCCATCCGAACAGGATGCTCGCCTCCACGGTGGTCGGACCTGCGAGATGCCTCGACACCAGCCCGAAGGTGGCTCTTGACCGGGCTATCTCCAGGCAGAGCACTTCGAGTTCCCTGCGGGGCGTGTAGAGGGCCCGGCCGTCAGCGGCCACGACGGACTCCAGTAGTCCCATGGCGGCGAGTTCGGCCAAAACTGCGGGGATTTCCGCCTCGAACCCGGCAAGAGACCGGTCAGGCTCGAGTAGGAAGAGCGTAGACACCGACCATCCGGGATCCAGCTTAGCCACGCCGGTGTTCCAGGCCTCCACTTCCGCGTTGCCCACCCCGGCCGGGAAGCCGCCCGACCGCACCAGTTCACGCGCCAGCCGCGCGGCTGTGTAAGCATCCACGTACGCAGCCAGACTATCGAGGTTCCTACTTCCTGGCCATAGGAGTGAGGTTCTTGCTTTCGATGATAGAACGAAGCCGGTAGGCGAGGCCCTCCACGCCTCCGCTTGCCAGTGGTCTTGGTGTGAGCGGCCTGCCTCTCATGGATGAACATGGTGTCCCGGTCGACGCTGCCGACAGCGTCGGCTTTCCCACCCGTGCTCACTTCCTTGACCGGGGGTGGTTCATGTGTCCGCGCGAGATGTTCGTGTGTCCATAGCCGGCGGCGCCACGTGACCGTGGGCGACACGATTTGACAAGTGGCCCGGGAACTCCTAGCGTGGTCTGACAACACTCGGATGGGATCGGAGGTCTGGCTATGCGCTCCATCAAACCGGCGGGTGTCATCGGGGCTGCGATCCTCCTTGTTCTGTTGTTCCTATGCCTTGCAGGCCCACCTGCGCTGGCATCTCGAGACTCCGCATCCTCGGCGGTCGGGACCTGGCATCTTGTCAAGACAGACTTGGCGGAAGAAGCATCTCTGACTCAGGTTCAGATCATCGATCCCAACCTTATCTACGCCCTGGTCTATGAGCCTTATTTCTCCAGAATGGCGCTGTACTGTTCCACTGACGGTGGTTTCCATTGGGTTCTGAAGCGCAGACAACTTGCGAGCAACTCCGGCATCCAAAGCTTCTTCTTTCTTGATGAGATGCACGGATGGGTGGTGGACTACTCACGGGCTGAAGGCGACTGGCATGACGACCCCTTCTACGTGCTTCGCACTACCGACGGCGGAGAGAATTGGGCGAGAGTCGGCCGGGTGGGGGATTTCGGTGGCATGTTCATCCGAGATATCGTGTTCTTCGACCAGTCGACCGGGTTTCTCATCGGCGCGAACTCTTTCAGCACGTACATCTGGAAGACCGAGGACGGCGGTCTGACTTGGGTTCTCGTCGTAAACGACGACGTCGAACGGTACATAGGTGCAACCAGGCTCGTGAGATTCGTCGACCAGGGGCATGGATGGCTACTCGCCAACTGGCTCCCGGAAAAACGGGGGCCAGAGGATGGGTTGTTTTGCACCACCGATGGAGGTCTCACTTGGACCCTGCTACCTGGGTATGAGGCGTTGATGCCTTCCCCCTTTGCAGATCTATCGGATCTTGACTTCGTAGATGTGAATACAGGCTGGGCAGTAGGAGGGGAAGGTGCCATTCTTCGCACTGACGATGCCGGCCTCACCTGGAAGAGACAGTCCGCCCCCACCACGAAGAGGCTCTGTGCAGTGGACTTTCTCGATCCGCTCACGGGTTGGGTGGTCGGCGAGGGCGGAACCATCCTACACACACGTGACGGTGGCCAGCATTGGGAAGACGCCTCGCCGGTCGGCTTCTCCAGCTCACTGACATGGGTCCAGTGTCTTGATGAATCCCACGGATGGGCACTCGGCTATGATGGAGAGCTTCTGCGTTACGGATGGGTTGATAGTGAGGAGTTCGTGGATGTCTCCGAGTACCGCAGCGATATTTTCACTCTTGCTCGAGAAGGCATAGTGCAGGGCTACGATGATGGAAGCTTCCGCCCTGATAATCCGGTGCTCAGAGCGCAACTCGCGAAGATGTTGGTGGGAGCGCTGCGGATCCCAGTGTCCGATGGTGCGGTCCCTTGCCCCTTCGCCGATGTGCCCAGAGGGCCCGCTCATGACCCTCTCTATCCCGATGACTTCGTGGCGGTGGCTGCCGCCAACGGCATCGTACAAGGGTTCACTGCCACATCTTTCGGCCCGTACCAGCCTGTCACCCGCATCCAGATGGTGAGCATGGTGGTCCGCGCTCTCGAACGCCTGCGGCCGGGGAGGTTGGAACAGCCGCCGGCAGATTGGCCACATTGGCCAGCTGACTGGGGTGAGACTGCTGATCCCACTCACGGCAAAAACGTGCGTCTGGCAGAGTACAACGGTCTTCTATGCAATTGGGACCCGCGGGAGTTCGATCTGTACGAAACCGCGACCCGCGGGGAGATGGCCGAGATACTCTACGCGGCTCTGGGTGGAGAATTCGCTCCACTCTGGCCGCTCAAGGTATCGAAGACCACCCTTGCCGAGCTCGCGCAAGAGCTGAAGACCCGGTTCCGTTCGCAGTTACCCATCTATCTTCCGCGTGAACTACCCGACGGATGGGGCATCGCAGAGTCACCGTTGCCGGCGAACCCCTGGCTGTGGGAGCCGGGCGTAGTGAATCCTCTCATCGAAGACCAAGTGGATTTCGACTATTACTACTGTCCTTACTACATTGTCTTCACTGATGGCTCCACTATGGTCGAGCTCCTATGGCCGGTCGTAGGCGATTACGGTCTGACTGGCACTTTCCTTGATGATGTCACCTATTTCACGGGTGACGTACACATGGACTTGCTTCTCCACAAGGTAGAGACGCCCGGAGCGGTACCTTGCGTGCACCTGCGTTCGCAGGTATGGGCGCTGGATGC
>JAAYJE010000074.1 GCA_012523095.1 Actinomycetota bacterium | reverse complement strand
GGATGTAGGCCGGACCGCGGACCGCGAAGGGCACAGTCTGGGCGATCTTCTTCCAGCCTCCTGCTCCGGATATGGTGTCCGGGCCCGGCGGCAGCGCATAATCCGAGGGCAGCGCGAAGTCATCGCCTAAGACGACGGTGACCCGTGGGCGGTCACTGTTCCAGTCGCACAAATCCGTCTGAAGAGCACGGGCGGCCAGCTCTCCCTCGTCCGCTTTTCCCGATGGGTATTCCACCGAGGTCCGGTCGACCGATGTGCCGGCGTTGCCCACCGTGACCACCTCCGCTCCCAGACTGCTCAACCACCGGCCGGCGGCGGCGGCTTCGCCGGCCCGGCCGTTTGCATTCAAGACGTCCACCTTCATGCCTCGCAGATCGGGAGCGGTTCTCAGTTGAGTGGTCGACGTGGGGGCAGAACTCTCGCCCGCAACAGGCGCACCGGCGCTTGGGGCGGTGAGGAAGTCATCCACCGCCTCGGCTATCCCCTGCTTGCTGACGAACACGTAAGATACGCCGTCCTGCTCCCGAGCATCTCCCACGATCGTCACGCGCCGCATCTTGCCCCCGTCCAGCCTGACGCCCCACCAGGCCAACTTGAGCACGTCGTTCGCGCTGAGCGTGGTGGTGACGTTGGAGAAGAGCGCGTTCACGAGGCGGGGCAGCTTGAAGGCCAGGTCCCAACCCATAGCCTGCTCCCGCACGGCCGTCAAAAAGACCTGCTGCCGCTCCATCCTCCCGAAATCCAGGTTCTTGTCGCGTCGATAACGGACGTAGTCGAGAGCGGTGTCCCCATCCAGGAGCCGATAACCGGGGGGCAACTTGATGAGTTCGTACCTGGGGTTGTCCTGATAGTAGCGCTTGTCGACATCGACGTAGACCCCACCCATGGAGTCCGTGATGTCTCTGAAGGCATTGAAGTCGACCTCCAGGTAGTGGTTTATGTCGATGCCGGTCAGCTGCTTCACCGTCTTGATGGTGAGGGCGGGTCCGCCCACCGCATAAGCGTAATTGATCTTGTTGAACCCGTGACCCGGCACCTCGACGCGGAGGTCGCGTGGGATCGACATGACCGAGAAGAAGTCACGATCCGGATCGATGTTGACGAGGATGATGGTGTCCGAGCGACTCCCCCCCTCCTCTCCGTCTTCACGGTAGTCGGATCCCAGCACAAGGAGATGCATCGCCGATGGCGATTCGGGGACGGTAGTGGTCGTAGACTCGGGCCTCGACCCAGTAACGCCGGTGGTAGTGGCCGTGCTGCGCGGTTTGTCGTCGAGCACCGCCCGCACTTCGTCGGGCACCCGTTTGTTGGCGCCCGCCACCTGGCTCCGGAACCACAGATACGAACCTCCGGCGGTGCCCAGCAGCAGTACTAGGAGGACGATGACCGTCCATATGACGGTCCGTTTCCACCGTCTGCCGGACCGTCCTTCGACCTCATACAGAGTGTACGGTTTGTGGTTCAGCTCATGACCCCGCTCAGTTCGAGATCCCGCTCAGCCCGCGACCCTGCTCAGCCCGAGGTCCCACCCGGTACTGGGATCATCGACCAAGCCACCTTGAGCAGTTCTCTCGGGCTTAAGGAGTACGAGAGAGTGTTAGAGACCCAGTAGAGGACGTCGTCTTCTATCCACCAGACATGATCAGTGCTCTGACTGGTTCCCACGATGGTATAGGTTATGCCATTGTGCTCGACTTCCTGCCTTCCCTTGCTGGCGGCGGGAGCATCAAGCCAGGTAGTCTGCATGATGCCAAGGTACTGGTCGGTCCCCTCCCGTTGATAGACCATCTTGATGGCCTTCTCGGTCTTCTTGCCCGCTTGGATGTCGTAAGCACCGTAGGTTTTGCGCGAGGGATTGCTGTCCATGAAGCTGTACGTGGCCGGCAGATAGCCGGGAGCCCGGACCTGGAACGGCACGCTGGCCGCGAAACCATGCCAGAGGGTGCTGTTCTCGATGGCGTCCAGGTCGGTGGTGAACTCTGAAGGATCGATGGAGGTAAGCGGCAGAGTCGTGGTGGTCTCCACCTTTGCGACCGACAAGTCGGTCGTCGACGCACTACCGGCTCCATAGGAGGGGGTCAGCAACTGCGCCACCGCCTCCTCGAGAGCCCCCTCCTCTAGGGTAACGCAGGATTCGCCATCGATGGTGTTGATGTTGCCTATAAGACTCACTTGGCGGATGCGGTTGCCGTCCAGTTTCACGCCCCAGTACGCCAAGCTCATGATATCCCTGGTGCCGAGAGTGGTCTCAAGATTGCCGAACAGGGCCTTGATGACCCCAGGCAGGTCGAGGGCCAGATTCCAGCCCATCGCCTGTTCCCTGAGCGCGGTGAGAAAGCGCTGCTGGCGGTTCATCCGCCCGAAATCGTAGTTCTGGTCGTGTCGGAAGCGCACGTAATCGAGAGCATCGGCACCGTGTAACAGTTGATAGCCGGGCGAGATCTTGATGTGCTCGTAATCAGAGTCGGCCAAGTCGTTGTAGTAACGGCGGTCGATGTCCATATATACACCTCCCAGCGCGTCTACCATGTCGCTGAATGCCTTGAAGCCGACCTCTACGAAGTGTTCGATTTCGATGTTGGTGAGAGTCTCGATGGTCGCTGCGGCCAGATCTCGACCGCCTTGAGAATAGGCCCAGTTCAACTTATGCATACCGTGGCCCGGGACTTCGACCCGAAGGTCACGAGGCAGAGAGAGGATCGATAGGTAGTCGGCTTCTTTGTCGATGTGCACCAGCATCACGGTATCGGAGCGGGTCTCCTCGCCTGCGCTGTCGGGGCGCTTGTCGCATCCCAGCACCAGGATGTCCATGGATTCCGGCGGGTCGATGGGAGCGACGAGCGAGGTGCCGAACTCGCCGGTGGTCTCGACCCGCGCCCGCCCCACTTGACAGTTCAGCCACGCGTATGAACCGCCCACCACCAAGGCGGCCGCCACGATCAAGCCCACGGGCACGAACAGCAGCACCCGGCGCAGGCGCCGCTTCTTCAGTCTGTCCACTGTATAGACGGTGTAGAGCTTGTCGTTCAGAAGCCTTCCTTCTCAGCATCAAAGGGAGATTCTAACCCGGACCCCGCCATCGAAAAAGGCAGAGTCAGGAATGCCGAGGTTCTGCCGTCGTACGCTCGACCTCGGCGCCCAAAGTCTGAAGCTTCTCCTCGAAATGCTCGTAGCCACGGTCGATGTGGTACACCTCCCGCAGCTCCGTGCAGCCCTCCGCGACCAGACCCGCCAGAGCCAAGGCGGCTCCCGCCCGCAGATCGGGGCAGCGGACGATGGCTCCGGTCAACGACTGCCCCCCGGTCACAACGGCATGATTGCCGTCCACACGTATGTCGGCGCCTAGGCGTATCAACTCATCCACGAAACCGAAGCGGTTCTCGAACACGTTCTCGGTGACCACCGAGACCCCCTCGGCGATGGAGAGCAGCACCATCATCTGGGCCTGCAGATCGGTGGGAAAACCGGGATAGGGCAGGGTGGACACGTCGACGGTCGTGTAGCCTGCAGGATCGCCGCGCACTTTGACGCTGCGGGTATTCTCGTGCACCTGCACACCGATGGATCTGAGCTTCGAGCTGAACAGGTCGAGCACGTGGGGACTGATGCCGGTGACCTCCACCTCTCCCCCCGTCACAGCCCCGGCTACGAGAAAGGTCCCGGCCTCGATACGGTCGCCCAGGACCGTGTGTTCGGCCGGGTGCATCTCGTCGACGCCGTTCACCCGTATCGTGGAGCTCCCCGCCCCTTCTATGTCGGCCCCCATGCTCACCAAGAACTTGCAGAGATCGACTATCTCCGGCTCACGGGCGACATTCTCGAGAGTGGTGGTTCCCTCCGCCATCACAGCGGCCATCAAGAGGTTCTCGGTGGCTCCCACACTGGGATAGTCGAGGAACATGTCGATGGCATGAAGCTTGGGGGCCGTGACCTCGACGAAGCCGTGGTCCAGGCGCACCACCCCGCCCATGTCGGCCAAGCCGCGCAGGTGGATGTCGATCTTACGGGGACCCAGGTTGCAGCCCCCCGGCATGGGCACGCGGGCCCGCCCGAAGCGCGCCACCAGAGGACCCATGATCTGGATGGAAGCCCGCATGCGCTGCACCAGCTCATACGGAGCCACCTGCGACTGCACAGCGGTGGTGTCGACCGTCAAGGTGCCGTCGGCGAAGTCCACCACCGCCCCCAGGTACTCCAGCACCTCTTGCATGGTGCGGACATCCTGGATGTCAGGCACGTTGTGCAGGATACTGACACCGGGCGCCAGAAGCGATGCGGCCATAAGCTTGAGGGCGGAGTTCTTCGCGCCCGAAACGGCCACCTGTCCTTCGAGCCGGTGGCCGCCGCGTATCAGGAGACGCGGCTCCCCGGATGCTTCCGTCACTTATCGAGCCTCTCCGCGACCTTCAGTCGGTTGTGAGCCCGCTTGAGCGCGAGCTGCTCCCGGTAGGGATCCACATCCTCCCCCTCGGGGACCGTGCCCAAGCGTACCATCTCCAGACGCTTCGTGGCCTTCTCGATGGATTTGTTGACCCGGTCGACGTCTATCTGTGAAGCTTCCTCGGCCGCGTCGGCCAGGACAATGACCTTGTTGAACTGTACTTTGGCAAAACCCTCAGCTACAGCGAACGTCACCCAATCGCCTCCGACCAGGAGGGCCCGTAAGCGCCCTATGGTGAGCTGTGCCACCAGCGGCGCGTGACGGGGCAGGATACCCACTTCGCCGGTCACGGCCGGAAGCACCACCATCTCCGCGTCACCCTCAAAGACCAGGCCCGCGGGCGCCACGAGCTCCAAGCGCAGACACAGGCTGTCTTCTCGGTCCGCCATCGCGCCCGCTCTACGCCTTGACGGCCGTGGTCTCGGCCGCCGCTTCTGCCGCTTCGACCGTTTCCGTAGCCTTAGCCGCCTGCAAGGCGCGCGCCGCCGCCAGGACCTCGTCGATGCCGCCCTGGTACTTGAAGACCTGTTCCGGTAGGTCGTCGTGCCTGCCCTCGATGATCTCCTTGAAGCTCCGCACCGTCTCCTTGAGCGGGACGAACTTACCCGGCATGCCGGTGAATTGTTCGGCCACGAAGAAGGGTTGTGACAGGAATTGTTGGATCTTGCGGGCCCGACGCACCGTCACCTTGTCCTCGTCGGACAGTTCGTCCATACCCAGGATGGCGATGATGTCGCGCAGGTCTTTGTAGCGCTGGAGGATCTCCTGGACCTTGGTGGCCGTCTCGTAATGTTCGTCTCCCACCACCTGGCGGTTGAGCGCCCGACTGGTGGAGTCGAGAGGGTCGACGGCCGGGTAGATGCCCATCTCGGAGATGGCCCGGCTGAGCACCGTGGTGGCGTCGAGGTGGGCGAAGGTGTTGGCCGGAGCCGGGTCGGTGAGATCGTCGGCCG
>JAAYJE010000073.1 GCA_012523095.1 Actinomycetota bacterium | reverse complement strand
GAAGCCCATTGAACGGCTGTGAGGCCGGGGGCTTCGCCCGGACCGCGGGCTTGGATTCACTCTTCTCCTTGGCCGCGGCCGTGACGACGGCGGCTCTCAGTAGGGCGACTGCCCTCGCACGACCCTGTGCGAAATCGCGGAAGGTGACTGCGCGGAGATCCAGAGTCGATCTGTGTCGCGGTCCGTAGAGCTTGGACATGACCTCATCCGCGCGGGCCCGCCAGTCCTTCAGCCCCGACTCATGCTCGCCCGGCTGGATACTCTGGAGCTGCGCAATCAGCCGTTCCAGCATCTCACGCCCAGACTGACCACTCTCTTCCGGCACGCATTCCTCCCTCTCGATGCGCATCCCTCCCTAATACATCGGCGCCCCGCCCCTCGTGCATGAAGGAGATGCTGAGAGACGAACACGACACCTGAGCGGAGCCCGTCGAGCGAAGCATCTCAGCGTCATACGCACGGCGAGGTGTAGAATCGCCTCGGGGCCGACCGGCTCCAGGCAATCAACGGAATTGGGGAGACTGAGGATCTAGAACGTGGGTCGCGAGAAGGACGCGGGCGTCGACAGCGACGACAGCCATATCATCACGAATGACGGCGCCACGGTCGGCGACGACGTCGGGGGCTCGGGCGTAGCCGAGGGCTCCGGCGTAGTCGGGGGCGCCGGCTCAGTCGGCGCCGACGCGGACGCCGGTCGCGGGAAAGGCCCGGCCCTACAGAGCCTGTGGACCAGGAGCTTCATCATCATCTGGGTGGTGAACTTCCTGCACTCCGTGTGCTTCCTGCTGCTCATGATCGTCATGTCCAAGGTCGCCACCGACCGGTTCGATGTCTCTCCCGCCGTAGCCGGTCTGTCGGCCAGCATCTTCGTAATCGGGGCGTTCGTCACCCGTCCCTCCCTCGGCAAGCATATCCATCGGATCGGCCAGAACAGGGTCCTCTACATAGGCTCGATCGTGAACGTAGCCCTTACCCTGGCCTATTTCGCAGTGAACAGCGTCGAACTCCTTCTGCTCATACGCTTCCTCCATGGCGCCGCGCACGGTACGGCCGCCCTCGCCGTGGGGACCATCGTAGCCGGAGCTGTACCTCGGGAGCGCTATGGGGAGGGCATCGGCTACTTCACTTTGGGACAAACGCTCTCCACCGCCATCGGTCCAGCCGTCGGTCTGCTGTTGATACGACACGGCGGATTCGATCCGATCATCATCACCTGTTCCGTCGCGGCCTTCATCGCCCTGATCCTTCTCCCCTTCTTGGGCGTCGGTGACCTGGAACTGACCGCGGAACAGGCGGCCGAGACCGAGGGATTCAAACTCAGCAACTATGTCGAACCCAAGGCGGTACCCATCAGTCTCGCCCTCATGGTTCTTTTCTTATGCTACTCAAGTGTCTCGTCGTTCCTTGCCCTCTATTCCGAGGCTATCGATCTAACCACGGCGGCCGGGTTGTTCTTCCTCGTCTATGCGGCGGTCATCTTCGTCACCAGACCATTCGTAGGACGACGCTTCGACGAAAAGGGTGAGAACTCAGTAGTGTACACAGCCATCCTCGTCTTCGCTGTGGGTCTGGTGTTGCTGGCCGTAACCAACCACGGCTCGGTGCTATTGCTGGCCGCGGCCGTGATGGGGTTGGGCTTTGGAGCCATACAGGCCTGCGGCCGTGCTCTTGTTGCCAAAGTCACGTCGCTGCACCGGATGGGCCAGGCCACCTCCACCTTCTACATCTTCGGAGATACGGGGTTGGGGCTGGGGCCGTTGCTGTGCGGACTTCTCATCCCCCTCACAGGTTACCGGGGCATGTACGGAGTGATGGCCGGCGTCGCGGTCGTGGCCTTGGTCATCTACCACCTGCTACACGGTAGGCGCGCAGGAAGCCCGGCAGCGGAACGAGCGGGCGGGTCATAGGCGAGCGGGGGCCCCGCGCCCGCCTAACCGAGGTGTTCCTTGAGGTAGGTCGTCACGTCGTCCATAGCCTCCGGACCCAAGACCATGTGGATCATGCCCTCGTAGCAGCGGTATTTCACCGGCACTCCGACGGCCTCCAGCCTGTCGGCGTAGGCCCGGCCTTCGTCACGTAGCGGGTCGTATTCGGCCGTTTGGATGAAGGCGGGGGGCAGCCCCGAAAGGTCGGGGGCGCGCAGCGGCGAGGCGTACGGATGATCGGCCTCGTCGTCACTACTCAGGTAATGATCCCAGAACCACATCATCTCGTCTCTGGTGAGAACGTAGTCCTCGCCGTTCTCGCGGTATGACTTGGTGTCGAAGTCGCGGTCGGTTACGGGCACCGTCAGCACCTGGCAGGCAAGCGACGGGCCGCTGCGGTCACGGGCCATGAGCGCCACCACCGCGGCGAGGTTGCCTCCGGCACTCCCGCCACCCACAGCGATCCGCGTCTCGTCGCCTCCCAAGCGGGCGGCGTTCTCCGCGACCCATCGCGTGGCGGCATAGGCGTCCTCGGCCGGAGCCGGGAACTTGTTCTCAGGGGCCAGGCAGTAGTCCACCGACACCACGATACAACCCGCGCCGTTCGCCATCATGCGGCAGTCGGCATCCTGGGCCTCCACGTCTCCGACGACCCAACCGCCGCCGTGGAAGTAGACCAAGACGGGTAGGGGACCAACCCCTGGGAGGGGGCCGAACCCTTCGGGCGTATAGACACGAATGGGAATATCGTCCCCGGGGCCGGGGATGCAGATGTTCTCGACTTTGGCCACCAGAGGGCCGGGGGGCGCCATAGCGAACATCTCGCCGGACGATCGCCGGGCCTCTTCCACGGGCATCGAAGAAATGGATCGGCCCCCGGACGCGACATACTGTTCGATGAAGGCCTTGGCCAAGCGATGAAGAGGCATCCTCATCACGCTCCTACGCGTCCGGCTGCACCAATAGCAGAGGAGTCTCCTTGACCAGGTTGATCACGTTCTCGGTCACGCTTCCGAAGACGGTCTTACTGAGGCCTGAATGTCCCCGGGTAGCCATGACGAGCAGTTGGGTGGGTCGACCCGTGACATACTCTACGATGGCCGTGGCCGGGTCGCCGCGGAGGAGCTCGGTCCTCGCTGTGATGCCCCTCCCCATCGCAGACTCGACCTTGCTATTCAGATACTCCCGCATCCTGGCCTCGTCCTTGTCGTCCTCAAGCACGTGCAGCAGCACCACGTCGGACTCGGCGCCTCGGCGTTCTGCGATGCCGACGGCGTGAGAGATCACCGCCTCCGACTGCTTGGAGCCGCTCAGGGGGATAACCATGTTCCTCTTGAGCAGTGTGTCGCTGATGATCTCCTCTCGAAGCCGCGCCGGGACCAACCAGATGGGGATGTTCGCGTTATGCATGACTTTGGAGGACACATTCCCTAGATGCCAGCCCTTGGCGCCGGAGCTACCGTGGGTGCTCATCATGACCAGGTCGACGTCTCCATGCTCGATGTATTCGAGTATCTCTTCGGCCGGATCACCCACCAGCACGCTACCCCGCGCCTGGATGGACTGCCCCATGCCCGTGTGACCGTACTTGGAGCTTGACCCGTCGGCCCCCGAGCGGATGATGTCCACCTTCTGTTCGATATAGGCCTGCCGCATCGGGAGTTGGCCGGCGTGCTCCGGTTCGCAGACGTGCAGCAGGTCGAGGTCCACATGCAGGCGCGCGGTCAGTTCGGCGGCATACCTGAAAACCATCTCGGACAGTTCGGATCCATCCAGCAGAACCAGTACTCTTAGGTACATTTCTCCACCTCCGGAGCGCGAGCCATACTGCGGTCTCTACTCTAGCATCCCGTCGGAGCCCGCGCCCCAGATGCGGCTCCGAACGGCTTCACCGTTCCGAGACTCTCGGCGCGACGGTTAGGCGCGCCTGCCCGCGCGACAGCGGTAGTCCTATGATCAACCACAAGATCAGGGTCAGAACGGAGAGGCTGAGTATAAGGACGCCGAGCAGCTTCACCCTATCCCAGAGCCCCAGCGAGATGATGATCATTCCGACACTAGATACGGCCATATGTGAGGCACTCATGACCCCCGCCACCGAACCCGAGTCCCCCTCGCGCTGCGAGAGGATCAGATGGGCGGCCGGAGGTCGTGTGCAACTGAAGGCTATCGGCGCCGGAAGGTACGTCAGGATGAATGCCCAGGGTCCCCGTCCGCCGAGAAGCAGGACGAGCAGCCCTCCGAGGGCCGTGAGGATGAAGCTCCAGGTGACGATCCTGTCGCGCGCCCACTTCCGCGAGAGCCACACGTAGAGCTGCGCCCCGGCCGCCGAGCTGACGGCGAACAGGGCGAAGAAGAGAGCGTAGGCCCGGCTCGAGACACCAAAGCCTTCCTGATAGATGTAGGACGATCCGGAGATGAAGGCCATCATGGCCATCCCGAGGAGTGAGAAGATCAGGACCAGAGAAAGGAATGCCCGGTCCCTGGCGACGACCCCCAGACGTTTGAGTGAAGCCAGCGGATTGCCGGTGAGCTTCTCCCCCACGGTCTCCGAATAGAGGACCGATCCGGCCACCACGAGCATACCCAGTAT
>JAAYJE010000072.1 GCA_012523095.1 Actinomycetota bacterium | reverse complement strand
ACCGCCGACGCAAGAGCCTCGGCGTCGGCATACACGGCGACTGAGACCCGGCCCGATGCTCTATCGCGCCCCGCCACGCCTGGATCCTGGGCCGGAACGTCCTGTCCAGGCCGCCACTTCCCGCTCACGACCACTCCGTATGGAACATACCCTCTTGGTCCGTCCGTCTATACCCGTGGGCCCCAAAATAATCCCGCTGCGCCTGCGTCAGGTTGATGGGGAGCCATACTGCGCGGTAGCTGTCGAGATACGAAAGAGCGGCCATGAGACCGGGCGCCGGGAGCGCTCTTGCCGCCGCCTCCTGCACGGCCCACGCCAGATCGCCACGTCGCGTGGAGATCGCCCTGCAAAGCTCGGCGTCAAGCAGGAGGTTCGGCAATGCCGGTCGCCGCTCGAACGCCGCCGCTATATCGCGCAACAACCTCGACCTGATGATGCACCCACCCAGCCAGATGGAGGCCACGTTCTGTAGCTCAAAACGATAATCGTACACTTCTGAGGCCGCCTTCAACTGCGCGAACCCCTGAGCGTGGGTGGCAACCATGGCCGCGTAGAGCGCTGCCCGCACGTTCTCGACGCTGAGCAGGTCCATGGGCGTTACGGTGCCACGGGCCCGAGGAGCCGGCGCCGTCACCTCCCTGCCCGAGCCTTCCACGCCGCACGGGCGAGCGGCCTCGCTCCTCTGCTCGGCAAGATCGGACAGATTCCTCATGGCGACTGCCGTGTCGATGTTGGGAACCGGGACCTTCAGCTGCATCGCGTCTTCGGAGGTCCACATCCCGGTGCCTAGTTGGCCGGCTTCGCCTCGTATCACGTCGACCAAGTAGCCTCCGGTCCTATCGTCGCGCCGCCGCAGGATATCGGCCGTTATCTCGACGAGATACGACTCCAGCTCGGCTTCGTTCCAACGGGCGAAGAGAGAGGCGCACCGATCGTTGTCCAGGCCCAAAGCTTCTTTCATGAGCGCGTATGCATCGGCTATGAGCTGCATGAAGCCGTACTCGATCCCGTTGTGTACCATCTTCACATAGTGACCGGCTCCCCCTCCGCCCAGATACGTCACACACGGCCGTCCATCCACCCGCGCGGCGATGGCCTCCAGGATGGTCCGGACCGCCTCATACGCCTCCGGCGGCCCTCCCGGCATGAGGCTCGGTCCCTTGCGGGCGCCGGACTCCCCGCCGGACACGCCCAGGCCCAGAAGACCGACGCCCCTCTCGGCAAGAGCGACGCCTCGTCGCTCGGTATCACGGAAGTGGGAGTTGCCCCCGTCCACGAGCACATCCCGCGCTTGAAGCAGAGTCCCCAGTTCTTCGACGACGGCGTCCACCGGCGGTCCGGCCTTGACCATGACCAAGACCCGGCGGGGCGTCGTCAGCGAGGTCACAAGCTCCTCGAGAGAGTAGCAGGGCCGGACCCGCTGCTCTGGCGCAAGTGACGTCACGAACTCTCGAGTGACCGACTCTGTGCGGTTGTAGACGGCCACCGTGAAACCACGGTCGGCCATGTTCAGGGCCAAGTTGCGGCCCATGGTACCCATTCCGACCACACCGATGT
>JAAYJE010000071.1 GCA_012523095.1 Actinomycetota bacterium | reverse complement strand
CAGACCGGGGATGTCCTTGATGTTAACGAGCACCGCCGGATAGCTCTCCGGCGGAAGGATGGCGTCCCGCATCTCACCCAGCAGATCGGTGCCACCGGCGATGATGCGTGCCTTGCCGCCCGCCTCCTTGAGGATAGAGATGGCATCCTCTACGGACTCGGCGGTCACATGCTTGAATGTCTTCATCAGATTCTCCTATCGTGCCGAGTCCGACTACGCCTTGCCCAACGCTTGGAGCACTCGGTCGGGTGTGATCGGAAACCCATCGATCCACACACCGAGGGCGTTATGGACGGCCGGCCCGATGAGCGCGGGCAACACGGTAGCTACGTCTTCTCCGATTCCGATAGTGCCGTAGGGGCCGTAGCCCATGGCCGTCTCCACCATGATGGTCTCTATGTCGCCGTAGTCCATCATGGTCGGGATCTTGTAGTTGAGCAGGTTGCCGTTCAGCATGACCCCGGTCCGAGGATCGTAGACCACCTCTTCGGTCATGCCGCGGCCGAGACCCATGATGGCGCCGCCGTACGCCTGCCCTTCGCAGCCGTCCCAGTTGATGACCTTGCCCACGTCATTGACGGTCACGATCTTCCTCACGTCGATAGCGCCCGTCTCGGGATCGACCTCCACCTCCATGAAGTGGGCCTGGCGACAGAAACGCAGGCGCACACCCAGATAGCAACCGCGCTGTATCTGCCAGCCGTGATCGAACATGGGCGGGGTGCCACGCAGCGGGAAGGCCAGGCCCTCCGTACGCGAGTAAATCGGTTCCCCCACGGGGCTTGTGATGGGGCCCATGGCCCCACTAGGGCCTATGAACTCGCCGATGGTCATGCGATTACTCGGGTCGGCCTTCTCGAAGATCACCCCATCCTTGACATCAAGCTCCTCGGGCTCCTTGTCGGGGAAGGCCGGCGGGTAGCCCGGTGTGAGCTGCGTGACACAGCGCTGGGCCACGGCGGTCTCCAGGAGCTTCTGCTTGAGGATGCGGGCCGCGTTCCGCACGGCCCAGCCGTTCACGGCCAGGTTGGTGGAAGTGTCGGGTGTCATGGGGAAGAAGCCGGCGTCGTCCATATGCTTGAAGCGTACGCTCTCGAGGGGTACTCCCAACTCATCGGCCGCGATCTGACAGTATGTGGTCTCGGCGTTCACTCCGCAATCACAGCGGCACCCGAGTATCGTCACGGAGCCGTCGTTGCGCTCGAAGTACATGCCGATCTCACTCGAGCCTGCTGAATCGTCCCACTCGTGTGTCCAAGTGAAACCGAGGCCATGCATCTTCCCGTTGGGCAGCTTGTTGGCCCCCGGCGCATGCCACTTCTCCTCCCAGCCGATCGCCGCCTTGCCCTTGTCTACGCACTCCTTAAGACTGTCCCTGACCTCGAATCCCAGCTCGGCCTTCTTGGCGTCGAGCCACTCCATGTCATTACCCTCGGCACCGTCGTTCAGGAGCGACACCTCGATGGGGTCCATGCCCAGCTCAGCGGCCACCCGGTTGAAGACCAGGTTGACCGTGTAACAGTTGATGTTCATCTCGCACCGGGTGGGGACCGTGTGACCTTTGTTGACCCAAGCCGCCTCGGTGCGCCCGTGGATATGGGGGATCTTAGTGTTCTGGATGAGGTGGGCAACGATACCGAACACCGGCATGTCCTGGTTCAAGGTGACGCCCCGCTCCGACACCGCCGTGATGGTACCGTCCAACTTGAAGCCCACCTTGACGTAGAAGACGCCGGCGTCCATGTTGCCGCCATAGAAGTCCTCTCGCCTGCTGAAGAGCCACTTGACCGGCCGGCCGGTGCGCTTAGAAGCGACGGCCGCGCAGTAGGTGCCGCCCAGGTTCCAGGCCATCTGGCTCCAACCACCGAAGCTGGCGCCCTGGTAGAGACAGTGGACGTCGATCTTGCTCATGGGGATGCCGCCGAACCAGGTGGAGATCGCCCGCTTGACTATGTGCGGGCGTTGCTGTTTGGCCCAGATCTCCGCGAAGTCGCCGTTCCACCGCCACACCCCGCAGGGACGCTCAGGGCCCACCCAGGTATTCAGACCGAAGGTCCACTTGAACTCGATCACCTTGTCGGCTTCGGCGAAACCCTGCTCCACGTCGCCGTGGCCTTCTAGGTACACCGTGTGCACGTTGGACTCGGGGTACTCTTCCGGCATGGTGAGCGGGGCATCAGGCTCGAGAGCCTCCTCCACGTCAAGGAGGAAGGGGCGCTGTTCCCACTCCACCTCGATGGCCTTTAGCGCCTGCTCGGCGATCTCCTCGCTGTCGGCCACCACGAAGGCGCCGCACTCCTCGCCCTCGAAGTAGACGATACGGGGCAACGGGGGCACGCTGTGCAGTTCGTGGCCGCCCAGACTGGCGCCCTCGGGCAGTTCCGGGTCGTCGTAGCGCAGCACCAAGCGCACGCCCGGCAGCTTCTCCGCCTCAGAGGTGTCCATGCTGAGGATCTTGGCATGCGGGTAGGGTGAGGTCAGGAACCGTCCGTAGAGCATGCCGGGAAGCTGTACGTCGAGGGTGTACTTGGCCGCCCCGGTGGCTTTCTCCAGACCGTCGTTGCGGAGCACGCCCCTCTTGCCGATCACCTCGTACGTCTCCAGCGGATAGAGGTCGGCGGCCTTGTTGTCGAAGGCCTCCAGCATCCGCTGCCTCTCGTCAACCTTCTGAGTCCGATCGTCAGTCACGGCCGCCACCTCCCGACAACGCAGCGCCTGCCCGTGGGCCGGCCGCGCGTAACACCGCGGCGGCTTCCTGGATGGCCTTGATGTGAGCCGGATAGGTGCCGCAGCGGCACAGGTTGCCGACCATGGCTTCCTTGATCTCATCCACGGTCGGATCCGGATTGCGGTCGAGGAGGGCCTTGGCCGTCACCACGAAACCGGGAGTGCAGAACCCGCATTGCATGCAACTGTGTTTGATGTAGGCATCGATGAGCGGGTGCCCGGAACGAGCGATGCCTTCGATGGTCTCGATGGTCTTGCCCCCGCACTCGATGGCCAGCATCATGCAGGACAGAACCGGCCTGCCCTCCATGATCACCGTGCAGGCGCCGCAGGCGCCCTCACCACAGAACTCCTTCGTGCCGAGGAGACCCAGCTTCTCCGCAAGCACGTATTGGAGCGTCCACTGAGGCTGGACCAGGACCGTTTGGGGCTCCCCGTTGATCACGAGGTCCACTCTGGCCTCTGCGACTGCTTCCTTCTCTTTCACCGCCGCCATGCTCTACCATCCTTCTCGGAGAGAGGTTCACATACAACAAACGATCCCCCCAGAGACAAAGGTCCCTAAAATAGAATGATACCTTCTGGCCCGTCACTACGAGAAATGGAGAACGCGATGCCTCCTTCTAAAAACGCGAAGTTCATCGTGACCGAGCTCCAGATGCCCGAGTTCCAGCAGAGCATCGACGCGGAGTACTCCAAGTTCGCCAAGCGCATCCTGTGGCTGGACGATCAAGTGGTCGAAGGCGCCTTCCACATGAACACGGCCTGGTATTTGAAAGCCGGCCCCACCAGAGAGATGGAGCCCCACGTCCACGACACCGACGAGATCATAGGGTTCTTCGGGAGCGACCCGGAGAACCCCTGGGACCTGGGCGGGGAGGTCGAGATCTACCTGGAGGACGAGAGGCACACCATCACCCGAAGCGCCATGATCTT
>JAAYJE010000070.1 GCA_012523095.1 Actinomycetota bacterium | reverse complement strand
GGCCTATCCGCTCCAATCGCTCGCCTCTCGCTATCGGTGGCTCCGGCTGCCCGTGGTGAGGGGGATCATCTCCCTGTACGAGTCGCTCAGCCTCGGTGTCAAGGCTCTCGGCATGTCGGCCAACATAGGGCTGGAGGACCCCGGCGCGGCCGAGGGACCGATCTCCGACGGCGGTACTGTTTCCAACGACCGTTCGGCCGCGGGCTGCGGCAAGACTCCCAACGACCGTGGGGTCGCCGCGAGCGACCCGGCTGCCGGCGGCGACGTAGCTGCGCAGCTCGCCGCGGCGTCCGACGACGAAGTGGAGTTGCCCGAGCGCCCACCTGCCTTCGGCTGGAAGGAACTGGCCGTCACGGTGGTCGTTGCGGTGGGCTTCGCCGTCGCGCTCTTCATCGTCATCCCACTCTTCGTGGTGAAGATGTTCGAGGAGACTTTCTCCAATCCGTTTGTGTTCAACTTGGTGGAGGGGATCATCCGCATAATCATCTTCATCCTCTACATCGTGGTGGTCTCGTTCATCCCCGACCTGCGGCGGGTCTTCATGTACCACGGTGCCGAGCACAAGGTGATCCACGCTTATGAGTCTTGCGGCAGGCCGGACGCTGATCGCGCCGTGGGTTTCTCGACGCGACACCCGCGCTGCGGCACCGGGTTCCTGCTCATCGTGATGGTGATCGCGGTATTCGTGTTCGCCATCGTGGGCAAGCCCAGCCTGCCGTGGTTGGTGCTTTCCCGTATCGTGGGGATCCCGCTCATCATCGGCGTCTCGTACGAGATCGGGATCAAATGGCTGGGCAGGCATCCCGACGGATTCATAGCCCGCTTTTTTCTCTGGCCGGGGCTCCAGTTGCAGCGCCTGACCACCCGTGAGCCCACTCCCGACCAACTCGAGGTGGCGGTCGCGGCTCTGGAGGAGACCATGCGCTTGGACGAGGTCGAGTACAAGGCTCTTGCTGACGCGGCGGCTCGGGCATGATCGAACGGCTGGTAGCGGAGATAGAAGAGAAGTACCGTGTCCTCACAGAGGAGTTGGCTGATCCCGAGGTCCTCCGTGACCAGTCCCGCTACGCAGAGATATCAAAGGCTCACTCCGACCTGGAGGAGTCGCACCGACTCGCGGCGGCCTACCGGGAGGCGTGCACTTCGCTCCGGGACGCTGAAGCCTTGCTGGAAGAAGGCGGGCTCGACCCTGAGATGAAAGAGTTCCTGTTGGAGGAGAAGACCGGCGCCTCTGTGAAGCTCGAGGAGCTGGAGCAGGAGTTGCGGGTGGCCGTTCTGGAGAAAGACCCCCGCGATGAGAAGAATGCCATAGTGGAGGTGCGGGCGGGAGCCGGTGGCGACGAAGCGGCCCTCTTCGCGGCTGAGGTGCAGCGGATGATCATGCGTTACGCCGAGCGGAACCGTCTGAAGAGCCAGATCCTCTCTACGACTGAGGCGACGCTGGGAGGGGTCAAGGAGGTCATCTTCGAGGTCAAGGGTCGCAACGCTTATGGTGTGCTCAAGTACGAGTCTGGCGTGCACAGGGTGCAGAGGGTTCCCGTGACCGAATCCACCGGCCGTATCCATACGTCTACCGTCACCGTCGCGGTGCTTCCGGAGGCGGAGGATGTCGAGATCCACATAGAGCCGAACGAAGTCCGGGTGGACGTTTTCCGTTCCACCGGACCGGGCGGCCAGTCGGTCAACACCACCGACTCGGCGGTGCGGCTCACCCACGTCCCCACTGGACTCGTGGTGTCATGCCAGAACGAGAAATCGCAATTGCAGAACAAGGAACAGGCCTTCCGCATCCTGAGGGCCCGTCTCTACGACATCGCGCAGGCTGAGCACGACGCCCAGGTGGCGGCCCAACGCCGCAGCCAGGTGGGCACGGGTGACCGAGCCCAGAAGATCCGCACTTACAACTTCCCGCAAGGACGGGTCACCGATCACCGGGTCGGTCTCACCTCACACCGTCTTGAAGCCATCCTTCAGGGGGAGTTGGAGGAGTTCACGGAAGCCCTGCGCGCGCAGGAGCGCGCGGAACAACTCGCCGCTGCCACGTTCTGAGTCTGGGCTGGGGGCGATGCCCGTGGATCTTTGGACCATCGGCACGTTGCTGGAGACAGCCGCCGGCTATCTGGGCGGCAAAGGGTCGACTTCTCCCCGCTTGGACGCGGAACTCCTCCTTGCCGAGACGCTCGGTTTCGAGAGGATCCAGCTCTACACAGAGTTCGACCGTCCCCTTGCGACCGGCGAGGTCGACCGGTTCCGGGTGCTCGTGGCGCGGCGGGCGGCGCACGAGCCCGTGGCTTACATAGTGGGGCGGACGCATTTTCGGCATCTAGAGTTGGAGGTGACTCCCGCCGTGCTGATCCCGCGTCCGGAGACCGAGGAGCTGGTGGATGTAGCTCTCGAGTCACTGCGCCGGCGGCCCACGTGGGCGCCGGCGCCACCCAGCGCTGCCCCGCTTGTCGCCGACGTCGGGACGGGCAGCGGGGCCATCGCTCTCAGTCTGGCACAGGAGGCTGGGGTGGCGGTGCTGGCCATCGACAGCAGCGCCGAGGCGTTGGAGGTCGCCGCCCGGAACGCGGCGGCGACCGGTCTCGGAGAGCTGGTGCGGTTCTGCCGGGCCGATCTATTGTCGGACGTGCCGGAGGGTAGCCTACACCTGATCGTCAGTAACCCGCCCTACGTGACCTCTTGTGACATGTCCACGTTGGCGCCGGACATCCGATTGTTCGAACCCCGGGTCGCTTTGGATGCCGGACCGGACGGACTAGACGTGATACGTCGCCTGCTGCCCCAGGCCGCCCGAGCTTTGCGCCCCGGCGGCGCGGTCGTCATGGAGGTCGGTGACCGGCAGGCCGAGCGCGTCGACGCGCTTGCCCGGGAGGCCGGTTTTCCGCTGGTGATCGTCCACAAGGACCTTTCTCAGAAGGACCGCATCGTGGAGGCGGTACTGCCGGGAGTCATGACCATGACTCCGGCCGACCTGGATGCAGCGCGGCGCGATGCGCTTGTCGGCGCGCTCGCGGCCGGCGCCGTGATCGGGGTTCCGACCGATACTGTGTACGGCATCGCGGCTGTGTGGGACTCACAGGCGGGCGTCCGCAGGCTGTTTGCGGCGAAGGGCAGGTCGCCGGGGCAACCGGTGGCCGTGTTGTTCGCCTCCGTCGACGCGATCAAGGAAGCGCTGCCTGACCTGGAGCCCGCCTCCGTGCAGGTGCTGGAGGCCATGCTGCCGGGACCGTTCACCTTCATCGTCTCGACGGACGTTCCCCGTCCCTCTCTCGTGGGCACGGCCGACTCGCTTGGCGTGCGGGTACCGGATCACCCGGTTCTCTTCCGCCTACTAGAATCTCTGGGCGTTCCGCTGGTCGCGACAAGCGCCAATCTGTCCGGAGGGACCGATCCCGCTACGTTCGCCGACGTGGACCCACGCGTGCTCGCCCACTGCTCTTGTGCGTTCGTCGGGGCTGGCGAAGATGCGACGGCCGGAACGGCCTCCACCGTGGTTGATCTGCGGCCGCTCAGCGTCGGCGCCGCCCCCGTGGTCCTCAGGGAGGGCGCGGTGTCCGCGGCTACGGCGTTGGATAGGATCGCGGCTCTGCGATAGCACATCGCGGAAGCGGGATCACGTACCGCATCTGATATCCTTTTCTCCTGTTCGGGGAGGTTTCCCAGCTCGATTCCGGAGGAGGGACGCTGTGCGCTACGGTTTTGGCTGCGACCATGCCGGGTTCGAGTTCAAAACGGAGTTGCTCGAGGAGTTGGTAAGCGCGGGCCATGACGTCGTCGACATGGGCGCCGACAGCGCCGAGCGCACCGATTTCCCCATCTACGCGAACAAGGTCGCCGAAGCGGTCAGTGAAGGCCGTCTAGACAGGGGTGTGCTGGTATGTGGGACAGGGCTGGGCATGGCTCTCGCCGCCGGCAGGTTCCCCGACGTGCGGGCCGTCACAGTGGGCGATTGCTTCTCGGCGCGGATGTCTCGTCGGCATAACGACGCCAACGTTCTTTGCCTGGGAGCTCGGGTGATCGGCGCCGGATCGGCTGTTGAGATACTGCGGGCCTGGATGGCGGAGGATTTCGAGGGCGGACGATACGCCGAGCGGCTTAACATGATGAAGGGTGGTTACAAGGGTGTTCACAGGTAACAGACGGCCTCCGGCCGTGATCTCCGGTGTACGCCTTGGTGCTCCGGCTATGGACAGCCGAGGTCTCAGATCGGCCGAGATACAGGAAATGGGGAGAATAGTCGTGGAAGCGCTGACCACAGAACCGAGCGAGGCCGATCTAGGCCGGCTTCTCAAGTGCAGCCTGGTGGCGGGCGCCGCGTTCTCGCTCTACCCTTCGCTGGAGGCCTGATGACCGGATCGTACGAACGAACCGAACGGCCGCCCCGGCCGAGCTGGGAAGAGTATTTCATGGAGATCGCGCGGGTGGTCGCCACCCGCTCGACCTGCCTGCGTCGGCAAGTGGGCGCCGTATTGGTCAAGAACCGTCAGATCCTTGCCACCGGCTACAATGGGGTGCCTCGCGGCATCGTTCACTGCGAGGAGCGCGGCTGTCTGCGCGACGAGCTGGGCATCCCCTCCGGGGAAAGACAGGAGTTGTGCCGAGGATTGCACGCCGAGCAGAACGCCATCATCCAGGCCGCCTACCATGGTGTGGCCATAAATGGGGCTGAGGTCTATACCACGCTTCGACCCTGCATCAACTGCGCCAAGACGCTCATAAACGCTGGGGTGGCGGCCGTGTACTACTGCGGTGAATACCCGGACGCCCTGGCGATGGAGCTCTTTGAGGAGGCAGGTACGCAGCTAATACGTATGGGCTGACAACAACCTGTGATAAACGCATTTCATTTTCTTGCGGTCCAGAGGGCGGCTGTCTATAATGCGAGCAACGTATCCATGAACAGGTCTTCCCGACGGGAGCCACCGGAGGCGGGGACTCTCGCGTTCATGTTCGTAGCCTTGGTGCTCGTGTTCACGGGGCTGGGCTACGTATTGGACCGGTGGCTGGGAGCAGGACCGTGGTTCATGGTGGGCGGAGTCTTTGTAGGCGCCGGCTTGGGGTTCGTGTACCTGGTGTTCATCCTGTTCGCCGGATCATCGGGAGGCCGAGACCGGAACAGGGAAAGCGGCGGCGAAGGACCGGAATAAGGCTCGCGTTGGCGGGCAGGATCGAAAGACCGGGAGGGTGTTCTGGCCAATGTGTTGATATCCGTGGCCGTCGGGGTCG
>JAAYJE010000009.1 GCA_012523095.1 Actinomycetota bacterium | reverse complement strand
TCGGCCATCAGCGTGGCCGCTTCGCGCACCGAGGCTTCCGGCGATACGGTGACCACCTCCGTACTCATGATATCGGCCACCTTCGCGCCGAACGCTTTGCGATAGCGCTCCTCGAACTTCCTCACGCTCTCAAGATAGATGATGCTTTCGAGGAGCTGCACATAACGGGGGAAATGGAGGTCGGCGTCCTGCATGATGACGTCCGCCTCACTCACCATCCCGACCACAAGGTCCTCGCCGTCGATCACCGGCACACCGCTGATCTTGTGCTCGGCAAGGAGGTCGGCAAGCTCCTCGACCGTGGTGTCGGAGACCACCGTGACCACGTCGGTCTGCATGATGTCTTTGACTCTCAGCTCCTCCATGAGGGTCCCCTCTCGTAGATGCGGTCGGCGATCACATCCGGCAGCATTTCCACCAAGTCTCCTGCCAGGATACCCTGCGGATCGATGAGCGCGCCCAATCTGCCCGCCTCTGCGTGGATCCAAGCACCCGCATAGGCGGCTTCAAAGGGCTCCAGACCTTTCGCCAGGAGAGCGCCGATGACACCCGAGAGCACGTCCCCCGTGCCGGCCGAGGCGAGCTGAGGAGGCCCCTGCACCACCACCCGCGTGTCCCCGGAAGGGGCCACGATCAGAGTGGATGAGCCCTTAAGCAGTACGACCTGGCCGGTGGCCGCCGCCGCGCGGCGCGCGGCGGCCACGGATGACGCAGCCAACTCCTTGATCGGCGCTCCAAGGAGCGCGGCCAGCTCCCCTACATGTGGCGTGACGACCAGACCGGGGCGGCCCTGCAGCTCCTCAGGCGTCCCCGCGAAGGCGAACAACCCGTCGGCGTCGAGCACGGCAGGGAGCGCGCTCTCCGTGATGATACGCCTGACCGCCGTCAGGGTGTCCTGGTCCCGTCCAAGGCCCGGTCCGACCACGAGCGCGCCCAGTCGCTCGTCGGCCAGAATAGGCAGTACGGACTCGGCATCGGCCAGATGGTCACCTGGTCCTATCTCCTGGAGCACGGCTTCGACCAATCGGTTGCGTACGCCGTCGGCGGCGCCGGAGTTCATCAATAGACGCACATAGCCGGCTCCGGCCCGATATGCGGCCTGCGCCGCCAGCCATGCGGCGCCGGGATAGGCGATCGAACCGGCCAATACGGCTACATAGCCGGCGCGATACTTGTGATCGTCCACCCGTCGACCAGGCACGTTCACATCATCGTCCTTCACCACCCACAGGTCGGGCTCTGGTTCGAGCGACTCCGGGATGCCGATGTCCCACACCAGCACCTCGCCGGCGGCCTCCGCCCCCGGAGGACAAACCAACCCGGTCTTGGCGGTGTGGAACGTGACGGTGACGTCAGCCGCCACCGTCCCCGTTGCGATATTCCCGGTAGCCGCATCGACCCCCGTAGGCACGTCGACGGCCACCACCGGCACCCCTCGGGCCCCGGCGGCGTTGATCAACGACGCCCACTCAGCCACTCTGCCTCGGAGCTCGCCGCCGGCTCCGGTGCCCAACAGGCAATCCACCACCACTTCGGTCTCATCCCAGAGATAGTCGGGCACTTCGCCCGTCCGCAGGTTCACCCCCGTCTTCTCCGCGGCCCGGAAGTTGAGGGCGGCGTCAGGACTCAGCCCCGCCTGCCCCGAGGTGACCACACAGGCGACCGGGTGGCCGGCCAGGTGGAGTTGGCGAGCGGCGGCAAGACCGTCGCCGCCGTTGTTACCCCGGCCGCACACGATCAACGTATGCCGACCTGGATAACGACTCTGGATAAGGAGAGTGACGCCGAGTGCCGCCCTCTCCATGAGGACGGGCCCCGGCACCCCCACGTCTTCGATGGTGGCCCGGTCCAGTTCCCGCACCTGGGTCGGTGTGAACACAGCGGGCCGTTCCACCAACGAGCGGAGGGCTGCAGGTCCGCGATCCGAATCGAGGTACGAAGCTACGTCCATCTCCCCTCCTCCTAAAGGCCGCGCCACGGCGGCAACACAGGCCCCGGCAAGCGAGTCTACATGCGACAACGAGACCGTGAGGGCGCCGATACCTCGCTCGTGGGCGATCTCGGCGGTACGCCCACTCAGCGTCACCTTGGGAGCACCGCCTCGCGACATGCCGTCACCGGGCACACCGGC
Source organism: Actinomycetota bacterium (assembly GCA_012523095.1). Lineage (GTDB taxonomy): Bacteria > Actinomycetota > Thermoleophilia > RBG-16-64-13 > RBG-16-64-13 > RBG-16-64-13. Next base: position 5,257 of record JAAYJE010000009.1, on the reverse strand, counting down.
GAGCACCTCGATCTCTTGCCACGAGACTACCCCGCTGCCCAGGAGTTTGCCAACCGCCTCCTTGGCCGCGAAACGTGCGGCGTAGTGCAGCGCCGGCCCTCCTCGAGCGCGGCAGTACGAGATCTCGGCGGGCGTGAACACACGCTCCTTGAGCCGGGGGTGACGACAGAGGGCCGCTTCGAACCGAGCCACCTCCACAAGATCGAGTCCGACCCAGGCCTCCTGCATGGCTACTCCATCGTTGCGGTCTTACCGGGATCGCGCGGCTTATCGCATCCGTGACCGATGATGCCGCACACCGGCGTTCCTCTTCACGCGCTCTACACCTGGGGTTTCTAGCCGCCCAGGAGATCCACTTCCACGTACGGGGATGTCCAGGCGGCTTCTAGAGCCTCGTAGGAGGGGATCATCTCGACCTTCTCCCCCACGGATACCTCCGCACACCCCGCCTCGGCCTCGGCTACCAGATAATCTGCCGACCGTCCCAGTTCGTGCAGATCGGGTCGGACGAACCGGACCGCGCCACAGCCCAGATCCTGCCTGCCCACCCCCAACACATAGCGACGGACGGCTCCCCCGGCAGGCTTAGTATACTCTTCAAGCACTTCGGCCCTCAGCACGCACGCGCCGATCCGGCAGCCCGGCAGCGGGCGATGAAACAGTGCGTCCTGTCCCAGTAGAAGAGCTTCTCCACACCGCAGCTCCGTCACTCCATCCGGCAATTCCCGGCCCTGCGCGAGCATCCAGAGCAGACTGGAATTGCCGCCCGACACCCGATCGACAGGAAGACCCGTTTCGCGTAGCACCGCAGCGGCGCCAACGACGCCCTCGACCGACTCCATGATGCCTTCGGGCCCCCCCATGAAACAGGCGTAGTTAGTGGACACACCGATAAGTCGCAGACACGGTTCGCAGTCGATGCCCTCCGCCAGATCGACAAGTCTCTCCAGGGGCACCCCTTCGCGTAGATCGCCGGTCTCAACCTGCACCATGACCCGTCGCGGCGTGGTCGCAGCACCCCGGGCCGCGACGGCAAGCGCCCCCTTCATCGAGGAAACGTAGGTGATATCGGCCGGCTCAAACGGTGTGCTGATCGAGGGCAGATGGATACGGTGCAGCTCTACGTCGGGCAGTGCCGCCCTTAGTTTCTGCAGATTCTCATCTCGGGTGTCTGCAACGGCAACAGCGCCGCCGGCCATCATGGCGGCGGCGACCCGCGTCTCACCCAGACAACCTTTGGTGACTGCCACCAGATCGAGACCCCGGTCGCGGAGCATACCGACCACGGCCTCGGTGTTCCGACCTATGGCGTCTATGTCCACGCGCAGTTCAGGCATTGCTCTCCGGGTATAGAAAGAGGCGAGGGAGACTTCTCCCTCGCCTCACGATTCCCTGGACCCCAAGCCGGAACCCACCTGGGCGACAGGCCTTGCTAGCGCTTGGAGAACTGCGGGCGCTTGCGGGCCTTTTTCAGGCCGGCCTTCTTACGCTCGACCATGCGGGCGTCTCGGGACAGATGTCCGGCACGCTTGACGTCGGTCTTGAGCGAGGGATCGGCCGCGACCAGAGCCCTAGCCACACCATGCTTCAAAGCCCCGGCCTGGCCGGACTTGCCGCCACCATGCAGGTGTGCGATGACGTCGTAGCGAGCCTCAGTGCCGGTCTCCACCAGAGGAGAGCGGACCATGAGCATAAGGGTCTGCCGACTGAAGTAGTCCTTCACGTCCCGGCCGTTCACCGTAATGACGCCGGTGCCGGGCATGAGACGAACGCGCGCCACCGAAGTCTTCCTCTTACCGGTCGCTGAATAGACTACTGCTGCCATGGCAACTCCTCCGGTTTCTGGGCGGCATGTGGATGCTTCGGCCCAGCATAGATCTTAAGTTTGTTCAACTGCCGCGCGGCGAGACGGTTCTTAGGAAGCATCCCTTTGACGGCTTTGCGGAGTACCTCAGTGGGCCGTCTCTCCAGCATGTGACCCAGCGTCTCGCTCTTCAGGCCGCCTGGATACCCAGAGTGCCTGCGGTACACCTTGTCGGTCATCTTCTTGCCGGTCACCGCTATCTTCTCAGCGTTGACCACGACGACAAAGTCTCCGGTGTCTACGTGGGGCGTGTACTGGGGCTTGTTCTTGCCCCGCAGCACATCCGCTATCTCCGACGCCAATCGGCCTAGATTCTTGCCCTCAGCGTCGACGACCCACCAGTTGCGCGGCACCTCACCGGGTTTCGCCGAATACGTTCTCACACTGCCTCCAACCAAGCTTCCAAAACGCGACCGCAGATAATAGTGGAGGTGGTTTGACGTGTCAAGCGGACGGCGTCGAAGGACCGGCCTCAAAGCTCCCGAAGATGATGTTGAGCCAATGGACCGAGATGGCGGGATCCAGGAACCGCGTGAAACCCATCAGGTGGGAGACGTCTCCGGCGAATGCCCAGCCGGTGATAAGCCAAGCCACCTGGTCGGGATCCACGTACTCGGGGATCTTGCCCTCTTTCTGGCCGTCTCTGACCACTTGAGCATACTGCTCTATAGACGCCGTATGCTTCTCAGCCAATATCTCAGCCAGACCCTCGCTGCGGGCGCCCGACACGAACTCCATCAACTGGACGGCATGGTGCTTCTCCCCCTGGGCCGCCCACAACTCGAGATGGTGGTCGCACATCTGCCGCAGACGCTCGAGCGAGTTCTCGTCGCTGGGTGTGTCCCGCGAAGCGAAGATCTTTTCATAGACCACGTCGAGCGCGGCAAGAAGAATGGCGCGCCTGTTCTCGAAATGCGTGTATAGGGAAGCCTGTCTTATTCCCGTTCCGGCGGCGATGCGGGCCATAGTGGCGCCGCGCAGCCCGTGCTTGGCGATCAGGTCGAGAGTGACCTCTACGATCTGCCGCTTCCTGGCCTCAGCCGTCATACGTTTGGTTCCTGGAGCCAAGGGTTGGTCTTCCTCCCCCGTCCCGACGCCAAGCATGGAATGCGTGGCGCACGTCGGTGCTCTTGACAACCTAGGTTACAGTAGGTAGCTTAACACGTACAACAACCGGTCAACCGGTAGTTTATGGGGGGAAACCGGAAGCAGCTATAAGAGAGATAGACGCATGCAGCGACTGACGAACCTAACCACCGGCGGCCCGGTGCATGTATACGTGGACGACGGCAAGATCGTCCGCATCACCCCGCTGGAACTCGACGACGGCGACGGACCCTCTTGGACCATCAAGGCCAGAGGCCGCGAGTTCACCCCTCCACGACGGACGACCCTCTCCAACTGGACCGCCGCTCACAAATCCACCATCTACTCCCCCAAACGTATCCTCACCCCATTGAAGCGGGTGGATTTTGATGTGAGCGGGGCTCCAGGTTCCAAAGGGCCCGGCGGCCGCAACACTCACAAGCGCGGCGAGTCCGGGTACGAACCCATCAGTTGGGACGAGGCGCTCGACATCGTCTCCGGAGAGATGATCCGGCTCAAACGCGAGTACGGGCCGGCAGCCATGATGACCACCGCTTCTTCGCACCACCTGTGGGGAAACGTGGGATATCGCTTCAGCGCCTACAATCGCTTCATGAACCTTTGGGGTATGACCTACGCCGAACACAATCCCGATAGTTGGGAGGGTTGGCAGTGGGGCGGCGCCCACATGTGGGGCTTCAGTTCACGACTCGGCATCCCTGAACAGTACGACCTGCTCGAGGACGCACTCAGGAACGTGGAGATGATGGTTTTCTGGTCGTCGGATCCCGAGGCCACGTGCGGAGTCTACGGGGCGCATGAGAGCACCTCTCGACGACAGTGGTTGAAGGAATTAGGGGTGACGATGGTCTTCATCGATCCTTATTTCAACCACACCGCCGGTCTGGTCGGCGACAAGTGGATCGCGCCCCGCATGGGCACCGACGTCGCGCTCGGTCTGGCCATAGCTTTCGTATGGCTGACCGAGGACCTCTACGACAAAGAATACGTCGCGACCTGCACTCACGGGTTCGACGAATGGAAGCGCTACGTGCTGGGTGAAAGCGACGGAGTGCCCAAGACACCCGACTGGGCGCAGCAGGAGACCTTGGTACCCGCCTCCGAGATCCGCGCGCTCGCCCGAGCTTGGGGGTCTAAACGCACCATGTTGGCAGCCGGCGGCATGGGTGGTTGGGGCGGGGCGGCGCGTTCTTCTTACGGCGCCGAATGGGCACGCACGATGATAGCCCTCGCGGCCATGCAGGGTCTGGGCAAGCCCGGCAGCAACATCTATTCCACCACAGGCGGCGTGCCCGCCGACCGTTCGTTCTGGTTCCCCGGCTATGCCGAAGGGGGCATCTCCGCCGATATAGGCAGCACCGCGGCCGCATACCGCCTAGCTCCGCGCATGTGGCCGAACGGGGGTACGATATCAAATCCTCAACATGGACCTGAGGGCCAGATCGCCTACCGGCTTCTCATCCCCGAGATCATGAACCACGAGACGGTGGAGTGGCGCAGCAAAGGATTCTGCGGCGGATCCATCGAGATGCAATTCAAGAAGTACCAGTACCCGGCGGCCGGATACCCTCATGTGCAGATGTATTATCGCTACGGGGGCTCCTTCATCGGCACCATGACCGAGACCAACCGTTTCGTGAGAAGCTATCGGGAGGGCCGAGTGCCCTTCGTCGTCAACCAATCCATATGGTTCGAGGGGGAGGCACGCTTCGCCGACATCATCCTGCCGGCCTGCACCAACTTCGAACGTTGGGACATCGGCGACTGGGCGCACCCTTCGGGATACGGAACGCACAAGTTCGACCAGGTGAACCACCGGCTCATCGTCCTCCAGAACAAGTGCATCGAGCCGCTGGGAGAATCCAAGTCGGACTATGAGATATTCGCTGCGTTGGCCGAGCGCCTTGGCTTCCGCGACAAATTCACGGAAGGGGGCCACACCGAGCTCGACTGGGTGAAACGCATCTTCCAGGCCAGCGATCTGCCGACCCGCATCAGCTGGGAGGATTTCGAAAGAAAAGGCTATTACATGGTCCCCGCTCCCGACGGTCAGACTTCGACTCCGGCGCTTCGCTGGTTTGCGGAAGACCGGGTCAAGGACACCCCGGACCTGGGACCGCCGCCGTGGGATCAGATCGGCGGCAAAGGCCTGCAGACCCAGAGTGGCAAGATCGAGTTCGTCGCGAACAGCCTCAAGCGTTTTTACGAGACCGAAGAGGTAGATCCTGAGCGCCCCGTCATGGGCCCCCAGTACCTGGAAAGCTGGGAAGGCCACCACACCAAGGA
>JAAYJE010000069.1 GCA_012523095.1 Actinomycetota bacterium | reverse complement strand
GCGGCGCGTCGGGCGCCTTGTTATCCACGGGGACGATGAAATACTTCTTCTTCTTGAACTCTTCCCAGCTCATCATGGTCGGCATATCGGAGACGTTGTATATCTCTTCGCACCAGTCGAGAACGTCCTTGCCGTCGGAGAACACCTCGCCAAGGCCGAGCCGCTTACAAACCTCCCAGAAGATGTGATAGTCGCTCATGGACTCGCCCAGCGGCTTGATGCATTGTTCTTGGAAGACGATGAACCTGTGGTTCGCCTGGTTGTGACTGTCGGGGTTGTAACCGGAGTTGCTCGCCCACTCGCTGACGTCCCAGCGCTCGAAGTTGGTGCAGGCCGGGAGGATGACGTCGGCGAACTTCGTCTCGCCCTCGAACCATACGGACTGTGAGACGACCATGGGCAGATTCTTGGTGCGATACATCTTCACGTAGCGGTTCGTCGCGCCCATCGTCCCGATCTGCGAACCGCCGTACTTGTAGAAGAGATGCATCTTCGCGTAGCCGTCGGCGGGGTAGTGGTAGCGATGGAACTGCTGCTCGGGGCTCGCCCCCACGAAGCCCCGCCCGCTCCACTCCGCACGGCCGTCCAAGATAGACTCGGGCAGATGCAGACGATCGAGATGAGCGCCGGCGGCGGTCACGATATTGGTCGGCGTCGGATGATTACCTGTGCCGTGCGCGAACAACCTGGGTGCCAGCTCAAAGGCCGCGGCCGAGTTCTCAGGGTCACCGCCGATACCGCCGTCCGCGTAGCCGGGGAAGTAGAAGTCGCTGTCCACCGGTGCGCCTTCCGTCGTCGTATACAGATTGACGCCGGGTTTGCCCAAGCCCTGCATCGCGATGAGGGCGATCATCATACGCGACCAATCCATGCCTATGGGGCTGCGACACGCGCCGCCCCATCCGCCCTTGCCGCCGGCCGCAAGCATAGTGCGGTGCTTCGCCCACTCGCGAGCGAGCGCGCGGATATCGTGCGCTTTCAATTTGCACTCTTCAGCCGCCCACTCGGGAGTCTTCGGTACGCCGTCGGTCTCGCCGAGGATGTACTTCGTCCACTCCTCGAAGCCGTGAGTATGTGTCGCTACATATTCCTTGTCATACGTACCTTCAGTGATCCAGATATAGGCGATGGCGGCTGCAAGCGCGGCATCCGTGCCCAGCTGCGGACTGAACCATTTGCCACCACACAGCGCGTTGGTGTGGTTGTAGTAGGGGTCGATGAAGACGAATTTGACACCCAGTTCTTGCAGCCACTGCCGCCTGACCGTGCTTTCGAATCCGCCGTATATACCACCGGTCGTCTCAGGATCACTCGACCACCAGACGATCATCTCGCAGTTCTGGATGCAGTCGACGAACCCGTCCGTCTGCTCAGCATTGCCGAGCCTGGCGCTGTGTCCCCACATGTGGACCGCACCCCAATGCCAGCCCTCCCAACTGTCCGGGTTATGGTCCACCATGGATGCCCCGATCGTGTTCATGAAGCGGGGCAACAGCGAATGCCGATAATTCACCAGCCCCCATAGATGATGCGAAGAGCATTCAACGACCACTGATCCCGGCCCGAGCTCGCGCTTGCAATACTTGATCTCGTCCGCCACCATGTCGAGCGCCTCGTCCCAGGAGATGCGCTCATAACCAGGGTAATCAGGATCTCCGCCGGCCTGAGGCTCGCCCCGCAGCTCCTCATTGCGCTCCCCCTTGGGGTCGAAACCGATCCGCTTCAGCGGATAGAGCAGCCGCTTATCGGAGTGAACGTACGATTTGGACGCAGCCGTGATAGGCGTCATCGTGGACTTGCGCGGCGGCGAAAAAGTCCGCCCGTGCGCCTCGATCGTGTATGACGCCGCGTCCTCTTCCGTCAGGTCGATCGGCGTCACCCGCACGATCTTGTTCTCCTCCTCGTCTACATAGACCCAGCACGGCCCCCCGGTAGTCAACTGAGATCTCTTCGCCAACTTCTTTCTGTCAGACACATCATCACCTCGCAGAACTCACAACGATCAACTGTGGACCACCCGGGCGTCGGTGGGGACTCGTCCGCTTAAGTCCGGCCTCCTCAACCGGGACCTCTCCACGATAGAACATCTCTTCCAGTTCCGCTGTCGCTGTGCGGCCGAAGAACCGGCCGCCGGCATGCCCATGAGCCGCACGAGGCGGAGCGCCGCAGCATCTGGATGAACGGAATGGACTATCCCCAGACGAGCGCATTGGTATTCCCGGGGCCTCAGGAAGAGACTGGAGGAGGAGTTCGGCCCCGAATACGGCGAGCCTGCCGCTATGCTCGATCGGTTGAGAGTGGAGTGGGAGCCTCGTGCCTTGGCTGGCCAACTTGGCTGCAGACACGCCCCGGGCCGACTGGCACGCGGTCCTCGACGAGGCCGGGGCTGCGCCGCACGGCGCAGCCCCGACGACTTCCCTGAATCACACTGTCGCTCAGGCCAGTCCGAACACCCTCCGCGGGTTGTCCCAGGTCACGCGCTCTATTTCACTCTCAGGCATGCCGTCGTGCTTCATAGCCCACGCAGCCTTGACCACCGACAGATGGCCGCCTCCCCCGTAGCCCAGCTCAGACCCGACGATGATCTTGTCGCGCAAGGCCTCGTTCTCCTCTACGATCTCGGCCGCCTCTTCGGCGGTCAGCTTGTCGTAACAGATGCTGAGCCCGGTCACGCAGCCGGAATCGAACCGCGCCTGCAACGTGTTCTTGCCGGTGTGGTCAAGGACGGCGCGATCCAAGGGGAACTTCTCCTCCTTAAGCACCTGGATCATGTCGGCCGTCACATCGCGCACCTGCGGTTCGCGTGGGGTCGGGCCGTGCACTATGAGGGGCATGTCGAAGTCGTTGGCCATAGCGATCTGTTCGCGCATGAGCCACTTCTCGTGGTCGTTGGCGACGTCCAACCCGATCTCGCCGACGCACACCACCCGCTCCTCCTTGAGGTACTCGGGCATCTTGTCCAGGCACTCCTGCCACTTGTCGGCCGCGATGCCGTAGAAGGGGACCGCGATGCCCACGTAGGTATCGACCCCCATCGACGCCGCGTACTTCACGATATAGTCGAGCGTCTTCTCCCACAGCTCAAAGAGCGACCCCGGCTGGAACAGTCCCTTCATAAGGTGCGGCGACGGCACCATAGCCGCCTCCACCCCGCCCCAGGCCATCCGCAGGATATCCTCCCCCATCATCAGGTCTAGATGCACGTGCGAGTCGAAGATCTTCATACCTCACCCCTTCCGTCAATCAGACTTCCGTACAGTATCGGCAACACGCATATGGGCGGCGCAGCACCGGCCGCTCATCCTTCCCACGTCACCACCTCGACCAAGGTCGAGTTAGGCGCCACTCCCGCTATCCCCTTCGAGATCTGCCGGTCGGTAGCCAGCAGGTTCACGCAGCCGGCCCGGTCGATACTGAGGGGGTCGCCCGGCACCAGCGGGTCGTACTTAGCCGACGATTCGAAGGCGTGCAATGTACCCGGCCGCACCCGCTCGGTCACATGGGCGCCGCACAGCACTCCTGGGTGACGGTCGTTCCACAGCCGGACTACGTCTCCCTGTTTGATGCCGCGAGCGGCGGCGTCGATCGGGTTGATGCGGCAGGTCAGGTAGTAGTAGCCGTCGATGAGCATCCGATGAGCCGGGATGTCCCAGATCACCCTAGTATGGTCGTACATCGTGTGGAACGAGAAGCGCGGATGCGGAGTGATCAACTGGAGCGGGTATCTGTCGTATAACTCCGTGGTCTCGTGTCCTTCCCAACTGGGGATGTACCGTGGGACCAACGGCCTCTCGGTATGGTCGTCGCTCAGCACTTCCAGGCTCTTCGACCTGAACTCGATGAGGCCCGTGTAGGTGCCGAGCTCCTTCGCTTTGTCGGTGCCCCGCTTGGGGTTGCCGAAATCAGGGGTATCGCACTCGCGCTCTTCCGCGAACCACCGCAAAGCAGGCGTCGAGGTCCTTTCCGGGATAGGCACTAGGTAGTACCCCTTCTCCTTGAACTCCTCCCACGACACCACCTTGTGGAGGTCCGACCAGTCGTAATACCTGCGTATCCACTCTTCTTCGCTGCGCCCCTCGGTGTAATCGTGCTCCATGCCCAGGCGGGCGGCGAGCTGCGAGTAGATCCAGTAGTCGGGCTTAGATTCATGGATTGGTTCGATGCACTTCTTCATGTACACGATCACCCGGCGGATGTTGCCGCTATAGGTGTCGGGGCTCATCCAGCCGCAGTTGCCGAACTCGCCGATGTCGTCGCGCTCGAAGTTCGTGCAGGCCGGTAGGATGATATCGGCGTGCTTGGTCTCGCTACAGAACCAGCAGTCCTGGTTGACCAACATCTCGATCTTCGGCATCTGGTAGGCCTGCAGCCATTTGCTCCCCTGCGGCATGGTGCCGATGAAGGAGCCGCCGTGCCGGTAGAAGAGCTTGATCTCGGACTTGCCGGGCTCCGGGTACGTGTACGGGATGAACTGTTGCTCGAGAGATTTGCTGTTGAAGCCTTCGCCCAACCACGAGACCGGCGGATCCATGATGCTGTCGGGGAAATGAGTGCGATACACGCGTTGGGTCGTCTTGTTGACGTGGATCGTGTCTCCCACCTGCTGCATACCGCCGTTCTCAAAGCCCGGGAACCGGAACTCGAAGTTCGACGGGGCTCCCATGGTCGCACCCCACATGTTGATGCCCGGCTTACCCAGGCCCTGCATGGCGATAAGAAGCACCATGAGCCGCGCCCATTCGTGGCCGTATGCTTCCCGGCACGCTCCGCCGAACACGCCGCGCATGCCGCAGGAAAGCGTGGTCTTCTTGGAGGCCCACTCCCTCGCCAGGGCCCAGATGACCCGCTCGGGGATGTCGCATTTCTCAGCCGCCCAGGCGGGCGTGCGCTTGACGCCGTCGGTCTTTCCCAGCACCTGGTCGCGGAACTCCTCGAAACCGACCGTCCGGCTCGCCACGTACTCCTTGTCGTAGGTGCCCTCGGTCAGCCACACGTAGGCGATGGCCTCGGCCAAAGCCGCGTCGGTGCCGGGACGCGGGGCGATCCACTTGTCGCTCATCGGCCCGGCGGTGAAGTTCAGATGCGGGTCGATGAAGATCATCTTGATCCCCAGCTGCTTCAGCCACACACGCCATTCGGCCGAATCCTGCCCGCTGTAGGCCCCACGGTTGGTGTCGGGGTCGCTCGCCCAGAACACGATGAGCTCGGTGTTATTCATCACATCTTCGAGCAGGTCGAACTGCTCGGGTGGTCCCATCCGCCAGAAGAAGCCCCAGGTGTGAGTCGCTCCCCATAGCCAGCCTTCCCAGCTGTCGGGGTTGTCGAAGTAGTCGGTGGCACCGATCATCTTGAAGAAACGATTGAGCGTACTGCGGTGCGTCCCGATACTCCCGGCGTTATGGTGCGAGGAGCTCATGTAGGCGACGGCTTCGGGACCATAGGTCTCGCGAACCCGTCGCATCTCCACGCCGACGATGTCGAGCGCCTCATCCCAACCGATGCGCTCATAACCGGAGCGGCCGCGGTTCTGGTTGTTGCGCCCGCCCGGGCCGGTCGAGCCCGGCGCGCCGCTCGGATCCCAGTCGACACGCTTCATGGGATATGGGATGCGGTCGGGCGCGTAGGTACGGGCCTTCTCGGTCATGCCGTACGGCGCCACCGTGTCCTTGCGTAGGGGTGTGAACGCCCGACCGTGGGCCTCGATGGTCCAGCTCGGCACGACTTCGTCGTCGGCAAAAACAAGCGGCCGTACCCGGATGATCTTGTCGTTCTCCACGTGGACGAGAACCGGTCCGCCGCCGTGACCGATATTGGTGCAGATCTTCTCGGCCATCAGGCACCTCCTCCATCCGGCCGTGCCGGCGTCACAGCCGCGGCCGAAGGCTGCAGCACGATCTCCCCCAAGTAGACGTCTTGATGCGTGCGCACGACCACCTTGTGGTCCTCGTAACCCGACACCGATACCGTCACCGTATAAGCGGCGCCGGGCGGCAGATCCTCGAACTCGAAGTCGCCATAGTTATCGGCGGCGCAGGTGACGGCGCCGGCGTCGGCGACGCCCGTTCCGGCGGCGTCTTCGTCCACAGCCTTTAGCGTCACCTGAGCTCCTTCGCCGCAGGCGTCGTTGTCGCCCAACACCACCGTCCCGGCCACGAAACGCTTAGGCAGAGAGATATAGGTGACCTTATCGTGCATCTGGTATTCGGGCCGCAACGGCTCGGTCTTACCCGAGGCGACCAGTTGCGCCACCTCGCTCTCCGGGTCATCTAGATCGCCAAAACGCAAGGCTCGAGTGGGACAGGCCTCGACACACCGCGGCTCCTTCCAACCTTGGTCGAGCAGATGTGCGCAAAGCGTGCATTTCTGGGGGAGGCTCAGCTCCTCGTTCCAGAAGATCACGCGGTACGGGCAACTGCCGACCAGGTCCTCGCGACCGACGGACCTCTCAGGATCGATCATCACGATGCCGTCGGGACGCCGGTAGATGGGTGCCGGCTCGCCCGGCGGCACGCTCGCTTCAGCGAATTCGACACACCGCGGCTCATCGCAGTGCATGCATGGAATCGCGGTGTAGGCCACCTTGACCTTGGGGAACCGGCCCCGTTCCTTCTCAACCAGGCGCATCCAGTAGTGGCCGCTCTCAGGTTGAGATAGAGAGTATGGGGGGAAGTCGTTACCGCAGTGCTCATCGCGGCAGGCGATGAAGCAATTGTAACAGCCGTTGCATCGCGTGATGTCTACCACCATGCCGTATCTGGTCATAAGCATGTCCTCTTCGCTCGCCGGCGCCTCGGTGTTGAATCGCTGCCGCCGTATCGCTTAATGGGATGGCCATCTCAATCCTACGCTTGCTCATCAACAAAAGCAACTGATAATTGTGCTATGTCTGAAGGGCGTATCCTATGTTTGAAGAGCGTATCCTGTTAGATGCGATGAAGACCGTCTCAAGGTACCCACGAGAGCTGGAGAGGACTGCCGGACACATGAAGCCCCCCGACACGACAACGAAGGACTGCACGAGCGGCTACTCGATCTTCTACGACACACTGGCCGACATGACGTGGCCGGCCGTCGAGGAGGCCGCGCGACGGAACACCCCCCTGCTCGTCCCTGTGGGCGTGATCGAGCAGCACGGCCCCCACCTGCCGTTGGCCACCGATACCTACGGCGCCTATCTGCTCTGCCGTCTGGTCAAGCTGGGACTTGCGAAAGCAGGGCTCGACTCGGTCATCGCCCCGCCCTACTACTTCGGCATCAACGCAACCACCTCGATGTTCCCCGGTTCGTTCACGATATCTCTCGACACGATGACAAGAGTGCTCGCCGAGATACTCGAGAACTGCGCGGATTGGGGATTTCGACGCCAGTTCATCATCAACCACCATGGGGATCCTGAGCACAATCGTGCCCTCGTACAGGTCGTCCACATGCTCCGCGACCGAGGTGTCCAAACCACCTACGTGCTCGGCGGCCTGCTCGGCAGTCTTATGGACCCTGACGAACCGGCATCTTTCGGCGGACATGAACCGCTCCAAGATGACGAACTCATCAGGGTCGTCGACTCAGAAGCGACCGGCGCCGCCCGCGTCCGGTTGACGGGCTCGTTGGGCCCGGACGTACATGCCGGAGAGCGCGAAACAAGCCTCATCATGCGCTATTTCCCGGACACCCTCGACTCTGAGGTAGACGTTCACGGACTCGAGCCGGCGCCTCAGAGGCCGGATATGTTGAGCGCAGCGGTGCTGAGCGGGGGCTGGCGCGAGGCATCCCCTCTGGGGTACATTGGTGACCCTGCCAAAGCGACTTCAGAGAATGGGGAGCTCTACGAGTTGGAGGCGGCCGACATATCTGCCGCCATCGCAGAGTCTCTGCACCCAAAGCGCTGAAGCGCCGACCGAGGAACGGTGTGCGTGCCTGAGGAAGCCGCAAGCGAGCGCAAGAAACAAGGTGACTCCTCGATGGCACAGACGCTCTTCAAAGGCCTCCGGGTGCTGTCGCTCTTCGATGAGCGGCACCGTGAGTGGACCCTCGACCAGCTCGCCGAGGCGAGCGGCTATCCGAGAGCGACTGCGCATCGCATGGCGCAGACCTTGGAAAAGACCCGCTATCTGGTTTTGGATCGTCGGACCAACACGTACCACCTGGGGCCGGCCATGCTGTTCGGCATGTACCTGTCCACAGGCTTCGCCGACCTTGTGAGGGTGGCCCGCCCCTACCTGGAATCGCTGGCCAAGGAGACCCAAGAGTCGGTCATCCTTGCCGTCGACATCGATGGGGTCGCAGTCGGGGTCGACAGGATCGATACTTCTCGTCCCTATACAAGTCGAACGGCTCTGGGGACCATCATCGGAGATCTTGCGAACAGCAGCGGAAAAATCTTCTGCGCTTACAAGTCGCCGGAAGAGCGGGAGAGGATCCTGGCCTCTCCACACCCGCAACTGACCAGGTTCACCATCACGGACCCCGACGAGCTTCGATCGGAACTCGAGCGGGTCCGGCGCGAGGGCGTAGCGTTCGACATCCAAGAACGGTTCCTAGGCATATGCGGGGTGAGTGCAGGCGTTTGGGATCAGACGGGCGAGTTGGTCGCCTCCATCTCCGTGGTCGCGCCCACCGGGCGTTTCGGGGCCAAAGAGGGAAGACGATATGCGAAGGCGGTGCGATCTGCATGCGCAGCTCTATCTGCCTTCCTGGGGTATTCGGACATGGGCGAGCGGGTGCTGCAGCAGGACGGAGCCGGCCCTCGAGCAATATAAACCTGAACCAAAGCCTGAGGCGTCTCCACGAGATCAGGGATGCGGCCGTGATTCTTCGGTAACCGTTGTCGTATGAACACGACCGGACCCCCTCGGCGCCCTAGTGACGAACGGGCAGAGAACCAACGCGACCCCGGTCACGATGGCCGAGACGAGAAACGCGGATCTTGCGCCGTCCGCGAATGCTACCGCCCCCGGAACGCCGTCGGCTTGAGCGGTGGCGGCGGAGCGGCTGTAGATGGTGAGCATGACCGCCGTGCCGGTGGCGCCGGCCAACTGTTGCAGCGTGTTCAGGATGGCCGAGCCGTGGCTGTACAGGTGTCTCGGAAGTGAACTGAGCGCCGCGGTCAGGAGTGGGGTGAACGTCGCCGCCAGTCCTATGGAGAAGACGATATGGATGCCGATCACCAGGCCCACACCGGTGCTCTCGTCGACGGTGGCCAGCCAGAACAAGCTGCCCGTGGTCAGGCCCACTCCGGGGATGATCAACGGACGAGGACCGCTCCGGTCGAAGATGCGACCGACAAAAGGGGACAAAAAGCCTTCGAGCAGCCCGCCGGGCAACAATGCCAGGCCGGTGACCAGAGCGGTGACAAGGACGGAACCCTGTAGGTACAACGGCAGTGTGTTGAGCGCTCCGAGCAACGCCCCACACAGGCATACCAACACGACCATAGAGACGGCGAAGTTCGAGATCGCGAGAGGCCGCAGATCCAGCAGGGCCAGCCCTTTACGGCCCCGGGCCAACTGGCGCCAGATGAACAGCGCCAGACCTACCACGCCGACGATGAGGACGATGAGGGCCCTACGGCCGGCCTGCCCTCCTTCGACGATGACGCCGATCGAGCTCAGACCGTACACCAGACCGCCGAACGCGAGGACCGATAGGAACACCGAGAGTAGATCAAGGCGGATGCCGCGTTGTTCACCGACGTCGGTGAGCTTCACCGCGCCGATGGCGGCGGCTAGAGCCACGAGCGGCACCATGAACCAGAAGATCCCCCGCCAAGAAGTGAAGCTGAGGATCAGTCCCGCCACGGTGGGGCCGAGAGCCGGTCCGACCGCCATGACCACTGAGGTCAGACCCATCACCGAGCCACGGCGTGACACAGGCACCAGCGTCATGGTCACGGTCATCAGCAAGGGCATCACCACCCCAGTGCCGATGGCCTGGCAGACACGCGCCACGAGCAGTACGACGAAGGAAGGCGCCAGGGCCGCGATGACGGTACCGACAAGGAACGCGGCAGTAGCGAAGATGAAGACCGCCCGGGTCTTGAAACGGTCGATCAGCCAACCGGTGGTCGGCAGCACCACGGACGTGGTCAGCAAGAAACCGGTGAGCAACCACTGGGCCGTGGCCGCCGAAACCGAGAAGTGCGCCATGAGCGACGGCAACGCGACGGCCAACGTCGTCTCATTGACCATCATCACGAAGGCCGTGAACAAGAGCACTGCCAAGACGATCATCGTAGGACGGGGGATGGCTCCGCGGCCGGCGTAGGCAGACGTATGCGTAGCAGGTTCGGTCTCTGAGATGTTCGCAGGCATGATCCAGGCCGATTCTGGGTCGATAGGGCCCCGTGACGGGGAGGAAGGCCGGCGGCAGGGACGCAGACCAGACCAAAGGCTAGCACATGCCGAGGTTCGGGCCTCGGGAGTGCTGGAAGGATGCGATGAGGGCGGGGTCGTCGCCCGCACCCTCAGCGAACTGGGGGTCGGCCGGGAACTCGAGCTTCTGAGACTGGATCCGGTGAACCGCGTGGTCGGTGACGGCTTCGACCTCATGGCGCGCCCTCGGCTGGAAGGGTTTGAAGACGACCTGACACGCCTCTCCCCCGGAGAGGGCGGGAACATCCACCTGTTCTTGGAAGAGTACAGAGCCCTCTACCGGGAGATGGAACTCGTATCGAAGAAGTCCATGGACCTGATGAACCTGGGGCAGAAGCTCGGCTTCATGAAGGACTTCCTGCTCAAATGCCCCCGCCTCAGGAAGTACAGCGGCAGGTCGGCCAAAGAAGTGACCCACTCCTTCTTCACCGACCCGAAGCTCGTGAGAGGACTGCGTGCGTCACAGGCATATGGCTCCGTGGTACTCGTCTCTCTGGGTATGGAGGCGGAGGAGAGAAAGGCGCGGACTACCGATCTCTGAAGGGGGAGGTGGCCGACCGGCTCGTCGCCTCGATGGACAACGTCATCCCGGGTCTCTCCAAGCACGTCACGTACAGGCGGGTGGCCACTCCTATCACTCTCGAACAGGCTACCGGTAACTCCAAGGGGTCGGCCATGGGCTGGTATCCCTCGCCCGGCGCTAACATGCGCAGCCAGAAGACCCCGATTGGGAACCTGTATCAGGCAGGGCACTGGACCTTCCCCGGCGGGAGCCTGCAAGCTGCTCGGTTATGCAGCGCTCCCGCTACTCGATCGCGAGTCCCATGAGCTTGTCGTGTGCTGGGCATGGGAAATGATTGAGGACGGCTACAGGCACCTCAGCCCTCACCAGGCCAACATGGCCCGCGCTCAGATAGATGAGTTCCTGACCGCCTGCAGCCAGGAAGCCACCCGGAGAGGCCTTCTGAGGGCCTTCCGAGGGTCACCTGTGGGCAGCTTTGCGGGCAGCGCCACATTTAGAATTGGGTCTCGATGCGCCGTTGTTCCCCTAGGCCTCTAGACCGTGGTCCGGCGCACCCGCGGACTGAGCTGGTTCCAGTGAGCGACAGGGGCCGCCCGAAGCGGCTTCGCCTGAGAGCCGTTTTCCGCAAGCCCTGCAGTAGGTCGTATCTGGTGGAGCTTCTTTGCCGCAATAAGGACAGTGCATACTAAGCCTTTCCAGACACCGTGCCCGAGATAGGGACAGGAACCGCACGGCATCGCCTCACGCGGTGTCCTACTCACTATGACGACTCACCACCCTGGCCCGCCCAAATACTCGATGTAACGGTCAATGAACTCGGGTGGGAAACCCTCCGCAAGGAACCATTCGGCATCCCACGCGGTGCCCAGCGTGCCCACGTTCCAGGTCTCCCCGACTCGGTGTAGGAGAAACGCGGCGCCGCCCACTTGCCGCGTGTAGATGAACCCTGCGGCCCAATCGCCCGACACTTGGTAGTCTCCGACCACCAAGGAGCGATAATAGTCCTCCCTCTCAGTCTCCCAATCTGGGAATAGGATGTCGCTTATCTTCTGGGGGGAAAGCACCGCAGAAGGCCTAGAGTCGACGGGTTGGATCCTGATCAGGCACAGATAGTCGTAGAGCACCTGCGCCACTTCCGCCCTAGTCATAGGCCCATAAGGATTGTACTGCGACAGGTCGTAATGGAATATGCCGTTGTACTCAGCCTTTCTTGCGTTGGCGGCGTGGTCGCTATCAAAGTCCCCCCAGGTGGACTCGTAGGCGGCTAAAGGTTCGGAGAGCAGGCCGGGATTCCACCTCTCGGCCGCGCGCACCACCATGGTTATCGCCTGAGCACGGGTGATGGTATCGGTCGGCCCGAACCGTCCATCGCCGTAGCCCTTGATGAAGCCGGAGCGCCAGGCGGCCCCAATGTACTTGTTGGGATAGAGCGGATCCCCCGGATCCAGGTTGCGAGACACGTCGGGAAAGGGACAGTCTGCGGAGGCGCTCACGGGGATGCCGGTAGCCTTAACGATCATCTTCGCGAACTGCTGCCGCGTGACCGGCTGGTCGGGGCGGAACGTGTTGTCTGGGAATCCGTTCACGATATCCTTCGAGGCGAGCACCTGGATGGCCCGGAGAAACGCGCTGGAATCGGCATCACTCAGATTCCAATGGCGGGTGGCGACATACACGCCCCCGTCGGCCCAGAAGATGCGACCACCGTCAACTACGGGAACGAAGGCATCTGAAAAGGGAATGGGGACGTCATGGACCACGCCGGCCTCCACATCATAGAAGCACAACACCCCCCCTTGCTCCCTGCTATCCGGACGCGACGCACACCAGGCAACCAACCCAGCCTCGACGGTGGGGGCCTGGTCCGGATGACTGTTCGTGGTTAGGCGTGAGGTCTTCTGGGAGTAGGTGTTGTACAGAAAGATCTCGCTCTGGTTGGGGTCCCCATCCACCTCTGACTGCCACACCACGTTCCCCTGGGAAACGCAGACTCCGGAGTCGTTGCGATTGTCGTTGGTCAAGCGGTAGGTATGACGCGAGTCGAGACTATAGAGGTAGACCTCGCTGCTGTTCGGCCGGTCCATTTCACCGGCGGTCCAGGCAAGGTAGTTGTCTCCGAGACATGGCGACGACTCCGCGACTTCATTCGTGGTCACTCTCCGCGTCTCGTTCGCGTAGATGTCGTGAACGTATAGCTCAACGGAACTCCAGTTCTCTGGATCGAGCAACCGCTGCCAAGAGACGAAGCGTCCACGGATCTGGGGCCTGAAGCAATCCGACGCGGATGCGATCAGCCGTGTTGATCCGAGACCTGCATCGTATAGGTATATGCCGGCATCACCGGCGAACGCGACCTTGTCCCACCATACGTCAGGGCTGTGGCCCTTGATGGGCAATACTTTTGTCTGCCCGGTGTCGATGTCGTAGACATAGATGTCCCAGGGCTCGGTTCGCGGACCGGCCGACCACACGACCAAGTGGCCATAGATGACCGGATAACCGAGCTTGGCCTGCGTCGAGAAGATCTGGCTGCTCGTCCGCGAATCAAGATCAAAGAGAATGATCTCGCCATTGCTTCTCCAAGTTGCGTAGGAGCGGGAGACCGAGACGCTTGCCCAATCCGCCGTGCCGGGTAAGCTCTCCACGGTCAAATGCCAGCCGCCGGCATCAGCTGCGGAGGCCGGGAGTGCGAGGAACACGAGTAGCGCCAGGAGCAGAAGAAGAGCACATGATCCTGAAATGCCTGCTATGCGGATCCGCTTCGCGTGCATCCGAACCCCCTTATGTCCCGAGTTGCACCCACGTCGCCATTGCCTCACCATCATAATAGAACCTGCCGACTACGACGAACGGAGAGACGAGCGAGTGAACCGCAGAGACGGATACCGGGACGCGACTTCTCATCTGACCCGGCACCATCGAACTCCGGGTCCCTGAACCCCGCTAGGCCGGCTACTGCTCGACTTGGCTCGTCGGGCGCTCTATCTAAGCGACAGCATCAAGGTCGTCCCAATGCGACAAGGCCTCGACACGTACCTCACTTCTCTACGCCTCCCACGGGCCAAGCCCAATTTGATCCCGGTTCAAGACTCGTCACGATGCGAGCCCCTGTGCCATCGCCGGCGGCCTCCCAGATATCCGTTCCTGCCTGCCACGCCATCCTGCTTCCGTCTTTCGCCCGGAAGAAACGAGTAGCGTTGGCAGGAAAACCGGCCGGAGCCTGCTCGAGTTTCCAGTGTGGACCACGGTACGCGACACCACCTTTCCCGACGAGAGTCGTGTTGTCCCACCACCCCAAGGATTCAAAACTCGTTCCTTCGGGAGGCGATCCGTCTACCTCAATCCAACTCTGACTGGAACCCAGGGCCCCAACTACCAGAATGGGACACCTGGAACCACCGTCGCCGGTCGAGTACCACTCCCAGCTGTAGGTGGACATCCAAGAGCCCTCAGGTGATACAAGGCCAGGACCTAGCCCGAGAACCGACCATTTCACAGCCCCGCTCACCGGGTCAACCGCCACTAAGGCTGTGCTCCCAATCGTCCCGTTGTCTGCGTCGAAATAGACCTCGCCGTTCCTCGGATTCACTGAGCCTCCGAAATACGCGTAGAACCTATCCACGGCACGAGCGACGGCGTCGTTCGACACAATCATCCTAACCTGCTTCGTCCTCACATCGACCGCATAGAGCCCTGATTCTTCACCTCTCGAAACAGTCTTCGAAAAATATATGGAGGTCCCATCCGCGGACCAAGCCACATCCGAGTACTCGTGGGCGTCTGCGGTTAGCACAGATGAACCAGATCCCGGGTCGATCAGAGTGATGGTCGTCCCCGTCTTAAGGACGAATGGGTAGACTCGAGCGGGTTCACCGGCTGACGCTTCGAGGATCGTCTCACTCCACTCAATCAAGTTCGGAACCGAAGCCGAGAGACCAAGATAGGGAACGTTGAGACCGATGCCCGCGTGCAGACCCCCGGAGAGAACCCACCAAGGTGTCTGCGTAGGCTGCACGGTCAGATCTAGATACCCATCCGTATTGAGACTGGGTCCAGCGACATCGTAGACGGCAAGAGTGACCACGGGACCGACCGATACCCGTAGGTTACCCCCAGTCGTGCTGGGCGTGACGACGGGATCCGAGAAGGTGCTCGAGAAGTCACTGCTCGGGATCACTCGGCCGTTCTCGTAGCGCAGGCCCGCCGTCAACCTCGTCGTGTGCATGATGGACTTGCTCATCGATGCGGAGGCGCCCGCGGATGCCTTCAATTGGAACTGGAGCGTGGGAACCAGTACCACCGGCACGCCGGATACGAACAGGGTGATGGGTCTGAAGCTGTAGGGTTTCGCCAGCAGGTCCCAGGTCCGGCTTCCACTCGAGCCCACGGAGGCCGAGGCCGAAAGAGCAGTCTTCACTTCGGTGTCGAAGTCGACCGAAACTTCGAGCCCTGTCTGCCCCCATTTGGCCCTGAACTTGACGTTCGGTGGCTCAGAAAGCGAGATGGTTCCGGATACGTTCAGCCTACCCACGCCGAAGGGAATGTCCTCCAGCGAGATTGAAACGCCGAGATCCTCCGTAAGAGCGGCCGCTCCCAATCGGTGCAGCTCAGGGATTGCGGCCTCACCTAGGGATGAAGCGCTCATGGCATCGGGACTCAGCGTCACGTCGGCGCTGAACGAGCCTTTGGGTATCGCGTCTTGTAGGGTGGCGGATGCCGTCCTAACGGTTAATGTCGAGCCGCCGTTCGAGACGCTCGTCACCTTACGGAGCAGACCCGTCGGCGTGGCAGCGGAGACCCCGGCGACGATGACATCTCCGGGAGAGAGCGCGGGCACCGCGGGAGACCTGTCGAACAGCAGCATGGACTGATCCGAGGATACGGACTTCAGTTCGGATAAAGCGCCCGCATCCAGAACCTTGGTGGTATCCGGGACCGCGGGCTCCATCATCGCCAGCAGACTTGACAGCATCTGTGCCACCTCACCTCTGGTGGCATTGGTGTTCTGCCAGCCGGGCCCCATGCCGAGGAGCCCGTCCAGAAGACCGTTGTGCTCGGCGGTGCGGAGGTTGGCGCCGTGGGGCTCCGGGACGCCGGTGAAGTAGCTGGGGGCGCCGGAGGGTGGAGCGGTGAGAGTGCCGGGCAGAAGGCTGTTCGCTCCCCGTACGATCATGGTTACCACCTGGTCACGGCGGATGGAGTCCCAGGGGGCATAGAGGGTCTGAGCGGTGTTGGTGCCTTTGGTTATGCCGCTCTCGTAGGCCGCCTGCACGAAGACATGGGGGTAGCCCTGCGCGTAAGGCGCACCCAGGTCGGTGAAACGGGTGGCGGTGGAGGTCTTCGGAGCGATACCGAGCGTGCCCACGATCATCTTGGCGAACTGGGCCCGCCTCACCGGATCGTACATACCGAACTCACCGTTCTTGTATCCTTCTATGATTCCCTCGTCCGCGAAGGCGTTGATCGCCGGCTCGTAGGGGTGACCGGCGGGAACGTCAGGAAAGGCTTGGGCGGGCGAGGCCGGAACAAGCACGAGGGTCATTGCCAGTAGAAGCATGCAGACGATTCCCAGACCAGATAGCGTCCCACGGCAAGGCATTTCGCACCTCCTCGTTTCGAGGATCAGAGAGCGTAGAGCGATGCGGCTCTTGTAACATGGCCTTCGTCAGAGGCTACAGAAGAATTGCCCTGGACGCAATCCAAGCCTGTCAACGCGGCCGAGGTGATCAGATTGGAGCACACCCGGTCGCCACGTGGCGACAGCCGATGCCGCCACCCTCCCAGTTTCACGTACGCAACGGCCACCTCTGGGGGTGCGGCGTAGCGGCCAAATGGTCCCTCCCAGAGTCGTTGTGGGCGTTGCCAGCAAGCACCAGGTCATCTATGACGTTGTCCGCTCACCAGATCGCGCGCTGTCCTGCAGAGGCCGACGGTATTTCCAGGTTGGTACACTTGACAGGACCGACATCCCCAGGAAGGTTGCTATGCATCGCTTCGCGGAAACCCGCCCGAGGTTGGAGGATTACTGGAGGTCGGTGATTCTCTTTGGGCGCAACGTCGCTACTTTCAAGTTCGCACTTGGCGCTTCCCTTCTTGAGCTAAGTGACCTTGGCATGGAGTTCGTCACCCTGGAAGACCTTGCCTCCCCTTTTTCCCGCCATCTGTGCGAACACCTCAAGCTGGCCGATCGCCAAGGCACCTCCCCGCGTAGCAGGTTTCTCGACACCTGCCGAGCCCATAACCGGGGAGAAGTCTCTACCGATGAATTGGTCACGATCACAGCCCGCATGGGGTTCGTGAATGTCATCGACGCCTTCCACGTCGTCGGCCCTGGACCTGTACCCGTTCGTTTCTATGTGGATGAACGAAAGACCAAGGGAGGCATCCGTCTGACCGAAAACCTGGAGAGACTCAGGGAGCGCTTCCAGTACCAGAACCTCCCTCATGAAGTGGAGGCGCGCTGGCGGTTGGTGGAAACCGCGTGGGACTTGAATATGCCCCGTCATGCCCTTGCAGTAGACGTGGATGAGGCGAACAGGATCCTGGTCGTTCACACCCACGAGCACGGTCGCCGGGACATCACCGGATGCCGGGAGGCTTTGAACGGTTACCAGAAGGGCACCTGCTTCTACTGTTCCGCTCCTATCACAACTGATCAACAAGGATTGCGCCCGGCTCACGTGGACCACTTCCTTCCCCACACCCTGAAGACACAGGGTTTTGGCAGGCGTAACCTGGACGGAATCTGGAACCTGGTCTTGGCCTGCGTCGACTGCAATCTGAAGAAGTCCGCCCGAGTACCGGCTTTGCCTCTCTTGGAGCGGCTGCACACCCGCAACGAGTTCCTCATCTCAAGCCACCACCCTCTGCGCGAGACGCTCATGAGTCAGACCGGCACCACCGAATTCGAGCGCCGCGCGTACTTGCAACAGACACACGCAGACGCAACCATGCTTCTCATCCACCAGTGGCAGCCAACACTAGAGGAGGAACCGACGTGGTAACAGAGTGTCCTTACTGCCGGAAGATGCGCACCGGTGAAGGAGTGGTGGCCGAGAACGAACTGGCTCTCGCCATCACGGACGAGTTCCCGCTGAATCCGGGGCACACCCTCATTGTGCCTCGTCGCCACGAAGGGGACTACTTCCGGCTGACGGAGGAGGAGCAGACAGCCATCGTTGCCCTCATCCGCGAGGTGCAGGTGGGCCTACAGAAGCAATACCGACCGGCGGCATTCAACGTGGGTCTGAACAGCGGCCCCGCCGCCGGCCAGACCATCCCCCACACCCATGTGCACCTGATCCCCCGCTACTTGGGAGATGTGCCGGACCCACGGGGTGGAGTTCGCTGGATCATCCCCGAGCGAGCCCCATACTGGGAGGACTAGGCGTCTCTGGCAGTACGCCCGCTGCGCTCTCCTTGGGACACGGGACTCATACCTCAGGTCCACACGTGCCGAGACCTCTCGTCGCGGACCCAGAAATGGGACGCGCATTCCCACGAGTGGTGCATCTCGTCAATCTTGGTAAGAGCAGTACATACCCCTGCGCGGCTCCGGGATGGTGGAGCCTTTCCTTCCGGCCATCTTCCGCTCTTCCCCGAAAATCACGAGCCCGGCCCTTTGGACATGGCCGGACTGTGTCTCATTATGGCCCAAGAGCCGGGCAGAACCCGCGCACGACCAGGCATGAAGGGATGGTCGGCCGGTCGGTCACCGCAGCGCGCGTGTGCAACTAACCGGTCTCGTCGGCCCGAAATCCTACAAGTCGGGCCAACGACTGTCGAAAGCGGTCCCGGTCCTCGTCGGTGAATAGGACAGGCCCCGGGGTACGGCCGCCTGCACGCCGGTATTGCCGCTCGGCGTGGCGGACCGCCAGTTCAGCGTCTATTGTCGCTGCCTGATAGACCCGGCCCCGAGGGTTCACAGCGTGGGCACCTCTAGCAAGAGCCATGGCTGCAAGTCCCGTGTCATTCGTCACCACGATGTCGCCGGAGTGGATCCGAGGCACCATGGCAAAATCCGCCGCATCCCTTCCTGAGCCAACCTCAAGGATCTCGACCCCGGCACGATTGGCGAACCGGGAAAGATTCTGCGATTCATTCGCTACCAATACCACTGCGGCCGATCGCTTCCGGGCGATGGCCAGAACATCGCGCGTCACCGGGCAGGCGTCTGCGTCTACGAAGATCGTCGACATGGGGAGACTATACGTGAACCCGCAGATCGTCTCCACGGATAGCGACCCTCTGCCGTGGTGCCGATGGTGCCGCCCTCCGGTATCAAACACCAGAGCGCCCGCACGTGCGCTCGCCTATTTGCTACTCCTGACCAGGGAGCAAACTCGCCAAGACCTCGAAAGCTCCGTCGGCCTTGTCATGGACCAAGCTATGCTTTCTCGGTCTGAGAAGATTGAGATACGCCTGGGGCTCGGGTGGGAACTCATCGTCGTC
>JAAYJE010000068.1 GCA_012523095.1 Actinomycetota bacterium | reverse complement strand
TTTGTGTCTTGACATTCGCTCCACAGAGGTTTAGTGTCTAGGTACAACGACTCCAAAGGAGCAGGTATGGGAACCAAGTTCATCTCTTCATCGCCCTCCCCGGCCCCTCCGCCTACCGCCCCCATACCCGGTGGCGGAGGCGGGGAGGGGCTTTATGTTCACGTGCGGGAAGTCCCGCGCGACCTTCGCAGAGGCGCGAACTACCGCTACTACTGGCGCGCCTTCCTCAATGACACACTCGCTGCAACTGGCTACGGACGCACCGAGGCCGACTGCTACGATCACGCGCATGACGCCGTGCGCTGCCCGGAGTTTTGAAAGTGAGCGCCTATCAGGACTTCCTCGCTGAGAAGACGCATCTCGGGGGAGACTTCGGATTTGATCCGCTGTGGATGCCTGACTTCCTGTTCGATTTCCAACGTTCCATTATCGAGTGGTCACTGCGCAAGGGCCGCGCGGCGATCTTTGCGGACTGCGGTTTGGGCAAGACCCCGATGCAACTAGTGTGGGCCGAGAACGTCGCCCGCCATGAACGCAAGCCGGTGCTCATTCTTACCCCCCTCGCGGTATCCGCTCAGACCTTACGCGAAGCGGGGAAGTTCAGTATCGAAGCGGGACGCTCGGCAGACGGTACGCCTCACCCGAACATCACGATTACGAACTACGAACGGCTATGCCACTTCAACCCGAAGGACTTCGCCGGGGTGGTATGTGACGAGTCCAGCATCCTCAAGAACTACGACGGCGCTACCAAGGCAATCGTGACCGAGTTCATGCGGACGCTTCCCTACCGCCTGCTGTGTACCGCTACCGCTTCCCCGAACGACTACACCGAACTCGGCACGTCCTCCGAGGCCCTCGGCTACATGGGGCACATGGACATGCTCGGCTACTTCTTCCGCAACGAACAGAACACTATCAAGCCGGTGATCTACCGGCACCGTGGGCAGTCCTTCCAGCGATTAGAAGAGCGGGCCAAGTGGCGCTTCAAGTACCACGCTGAGCAACCATTCTGGCGCTGGGTATGTTCGTGGGCGCGGGCACTCCGGCGTCCGTCTGACCTGGGGTATCCCGATGATGGCTTCGATCTCCCACCGCTTATCGAGCAGCAGACGGTCATCGACTGCGAGCGCCCGATGGACGGCAAGCTGTTTGTCCTTCCCGCCGTTGGACTCCGCGAGCAGCGCGAGGAACGGCGCATTACGATCACCGAACGCTGCGAGGCAGTGGCGGCTAAGGTCGCCCACGATCAGCCGGCGCTTGTCTGGTGCCACCTAAATCAAGAGGGTGACCTACTAGAGAAGCTGATACCCGGTGCTGTGCAAGTCAAGGGGTCGCAGTCTGACGAGGAAAAGGAAGAGCGGCTGCTGGCCTTTGCCAACGGAGAGGCGCGGGTTCTCGTGACCAAGCCGCGCATCGGAGGCTTTGGCCTCAACCTCCAGCACTGCGCGCATATTACCTTCTTTCCCTCACACTCTTACGAGCAGTACTACCAGGGCATCCGGCGCTGCTGGCGCTTCGGGCAGACTCGGCCGGTTGTGGTGGATCTCATTACGACCGAGGGCGAACTGGAAGTGCTCAAGAACCTCCAGCGAAAAGCCGCGGCCGCCGACCGGATGTTCTCTGAGTTGGTCGCGCACATGAACGACGAGCTGCACCTTCGCTCTGACAATCCCTATACGCAACAGGAGAGGATACCGCCATGGCTGTAGTCGAGCAGGACATCAACGACCGATACGCAATCTACCTGGGCGATTGCTGCGAGGTCATGCCCAAGCTGAAGACGGGCAGCGTTCACTTGTCGGTGTATTCCCCTCCCTTCGGGGGCTTGTACCACTACTCATCAAGCGAGCGCGACCTGTCCAACTGCCGGGACTATGAAGAGTTCTTCACTCATTACGAGTTTGTAGTCGAGGAACTTTTCCGCCTGACTATGCCGGGGCGCGTGACTTGCGTTCACTGCATGGATGTTCCAAGCGGTAACACCGGCAACGATCACCTGCGCGACTTCCCTGGAGACATCATCCGGCTACATGAGCGCATGGGCTTTCACTACATCGCCCGCTACCACGTGTGGAAAGAGCCGCTCGGAGTGCGCAACCGCACGATGGTAAAGAACCTCGCGCACAAGCAAATCGTAGACGACTCCTCACGGTGCTCGGTGGCAAGCGCCGACTACCTTCTGGTGTTCAGGAAGCACGGGGAGAATTCTATCCCCATCGCTCACCCCAACGGACTGCTAAACTACGCAGGCGAGCGGCCCATACCACCAGAGCTTTTCACCTATCGCGGGTGGAAGGGTAATCAGATAGAGAACCGCTACTCGCATTGGATATGGAGACAGTACGCCTCTGCATTCTGGGACGACGTGAGGATCGGACGGGTGCTGCCGTTCAAGCAAGCCAAAGACGACGAAGACGAGAAGCACGTCCACCCTTTGCAGCTTGACGTAATCGAGCGGTGTGTCGTTCTCTGGTCGAATCCTGACGAGATAGTGCTTACCCCGTTCATGGGCGTAGGGAGTGAGGTCTATGGCGCGCTTATCAACGGCCGGCGGGGTGTCGGCATAGAACTGAAGCCGTCTTACTATCGGCAGGCCCAGCGCAATCTCCAGTATGCCCTTGACGGATACACCGAGGGCCTAGAGCAGATGGCCTTGATAGATGACGACAAAGACTGGCTACCCGAAGACGTCCATAGCTCCCAGCCGGCAGGTGGAGCACAACCCCGGCAGCACGAGACCGAGACTCCTTTCGCGGGGCTCGTGCAAGGCACCCCTTCACCCGTGCTCAGAGATGGGCGCGGGGCTGTGGGGGCCGGGAAGTGAAGGTCGGTTCCCTCTTCTCTGGCATCGGCGGCCTGGACCTCGGCTTGGAGCGCAACGGCTTCGACATTCGCTGGCAGTGCGAGATCGACACGGCTGCTCAGTCTGTTCTTCGCCGCCACTGGCCCGACGCTGTTCTCTATGACGATGTGACTACCCTTGGAGGTGCTGGTGAAGGTTTGGACGATAGCGGACGGCGCACGAGAGAAGACAGGCTACCGGAACGGAGACCATCATCGCCCGCAGCGCGGCCGACGCACTCCTTTCGGTCGGTGACGCGTCCCTCCGTGGCGCCTCCTTCGATGGGGGCGCTGCTACTGGGGGGGCGGGTATGACACCCAGCGACCTTGAACGTCT
>JAAYJE010000067.1 GCA_012523095.1 Actinomycetota bacterium | reverse complement strand
CTTACCAACGATACCCGCTACGGCCTCTGTGCGTCCATCTGGACACAGGATCTCCGGCTCGGCATGGTCATGGCCGAACAGATCAGAACCGGTACCGTGTGGATCAATCAGCACCTGGCCATAGTCCCTGAGATCCCCTGGGGCGGCTGCAAAGAGTCGGGCTGGTCGAAGGAGAACTCGACTCTCGCGCTCGAGGAATACACGATGCAGAAACACCTGTGGATCGACCTGGCGGGAAAGCCGCACACCCTCTGGGAGGATCTGCTGCGATAGGTCGGCGCGCCCGCTCACCTCAGAACGTGCAACCCAGACGAGCGAAGCAGGAGAGGCGACAGATGGACATCTATAAGATGTGGATCGGCGGCCGATGGGTCGACGCAGACTCCGGAGACACTTTTCGTACCCACGATCCGGCGACCGGCGATGTGGTGGCCGAGGTTCCCCTCGCGGGTCCGTCCGACGTGGATAGGGCTGTGGCCGCCGCGCGCGCGGCCCTGCCCGGTTGGTCCAGGAAGAGCCAGGCGGAGCGCTCCGCCGTTGTCGCCCGCATCGCGGCGGCCGTCAGGGAGCACACCGAAGAATTAGCCGCGCTGGAGGTGCGGGAACACGGGGCCACCGCTACTCACGCACCCTTGATGATGGGGTTCGCCGCGGGCAACCTGGATCTGGCGGCCTCAGGAGCGCGGACCCTCATGGGTCAGGTCCTGCCGACCGCCCCCAGCAAGGGCGACGCCCCTGGTGCCGGTCCAAGCACCGTCGCCTACATGCAGCGCGAACCGGTAGGGGTATGCGCCCTCATCACCCCGTGGAACGTGCCGTCGCTCATGATCGCCACCAAGATCGGTTTCTGCCTGGCCCCCGGCAACACCTGCGTACTCAAGCCCCCCAGCATCAACTCGGGGGTCGGTCTGAAATGGGCGGAGATCCTGGCCGGACTGGACCTACCTCCAGGTGTGGTCAATATCGTGACCGGACCGGGCGGCACCGTCGGCAGCGCCCTCGCGTCGCACCCGGACGTGGATCTCGTGAGCTTCACGGGTAGTTCCGAGGTCGGTAAGTCCATCATCGCCGCCTCCAGCCGGACGGTGAAGACTCTTATCATGGAGCTGGGAGGCAAGAACCCTGCCATCGTGCTGGAGGACGCCGACGTGGAGGCCGTCGCGACCGAGCTGTGCGGGATCGCCTTTGAGAACGCCGGGCAGAATTGCGCTCAACCTTCGCGGCTGTACGCACAGGAAAGGGTCCACGACAGGTTCGTGGCCGCGTTCGTCGCAGCCGCCGAGGCTATCAAGGTAGGGGATCCCGCCGACGGCGATACGGTGATGGGTCCGGTGGTCGGCAAGGAACAGAGGGACCGCATAGAAGGCTATATCGCGTCGGCCGTCAAGGAAGGGGCCACCTTGGCGACGGGGGGCCGGAGACCAACGGAGCCTCCCCTCGACAGGGGCTTCTACGTCATGCCCACGGTGTTCACGGGCGTGACCCAGTCTATGACGATCACCCGGGAAGAGGTGTTCGGTCCCGTGGTGGGCATCCACAGGTTCTCCTCGGATGAAGAGGTGCTGCAGGTGGCCAACGATACCGTCTTCGGTCTCTGCGCCTCCGTCTGGACCAAGGACTATGCGCGGGCCCTGAAGCTGGTGAACGGCCTGCAGGCCGGCACCGTGTGGGTGAACCAGCACATGAACCTTTCCCCCGAGACTCCCTGGGGCGGGTTCAAGGAGAGCGGTTTGGCCAAGGAAGGCGGCGT
>JAAYJE010000066.1 GCA_012523095.1 Actinomycetota bacterium | reverse complement strand
GCCGCTACTTCACGAGAGGAGTCCCCAGCGAAGACGGCCGAGTCGTCACCCGTCAAGAGAGCGGCCGGTCGGAGGACTTCTATCGTGACCGGTGGCGACACGACAAAGAGGTGCGCTCCACCCACGGCGTGAACTGCACCGGATCCTGCTCCTGGCGGGTGTTCGTACGCGACGGCATCATCTCTTGGGAGGTCCAAGCAACCGACTATCCGGAGACCGGACCCGACATGCCCGGACAGGAGCCTCGTGGCTGTCCGCGTGGAGCTTCCTTCTCCTGGTATGTCTACAACCCGGCCCGGGTGCGATATCCCTACGTGCGCGGGCGACTGCTCGATCTTTGGCGGGATGCTCGAGAGATCCACGAAGATCCGGTAGACGCTTGGGCAAGTATCGCGGACGACCCGCAGAAGACGGCTGCCTACAAGAGCGCCCGGGGACACGGCGGCTTCGTACGCTCCACCTGGGACGAGATGCTTGAGCTCTCTGCCGCCGCCCACATTCACACCATCAAGAAATACGGTCCCGACCGAGTGGGAGCGGTGAGTCCCATCCCGGCCATGTCGCCGGTATCCCATATCTCGGGATCCCGCTATGTCGCGCTTACCGGAGGAACTCAGCTCTCCTTCTACGACTGGTACGCGGATCTTCCTCCGGCGTCGCCCCAGGTGTTCGGGGAGCAGACCGATGTGCCGGAGTCGGCCGATTGGTGGAACGCGAGCTACTTGATGATCTGGGGGACCAACGTCCCGGTCACCCGCACACCGGACGCCCATTTCATGGTCGAGGCGCGTTATCGCGGACAGAAGGTGGCTGTGGTATCCCCCGACTATGCCGAGCACGTCAAGTTCGCGGACGACTGGCTCCCGGTACCGCCCGGTGCCGACTCTGCGCTCGCCATGGCGATGGGGCACGTGGTGCTGAAAGAGTTCTACGTCGATAAGCAGACGCCGTTCTTCATCGACTACGCGACCCGGTTCACCGACCTGCCCTTCCTCGTGCTGCTTCGGGAGGTGGAGGGCGCGTACGCCGCCGACCGGTTCCTCACCGCAGCCGATCTGAGCGCCGCCGATCCGGAGGCCCATCTGAGCGCCGCCGATCCGGAGGCCGCTTGGAAGACTGTCGTTTGGGACAAACGCGCGGCCGGCCCGGCGGTCCCGAACGGCTCTCAAGGCTTCCGCTGGTCGGAGCAGGAGCAAGGGCGCTGGAACCTCGAACTGGGCGAGATCGAACCGGCCCTCACCCTCCTCGACGTCGACCACGAGACGGTAGAGGTGTTGTTGCCCAGGTTCGACACCACCCCTGCCGGAACCCTCCGCCGCTCCGTCCCAGTGGTCCACCTTGGCGGCCGGCCGGTGACCACGGTGTTCGACCTCCTTCTGGCCCAATACGGTGTAGCACGGAAAGGGCTTCCGGGACGATGGCCCGAGACGTACGAGGATGACGAGCCGTACACGCCCGGATGGCAGGAGAAGTTCACCAAGATCTCCGCGGCCACAGTCACTCGGGTGGCTCGGGAGTTCGCGCTCAATGCCGAAGCGACCAACGGCCGCTCGATGATCCTGATGGGGTCGGGGGTGAACCACTGGTTCCATGCCGACATCACGTACCGAGCGGTGATGACCTTGCTCCTTGCCTGCGGATGCGTTGGTCGCAACGGGGGTGGTTGGGCCCACTACGTGGGGCAGGAGAAGATCCGCCCGCTGACCGGCTGGTCGACACTGGCGGCGGCCTTGGATTGGACTCGACCGCCACGCCACAACTGCGGGACCGAATGGTATTACCTTGCTACCGACCAGTGGCGTTACGAGCAGTTCGGGCCGGATGCTCTCGCCTCGCCCCTCGCCCAAGGGCAGCTCAAGGGCAAGACGACTATCGATGCCCTCGTTCAAGCGGAGCGTCTGGGTTGGCAGGTCACCTATCCTACCTTCGACCGCAACCCCCTATTGCTGGCCGAGGAGGCCGCCCAGGCGGCTCAAGAGGGTCGCTTCCTGAACGACTACATGGTGGAGGAGTTGTCGCAAGGCCGGCTCAGGTTCTCGGTGGAGGACCCCGACGACCCCGTGAACTGGCCCCGCCTGCTCTTCATCTGGAGAGCCAATCTTCTCGGGAGCTCCGGCAAAGGGCACGAGTATTTCATCCGTCACCTGATCGGCTCCGACGTCGACAACCTGCGCGCCGAAGAGACGCCGCCCCAACAACGACCCAAGGATGTGGTCTGGCGAGAGTCGGCGCCGATGGGCAAGCTCGATCTGTTGGTGACACTCGACTTCCGGATGACCAGCACGGGCGCTTTCGCCGACGTGATCCTACCCGCCGCCACTTGGTATGAGAAAGCGGATCTTTCCTGTACCGACATGCATCCCTATATCCACTC
>JAAYJE010000065.1 GCA_012523095.1 Actinomycetota bacterium | reverse complement strand
GGATCGAGACCATCGACGGTGACATCTGGCTGGAGGGCGCGGCGGCGGTGAAGCTGCCCTCTCGGCGCGCCGGCATCGGGGCGTCAGGGAACCGCCCATGAGAGCCGCCCTATACGAGAACAAAGGCATCGTGAAGGTAGCAGTAGCACCATGACCACCCCCTCTAGTGACAAGCCTCACGCGCCGCTACCGTTCCCGACCGAGACGACCGGAATCGACCCCTCTGCGCTCAAGACCTTTCTCGCCTTCCGCAAGCTGGTCGACACCTTCCAATACCTGGTGCAAAAGGACCTATCGCAGGGAGGAACACAACCGGCACAGATGGCGGTCTTGCGGTTACTCGCTATGAAAGACGGGCTTTGCCAGCGCGACATCGCTGAGAAGATGCGGCTCTCGCGGGCACGCGTCACCGGCATCCTTCAGGCCATGGAAAAGGCCGGGAACGTCTGCCGAGTCCGTGATGAGGTAGACCAACGTCTGACCCGAGTGTACATAACCGATCTGGGCCGGTCGGTCGACCGGGAGAAGGCGGTCCTCAGAGAGGCCCACATCAACGGCGTCTTCGGCGACATGTCAGTGGAGGAACGCGAGGACTTGGTCCGGTGTCTAGACGACCTCACCCTGCGCCTGCAGCGCAGACTCCAGCAGGATGGCACGGCCTAGGCACAGTCATGATGCGTTCAATTGCGACGGGAGAGGACATCGACAGGGTGGTCGTGGCCGTCTCGCTCGAGCCACAGATGCTCGACCCGACCAGCGGTAAGTTCAATCCCATAAACTACCCTGTGCTGTCCAACATGTTCGACGCTCTGGTCGGTGTCGGCAACACCGGCCGGCCCGACATGGGCAAGGGTGTGGCCGAATCATGGACGGTCTCCCCCCAACGGCCTGGATATCGATCCACCCAGGATCCGGCCGGGGTCATTCTCCAGGCTGCTCGGTCCTACTGAGCACCTGAGTGGCGTAGCCGGCCTCTCCCTTGTGAGCGCCCCAGAGATAGACGCTTGCCGCTCCGATGAGCAGGAGCACGCCGCCCAGGACGAAGGCAAGGTCGTAGCTGCGAGTGAGGTCGTATATGAGGCCGCCCAGAAAGGGCCCGGCCAAGGCGCCGATAGACCAAGCTAGGTAGGCGAACCCCAACACGGCACCGATGGATCTGAGTCCGAAGAGGGGCGGCGCCATCGCCTGGCGTACCGGCGTAGAGGCGGAGAAGCAGAAGGCGAGAAGCGCGGCCAATACGTAGAAGGCCCAGAGGCTGGACGTGGGGACAAGCAAGAAGAGCGCGACCGCCTGGCCGGCACAGAGCACGAACAGAGCCCACCTGTGGCCCAGTGCGTCGGTCAGCCACCAGGTTCCGGCTACGGTCCCCGGAATGCCGGCGACTCCGCTCACGGTGAGGATCAGCGCGGCTGTGGTGGGTGCGATCCCCGCATCGGTGGCGGCCGGTATCAGGTGCGCGGCTATGATGTAGAACCCGGAGGCTATGGCGACGCCCGTGATCATCATCATCCAGAAAGGCGCCGTCCTGGCTGCCTGCCGGATGGTCATGCCCTCGATGGACGAGGAAGCCTGTCCATCGGTCGAGCCGCCCTCTGAGGAGCCCGGCCGACTCGCTGCAGCCGTCTCAGGCGGCCTGCGGCCGAGCAGAAAGAGCGCCGGCAACGCGCATACGAGAATGACGACGCCCAGGATTACGTAGGTGGTGCGCCAGCCGGTGCGTTCGATGAGATAAGCGGCCACGGGCGAGAGCGTCATCTGCCCCACCCCGATGCCCATCAGCGCGATGCCCAGCGCCAGTGCCCTCCTCCGACTGAACCACTTGGAGACGGTGGCGCTCACCGGTGCGTAAGTGCTGCCGATGCAGATGCCACCGCCCAGTCCGAAGTAGAGGTAGAACTGCCAGAGGGAGTGCATCCCGGCAAGAAGCACGTAAGAAGCCGCACCCACCACCATCGCGACGCCGATGACGATCCTCACGTCGAGTCTATCGGTGAGCCTGCCCATGAAGAGACCGATCAAGCCCGAGACTCCCATGGCCAGCGACATGGCTCCCGAGATGGCCGCACGGGTCCAGCCGAATTCCGCACTCAGGGACTTGAGGAAAACGGCGAACGTGAGTTGGGTCCCGAAGGAGCCCACCAGCAGAATGAGAGAGGCGAAGACGATGACCCAGCCGTAGGAGAAACCGGTCTCGGTGTCTCGGGTGTGCATGCTGTTCACTTGCTCCGGAGTCGGTCGCATACTTCATTATGACAGGGGCATTCAGATCGCGTTGCGATCGCGACTCCATCGGAGCGAACATCAGCCATGCCACCTGTGCGTCCTTTCACCTCCGCTCGGTAGGAGAGCGCCTCGTGGCCCTCGAAGTCAGAAAGCCAGACGACATCAGGGCGGTCGGCCGTGAACTGGCGGCGCGCCAGGTCAGGCGCGGCCGGCGTCTCTGCCTCAACGGTCTTCGCCCGGCGTTTCTAGCGCCGGGAGACGCCCTCCAGGTCCAGATCGAGAGTGATCGCCCGACACGCTCCTAGTAGTTCTGGTCCGCGAAAGCCGGCCTTATGAGGTCCGAAGAGCTCCACTGCTCCCGGTCCAGCACCTGATGATAGCCCTTCTCGCTGTGGCTTGGGCCCTGGTTCACCTCGATGAAGAGCCACGGCTTGGTCGTGTAGTAGGGCCGCCAGGGAGAGTGGACGACGTTGGCCGGGATGTAGATGACCGTCGATTTGGTGAACACGTGCCGTTCCATCTCCACACCCATGAAGAACTCCACCTCTGAGTTAAGCTCCTGAGGGTTGGTCGGATCGCCGCCTACGTGAAAAAGCAACTCCGCACTCTTGTGGATGTGTGGCGGATGGCCGATCTCGAGGAACGGTTCGTCGTGAGGCATGATCCAGTGCATGTAGTAGAAGTTGCAGCCGGGAATAGGGAATCTATTGCTATCGAACCTTGTTACGTAATTGAACGGCACGTCTGCGTTGGCGAAATTGGTGATATACGGATCGTCGCCCTCTTTGTACTGATAGAAGAGGTCCGAGTACTTCGTGCCATCGGTCCCTCTTCCGACCTCGACCGGAGTCCCAAAGGGGGTCTTGTCCGCAGGAGCGTCGTAGATCGCCTCCGCCGGGCACCAGAATTGGCTGACCGTGCATGCCCCGCAGTCAGTGCACTTGTCGTTGTCGAGCGTGATCGCCTCGAACACGCGCGACTGTCCTACCACATGTTCTCCTTCACCGCTGAAGGCGTCCGCGGGACAATCATCGATGCAGAGTCCGCAAAGGACGCATCTGGTTTCGTCTATCTTGAGAGCCATTACCGTCGTGACCTCCGACTAGATTCGCTGCTTGCGCAGGTGTCAAACAGACACTACCAGGGACGGCCACGGCCTGCCAGCGCCGCGTTCCGGTTCATGTGCCACATCTCCCCACGCAGATCCCGCGCCGGCCGGCTGAGTTCGGGTACACTCGCGGGGGCTCAGCAAGAAAGCATGTTCGGACTCGAAATAGAGCCGGCGGCGTCGGGCGCGCCGGCCCGCGAATAGGGAGGAGTCGAGCGAGGCTATGGGCAGGAAGAACGCCTTTTATGCGCAATCCGGAGGAGTGTCCGCCGTCATCAACGCGTCGGCATGCGGGGTGATACAGACGGCCCGTGAGCACGGGGACATCATCGATAAGATACTGGCCGGCCGTAACGGCATCATCGGCGCTCTCACCGAGGACCTCATCGATACGGCGAGAGAGAGCGACGCCGCCATCGCAGCGCTGAGGCACACGCCCGCCGGCGCGTTCGGATCATGCCGCTACAAGCTCGAGAGCCCGGAACAGGACCGCCGTGAGTACGAGCGGTTGATCGAGGTCTTCAAGGCCCACGACATCGGCTATTTCTTCTACAACGGGGGCGGGGACTCTGCAGATACCTGCCTCAAGGTCTCGCAGCTCTCCGAGAGGATAGGGTTCCCCATTCAGGCGATCCATGTTCCGAAAACGGTCGACAACGACCTGCCCATCACGGACAACTGCCCCGGTTTCGGCTCGGTGGCCAAGTACATCGCGGTCTCCACCCGCGAAGCCGGCTTCGACGTGCGTTCCATGGCGAAGACCTCCACCAAAGTGTTCGTGTTGGAGGTCATGGGGCGCCACGCGGGTTGGATCGCCGCGGCGGGCGGCCTCGCCTCGGACGCTCAGACCGACATCCCTATCGTCATACTCTTTCCTGAGATCCCCTTCGACAGGGAACGCTTTCTAGCCAAGGTAGACTCGTTTGTGAAACGATCGGGCTACTGCGCTGTAGTGGTTTCGGAGGGCATCAGAGATCCGGACGGAAGGTTCCTTGCCGATCAAGGCCTGAAAGATGCCTTCGGCCACGCACAACTGGGCGGTGTGGCGCCCGTGGTCGCCGGGATCGTGCGCGACGGTCTGGGTCTCAAGTACCATTGGGCGACGGCCGACTACCTCCAGCGCGCCGCGCGGCATATCGCCTCCAAGACGGATGTGGAGCAGGCCTACGCCATGGGTAAGGCGGCGGTGGAACTCGCCTTGGCGGGCGAGAATTCCGTGATGCCCACTGTGGTGCGGGTCTCGTCGCAACCCTATGTGTGGGAGGTAGGCGCGACGCCTCTGTCTCAAGTGGCCAACGTCGAGAAGATGTTGCCCAAAGAGTACATCACCGATGACGGCTTCGGTATCACTGAGGCCTGCAGAGAATATCTGCTCCCTCTGATCCAGGGTGAGGACTACCCACCGTACAGGGATGGACTGCCGGACTACGTGACACTGCGCAATGAGGGAGTAGAGAAGAAGCTTCCGGACTTCGAGTTGTAGAGGCGACGACGTCGCGGCGTTGGAATCCTTGAACCCTGTTCTTCGAGAGACTATGGACGATGAGCGTACCGGCGGGAGCACGAGCGAGCGGCCTCAGGCCGCGTCCGTAGACTGCCGATACCCGTATGCGTGAGAATCGCAATTCCAAAGAGAGTCGTTCGGTCGACCATATGGATCGCGGCGTTGCTTGTGACCATGGCCGTCGTCTGCTTCCTGGCGCCCGGCTGCGGGGGAGGAGCGTCCACCGGCGCGGACGCCTCAGCGACCACCGCACCGGGTGTGTCGACCACGCCCATGGTCCCCTCCACCGCTGCAACAACCGCATCAGGTGTCGCCGATGACGAGATAGGCCGGCCCCGACCTCGATCCCTTCATGAGAGAGTCATGGCAGAGCATCGCCTCCGCCAGGCGGCGACTGCGCACCAGCCGACGACGACCACCTCGGCGCTTCCACTCAAGCAGGCCGCCGCACCCAACGACTCGGCAGCCGTCCCCACCGATTCCACCGTTGTCGTCCTTACCGAAGGGCAGACTCCCCTGAGAGGGGTATGGAGCGGGACGGCGGAACGACTGGCGGCCCACCTCTCGACCATATGCCCGTCATCAAGCTTCACGGTCCCTGTCCTGGACCTCGCCGGATACTACGTGCGTTATTCCGCCGAAGCGGGACTGCGGGCGGACCTTCTTTGGGCACAGATGATCCACGAGACTGGTTACGGCATGTATGGGGGTAGCGTGGCGCCGGAGCAGAACAACTACGCCGGCATAGGGGCGACGGGAGGTGGCGAGCCCGGCATCAGCTTCCCAACAGCCGAAGCCGGAGTGATGGCGCATGTAGCTCACATGGTGGCCTACGTGTACGAAGAGAGTCCGACAGCGTGGGCCAACGTCACCGCCGACCCACGCTTCGACTTCGTCAACCCGCGCGGCGCAGCCAACGTCCTCGCCGACCTCAACGGCCGCTGGGCGGTGCCCGGGTCTACGTACGGTCAGAGTATCGAGCGGATCGCCCTAGCGATCAACACATACTGACGGCGCGCCTGGTGTCCCACCGCCCACAGCCCACATAGTGATTCGGCCCGGCTCCAGATTGAAGTCTGGAGCCGGGCCGACCGATTACAGCCCCGCGTTTGAGCTATGGATCA
Source organism: Actinomycetota bacterium (assembly GCA_012523095.1). GTDB lineage: Bacteria > Actinomycetota > Thermoleophilia > RBG-16-64-13 > RBG-16-64-13 > RBG-16-64-13. The sequence goes on along the minus strand of JAAYJE010000065.1, from coordinate 26,004 downwards.
ACACGCGCCGGCTTAATGCGCATCCATCCAGGTGGTCGTCCCCCAGGACCAGCCCACGAAGCCCGCTTCCATCGGGTATTCGGCGTGCACGTAGTCTTGGATGACGATAGCGGCAGGATAGTGGAACACCGGGATCATCAAGGCCTGCTCGTTCATCATGGCAACGATGTCTCCGGTCTTCTGGATCTGCTCTTCTTCGGTCCGGGCCTGAAGCGCGGGATCGAAGAGAGCATTGAATTCAGCGGGACGCTCGAAGCTCGCGAGGTTGGTCTTGGGTTGCGGCCCCCACCATGCGCAGCACGACATGAGGTAGACGACGTCGTTGCCGCTGAACATGAAGGCGAAGTCCTTCCAACCGGTGCCGAAGACCGAACCGTAGAACCGACCCGCGTCAGCTATGTCGAGGTTGGTGATGAAGCCGGCAGCATCGAGGTAGTTCTTGGCGATCTCCCCGCCGGTGTTACGGCCGCCTGCTTCGGCTATGCAAAGTATGTCGATCGGACAACCGTCGGGATAGCCGGCCTCTACCAGGAGGGCCTTAGCCTTTTCCGGGTCGTAGTCGCGCTTAACCACTATCCGGTCCGAACCCCATTCTCCCTCAGGCGAGACTGTGTAAATGGGCTCGTAGTACCCGTACCCGATCGCCTCACAGAGCGCGGGCTTGTCAAGCGCGTACTCGAGGGCTTCGCGGACCTTCTGGTTGCTCGCAGGCGATGTCGAGTCGGCCGTGTTGGGCATCATGTGATACTGGAACCCGGCCCAACCTGACTGGATCTTGAAGCCCTTGTCGGCCATCTCTTTCCGGCCTTGGGCGTCGGCTGATTGCCAGAGGTCGGCCTCGCCGGCCTGCATCATCTGAGAAGCGGTGGTGGCGTCGACGACGATGCTGACTTCGATAGCATCCAGCAGGACTTCTCCACCCCACCAGTCAGGGTTCTTGACCCACTTGAGTGACTGGTCACGGTTGAACTCAGCAAGCTTGAACGGGCCCGTGCCCACAAGGTTCCCGGAGGCCCAGTCTATCCTCTCCTCCTCCGTCGCTCCGCTGGCCTCATAGGCGGCCTGGGACACCATGGGCACCCAGGCGATTGACTGGAGCAGCTGGTTGTGCCAGTAATTCAGGTGCAACACATACGAGTAGTCGTCGACGATCTCGAATTCCTTGATGGCGTCGGCGAACTGCAGTTTGCCGGTGGGCGCAGCGAGATCGTAGTTCCACTTGGCTACCTGAGCGGTCAGTTCGGTGCCGTCATGGAACTTGACGCCTTCGTGGAGTTTGATCGTTATGGTGAGAGCATCTGGATCCTCGACAACGCTTTCAGCAAGGTCGGGGACCAGTTTGCGCCCAGGCGCGAACTTCATGATCCTCTCCAGGCCCGGGAACAGCGCTCCCTCCTCGGTCGGACCCATGGTGGGCCAGTAGCCGAGGACCTGAGGGCCCGCGTTGTGGATCAGTCTGAGAGTGCCGCCGGCAACCGGGCCAGCAGCCTCGGTCGTCGGGGTCTCGGCCGTGGTGTCGGGGCTCTCCGGAGCCGTAGTATCCGGGGAGCCCGCAGTTGTTACGGGCCCTGCGGTAGTGGTCGATGCTTCGTCACCATCGCCGCAGCCGACCACCAACACCATCAACATGGCGACCAAAAGGAGTATGCCGACACCCCATATGGTCTTTCTCGTGTTTTTCGTCACTTCTCTACCCCCAGTCCTTGACAACTGTTGCCTAGACTTGAACGTGAGTTCTTGACAGTCATGCACCCGGCAAAGTCCTGTCCCTCCCCCTTATACCCGAGATGTGCACCCCCTTCCTGCGCATTCTTCACACCATGAAAGAACGGCTGATCGTCGAGGATCACTTGTCTGGATTGCGGACGTACTCACCCGTGAGCACCAGATCCTGGTGGATCATGGGTTTGGCGGGGTCATGAATCTTGGTATAGCGGAGCGGGCAGTGCAACAGACCCGGCGGTATATGGACCATGAAGGGTTCAGTGAAGACGAAGGTCTCCAGCTCGGCGCCTTCCTCTCCAACCGTGAACTCCACCTCGCCCCCCAACTCGAGCATATGAGGCGGACAACCGTAGAACGAGAGGAACTGATCGAAGTCGTGGGAGTGCGTGGCCGGCACCATCTCGAACGGCTCGGTGATGGCGAAGGTCGCGATGCGGAAGGCCTTGCTCTCTATCTCAGCCGGCCCCAGCAGGAAGATGGCCGGATTCGGCACCTCTTGCTCATGCGGATGCTCGGGGATCTTGATTTCCTCGCCGACCCTGAAGTACTTCCTGTAAGGTGACCTGTCCAGCGTATTCAAAATGACTTCTCCCTCCTGATCCGGTGGGGCCCGGGTCAACCCTGGGCTTCATCCTTTTGATGAACGCTTTGTTCGGGAGGAGGCGCAGGATAGCAGAGGCCCGCCCTTAGCAACCGGCGGTAGGATCGACTGTGCATTCTGTCTTTGCATGCGCCCGTTCTCATCTGGTGTGACGCTCGGTGCGGACGGCCTCCGCAGCGCTAGGAAGTGGCGTGCCCGGTCGTGCCCCGACGCCTCAGTCAACACCTTCATGTGCTCCTCAGGCCGAAAAATCGCTGCATGCGCGGCCTCCCCTCGGCCCGACTATACAAGACCGGTAAGGGATGCGCAAGCCACCTGTATAGGTATCGCTGTATATACATACGTGTTAAGTGGATAGCCAGCCGGCACGTCCGTACGGCACTAAGAAGACATACAAGGCTGCCGGCGCGCCTACTCAAGGCCATCCCTGCCGTAGCTCCGCATCGGCCCCGTGGATGCATGCAGGATCGGGCGGTCCACCCTGCGGAAGTACATAGGGCAATGTCGCACCCCCCTCGGCACGAACACCATGGCGCTCTCAGTGATTGTGTGTTTCTCTCCTCCGATCCAGAGCTCCACTTCACCACAAAGATCGTGCGGTCGGTCGGGATCGGTGCCCCAGAACATGAGCAACTCGTCGAAATCGTCGTGGCAGTGTTCAGGCGGAGATCCCTCGGAAGCCTCATGGAACCAGACACTCTCCGCGTAGAACGCCCCTGGGACGAAGCGGGAGTCGATGAAGGTGACCGGGGATATGGTGGTCCCTTCAAACTTGCTCTTGTCGGCCGGATAGCTCGTAACGATGTTGTTCTTGTAGGTGCTCCCGTCGGTCATGTCGCTCCCTTCGTCACACGCCTTTGATCACGACCACGTCCTCTGTGAGGCGGCGGATGCTGCGAATCTCCAACTCCTCGCGGACGATGTCTGGATACGCGGTCAGATTCACGGCCGCCTCCCTGCTGCCGGTCACCCCACTCTTAGGCAGGCCACCTCGTGATCGTTGCCCAGGTCTTTCAGCACAGGCACCGTCTTGCTGCACTCCGGGATGGCATTGACGCATCTCGCGTGGAAAGTGCAGCCCGAAGGCGGGTTGACCGGGCTCGGCACTTCGCCCTCCAACACTATTCTCTCCCGAGTCGCTTCTAGATCAGGGTCCGGCACGCAGACCGCGGATAGAAGAGCCCGTGTGTAGGGATGCAGCGGATTGTCGTACAACTCACCGGGTGTGGTGATCTCCACTATCCGCCCCAGATACATGACCGCGATCCTGTCGCTGAAATGCTTGACCACCGAGAGATCGTGTGCGATGAATATGTAGCCCAGTCCTGAGGCGCCTTCGCGTAGATCCATGAGCAGATTGATGATCTGGGCCTGGATGGAGACGTCAAGGGCCGACACCGGTTCGTCACAGATGATGAGCTTGGGCTCGCCGGCCAGGGCCCGAGCGATGCCGATACGCTGTCGCTGGCCCCCGCTGAACTCATGGGGGAAACGTGACATAAGGTTCGGATCAAGACCAACCTTGACGAAGAGACGCTCGACCCAATCGTTGTAGTCCCGCTTGTTCTCGACGAGCTTATGGACCTTGAGCGGTTCGCCCACGATGCTCCCGGCCGACTGCCGAGGATCGAGCGAAGCATAGGGGTCCTGGAAGATGACGGAGATGTTCCTGCGCAACGGGCGAAACTCCTTCTCGGACATGGATGTGATGTCCACGCCGTCGAAGCATATGCGTCCTCCTGTAGGCGTGTACAGCCGGCTGATGCACCGTCCCACCGTCGTCTTGCCGCAGCCGCTCTCGCCCACCAGACCTAAGGTCTCGCCTCGGCGGATCTTGAGAGTCACCCCGTCGACCGCCTTGACCTCCCCGACCTTCCGCCTGAGCAACCCTCTTCTGATTGGAAAGTGCATCTTGAGACAGTCGATGTCGAGAAGCACATCGGTCGAGGCCGCCCTCTCAGAGACGGGGGGCGTCGTCTCAGGTACGGTCGTCATTCGCCTGTCGCCTCCATCATGTAGCATCGCGCCATATGACCCTCTCCGTCGATCGGCTCCAGTTCCGGCCACGGTTCGAGGCGGCAGCGTTCGCCCGCCACTGCGCAACGGGGCAGGAAAGCGCATGTGGGTGGAAGATCGATGAGATTGGGCGGCGTCCCATCGATGGGCACCAGACGTCGGCCTCTCTCCTCGTCCAGGCGAGGAACGCTCTTGAGTAGGCCTATGGTGTAGGGGTGCCGCGGCCTATAGAAGATATCGCGGCAGAGTCCCTGCTCGACTATCCTACCTGCGTACATGATGTAGATCCGGTGAGCGTAGCGGGCTACCACCCCCAGATTGTGTGTCACCAACACGAGAGCGCCCTGACACCCTTCAATCGAAGAGAGCATCAGCTCGAGCAACTGCGCCTGGGTGGTACAGTCCAGAGCCGTGGTGGGCTCATCGGCGATCACCATCTTCGGCCGGCACGCCACTCCGATGGCTATCATGACCCGCTGCCGCATCCCCCCGCTGAACTGGTGAGGATAGTCGTCCAGGCGGCTCTGGGCGCTCGGTATGCCCACGGAATCGAGCAGTTCCGCGGCCCGGGCCCGCGCTTCCTTCTTCGTCATCCCGAGATGCAGTTCAAGCGATTCTGTCAACTGGCGTCCGATGGTGAGCACCGGGTTGAGCGAGGTCATGGGCTCCTGGAAGATCATGCTGATTTTTGCGCCTCGTATCTCACGCATCTGAGGACTGCTCGCTCGGTACTTCAGGAGGTTATGGCCCTCGAACCAGACCTCTCCTCCCACGATGCGGCCGGGATTGCGGACCAGCTGCATGACCGATAGCTGGGAGACCGACTTGCCGCAGCCGCTCTCGCCCACGATCCCGACTATCTCCCGCTCGTCGACTGTGTAGGAGACTCCGTTGACCGCGCGGACCACGCCCTCCTCCACTCGGAACTCAGTCTGGAGGTTGTCCACCCGCAGCAGTTCCACCGCCGGTCTCACCTCACACGCAGTGGGCAAGGCGTTCATAGCGTTCCCCGAAGCTTGGGATCCAAAGCGTCCCGCAGACCATCGCCCACCATATTGAAGGCGAACACCACGACTGCGATGGCGAGAGAAGGAGCGAAGCAGAGCCACGGCAGAGTCCCGAGATCGCGGATACCGGCGGAGGCCATACTGCCCCAAGCCGCTCCGGGAGGCTGTATGCCGATGCCGATGAAGCTCAGGCCGGCTTCCGCCAAGATCACGTTGCCGATCATGGTGGTGATGAGCACAAGGAGTGGCTGGAAAGCGTTGGGAAGGACATGCCGCACCATCGTGCGGAAGCTTTTCGAACCGATGGCCCTCTGAGCCATGATGTACTCGTTCTCCCTTACGCTCAGGGTCTCGGCGCACATCAAGCGTGTGTAGCCCGGGATGGTGGCTATGGAGAGGGCGATTATGACGTTCTGGAGACCACCCCCTAACACCGCCGCCAGGAGAAGGGCGAGTATCAACATTGGAAAGCCCATCAGAGCATCCATGATCCTCATGATGATCGCATTCACCACCCCCCCCAGATACCCGGCGAGCAGTCCTAGGATCATCCCGATGATCGCCGAGACGATGACCGTGCCGAAGCCTACGTAGAGAGCGGTCCTGGTCCCATAAACGAGGCGGCTGAAGACGTCGCGTCCCATGTTGTCGGTCCCCACCCAGTGCTCACTGCTTGGGGGCTGCAGGTTCTCCTTGAGATTCTGCAGGTTGGGGTCGTATGGCGCGATCAGGGGAGCGAAAATGGCCGTGAGCACCCATATCAATATGACGGCGACGCCGACGATCACCAACTTACGCTGGAAGAAGACCCTGAGGAAGCGCTTCCACTCGTTCACCCGTGGAGCGGCGATGGTCTCCACGGCCGGTGTGGTTGAGACGTCATTCATAGCGGATCCTTGGGTCGAACCAACCATACGATATGTCCACGATCAAGTTGACCAACACGATCATGAAGGCGATGACGAGGGTGCCCCCCTGAATGATGACGTAATCGCGCTGGAAGATGGCGTCCACGAGCATCCTCCCCATCCCGGGTATGTTGAAGACCTGCTCGACGATCACCGATCCGCCGAAGATGATGCCGATGCTGATGCCCAGAAGCGTGATCACCGGTATGAGACTGTTCTTCAGGACATGCCTCGTGACGACGACCCTCTCTCTCAAACCTTTGGACCACGCTGTGCGGACGTAGTCCATGTTGTTCACTTCGAGAACGCTCGATCTCATCTGCCGAGCGGTCACAGCAAGAGGCGTCACCGCGAGACAGATGATGGGCATAATGCCCTGCCTGAGGCTCTTGCCGAAGTTGTTCCACGGCAACTCAAACCCGATGAACGGCAGCCAGCGCAGCTTCAGCGCGAAGATGTACATCAGTATGAAGGCAGCCAAGAACACCGGGATGCACAGGCCGACGTAGGACAGGATGGTCACCAACGTGTCGATCCACTTGCCCCTCCTGATGGCGGCCACCAATCCAAAAAAGATGCCGAGGACCGTGCTCAGCACCGTGGCCACAAGGCCCAACACGAGAGTGACCGGCAGCCTTTGCTTGAGGATCGTGCCGACGTCGTCTTTGTACCTGATCGACTCGCCTAGATCGCCTTGGAATATCCCCTTGACCCAATTGAGATACTGGATGGGCACAGGTTTGTCCAGTCCGTGCTTGGCCCGCAGCTGGTCGAGCATCTCCTCGCTTAGGCTCCCCCCCGAACCCATCTGCTGACCCGCCCAGATCTGAACCGGATCGCCCGGGATGAGGCGGAGCGAGAAGAACACGATCAGCGACACGATGAAGAGGACGACTACGCCCCACAAGACGCGCCTGATTATGTACGTGGTCATCGTCCGCCTCTCAGAACGCCGAGTGCGCGACACAAGCGGCTCATGCGTACACACCATACTCTTTGGTGAAGTCTATCAAGGCCTTGAGGTTCTCGGGGCGCGCGTCGTCGCAGGGACATCTCGACGACATCACGTAACCGCCGTCTCGTCCACAGTAGTCTATGAGTTGCTTGGCCGCAGCGCGCACCTCGTCGGGCGTACCCGTCGCGAGAAGCGAGACGGGTACGTTCCCACTGATACAAAGATGCCCCCCTAGTACGTCCTTAGCTCTGAACATATCGGTAGTATCGAAATGCGCGAAGATCTTGCCCTTCGGCAGTTCGAGCAGATACTCGAGGCGAGACGTATAGTCGCCCTCCGTCATGAACATGACTGTGAACCCGCGTTGTGCTAATTCGACCACCAACCCTTTGAGCGTGGGCCAGTAGAACGTCTCGAACTGTTGGAGCGAGCAGAAACCCTCCGAACCGAAATGAAGCGGGATCATGACGCTGTTGACCCCGCCTTCCAACGGCATACCGATCCGCCGGAGCAGGCCCCTCATGATCGACTCGCACGCTTCTTGCAGCTCGTCGGGGTGCCTGAACAGATCCATCATGACACCCCGCATGCCCCTCAGGTTGTCGGCAATGACGTCATAGGGAGCCAAAGCCATATGGCCGGCCAGCGGCGGAAACCCCAGGTCTTCTATCTCCTTGGAGAACGCCGCCAGCCTCGGCTGCCACTCGAGATACTCGTGCCCGATCCTCTGAAGCGCCTCCAAGGTCGCCGCGGCCTCCGGCGTGACCAACGCCTCGGCGAGCGCCAGAACGCTCCGGAAGCCCATGTCACCCGCCGGCAACATATCGATGGAGCCGAACCCCTCCATAGCCGCCGACATGCGCGGCATGTAGCGTGTAAGAATGAACGCGGTCGGGTCGGAGATCAGAAGGTCGTACTCGGTCTCCCGCATATACTCGCCGTCAAGATACTGGTGGGACTGCATCGTCGAGCCATTCTGACCCGGCCACTGGATAACGCGCGGGCCGATCAGCTCCAGCACGCTGCCGGGGAAGAACGGCTGGACGCCACTGATGTCGGCCCCAAAGTCGAGCAGTGTCTTCTTGCAGGCGGCAAGCCAAGTGTCGTAGTCGTAGTGACTGGCGGCATAGGGTATGCCGCAGTACTTGGCCGGGAAATAGCCGAAGTTGATCTCAAGAGGGACTCTGTCGGGTGTCTCTAGACGAACCGCGTCATCAAACCGTTTGCGTCGCTCCAGGAACCGTTCAGCCGGAGATGCGCCCATTCTTCTCCTTGCCAGCCCTTCGAGATCGACCCGTCTTGTCGAGGCTGTCTACCTGTAGCACGTAGGGTCGATGCCAGTCAAGGGTTGATAGTGAATCACGCCGCCCACAAGTTTGGAACACCGCGCCGGTGTCTCAAGCCGTGCAGCCATCCGCGCGGACCGCCTGACTGGGCGTCGTCGCCTCGTCTAGCTTATACTGTCGTCCGGCATAGACAGACGGGGGACTGGAGCGCCGATGAACCTGCTGGAACTACTCGCGAGTGACAAGAAGACGATCTTCCTCGATGGAGCCATGGGTACCCAATTGGGAGAAGCCGGCCTTGAGATGGGTGGCCGGAACTGTGCAACCCATCCGGATGAGGTGCTGGCCGTGCACCGACGTTACGCAGAGCGTGGTATCGATCTCCTCATCACAAACACCTTGACCATGAACCGGGTCAACATCGAATCGCACAGCATGAGCGTGGACGTCCGTGAGGTCAACCTAGAGGGCGCGCGACTAGCCCGTGAGGCTGCCGCCGACACACAGCTCGTCCTGGGTGACATGAGCTCCACCGGCAAGTTGCTGAAACCGTACGGAGTCCTCTCGGAGGACGAGGCATACGCGACCTTCCAAGAGCAGGCGGCTCTCCTTAAGGAAGGAGGAGTCGACGGCCTCATCGTCGAGACCATGATCGATCTCCGGGAAGCCCTCTGTGCGCTAAAAGCGGCGCGCGAGACGACCGAGCTGCCGGTCCTTGCCACCATATCTTTCAACACCGTGCGCAACGGTGGTCGTACCGTCATGGGCGACTCCGCCCATGATTGCGCCCAAGCGTTGACCGAGGCGGGCGCATGCGCGGTCGGCACGAACTGCGGTAGCCTCGACCCGCTCGAGATGGCGGGGATAGTGGCGACGATGCGGGATGCGACCCTGCTGCCCATCATCGCTCAACCCAATGCGGGAAAAGGGCGGCTGCAGGACAAGCAGCTGGTCTTCGACATGAGACCCGAGGCCTTCGCCGCCGGGATCGAAGAATGTGTTCTGGCCGGTGCGCGGCTGGTTGGAGGCTGCTGCGGTACGTCACCGGCCCACATCGGCGCTATGGTCGAACTGCTCGACGGGATGAAGCCCGGCGTGAGCGGTAGCGACGCATCCGGGTAGTCATGGCCCACTCGTGCGATAATCTTCGCGGCCGGACGTATGCACATGTGACAAGGAGAGCATTCGTATGCCAGCTTGGTTAGGCCCATGGGAGATAGTCATCGTCGTGGTGATCATCCTGCTCGTCTTCGGCGGCAAGTGGATTCCGCGCCTGGGCTCATCGCTGGGTCGTTCGCTGAGAGGGACCAAGATGGGTCTCAAGGAAGCCGGAGAAGAGTTCAGGAAGGAGCTGCAGGAGGACGTCGAAACCGACGCTCCCGCCGAGAAGGACGCTCCCGCCGATAAGGACGCTTCGACCGAGAAGGACTCCTCGACCGAGAAGACAAGCTCCACTGGAGACTCAGCCTAGGAGAGGCCGGAGAAGGGCGTTCAGTCCGCCAACCTCCGCGCCGGGTACTTCACCTGGGCGCCGATAAGGAGGATGAGCGGAAGGAGACGCTACCCACCCTATGGCCTTGCTCGAAGTGAATAGCGAGCGAATCAGCGGCGAAGGCACCTTCTGGGCCCAGTTCGTCATATTGGGCGTCGTGGGGGTCGTGCCCTACGTCTTCGCGATCAGGGTGTTCAGAAGGAAGGATCTGCCTCTGTGAAACTCGATCCGCCGCGCTCCGCCTCGCGCGTCGGCGGCCGGCAGAATGCGCCCGGAAGGATTCGAACCTTCGACCTTGGGATTAAGAGTCCCCTGCTCTACCAACTAAGCTACGGGCGCGCGGAGCGCATTGTACACGATTGCCCTGGCGAATGACGGTATATTTAGAGGACCCGCGAACCCTAGGAAGGATCCCCATGGCTTCATCCGTGCGTGTCCGCTTCGCCCCCAGTCCTACCGGCGCCCTGCACGTGGGCGGCGCCCGCACGGCCGTATACAACTGGGCGTTCGCGCGTCGCAACGGCGGGGCCTTCATCCTGCGTATCGACGACACCGACCCGGGACGCTCCACGGCTGAGAACACCGCGCAGATCCTCCGTTCTCTCGAGTGGCTGGGGCTCGACTGGGATGAGGGACCGGGGGTGGATGGGTCATTCGGTCCCTACTTCCAGGCAGAGCGGGCGGACAACTACCACGCGGCCCTCGAGCGCATGAAGGCCGATGGGAGCGCCTATCCCTGTTTCTGCTCGCCGGCCGAGCTTGAGGCGAAACGGGCCTCGGTGCGCGCCGGAGAGGCCGAGGGAGTATCCGGCGGATACGACCGGGCGTGCCGACGACTTGACGCCGCGACCACGGCCGCCCGCATCGCGGCCGGCGAGCCGCACGTGTGGCGGCTCGCAGTGCCGGAGGGCCGCGGCGACATCGTGGTCCCCGACGCGGTCCGCGGGGACACGGTCTTCCCGGCGACGGCTATGGACGACTACGTGCTCGTGCGCGGCGACGGCACGCCGACTTACAACTTCGCCACCGTGGTCGACGACGCCGACATGCAGATCACGCACGTCATCCGTGGTGACGATCATCTCTCCAACACACCGCGCCAGATACTCGTATACGAGGCGCTGCAGAGGCCGGTCCCGGTCTTCGCCCACCTTTCGATGATCTGGGGCTCCGACGGCAAGAAGCTTTCCAAGCGGCACGGCGCCACATCTGTGGAGGCGTTTCGCGACGAGGGCTACCTTCCCGAGGCCCTGCTCAACTATCTGGCACTCCTCGGTTGGTCGCTCGACGGAGAGACCACCATAGTGCCACCCGAGGTGCTGAAGGCGGAGTTCTCCCTCGAGCGCATCTCCATGAGCCCTGCGGTCTTCGACTTCGAGAAGCTCGAATGGATGAACGGCGCATACATCAGGGAGATGGCACCCGAGGTGTTCGAGGAGCGTATGATCCCCTGGCTGGAGAAGGCCGGACTCGCCTCGGCAACGGAGCTGGAGGAGCGACACGATTGGCTGCTGACCCTGGCCCCCCTCGTCGCCGAGCGCGCCAAGCGTATGACCGATATCGCGCCTATGGTGCGGTTCTTGTTCGACGAGGAGACGGCCATAGATCCGGCAGCGGCCAAGAAGGTCCTGGCGAACGAGGACGCGGGCCGCGTGCTCGCGGCCACACGCGATGCGCTGGCGGCCGTGGAGCCTTGGACTCGCTCCGCCGTCGAACAGGCGCTCCGCGCGCTCCCCGAGGCGCTCGCCGTGAAGCCGAGGCAGCTGTTCCAGGTGGTGCGAGTGGCTGTGACCGGCTCCGCCGTGTCGCTGCCGCTGTTCGAGTCGGTCGAGCTGCTTGGACGAGAGCGGGCCTTGGCCCGGTTGGAAGCGACCCGGTTGGAGGCGGCCCAATGAAAGCGGCTCGTTTTGGGGACACCAGCCGGTCTTGGAGACGCCGACCCATCTTGGATGTGCCGGCCGGTCTTGGAAGTGCCGGCCCGTCTTCGATGGGCCGAGCGGTAGTCGATCCTTGACGCCATGAAGGGGTTATGAGACAAAGACGCCTTGATGGCGACATATGAGAAGTTGCCACGACGAAGCCGATAGGGGAACCATGCCGGATCCGGACATGAACGAGGAACGCCGAGACTTCATACGCGAGATCGTCCAGCAGGACCTGGACTCCGGACGCGTCAAGAACGTGGTCACCCGGTTCCCGCCGGAGCCCAACGGCTACCTTCACATCGGCCACGCGAAGGCCATCTGCATCAACTTCGGCATCGCCCGCCGGTACGACGGCCGCTGCAACCTGCGCATGGACGACACCAACCCCACCAAGGAAGACGTGGAGTATGTCGAGTCCATCACCGCCGACATCAAGTGGCTCATCGAGGGTTGGGCCGACCACTGCCTGGGCTTGAAGCCCATCGGAGGCCTGCCGGACAGGATCGACGTCGACGGCCGCGAGGACTTCTACATAGCCTCGGTCACGCCGGCGGAGAGTGCCGCGCAGCAGAGTCCGGCGCTGGAACCCTTCTTCGCCTCCGATTACTTCGAGGCCCTCTATGAGTACGCGCTCGAGTTGATCCGCAGGGGCAAAGCCTACGTTTGCGACCACACCGCGGAGGAAGTGGACCAGATGCGGGGGGCGCCCGACCGCCCGGGCAGGGAGAGCGCCTATCGGGAGCGCCCGGTGGAAGAGAATCTCGACCTGTTCCGGCGCATGCGCACCGGTGAGTTTCCCGACGGAGCACGTACCCTCCGGGCCAAGATCGACATGAGCGCACCCAACGTATGGCTGCGCGACCCGGTGCTCTACCGCATCCGCCACACCTCACACCACCAGACCGGCGACCGGTGGTGCATCTACCCCATGTACGACTTCGCACACGGACTCTCCGACTACATCGAGGGCATCACGCACAGCCTCTGCTCGCTGGAGTTCGAGGTGCACCGTCCCCTGTACGAATGGATCCTGGAAGCCCTCGAGCTGCCCCGCGTCCACCCACGCCAGCGTGAGTTCGCACGCCTCAACGTCACCTACACCATCATGAGTAAGCGCAAGCTCCTGCGGCTCGTCCAAGAGGGGCACGTACGCGGCTGGGACGACCCCCGTATGCCGACTCTGTCCGCGATGCGTCGCAGGGGCTACCCGGCCGAAGCCATACGGACTTTCGTCCAGGCCGTAGGGGTCGCAAAACGCGAGAACATGGTGCAGATCGAATACTTGGAGCACTTCGTCCGGGAGAATCTCAACCGCTCGACGCCCCGCGTCATGGCGGTGCTGCGACCGCTCCGCGTGGTCATCGAGAACTACCCGGAAGAACAGGTCGAGGAGCTCGACGCCGTCAACAACCCTGAGGACGCTTCGGCCGGCACCCGCAAAGTACCGTTCTCGCGCGTGATCTACATAGAACAGGACGATTTCCGCGAAGTGCCGCCCCCTAAGTATCATCGCCTCAGCCCCGGGGTGGAGGTGCGATTACGCTACGCGTACCTGATCACCTGCACCGATGTTGTCAAAGACCCTGCGACCGGCGAGATAGTGGAGGTGCGGGCCACCTACGACCCGGCTACGCGGGGAGGCGATACGCCCGATGGGCGCAAGGTCAAGTCCACCATCCACTGGGTGTCGGCGAAGCATGCCATCGACGCCGAGGTACGGCTCTACGACAGGCTGTTCTCTGTGGAGGACCCGGACGACACACCGGAAGGAGAGGACTTCACCCGGAACCTGGCCTCTGAGTCACTGGAGATCCTCAGAGACGGCAAACTCGAACCGTCGCTCGCCGCGGCCAAGCCTGGTTCACGATACCAGTTCGAGCGGTTGGGCTACTTCTTCACCGACCCGGAGGACTCGCACCCCGGCGCTCCCGTGTTCAACCGCACCGTCACCCTGAAGGACACCTGGGCGCGCATCGAGCGTAGACAGAACCGGCGCCCATAGGGACCTGCGCGGATCCCCGCCGGCGCCGCCGACCTTCGCTCCGGCGCCTACATGCCCCGGCGGTGGCCTTGGTGATAAACTTGCTGCCGCCTTGCCTGGTGGTGTAACGGCAGCACGACTGGCTCTGGACCAGTTAGTCGAGGTTCGAATCCTCGCCAGGCAGCCAGCGCGGCCCGTTCGTCTAGCGGTTAGGACACCGCCCTCTCAAGGCGGAGATCACCGGTTCAAATCCGGTACGGGCCACCTTTCCGGTCGATGGGGCTCCCTTCCTTTGCCCACCGAGCCTCTCCCCCGCGCTCGGTCGCCTGCCCTACCGTCCCCGCTCACCTCGCCCCAGCGTGTTGACTCTTCGTTAGTAGGGATGTCACCATGCAAGTGGTGCAGGGTGCACGCTCGTAGCGGGCCGCGCATCCCATGTCACCAGCAACACCTACACGCAGAGGGGAGCCAAAGTGGGTCTGAAGAAGATGTGGCTTACTGTCAACGGCGCGCGACGGATGTTGATCTGCGATCCGGACAAGGACTCGCTGGCGACTGTGCTCAGAAGAATGGGTCTCACCGGTGTCAAGGTGGGGTGCGAGGCCGGCCAATGCGGCGCGTGCTCCGTCATTGTCAATGGAGAAGTGATCCGGTCGTGCGCCAAGACGATGAAGTATGTAGATGAAGACTCCCAGGTCACGACGATCGAAGGCATAGGCACTCCCGAGAATCTCCACCCCCTCCAGCAGGCGTGGATAACCTATGGCGGCGTTCAGTGCGGTTTCTGCACGCCGGGGTTCATCGTATCGGCCAAGGGACTGCTGGACACCAACCTATCGCCCTCCAGGGAGGAGGTACGCGCCTGGTTCCAGAAACACCACAACGTCTGCCGTTGCACGGGGTACAAGCCTCTCGTCGACGCCGTGATGGAAGCCGCCAAGGTGATGCGCGGCGAGGCTGCGATGAAGGACATCACCTACTCCGTGCCCGCGGACGGCAAGATCTACGGAACGCGTTTTCCAAGACGCGAAAGCGGAGTCTCCCGGGTATGCGGGCTCGCCAATTATGGCTCCGACATGGCGGCACTGATGCCCGAGGACACCCTTCACCTGGCAGTGGTGATGCCGCAGGTCGCACACGGCAACATCAAGAGCATAGACGATACCGAGGCGCTCAAGATGCCGGGCGTCGTGAAGGTCATCACCGCGAAGGACGTGAAGGGCACCAACCGGCACGCCACTCCTACGGTGCACCCGCGGGCGAGGAGCAGCGGTCTCTTCTGGCCCATCATCTGCGACACCAAGATCTCGAGGTTCGGCGACGTAGTCGGTGTCGTGGCGGCGGACACACGTGAGCATGCCAGGGAGGCGGCCAAGGCCGTGAAGGTGGAGATCGAACCGCTCCCTGAGTATGCTACGGCACTCGAAGCGATACTGCCCGACTCGGTGCCCATCCACGAAGGGCAACCGAACTTGTTCCTCACCACCCCGCTCCACAAGGGAGAAGACACCAGGGAGGTCTTTGATAGAGCGGACTGCGTGGTGGAGGGGAGCTTCCATTCCGGGCGAGAGCCACACCTCTCCATCGAGCCGGACGTAGTCCAGGCCTACGTGGACGACGAGGGCAACCTGACCGTCCACAGTAAGGCACAATACGTATACGGCACCAAGTACATGATCGCGGGCGGCGTGGGACTTCCACCTGAGAAGATCAGGGTGATCCAGAACGAGACCGGCGGTGCCTTCGGCTACGCCGTCAGCCCACCTTCAGCGAGCCTGGCAGCTGCATGCTGCTTGGCCGTCGACCGGCCTGTCTCACTCGAGTTCTCCTATCCGGAGCACCAGTACTTCACGGGGAAGCGCTCAGCCGGGTATGCCAACGTCCGATTGGCCGCCAACAAAGACGGCAGGATACAGGGCTACGAGTTCGACGCCCTGCTGGATATGGGCGGATACATGCACATGGTGGAGCTCTATGTGTGCAAGGGACTCAGCCTTCACGGGTTCGGTTACGACATCCCCAACATGATGGGTCTCTTCAAGCTGGCGCACTCCAACATCAGCTATGGGACCGCGTACAGGGCCTTCGTCGAGACTCAGACCTCGGTGCCGTCGGAATCCATCATGGACATGATGGCCGAGAAGCTGGATATGGACCCGTTCGAATTCCGCTACAAGAATATCCAAAGGCCCGGGGCGCTCACAACCAACAGCCGGCCGCCACGGGAGTACCCACTCGAAGAGCTCATGGACATGATGCGGCCCAAGTATGAAGCCGCCGTAGCGAAGGCGAAGAAGGAGAGCACGCCGGAGAAGAAACGCGGCGTAGGCGTCGCGATCGGCGGCTTCCATACCGCCGGCCCGGGAGACGATGGCTATATCGACCTTGAGATGTGCGCCGACGGCACCTTTGTCATGTACAACACGTGGGAAGACATGGGGCAGCACGCGGAGAGCGGCGCGCTGATGCACACCTACGAGGCCCTGCGGCCCCTGAATGTGCCTCTTGAGAAGATCAAGTTGGTATCAAACGACAGCAGGCTATGCCCCGACACCGGTATCGCGGGCGGCAGCCGCAGTCACTGGACGGTAGGTAGGGCCACGTTCGACGCGGCCGCCAAACTGATGGACGCTATGCGTAAGCCGGATGGGACCTATCGCACTTACGAAGAGATGGTGGCGGAGGGCATCCCCACCCGGTACCAGGGCGCGTCGGTCGTCCCTCGGGAATTCGGGATGCTGGACGCCAACACCGGAGAGGGCGAAGCCTTCCCGGAGACCATGTATGTCGTGTGGATGAGCGAGATCGAGGTAGAGGTGGCTACCGGCAAGACGAAGGTGCTTGCGCTGAAGGCGGCCTCCGACGTCGGAGTCATCGGCAACCTGCAGGGTGTCGAAGGCCAAGCCTACGGCGGCATGTCGCACTGCGTGGGCTTCGCGCTCAAGACCGATTTTCGAGACATGAAGAAACACGCCACCATGAAGGGCGCCGGTATCACCGAGATCGAGGACATGCCGGACGATATAGAGCTTCTCTGGCTGGAGACACCGAGGGCCATCGAGCCGCACGGCTCGGCGGGAGCCTCCGAGTGCTTCCAGAGCGCGCTGCACGTCGCGATTCTGAACGCCATCAACAACGCCGTCGGGGTGAGGATAACCGAACTGCCGGCGTCTCCCGAGAAGGTGAAGGCGGGCATCGAGGCGAAGGCGCGCGGCGAAGAGATCCGCGCACCCAAGTACTACCTCGGACCCGACTTCTATGAGGATATCGACGGATTAGCCGAACATCCGGTTTCCTGGGCCACCACCGAGTAGGTGGGTGCCGGAACCGGAGCTGCAGACATCGTGCGTGTGATGGACCGCGGAGGCAGAAGGGCATATGAGCCATTTGCGTCTGCGTGCGTCCATGGCGAGTTGCCCTCCTGCAGCGTGTCGTGCCCGCTCAACCTGGACGTGCGCGACATCCTTCGGCAGGTGCAGGCGGGGAACTTCACCGCCGCCTACAACACCTATAGGGTGAAGGCGGTCTTCCCGGAGATCGTCTCGCGCATCTGCGACGAGCCCTGCAGAGCCGGCTGCGTGAGGAGAGAGCTGGACGAAAGCGTGTCACTACGACTGCTCGAAAGAGCCTGTGTCGAGTTTGCGCGCGTGAAGACGGTCCCCAGCTACAACCTCCCTCCGAAGACAAAGAGGATAGCCGTGATCGGAGCCGGCCTCAGCGGTCTCACCTGCGCCGTCAAGCTGGCGGCCAAGAGCTATCCGGTCACAGTCTATGAGAAGAGCGGCAGACTCGGCGGCCGGATGTGGGACCTGTTGAGTCCGGAGATATTCCTGCCGGCGATCCGATCTCAGATCGACGCCGGTAATTGTACGGTATGTTTCGAGACGGAGATCACCTCACTCCGCGACGTCGACCATGACGTGGTGGTCGTGGCTACAGGCGAAGGCGGCGAGACCTTCGGCCTCTTGGAGGAGATGAACCTGCTGTCGTACGGGACGACGCGACCTGGAGCGTTCGTCATCGGCAACCTACTCGGGACAACGCCGGTCGAGGACATAGCTCAGGGCCGGATCGCCGCTTCTTCCGTCGAGAAGTACCTCAAAGTCGGAGCGATGGACGGAATGCCGGAGACCTTCAGGCAGACAAGCTGCGCCTTCCAGATGGACCTCTCGAAGGTGAAGAGCAGCACGGCCGTCGTGCCGCGGGACGGCGAGTCGTACGAGCAAGAGGAGGCGTCGGCCGAGGCCGGCAGATGCCTGCTGTGTGACTGCACCGTCTGTAGCGACGGGTGCGAGTTGTTCGGGTCGTTCCGCAAGATGCCCAAGCAGATGGTCTCCGATGCGGTGGCTTCGCTCAACACCAAGCGTAGCGCCGGGATGGTCCGAGCGATGTCGTCATGCAATCTGTGCGGTCTTTGCGGCAAGATCTGCCCCCAGGGGATCGACATGGGACGTTTTTTCCAAGACTTCCGAGTCTTCAAGCACGAAGACGGTCTGCTTCCTCCGGCGTTCCATCAATTCTTCATGTCCGATCTGCGGCACGCCAATGAGGAAGCCTACCTGGCCCGCACGGCCCCCGATCACGCCCGAGCCGACCGTGTCTTCTTCCCCGGCTGTCAGTTGGCGGCAAGTGACCCCCGGCATGTGGTGTTGACATACCACCATCTTCTCGAGCGCCTCCCCGATCTGGGACTGATACTCGGCTGCTGCGGCGCGCCGGCGGAGTGGGCGGCCGAGACCGCGCTCAGAGATGAGATCGTAGAGAGACTGACGGCAGAATGGGAGCGGTTCGGCAGGCCGGAGTTCGTGTTCGCCTGCTCTACCTGTAGACTTCAGTTCGAGAGATACATGCCTGAGATCCGCGGCGTCTCCCTTTACGCGCTGCTCCTGGAGGTCGGGTTGCCCGACCTCGCGACATCCGAGGTGCGGGAGGCCTGCGTCTTCGACCCCTGCTCAAGCAGACACGACGGGTCCGCGCAGCAAAGCGTGCGTCGAATCGCCGAGAAGACCGGCATCGCCCTCACAGAGCTTCCCTGGAGCGGGGAGAAGGCTCAGTGCTGCGGTTGGGGAGGGCACATGGCCGTCGCGAACCCCAAACTGGCTATCACCATCGGCCGGAACCGCTCGTCGGCCCACACACTCCCATACATCACGTACTGCGCCAACTGCCAGGAGGTGTTCAGCCGCCGCGGGAAGGACTCGCGGCATGTCCTTGACATAGTGCTGGGTCTCGACAAGACACGGTACCGCTCGCCATCTCTGGGACAACGTCGAGTCAACAGAATGGCGGCCAAGCGGACCGTGCTCAAGGATGAATGGAGTCTTGACGTGGCGGATGAAGAAGAAGTGCGTCTCGAAGCCGGACCCGTCATCATCCCGGACGAACTGCTCCTGAGGATGTACGACGACCGTATCCTCGAGGAGGATGTCTATAGGACGATTGAGCACTGTGAGACCACAGGCAGCGCAGTGTATGACCCAAGCCGGGATGTCTTCGTCGGCCATCTGCGCATTGGTGTCATCACCTATTGGGTCGAGTATGCCAAGTCCGGCCGGGGTTATGTGTTGCGGAGTGTGTACTCCCACAGGATGGAGATCGTCGAGCGCTGAGACGGCGAGACAGGCCCGCCGTGCGGTGGCCGGGAAAGGAGGGTCGAGGCAGTATGGGAGAGCTGATCTGTGTGAAGTGCAACGTGGTCCTTGTCGAGGAGAGGGTGGAACTGCGCTATCTGGACCACACCGTCAGCGTCGACACTCTGAAGTGTCCCGAGTGCGGGCAGGTCTGCTTCTCCGAAGAGCTTGTCAGAGGGAGTATCAACGAGACCGAGATGTCCCTCGAGGATAAGTGACAGGCCGACGCCGACCTCCACGAGGCCTGCTCGAGCGGGGCGACGGGATGGCCGTAGCAGCCTCCAGCAACTCGACCCTCAGTGGATGTAGACCTTGGTCCCATCCGGTATCAGGGGCGCGGTGGAATCCATCGCCCTGAGGTCGTCCATGTCCCATTTCGGCAGCCGGATACACCCGTTACTGGCCGGATATACCGGCACCGAGGGGTAGCCGTGGATGGCCAGCACGTTGCCGGGGTTGAGATATAGCGCCCTGTAGCGCGGCCCATCAGCGATCGGCTTGCGCTGGACCGTATAGGGCGCCGAGCGATACGTGAAGCTTCTGCCGGTCGAAGTAGGCAGGACCCTCGTCACGATGCCGTTCTCCACATACAGGAACAGCTGCTTAGCCAATACCACTTCGATCCACACCCCCGGACCTCCCCGAGAAACGGTCGGTCTGGAGGCCCCGGCCAAACGCACCCACGTAGTAGCCCCCACCACCCCGTCGCGGTTCAGGCCCTCCCACTTCTGAAACGCGATGACCGCGAACCGGGTCCGCTCGTCGAACACCCCATCGATGGGGCCCGGCCGGTAGCCGAGATCGCTCAGCCGTTGCTCCAGCCATTGGACGTGAGCGCCACGGCTGCCGGCGCGCGCGGTCGGATAGACCGGCCCGACCGGCGCCGGTGGAGGAGGTGCCGACAGCGGTACAGGCGTCTCGTATAGGGCCGCGTACAGCATACCGATACACTGAGCCCGGGTCACGTCGCCGAGGGGGTCGAAAACGCCATCGGCCCGACCCGACACGATCTGCAGACGATACGCATTGGCCACCGCCGGCTTGTGGATCTCCGCGATCCTCGCCCGGTCGGGGAACCTCTGCAACCAGGACTCCGCTTCAGCCGCAGTCAGCTCTAAGTCGAAGTCCCCCATCGGTTGGATCTCGAGCCGGTATCCCAGCGCGCGGATGACGATGCTCGCAGCCTGCTGCCGAGATACTCTATCGTGCGGCCGGAAGTCGGTCGACGTAACACCCGTGACAAGACCGACCGCGAAGAGCGCCGCCACCTCCTGTTCGAACCAGGAGCCGGCCGGGAAGTCGGTGAAGGGATGGTTCTCCCCAGGGGGGAGCCCGAGAGTCCGGCTCAGAAGAACGCAGAACTCCGCTCGTGTGAGCGCCTCATAGGGACGGAGGGATCCGTCCGGGCCCGGCTGTACGATCCCCTCGTCCGACAAGACGTCCACCGCTTCGGCGAACCAGTCGCCCGGTCCCACGTCGGGGAAAGCGATGGCTGCGACCGGCGCCGGCGCACACAGCACCGCGACGGCGGCCAGGAGTAGGCACGCCGCCCCGGTCGCCAAACTCTTGATCAGTCCCTTCCTCTCCGTTCGCACCACGAGATCCTCCCTGTCTGACACACGGCTTTGTGTCCGATTACCCGGGTGCGCCGGAAGACATGCATCGAGCCTTCAAAGCCCCGGCGTCGTCCCGCTTCAAAGCCCCGGCGTCGTTACTCCTCCGTCGCAGACTCCGATCCCGAGACGAACACGAGCAGTTCGCCCCCGTCTTCCGCGCAGAGGGTAAGGTGATCATCGTCGAGCCTGTAAGACCGAGCCTGCTCCAGGAGATCGAAGTAAGTGCTCTCGGCGAGCATGTCGGGTTCAGGTCCCGCCATCAACGTCTGGGCAAGGGTTCCCACCGAGAAGGCCCCGTTCTCATCGGCCGTGTACGGCCCGCCGTACTGATTGACCGCCGCCTTCCCTGATATCCGCCCGTCTTCGAACGCCGCGGTGATCACGAAGTCCCCCGGATCGAGCGAGCTGACCGACCACGCCTCGAGTGTCCACGTCGTCCCGTTGAGCACTGCCGTCCCGCCCCCGGGCGTCGTCTCCACCTGCACGGTCGCGGTGAAGGTCTGGAGGGGGGGCTCGGTCTCCCAGGGGCGTGCGTATTCCAGCTTGAGAACCGCTTCGCCTGCCGCCAGCGCCTCGAAAGTGAAGGTGTAAACGCCACCTACCCCCACAGTGGGCTCCTCGGCGGGGTCGGGGACGTACACAGGCTCACCCACCTGCCTGAAGATGGCCGCGGCTTCTTCGGACATGACCGCGGTCCAGGTGAAGCCGGTGGTCGGGTTGCCTCTCAGAGAGACTTTGAACCGGTCGTCCACCTTGACCTTGACGGTGGCGCCGTCATCGGTTTCGTCCAGCACGATCTTATCGACCTCCTTCGCCCGGAGAAGCACCGCCGCGGCCGCGATACGGCTCATAGCGGCCTGGGGAGCCAGGGCGCCGGAGCCGTCACCCCTGACCAAGCCGCGGATGACGGCAAACGCCATTTCAGACCGCAGTCCGGAGCTCACCGAAGCCACGTCGGCGAAGCCTCCGAGGGCGGCGACCACGTCGGCCTCCGTCATTCCGCGAAGGTCAAAGCTCTGATCGGCGGCCACTTTGCGGGCGACGATGCCGACGGCCTGCTCGCGCGTCAACGTCGAAGCGGGTGCGAAAAGACCGCCGCCCACTCCCTTGATCAGACCCGCCGCATGAGCTCCTTCCACGTGTTCGTAGTATGGATCGCCCGATGGGACGTCAGAAAAGGTGGGGGTCTCGGGATGGACGAGTTCGATCGCCAAAGCGGCGTCCGCCATCTTCACGAACTGAGCCCTGGTGATACTCTGCCAAGGCCGCCAACTGCCGTCGGGGAAGCCGACGGAGACTTGAGAAAGATCTTCAAGTGCAACGCCGTAGGCATCGAGGACGCCGTCGTCTATGTCGTCCCACGATGCCGCCAAGGCCGTGGAGCTGAGTCCAAGGAGGGAGGCGATGAGGACCAGCATCACGATCATCGCCCTGGTATTGCATCCGGCCATCTAGACCCCTTTCTTACGTTCGTACCATGGTACCCTCGACCCCCCGCGCCTGCGAGCGGTTCCGGCCGTACCGGCTCCTGACGGCGATCGCCCGGAAGGCTCCGGAGCCGCTTCTACCTGGACGCCTTCCGCTCTGATAAGCGGCGCCTGCCCGTATCTGTCCCAGTCGATCACGGCGGGCACTTAGCGCAGATCGATCTGAACTGCATGGTGCTGAGGTATCGATCTCCCCGGTCGGGGAGGATCACCACGATGGTCCCGCGGTCGATCACTTTCGCGAGACGGATGGCGACCGCCACAGCCGCTCCCCCTGAAGTGCCGACGAACAGACCTTCTTTGGTAGCAAGAAGCCTTGTCGTCTCGAAGGCTTCACCATCGGTCACCATCTGTTTGAGGTCCAGTTCTTCCGGGTGGTAGATGCCGGGCACCATGGACTCCGTCATGTTCTTGAGCCCTTGGATAGTATGCCCCGCCACAGGCTCCACGCCCACGATATTCACCGAAGGCTTCACGGACTTGAGGTACCTTCCGACCCCCATGAGAGTGCCGGAAGTGCCCATGCCGGCCACGAAGTAATCGACCTCCCCATCACTCTGTCGGTAGATCTCCGGACCGGTCGTCTCCAGGTGAGCAAGGACGTTGGCCTCGTTGTCATACTGGTTCAACATATAATACTTGTCGGGTGACTCGCTGATCAGACCATGAGCGTGCCGGATGGCGCCGTCTATGTTCCCCTTTGCGGGCGTGAGAAACACGCGCGAGCCGAAGCCCTCCAGGATGAGACGCCGTTCCGTGCTGACACATTCCGGCATGCACAGTTCCACCTGGTAGCCCTTCGCCGCGCCGATCATAGCGATGGCTATACCCGTGTTTCCCGAGGTCGGCTCCAGTATGACCTTGTCTTTGGTGAGTTCGCCGCTCTCCTCCGCCTTGTTGATCATGTGAAGAGCAGGACGATCCTTCACCGAACCACCCGGGTTGCACCCTTCGAGTTTGCAGAGCAGCCTGGTGTCGGGGTTGGGGTTGAGATTGACCAACTCCACCAGTGGCGTATTACCGATCGCCTGCAGCACGTTCATGAGCGACATCTCCAAGTGGGCCAGGACCGGCGTCTTCTTGTCGTGATGCTACCAGCAATCGTCCTCGACGATCCGTAAGACCCCACGCACAGCAAGCGACCCGCAGCGTCTCCGCTTCCCCGCCCGGTCCGGAGGATGATCCGCCGCGGCACCGGGCGCCTTACTCGCAACAGAGAGTTTCACGTACGGCGCCACCGGGAAGACAGGGGACTGAGTCCGGCGCATAGGGTCATCCACGCGCCAACGACGGCCTTCGGGAACCGCTGAGCCCTGATGAGCGTCGATTCTGATCACATCTGGTATCTTGTCGCGCGACCAAAGAGTGGAGGAGCAGCCCCGGGAGTGAACAACCGCAGAACCCCGCAAGAAGACCGTCTCAGGCGCACCGCTCGACGGCGAGGCCTCAGCACCCGATTCAAGGTGCTGTTGGGAGTGGGAACCCTGGTGGTCGCGATCGTCTTGACGCTCGCGATCGAAGCAGCCGTCTCTTCCAACAAGGTGCACCCCGGCATAAGCGTATCGGGCATCGACTTGGGAGGGCTCACCGCAGACGAGGCCACCGCCTTACTCTCGAAACACGTCTCCAAGACTCAATC
This sequence comes from Actinomycetota bacterium, assembly GCA_012523095.1. Lineage (GTDB taxonomy): Bacteria > Actinomycetota > Thermoleophilia > RBG-16-64-13 > RBG-16-64-13 > RBG-16-64-13. The sequence goes on along the minus strand of JAAYJE010000065.1, from coordinate 1,736 downwards.
CAGCCCCATCACGCTGACCAGCGGCAGCAGGGGCTGGGACGTCATGCCGGCCGAGTTGGGCGGCAGCGTGGACGTCAAGGCCGCAATATCATCTGCCATGGCCGTCACCACGGATAGCAATGTCTTCGTCGACATGGGCCGGCGGTGGAAGCTGTATTTCAAGAAGGTCGATCTGCCTCTGCAGGGCTCCGTCGATACCGCCAAGATGGATGCTTTTCTAGTCGACCTGGCCCGCGAGGTCGATGTCAAGCCCACGAACGCCTCCCTGGCTATCGAGAACGGTGAGATCAAGCTCGCCGAGCACAGGGACGGACAGGCGATCGACCAAGAGGCGCTGAGCGACCTGCTCGTCCCCCTGCTCCTGTCTCTTCATTCGACCGAGATCGAGATACCTCTGGTCACGGTAGAAGCTGAGGTCAAGACAGAGGACCACAAACCTGCGTTCGAGCGGGCGGAGCTCATGATCAGCGGCCCGGTGACCCTTACGAACGACGAGCACTCATGGACCGTCACCGCGAGTGAGATCGGCTCATACCTGGAGCTCGAGTCGCAGATGGTCGATGGCGTTCCCGCGCTGGTCCCTGTGCTCTCCTCGGCCAAGATGAGCGAGCTCTTCGCGAAGATGGAGGATGCGGTCGCCAACGAGCCTGTGAACGCTTCCTTCGAAAGCGATGGCAAGACGGCTTGGGTGGTCGAGGGCAAGATGGGCGAGAAGCTCGATCCGGAAGCCACGGCGGAGGCATTGATGACGGCCGCCCTTGAGACCACGGCGCGCACCGCCAAAGTGGCGGTCATGGAAGCAGAGCCCGACTTCACTACGGAGGAAGCCAAGGCCTGGGGCATCAAGGACCTGCTCGCGAGCTACGCGACCACGCCCTATCACGGTAGTTCGAATCGTCAGGTGAACGTGCGCATCACCACCAAGTACGCCGAGAACGTGTTCTTGGCGCCCGGCGACGTGTATGACTTCGAGAAGGTAGTCGGCCCCCGCACCCCACAGCGTGGTTACAAGACGGCCCCCGGCATCGTCGGCCAGGGGATGATGGAGAACGTGTACGGGGGCGGCATCTGCCAGGTCTCCACCACCCTCTTCAACGCCGCCTTCGAAGCAGGGCTCGAGATCCTGGAACGCCACCCCCACAGCCTATACATCAACCACTACCCCGATGGCCGCGACGCCACCATCGCGCCCCCGAGCAAGAATCTGCGTTTCCGCAACGACACCGATCACTACATCTGGATACGCGGGGTCTCGGACGGCGTGAACACCCGGTTCAACATCTACGGTACAGACGATGGGCGCAAGATCCAGATCAAGTTCAGCGGCTTCTCACACGGGGCGGGGCGCACGGAGGAGACCGTGCTCGACAACAGCCTGGCTCCCGGCGCGAGAGTAGTGGCGAGGTCGGGCCAGTCGGCCCGGTCGTGCAGTGTGACGCGCACCGTGACTATGCCGGACGGCACCGTGCTTCACAAAGGCCCCGAGGTCTTCAAGAGCTACTATCCGGCCCTGAGCAAGTTGACCAAGGTAGGCCCCACACCAGTCACGACGACCACCACTCTCCCCCCGTCGACCACCACGACAACGGAGCCAAGTGGCGGAGGTGGTGGCACTATCGTCACCGAGTTCTAACCTCCTCACGGGAGCGCGGAGCGCATCCGGGCAAGACCTTCCGCCAGCAGAGCTCTTCGACATCCGAAGTTGAGCCGCACGAAACCGGGACCATCGAAGGCCG
>JAAYJE010000064.1 GCA_012523095.1 Actinomycetota bacterium | reverse complement strand
GATGGTGGCGTCGCAGACGATGGCCACAGCCCGGTAGAACTGCTCGCGTTCCGCGGCCTCGCCGTACAGCCTACCCCTCATCTCGGCGGTCTTGTCGAGCGCTTCCTGCTTGATGGCGGCGAAGCCCTTGCGGATGGCCTTCTGGTAGTCGGCGCAGAAGTGACCCACCGGCCCGGCGCCCGACCCTCGTTCGCCGAAAGTCACCACTCCGTTACCCACTATGTCGCCGAACTCCGGTGGAAGAGCAGCGTCGGTGAGGACGCTGATGTCATTCTTAGACCAGAAATCCTCGTACTGCATGACATAGTCCATGTCCTCTTGGTCCATGTCATAGGGGTCGAGGGTACGGGTCATGAATTCGCCGCTCCGGATCTCGTCGAAGAGCCAGGCCACCGAGTATTCGGGGTACAGCGCCGAAGCTCGGTAGACGGAGGTGAGTTCGCCGACTATGACCTCGTCGTCGTTGACGAGCACCGGCATCTTCTCGCAGAGGTTCGCGAGGTTCTTCGCCCGCTTGATCATAGGCGGCATGGTGGGGTTGTCCATGTAGAACTGAGTGACGAGCTTGAAGCGCTCAATACAGACCCTGGGCATGGTCTCCCGATATCTGCGGCGGATACGGGCTACTCGTTCAGTGACCGGCGAGAATTCGTACATCTGTCTTCATCCTCATAGGACGTCGCTAGTGGATGGTAACCATAAGACCATACCCGTCGAGTACGGCTTTGATTCTCTCTACCTGCTCATCAGACAGAGGCGCCGCCTCCAAAACGGAGCCCTCGTGCTTGATCCGCTCCAGCTTAGGCACCCCCATGGCATGATACGGCAGCAACTGGACACTCACCACAGCGCCGCCCAGCCCTTTCGCAAACCCGCCGACCGCACGGGCGTTCTCCTCGCAGTCGTTGAATCTGGGGATCAGGGGCATCCTGATCTGCATCTTTCCGCCGGCCGCTGCGATCCTGCGCGCATTTTCCAGGATCAGTTCTGTCGAGACCCCCATAGCGGCTTCGTGCGAGGCGTTGTCCATGTGTTTGAGATCGAGCAAGAACAGGTCGATGTACGGCAGAGCCTTCTCGATCACCTCCCAGCGCGCATAGCCGGTGGTATCGACCGCTGTATGAACGCCCTGTTCCTTGAAGCTCCGGAGCAGTGCCAGTGTGAACCTGGGCTGGGAGAAGGGTTCGCCGCCCGAGATGGTGACGCCTCCGCCCGACCTCTCGAAGAAGGGCCGGTCGCGGAGCACCCTGTCGACCACCTCAGTGACAGTGTAGTCCCTGCCCCACATGGAAAGGGCGCCGGCCGGGCACGCCTCGGCGCAGGCGCCGCAGTCGTCGCACCTGTCCCAGTGGACCTGGACGAGCCGGATCTCGCCGCCGATCGCCACGCCGCCCTCGGAGGAGGCCGCCGTCATCTCACCAGGGCTGAGCGCCCCACGGGGGCAGACGTTGAGGCAGAGGCCGCAGAGATCGAGCCCGATACACTTCCGAGCCTGCCACGACAACTGGATGTCGAAACGCTGCGACTCGGGACTGTGGCACCAGGGACAATGAAGCGGGCAGCCTTTGAGGAAGACGGTGGTCCTGATGCCGGGGCCGTCCTGGACAGAGAAGCCCTGGATATCGTAAACAATGCCGGTGGGTTCGGACGACACCGGGTCGCCCGCACTGGACTCCTTCACGCTGCGCTCCTGTCGCCCACGAGGCTGTGTTCTGAGGATTATGCCTCACCGGACGGGCCGGCGGCGAGCAGCGGCTGCGTCGGTCGACCGGCCCTGTCTTCTGGGTCGGTGGGCCCCGGGGGCCCCCGTCGTCCCCACCCGTCCTAGTCCTGAACCCCCGCCGACTCCACGGCCCTCGTCGCCGGTCTGCCGTGGTGCGGCGCCAGCTTCTTCAACGGGATCTGGCAGAACAGAGACAGGACCGGGATGACGACGGCCACGAACATGGCCATCTTCAGCCCGTACTGCCCGGCGTCCTCGCCGGCCGGCGCCCGGGCGGCGAACACGTCCGACAGCCAGCCCACCACTTGACCGCCCGTCGCGATACCTAGGTCGCCGCCCCCCGCGAGGAGCGCGAAGACCAGAGCTCCCGTGTGAGGTAGATTGTCGGCCGCCACGATCAGCGTGCCGGTCCACAGCATCGATGAGCAGAAGCCGATGAGGCCGAAGGCCACGATCACCAGCCAGACCGCGGGGGCGAAGGCCGCCACCACGTACAGCACGATGCAGGCCACCGACCCCCAGATCATGAGATCGTTCATATTGAGTCCGGCGCCTTTCTTGGCATAGAGCAGACGGGCCGCCGCCAACATGGCGGCGAAGAAACAGAGACCCAGCACGTCGCCCACGATCTTCGAGAGTCCGAGGCCTTCCTCCAGGTAGGTGGAACCCCACTGCACGATGAGGAGCTCGGTCGCCGCGCCGAAAAAGATGGCGAAGAAGGCGACGATGAACACAGGGCTGGCGAGCATCTTGCCGGCCTTCATACGCTGATGCTCCGGCACGATTCCCGGCAAGGGCGCCCTGAGGAACTGGAAGGTGTTGTAGAGAGGGAGCAGAGCCCAGACCAACACCACCAGTTGCCACATGTCGTTGCCCAGGGCACGCAACAGGAGCGTCGTCACCAGAGCCGCCGCGAATATGCCCCCCGCGAACGCGCTGTGCATGATCATGAAGTTGGCTTCGCTGTTCTCCGCCGGGATCGTCTTGGTGATGGGCGAGAGCAGTACCTCCAGGAGACCCGCGGCGGCCGAGAAGATCACTGTGCCGATGGCGAAGACGACTATCTCGTGACCGGGAGCGATCCAGGGAGCGCACGCGAAGAGGGCTAGTCCGATGACGATAGCCACCTGCGAGCCGATGCAGAAGGGTTTGTAGCCGTACTTGTTGACCGGCCAGCCGAAGTAGAGGTCGGCGGCGAACTGCGCCACGAAGTTGAGCAGTACCAGGAAACCGAGCTGCGTGTAGCTCAGGCCGTAGAGAAGCATGAGCGGCACGAACAAGAACGGTGACAGGTTCATCGTGGCGCTCTGTATGAACCCTCCCAGGTTACAGGCCGTCAATGTGTGCTTGTATTCGATCCCTTTGTCGCTCACGCGTTCAACCACCTTGTAGATTCCAATATGCGGGCCGCGCCCGCGAAGTCTCATATCCTCAGGTATTTCTTGGCGATCCGAAGGGCCTGGACCGGGTGGTCGGTCGCGAGCAGCCCGATGCCGTACAGCATGTAGTCCCCGTCGATGAAGGTCTTGGGAGCGCGGGGCTTCAGGCTCCAGGGTGTCTCGGGGCTGAATAGCGCAGCCTGGAGAACCCTCTCCGGATGCAGACCATAGCGGAATATGCCGCCGGTGCCGATGACGTTCTCGGCGTCGAGCAGGTTCTTGCCTCTCTGGACGAGTATCTCCCCCACCACCGAGAACTCCTGTTTGACCGTGCCGGCATGACGCTCCACCGCGATAGAGACGGCGGACCGCGCCAGGACGATATCGGCGGCCAGCTCCAGCTCGGCCGTGGGCGTGTACCCCACGTTATTGGAAAGATAGTCGATGTGCGCGTCGGGATCGAACCTCTGCTCGTCCAGAGCCGGATAGAGCCCGCGCAGCCTCTGCAGGAAGACGTCTCTCCCCACGAGGCCGTAGATGGTGGGCGCGTTGTATCTGATGCCTAAGTCGCCCTCTACGGTCCGCTTGACCCGCGACTCGGGAAGGCCCCTGAGGACGGTCTGGGGAGTGACGGGCGACTGTTCCATCACGGAGTGTATGTTGCTCGTGGCTCCCCCCACCTCCACCACCATCAGGCTGCCTATCCCCTGCTCGCCCTCCGCTCCGTCGGCCAGCAGAGCCGCCGCCTGTAGACTCGCCTTCGGAGTGGGGACGATGGGACCGCCGATGAACTCGGCCGCCCTGTCCAGCCCCTTGGCATGGGTGATGTGGGCTATGAAGATCTCCCTGATGAGCTCTTGGGCAGGCTCCACCTCCACGGTCTCGAGGCTGGGGAGCACGTTTCTCGTCTTGTAGACCTTCTTGCCGTGCTTCTCGAGCGTTTCCTTCACCGCATCCGTCGCCGCCCGGTTGCCGGCCACCAAGATGGGACAGTCGACGTTGGAGTGAGCGAGCATGCGGGCGTTGTGGGTGATGGTCTTCTTGTCGCCGCCGTCGGTGCCGCCGCACAGGAGGATGATGTCGCACTCAGCCGCCTCGATCTCCTCGACGATCTCCTTGTCGATCTCGAAACCGTACCCGCTCACGAGCTTGGCGCCCGCGCCCAAACACGCCCTGCGCGCGGCTTCCAGAGTCAATTCCGGCACCAGACCGATGGCCACCATCTTGAGGCCGCCGGCGGCGCTGCTGCTGGCGTACCTGCCTTCGACGCGGTTCAAGTCGACGCCGCATACGTCCACCAGTTCGGCGAGCGCCTTGTTGAGCCCGATGGTGACATCGGTCTCTATGGTGGTGGGTGATTGGGACCGGCCTAGGATGATCTCCTCAGCCAGGTCGACGGCGAGGATCTTCGTGTAAGTGGACCCGAAGTCCACCAGCAGGTAGATACTCATGAGCGGACCTCAGTCGACGATGCCGAGATCGGCCTTCAGGGCCGCAACGGCCCCTTCCGCAGTACAGGTGTTGGGGAACACCCGGTCGAAGCCCAGCTCCTCGAAGCGTCGTTCGACTTCGGGCCAGTTCTTCTCGATCTCGAGAGGAGCGGCCACCGTACCGCCCGCGTAAAGGATGATGTCGTCGAGCCCGGCCTCGATGCACTTCTGACGGAGCCCTTCACAGTCCAGAACCCCCATGCCGTACATGGACGACACCAGGATGGCGTCCGCGTCGATCTCGATGGCGGCGTTGATGAACTCCTGCTGCGGCACCACGGCGCCCAAGAAAGCGACGGTGAAACCGGCCGCCCTGAAGGCCTTCTCCAGCACCCAGCCGCCGATCATGTGGGCATCCGCGCCGATCGTCCCGATGACAACACTTCTGTTGGCCTGTCTCTTACTCACGTGCTTCCTCCCCGCGGTGATCGGGCGGTCCCGCCGCCCTTCGGGTCAGGCTTAGGTTCCAGGCAGTATGGAGGCGAACTGCAGGTCGGCCGTCACCATCTGGAAGTCCAACTCCCGGCCTTCCTTCTTCGCGCGGCCCGCCAGCTTCTCCAGATGGTATTCCTTGACTTCGCGCGGCAACGGCACATCGCCCGGGTCCCAATAGCGGACGGCGCCTTGGGCGTCGCGCATGACAAGGACGCGTCCCTTGTTGTGTCTCCAAGGACTGAACATGGTGTCGATCCAGCCGGCCTCCACGCCCAGGCAGAGGCCCACCGCCATGTCGCCGTCTCCGGCGTCCAGGCACTTCTCCATGAGGGTCCGCACTTCCAGCTCGATCATGGCCTCTTCGGTCCTTAGCTCCTCGCAGTCGGGCAACGTCTGGCCCCAGGCGACTTTCTGCAGATGGCGCGCCAACCGCACCGAGCCGGCCATACCCTCCTTGGTGGGAGTGGCGAAGGCCTCGTCCTCGCTCTTGAGGATGGCCGTAGTGCATCCGGCCAGTATAGCGATGGCGGCATTCCAGGCGATCATCGCGTGGGCTTCCTCGAGACGGGGCGGCCAGGCTCCCAAGTACGGATACCCACCGGTGAAGAAGTCCACGTCGCCGTAGCCGAAGCGGGCGCAGTATTCTCGACACAGCCGTTCGCTGGTCTTGATCAGGGCCACATCCTGGATAAGGCTCATGTTCAGACCGTGCTCCAAGAACATATACTTGATCCCCTGTTCGGCCCCCAGGAGTGATTGGGAGACGACTACGAACGCACGGTACCCGGGCGTGTCGTACCCGGTGCAGTTGCAGCAGTTGTGAGTGCATATGGGCACGCCACGCTCGGTGTATATGGCGGCCAGACGACTCTCATACTGGTTTATCCTTATCTCTTCCTCGAGCGGGATATCCCTACAGTGAGAGATACACTCCTGGAGGGAGCGTGTGTTGGCCCCGTTCCACCCTGCCGCCAAGGCGATCTCTGATGACAACCGGCCGTCCTCATCGGTGGAGTTGAGCGTCATAGGCACCTGTGACGCCCGGCGGATCCTCCGGGCCTCCTCCACGCCGAAATTGACGATAGGCCAGCCGTTCAGCATCGACATGCCCTCCCGCCTGCTGCGCTCGATGCCTGCCGCGGCCTTAGCGAAGTCAAGCTTCCGGGTATAGGAGTCGGAGAATATGATCCACATGCCGTCCGGCGCGAGACCGCCCTCGGTCTCCACATGGGTCAGGCCCTCGATCATGTACTCGGTGAGGGTCCTTCCGAACTGAGGCGTGAGCAACTGTACGCCCTTGTCGCGGGCTTCCATGAATCTGCGGGCGTAGTTCTTGCCCTCAGACAGTTCCTTGGCCGCCGCGACGCATTCGTCCAGGTCTTCGATCTGCCTGCCCGTCTCCCACTGAGGCAGCACCTCTTCCCGGCGGATCTTGAAGAACCGGTCGTCAGACAATCTTACGTTCTTCACCTGCTTGTCCATATAGCCCTCATGCGCATTGATAGCGACCGGTTCGAGTAGGTATCCTGCGGCCGTGCGGCGCCCGCCTCCGGCCCGATGTATTGCCGGTTAATTTAAACATACTTAAGTAACATATCAAGCAAGAAGGCCTCCCCGCGCGCGAGCGGAGAATGACGGGTGAAGACTCCACCGAGAAGAGACGGGCATGAAGCCGTAAGGCAGGCCCCCGCCCTGCTTGATCATCTGCCTCATCTCATACTTGAGGCACAGAAAGACGCCCTTCAGGTTGGTGTCGAGCGTCTGGTCCCAAATCTCCTGTGGGCAGTCGGTGATGCTCACCAGGGGTATCCCGGCATACTTCGCCGCGAAATAGCTCAGGTCGCAGCTGATCGGGACTCTGTCGGGTATCTCGAGAGCGATGGCCGAAGTGATCCTCTGTTCCCTCTCGCGGCGCAACTCCTCCAGGCTCTTGCCCCGCTCAAGCTCTGTCGTCATACCGTATTGTCCTCTTGGTTTGCTCTGTCCCTTTCAACCCGAGACCACTCCATAACCGGCCGGCGGAGGATCGAGGGGTTCACGGGGTTCCACGTAGTGAGTCGCCGGTGCAGACGCCATGAAAACAATGGGCGAATTCACCTCGTGGAACACAAAAGGATAATGATAGACGCCCTTAGGGATGAAGATGGCGCAACTCTTGGTCAGGATATACTTCTCGTCCTCCATCCACCATTCCACTACGCCGTCAAGATCGAAGGGCTTGTCCATGTTGGTGCCGATGAAGGTGACATACTCATCGAACGAATGGGCGTGCTGCCGGAACTCTCCCAGATGCATCGGCTTCGAGATGAGGGCGATCTCCATGTAGGTCGCGCGCGGAACGGCGCCGTCGAGTTCATTGTTGATCATGATCACGTTGGTGCCACCGGCTTCCTTCGGGTCGGCAGGACGAAAGTCGCTCGGCGTCTTCTCGATGATGTACTTGGCCCACTTCTTCTTGCCTGACATCCTGTTCGCACTCCTTGTTCCGGATTGACGCGGTACTCCCGCGGAGACCTTCTCATAGATGAGCGGGCAGTGTGAGATACCCTTGGGCAGCAACTTGGAGGAAAGGGCTCAGCCGATGGCCTGCTCCTGAGGCGTCGTCACAGAGCGCGCCGGCGCTCCAGTTGAGCGTGCCCGCCAAAGAACGGGCGCGGCGATCGCCAGACCGGCGAGAGCCACCGCTCCGCACAAGGCGATGACGTAACCCGAGATGGCGGCGTAGATGACGGGCACTACCAGAGTGCCCACCAATCCGCCGACCCACATAGAGGTCGTGTCCAACCCCTGTACCGTGCCGATCCACTCGAGAGGGCTGACCTGGATAAGGAAGCCTTGCTTGGCCGGGCTGGCGAAGGCAAAAGCGAGACCCTGCACGACTCCCACGCCCAGGTAAAGCGCCAGACTCTTGGTCAGTCCGAAGACCACGAAGGTAAGCGCCGCCACAGTGTAGCCTGCGAACATGAGCGCAAACCGGCTGTAGCGGTCGGCGAGGATGCCCGTGGCGAACGAGAGCATCATGGGAACGCCCATGGCGATCCAGACCACCGAGATCATGGTCATCGAGACACCCAGATGGTTCAGCCAAAGACTCCAGACCACCTCTAGCCCACCGAAGGCGAAATTGAGAGAGAAGCTCACGATGAGGAAGCCGGCGATGGCGGGCTTGAGGACCGCACGGTAGCTCGGCCTGCTTTCCCTGCCGGTGCGCGCCGCCTGACGTTGTCTGGTAGCGACCGGCTCGCGAATCAAGAAGGCCATCACGATAGTCGTGAGTGCGGCTACTGCGGCGCCGAAGTAGAAGATGGCATAGAAGCCGGCCCGTCCGCCGCCCCCGGCGTGATACAAGGTGGCGCCCAGCGCCGGCCCCAGGATCGCCCCCCCGAACTGGGCCGACATGACCATGCCTAGCCCTCTGCTCCGGTGACTCGGCGCGGTGATGTCGGCCACGAAGGCGAACATGACCCCGCCGGCGGCGGCGCTCATGCCCTCAACCACCCTGAAAAGTAGGAACCAACGGGGATCGACGGTCCGCGTGAACAGGAAGCAGGCGACGGCCATCAGGCCCAGCCCCCCGATCATCATGGGTTTGCGCCCGACCAAGTCGCTCAGCCAACCGAACGGCGACGAGAAGATCAGCGCCCCGACGTAGAAGGCGGCGCTGATGAAGCCGATCATGATCACTGAGCTGTGTCCCTCTTCCTGGAGAAAGATGGGGAGGTAAGGCAGGATGCCGCTGAACCCCGTCCAAATGACCAACTGCGCCATGCACACGATCCCGAGCTGAAGCCAGCTCGTCTTGATAGGCTGCGGCGTTTTGGCCGCTGTGACCTCATCGACACGGTTCACGGCGTGTGTGTACGCTCCGCTCTACAGGATGTCTTCCGGGGCGAGCTTCAGATCTCGAAATCTCCGGCGTCGACAGAGGCGCCAAGAACGGTCACTTCGGTAAGCTCTTTTCCTTCCGCCGTAAGTGTGTATTCACCGTCTGAGAGCCCGTCGAAGCGGAATTCGCCGAACATATCGCTCACCAGTTCAGCCGTTGAATCCGCCCCTCTCAATACGACCGTCACACCCGACGCGACGTCGCCGCCTTTGAGCACTTGCCCCGCGACAAAGTTCTTGGTGAAGCGATGCAGGTTCTTATACCAGACATGTGGCTTCGGGACTATCTCTTCTTTGTAGGGAGCCAAGCCCTCCGCTTGTATCCGCCGCGCAAACGCCACCGGCTCCTCGACGACGAAGGTCAGTGCTCCTGTGGGACAGGTGTGAACACAGCGCGGGACCCCGGGCTCCCAGGCAGGATCGTCCAGAAGGTGCGCGCAGAAGTCGCACTTCTGCGAGAGCTGCTCCTCTTCGTTCCACCAGATCGCGCCGTAGGGGCAGGAAGCCGTGATGTCTCTTCCCCTGCCGGCCTCGAGGTCGAAGATCACGATACCATCCTCGCGGACACCGACGAAATCGCCTCCGGCGGCGCACGGTGGTGGGTTTTCGCACTGCAGACAGGGCTTCGGCAAAAAGGCCGTATCGATGCGGTCGTTCTGCCCGCGCTCATGCCGAAGGATATCCATCCAACGATGGCCGTGCCTGGGCATGGCCGCCTGGTACGGGGCCCAGTCGTTCTCCGCGTGTTCATCCTGGCAGGCAATAAAGCAGTTATTGCAGTCGTGACACTTGGCCACGTCGATGATCATGTATTTCTCTTTCATCGTCCCTACCTTCCGTTCCACTTCTCGACCTGCACCAGGCAATGCTCTGTCGCCATGCCGGTAGCGTACTTCGACAGGGTGCGCGACGGCGTCAGGAGATTGATACAACCGCCCCGGTCGTCCGATTCCCCAGGCTTGCCCAGAGGATCGTACTCGGCGCAGCTCTCGTAGCAGTGGCAGGTACCCTTCGGCACCCGTTTGGTGATCTGACAGCAGAAGATGACCGCGCCCCGCTCGTTGTACACCCGGATCAGATCGCCGTCCTTGATCCCCCGTGCCTCAGCGTCCGCCTCGTTCATGCGGAAGATCCAATAATCGTGTCCGTCCACCTTCACGCGGTGGTCTTTCACATCGTTCAGGAAGGAATCCTTAGCGTCGCCCATGGTGTGGAACGAGAACCGGGGATGCGGCGAGACCACGGCCAAGGGATAATCCTTGAACCTCTCCGTGTGGTGCCCTTCCCACGATTCCAAGTACATGGGCATGAGCGGCCGTTCCTTGTCGTCCGTATCGTAGCGGCCGAAACGTTTCAGACTGTTCGAGACGAACTCGATCTTTCCGGATTGCGTCTGGAGTCCCTTGCGGCCGATCGTGTCGCTCGGTTTGATACGCGAGATCCAACCGCGGGTGTCCTGCTCGCGATCTTCGTAGAACCAGCGGTACGGCGGCGCGTCGGGCGCCTTGTTATCCACGGGGACGATGAAATACTTCTTCTTCTTGAACTCTTCCCAGCTCATCATGGTCGGCATATCGGAGACGTTGTATATCTCTTCGCACCAGTCGAGAACGTC
>JAAYJE010000063.1 GCA_012523095.1 Actinomycetota bacterium | reverse complement strand
GTACGCGCACGTTGTTGATGATGAGGTTGAGGTAGTCGATGGTCTCCTGTGGTAGATCCTGGACGCTGGTCACGCCCGAGATGTCGGTATTCCAGCCGGGGACTTCCTCGTAGACGGGCTCCACCTCCGCGAAGACTTCTTGAGAGGAGGGGAGTTCCCGATACTCCTCGTCTCCACGGCGATAGGCCGTGCAGACCTTCAAGGTCTCGAAGTTGCTCAGCACGTCGAGCTTGGTGATGCAGATGCCCGTGAACCCATTCACCCTAGCTGCGTACCGGAGCGCCACCAGGTCGAGCCAACCACAGCGACGCGGCCGACCGGTGGTGGCGCCGAACTCACGGCCGAGCTCGCGCAGTTTCTCGCCGGTTTCGTCGGTGAGTTCGGTGGGGAAGGGACCCTCGCCCACACGGGTCGTATAGGCCTTAGCCACACCCCAGATCTCGTTCACGTCGATGGGGCCTATACCCGCACCCACACAGGCGTAACCGGCGACAGGGTTCGAAGAGGTCACATACGGATATGTGCCGTGATCCAGGTCGAGCATGGTCCCTTGGGCCCCCTCGAGCAGGATCGACATCTCGTGCCGCGCCGCCCGCCACAGGAGCAGAGAGGTGTCTTCTACGTACGATCGAAGTGACTCGGCGGCCTCGATGTAACGCAGACAGTCGGCCTCCAGGCTGCTCACGTCGTGGTCGTAGGCACGGGCTATGACCTCAGCCTTGGTCTTCATGGTGGTCATGACCCGTTCGCGGAAGCCTTCGGGGTCGGCCAGGTCTTGCATCCGCACGCCCTGACGGGCCGCCTTGTCGGCATACGCAGGTCCTATGCCCCGGCCGGTGGTGCCGATCTTGCCCTTGCCGAGTCGCGACTCCTGCACCTGGTCGAGCATGATGTGATAGGGCAGTATGAGATGTGCCGCCCCGGAGATCTTGAGGTTCTCGGTGGATACTCCCCGACTCTCGAGCTCGTCGATCTCGGCACGGAGCACCGTGGGGTCGATGACCACACCGTTGCCGATGACGGCCGCCACACTCCGGTTGAAGATGCCGGAAGGAATGAGGTGGAGGGCGAACTTGCCATACTCGTTCTCCACAGTGTGGCCCGCGTTGTTGCCTCCCTGGTAGCGAACCACGAAATCGGCCTGCTCGCAGAGTAGGTCGGTGACTTTGCCCTTGCCTTCATCGCCCCACTGGGCGCCTACCACTACGAGAACAGGCACGATGCCTCCCGTTCGGTCATGAACATGGAACTTGCTTCGGCTTCGACTGCCGGAGCAGCCGCCGCGGCTCCGGCCGCACTCGTGACAGTTTACACCAGGCTGGTCGACGAGGGCCGCCGGCCGGACGGCGGCACAGACCCGCCCGGACGGCATGTGCTCGGTGATGTCGGCCCATCGCCGCGTCCTCGATGGTCACAGTCCGCCGCCACGCCTTCAACGGTCCCGGTCCGCCGGCGCGACCGTTTCTTCCCGCCTCGCGTGCAGCGGGAACTGGTAGTCGAGGCACCCCACCTCACAGGCCTTCACACACTTGAGACAGCGGATGCACTCCGGACTGTTCGGCTGCTTGGGTACGTCTAGGTCCACCGGGCACACCCGGCTGCAGCTACCGCACCCCAGACACCTGTCGGAGTCGACCGTCAGGCGCAGCAGACTGACCTTGTTGAAAAGGCCCAGGAATGCGCCCAGGGGACACACCGTCCTGCAGAAGGGTCTCATGCTTACGATCATCCAAAGTACGAACGCTGCCAGCAAAGCCACCTTCCATATGAACAGGAGCCCGATCTGACTGCGGATGTCGGCGTTGGCGGCAACCAGGGGCAGGCCGGCCTCCAGGGTGCCGGCCGGGCAGATCCACTTGCAGAACCAAGTCTCACCGTAGCCCACCGCGTCAAGGATCACAGCCGGCAGGATGAACACCGTCAGGGCCAGGATCGCGTACTTCAGATAGTTGAGGATCTTAGGGATACCAAGCTTGGGCCCAGGAATCTTGTGAAGCAACTCCTGCAGGAGACCGAAGGGGCAGAACCATCCACAAGGAAAGCGGCCGATGAGACTCCCCACGATGCCGAGCGAGCCCAGCGCATAAAGGCCCGGCTGGATCACGCCCGTCGAGATACGGAAGCGGAGCGCCGCGAACGAGTGCTGTAACGTGCCGATGGGACAAGCCCCGACGGCTGCGGGGCACGAGTAGCAGTTGAGCACCGGCACACACACGCCCTTGGACTGTGCCTGAACGATCTTGCCGGCGAAGAAGTACGGGACTATGGGGTTGAGCGCGATGGTGCTGACGATCTGCACCCATCTGCGTCTGGCGAGATGAAACACCTAGGGCGCCCCCGCCGCTAACCGATGCCGATGCAGCTCAGGCAGATGGTGATGGCGTTCGCCACCGCAGTCCTGAACTCATCCAGGCTGAGGCCGGCCGCCAACAGCGCGACGAAGACCGCGAGCGACGAGTAAGTGGCCCAGCGTCTCATGACTCCCTCCTGTTCGACGTAGCGGCCTTCATGCCCTGTCCGCGTATGCACCGACAACGGCCCGGGCGGCCACCAGACCCGACGCCGAAGCCTGCACCAAGCCCCGGGTCACGCCGGCCCCGTCACCCACGGCATAGAGCCCCGCGACCGGTGTCTGCAGGGTGGGATCGAGGGCCAGCCGAGAAGAATAGAACTTGACCTCGGCGCCGTACAGAAGGGTGTCGCGCCCCCCTACGCCGGGTAGGAGCGCGTCCAGGACATCCAACATGTCGATGAGATCGCGCAGGTGACGGTAGGGTAACGCGAAGGCCAGATCGCCGGGAGTGGCGGCGCGCAGCGTCGGTTCCACGACGCTGCGCCGCAGTTTCTCCGGAGTGGTCCGGTGCCCGCTCAGCAGGTCGCCGAGGCGTTGTACCAGGATGTCTTTGCCCAGCATGTTGGCCAGCCGTGCGATGGATTTGCCGTACTCGAGAGGCTCCTTGAACGGCTCTGTGAAACGGGTGGAGACGAGTAGGGCGAAGTTGGTGTTCGCAGTCTTCCTGCCTGCGTCCGCGTAGCTGTGACCGTTCACCGTCACTGCGTCGCCCCAGCTCTCCGTACAGACCACTCCGTGCGGGTTCATGCAGAACGTCCGCACCTGGTCCTCGAAGTGAAGCGACGTGAAGAGCAACTTGGGCTCGTAGAGCTCGTCGGTGATCACGTTGGTCACCACCGCGGGGACTTCCACCCGCACTCCGATGTCCACTGCGTTACTGATCAGGGGGATGCCCAGCCGCTCGGCCTCGGTAGTGAGCCACCCCGAACCCTCGCGGCCCGGAGCGACTATCACCGCCGGGCTTTCGTAGGCGTCGCCCCAGGCCGTCATCACTCCAGTCACCCGGCCCGCCATGGCGCGCCCCATGCCCGCATCGGCGGCCCGACGTCTGTGCTGCCCCGCGACCGGGGTGGTGAGTATCTGGGTCACCGCTGTGTCGGTGACGATACGGACCTTGCCCGCCAGCTCGGCCTTCATGGCGGCCATCACTCCCGCCGCGCGCTCAGTCCCCAGATGCCGCACCGGGGAACGCACCAGACGTAACCCCTGTCGCGCCGCCAGATCTGACCACTTCTCAAAGGTCTCGGAGTCGTCGCCGTAGAGCCGCTCCGGAGCGCCGAATCTTCGGTAGGTCTCATCCACATAGGCGATGAGACTCGTCATGGCCGAGCCGACTACGTATTCCCCCAGCCACCCACCGACCTCAGCGGTCAAGGTGAGTTTGCCGTCGGAAAACGCTCCGGCTCCTCCCCAGCCGGTGGTGATGTCGCAGGGCGAGCAATGGCTGCACGAGCCGTTTATTCGCGCCGGACAGCGCCGCTCCGAGATGTCTGCGCCCTTTTCGAGGAGTAGTACCCGTAGGTCCGCGTGACGCGCGAGTTCCAGGGCCGCGAAGATACCGGCCGGCCCGCCGCCGACGATGATGACGTCATAGTGATGATCCGGCCGGCTGGACATAGCTCCTCCGTGCGTGGCACCCGATGTTGCGGCTAAGGCGTCAGGCTCCTGTCGGCCAGATCTGCGAATCTAGTGTAGTTCTGGACGAAGGCCAGTCTGCACTCGCCGATGGGTCCGTTGCGTTGCTTGCCGACAATGATCTCGGCCGTCCCCTTGTCGGGGCTCTCCCGGTTGTAGACCTCGTCTCGGTAGATGAACAGCACTACGTCCGCGTCCTGCTCGATCGCACCCGACTCCCTCAGGTCCGACAGCACAGGCTTGTTGCCCGCGCGCTGCTCCACCTGTCGGGACAACTGGGATAGGGCCAGCACCGGGACCTCCAACTCACGGGCGAGGATCTTGAGCCCCCGGGAGATCCGAGCGATCTCCTGCTGCCGGTTCTCCATGCCCACATCGCCCATCATCAGTTGTAGATAGTCAAGGATGATGAGGCCCAAGGTCTTTTCTTTGGCCCTGAGACGCCGGGCCTTGGCCCGGATCTCCATGAGGTTGAGCGACGCGCTGTCGTCAACGAAGATAGGCGCCGTATGAAGCGGTGTACAGGCCGCCGCCAGGCGACTCCACTCGTTGGGCTGGAGCGTGCCGCGCTTGACCCGCCAGCTGTCCACCCGGGCCTCCGAGCACATCATCCGGTTCACGATCTCCATCTTCGACATCTCCAAGCTGAAGATGGCGACCGCCTTGTGCTGGTCAACGGCCACGTTGCGGGCCACATTGAGGGCCAACGCAGTCTTACCCATGGAGGGGCGGGCGGCCAGGATAACGAGGTTGGATGGCTGGAAGCCGCTGATGATGCCGTCGAGGTCGCGGAACCCGGTCTGACACCCTATCGTGTGATGCCCCTCTGAGGCGACCCGCTCCAGTTCGGCGAAGTTCTCGTCTATGAGCTCGCTGAGTGGCTCGAACTCACCCGTCACCCTGGCCTGGGAGATATCGAACACCATCTGCTCGGCTCGGTCGATGAGCTCCATGGGTGGATGCTCCCGACGGTATCCCATCTCCGTGATCTCACCCCCCACTTTGATGAGAGAGCGGAGATAGTAGTTCTCTCTGACGATCTCAGCGTACTGCCTGGCATTCGTCGCTGCGGGGACCGCCGTCACCAGGCTGTGTACGAACGACCGTCCTCCTATGAGGTCCAGGCTCGCTCGATTGGCCAACTCCTCGCAGACGGTGATGGGGTCGACGGGCTCGCCCCGGGAGAACAGGTCTTCGATGACCTCGAAGATGCGTTGGTGGGCCTGTCGATAGAACTGATGAGGCCGGATGACCTCGCTCACGCCGGGTATGACGTTGGGCGTGAGCATGCTGGCGCCCAGCACTGATATCTCGGCGTCCAGATTCTGCGGGATCATGCGCTCGGCCTCGATGCGGCCGCCGCCGTCTCCGCCGTTCGCCATCATGTCCAATGCGCCCCTTTCTCCTGGGACGAGGTCGATGAGCGCTAGACCTTATGCTCCTCCGGAACCACGATGACCTTCACCTCGGCCGGCTCCACGGTGCTGTGAACGTGGACTTTCACCATATATGAGCCCAGTAGCTTGATCGGGTCCTCTAGGTCGATGTTGCGCTTGTCGACACGCAGCTTCCGGGCCCCGTAGATAGCGTCGGCGATATCCTGGTTGGTCACCGACCCGAAGAGCCGCTCCCCTGAGCCTGCAGGGACGGGGATGGTGAGGACGGTCTTGGAAAGCATGTCACGGGTCTCGTCGGCCCGTTCCGCCTCGCGCCGGGCCTGGGCGGCTTTCTCCTCCATGATCTGCCGGACCTGGGCGATCCGTCCGGGGGTGGCTTTCTCGGCCAGCCTGCGCGGGAACAGGTAGTTGCGCGCATACCCCTCGGCCACGTTGGCCACCTCGCCCTTGCTCCCCAATTTCTCAACGTCCTGCAAAAGGATGATCTCCATCAGTCACTCCTACCGGCTGCTGTACGGGAGCAGCGCGACCTCGCGCGCCCGCTTGATAGCTACGGCCACCTGCCGCTGATGACGGCGACACGCGCCGGTGGTGCGCCGGGACCGGATCTTACCCCGCTCCGACATGAACCGACGGAGCGTCCCGAAGTCCTTGTAGTCGACTTCTTCTATTCCTTCTTTACAGAAAAAGCAGTACTTCCGCCGGCGGGAGCCCGACGTGGGCCGCGTGCGCCTCGCCTGCCTCTTGGGATGCGCCACTTGTCATACCTCCTTGGCGACGACTAAAAGGGGATGTCGTCGCCCCCGAAATCGATGTCACGGAAATCATCCTGCCCGGCGGCATCAGCCGTGGGACGGTCCCCGCCCCTGGCGGCCGGCTCGCGAGCCTCGCTCGGGCTGCCGATGAACATCACCGTGTCGGCGACTATCTCGACTTTGCTGCGTCTACCGCCGTCCTGAGTCTCCCAGCTGCGCTGGTCGAGACGGCCGTCGACCGCCACCTGACGGCCCTTGCTCAGATACCGGGCGCAGTTCTCGCCCTGCACCCCCCAGACCACCACGTCGAAGAAGTTGGGCTTCTCGACCCACTGTCCGGAGGCGTCTTTGTAAGAAGAGTTGACCGCCACGCCCAGTTGACACACGGAGGTGCCGTTCGGTGTCTGACGGAGCTCGGGGTCGCGGGTCAGATTGCCTACCAAAGTCACATGTGCGATACCGCGAGCCATCTCTACTCCTTTGCCTCAGACTTCTTCAGCGACCGGTTCAGGCTCCGCCGCCGGTTCTTCCGCGCCGAACGCGAACGGCTTGTCATGGCGGATCGGCATATAGCGGAGCACGCTGTCCGTGATGCCGAGAACACGGGTCACCTCGTCCAACGTCTTGACCATGGCCTCGAAGTACAGGATGTAGTACACCCCGTCGAACGAGTCTTTGATCTCATAGGCAAGACGCCTCTTGCCCCACTCGTCGATCTTCACGATGACACCGTCGTCACCCGTGATGATCTCTTTGGTGCGGTCAAGCACCGCGGTCCGTTCTTCATCCGTCACTTCGGTACGAAGGATGAGAACCAGCTCGTAGCTGTTCAGTTTGGGTCACCTCCTACGGTCTGAGCGGCCCCGGCCTCACTGCCGGAGCAGGGGTGCTTCATGGAATTGTACCCGCGTCGACGGACAGGAGTCAGACCCCCGGACGGAGCGCCCTACTGAGGCAGCCACCGCCGCCGATCCGAACCGGTTCCGCGACGCGGAGGAGGCAGTATACACCGGGGGCGCAGGGAGCGCCACTCGGTGCTCCCTGCGCTCCGTATGAGTCTTGTCGCAACGGTGCGAGCGTCAGCTCTTGGGAGGCTGCTCTTCAGGTGCGACCGTGGTTTGCGCCCCCCTCGCGGACGTCTGCGTAGTCCCCGCGGCAGTCGCCGGCTCGGGTGTCTGGGCGGCCTCCGACCGAGCGGCGTCCGGAGCCCCCGACTGCGGCGTCTGAGCCACTTGACCGGTCGGAGCCGCATATCCAGGCCACCCCTGTGGATGCTGCTGGTACCCCGCCTGCTTCCGCTCCCGGCTGCGTCGCACCACCGAACGCCAGACGCGGTATACGATGTAGGCGACGATGGCCAGTACGATCAGAATGGGGATCAGTGCTCCCAGCCCCCGGACGATCCCGTTGAAGACCCTCACGATGTAGTGAAGACCGTCTTTGAAAGCCTCTTTCACTCCCCAAACTGTGGAACCGACCACCTCCGCACCCGTCTCATAGATACTCATGGTGATGGTGGAGAAGCTGGTGCGCTCGTCCAGATAACGCAGCCGGCCCTTGAGTTGCTCCAACTCCCCTTGGGCGTCGGTGAGAACAGACCGCACATATAGAATCTCGTCTACGGTCTTGGCCTTTTCGAGCAGAGCTACCAGCGAGTTCACGTTCGCCTCTGAGTTCTTGATACGAGCCTCGAGATCGACGTATTCCTCGGTCACATCCTGGGTCGACAACGACTGCTTCTTGAGCGTGCCCAGCTTGCCTGCATCCCCCAGCGCCTGGTTGAACGAAGTACTCGGGACCCTGATGGCCACGGTGCCGCTCTTGAGGCTGTCCTCCTCACCGCTGGCGTACGCACTCGAGCTGACCAGATAGCCGCCGTAGCGGTCGGCGAACAGACGAGCTTGGTCGAAGACCGTCTGGAACCTGCCTTGCTCCACCTCGATCTCGAGCTGGGCGTCGCTGATGATCTTCTGCCTCGACGCGCCCTCCGACACGGTTAACGCAGCGGCCGACGCCCGGTCGGTGTACCGGCTCGACAAGTATTCCTCGTTGACGGCATCCACCTCTTCGCCGAACGAGGCCCCGGCGGTGGTCGTCGCCGGCGCAGCCGTGGTTTCATAGGGCCTAGCCGCCGTGATTGACACATCAGCGCGTTCCGCCCCACAGCCGGTGAAGCCCACCAAAGCCGCGAGACCCAACAAAGCGAGTATCGCGACGCTGAAGACTGATCCCTTGTGCGACCTGACCTTGTTCATCTTCGGCTCCCTCCCGCAGTTCCAGACCCTGTGCGGTCTAGGACGCGAGCTTGTCGGAGGCGGTTCCAACCTCCGATCTCAGATGCAACCCCGGCCGGGTGTTAGAGATCTTCCACGAGCGACGCGAGCTTGTCGGCGCTCACCACCCCCACAATGGTGTTTGTGATCCACCCTTCCGAGTCGATGATCACGGTGGTAGGGATCGCGTTGACGCGGTAGCTGAAAGCCAATTCGTCCGCCGCCATGACGATGGGGAAAGACCAACCGCCACGGCTCATGAAGACCTGCATGGCCTCGGCCGTATC
>JAAYJE010000062.1 GCA_012523095.1 Actinomycetota bacterium | reverse complement strand
TGGAAAGGATTCACACAGGGCGAGAACCTGCTCTTCATGGACTCGTATGACACCTTTCTCCCGGGCGGGGGTCGACACGATGTGAACGACCCGGACGATGTGAACCTCCGTCAGAACCTGGGCTATATAAGAGTCTACGCAGATCGCATGAACCTACTGGCGATGAAACCTCGCGGGGACCTGAGCTCGAGTGGCTATGCTCTCGCGAACCCGGTGACGGACGGAGCAGAGTACCTCGTGTACCAACCTGAAGCGGGATCCGTGACCGTGGACCTGAGAGACGCCTCCGGCGAGCTGTCGATCGAGTGGCTGAACCCCAACACCGGCGCGACCTACTCAGGCGGGACGACGATGGGAGGAGACAGGCGCTCTCTTTCGCCACCCTTCACCGGAGATTCCGTCCTCTATCTCAGCAGCGCCGACGGAGGTGATCCAAGCTCCCCGACATTCTCGGATACACCTCCCCACCACCCGTACTACAGTCAGATCACCGCGTTGGTCACCCGGGGTGTGGTAAGCGGCTACGGAGGCAACCGGTTTGGACCTGATGACCCGCTCACGCGGCAGCAGTTCGCCAAGATGATCGTCCTTGCCTTAGGATTGCCGGTGACCGTCGACGACGTGTGTCCCTTCGGCGACGTGGCCCAGGGCACTCCAGGTTCTGTCGACCCGCTCTACCCGGCCAATTATGTGGCGGTCGCGGCGGCCCACGGAATCACCGTAGGCAAGACCGCCACCACGTTCGCCCCGTATGCGAGCCTGACGAGAGCGCAACTCATCACCCTGGTGGCCCGGGCGGCCCACCTGCCGCTGCCCCCCGCGGACTATGCTCCACCATTCCGGGACTTCTCGGATGATCATTATCCATGGGCGCGGAGAGCCGCCTACGCCGGTCTCCTCGAGGGAGAGCCGGGTGCGAGTGTCACTTCCGACTTCTGGGCTCCGGCAACTCGCGGCGAGGCCTGCTGGCTGCTCTACAGTATGCTGCAAAGGCTGGAGATGGACGCCGGGATGTGACCGGCCTCTATTCCCGGATCATTTCCCAGACGCGGTTCAGATGCGCATCGACCTGGGCCCGGTAGCTTTTCACCGCGGGGACGATGGACTCCTGTAGCTCGGCCGTCCGCCGGACGATGTCGTCGAACTGCTCGATCACGCTGGGGACGTTCAGCGTCTCGAGGTCGTGGGCCAGTTCGCTGAGTCCAAGCTCCGTCAGCAGTTCACGGTTTTTCACTGCATAGCCTATGGAGATGGCCGGCTTACCCAGCAGCAGAGAGCAGAGCACGTTGTGGAAACGAGCAGCGATGACCACGTCGCATGCATGCAGTTCGCGCAGCAGGTCGACGAAACCGGCTATTGGCGGCGCCACGCAGTGTTGTTCGTAGGCGCTATCCGCGGAGTACACGCGTTCGAGCACATCCTGCACCGCAGATGCGTCGGAGCTCTCCCCGATCACGATCCTCACGCTGTGTCCTCTTTCTAAGATCAGCCTGACGATCTCGGCCATGTCTTCAACATGCTTGCGATACAGCCTCTCTCCTTGGGCGGGCGCACTGTTCCATCCTCGGTACTTCATGATGCCGATCCCAACGACCAGACGCCTAGGCTCCGCGGTCGGGGCCGGACCGGGTTCTCCCGGCTCGAGGGCGAAGACGATGTCGGGCACGACGGGATCGTCGCGCACATCGATGCCGAGAGACTCGACGAACTGCTTCGACGGGTTATCTCTGAACGACCGATAGGTGGCGAGCCTGGCGACCGCCCTCATGCGCCGGAGGATGCGCGGATGGACGATGGGTCCGGCGCCGATGCCGACGAAGATCACCTTAGCCCGTCGCGCGCGGGCGACGCCGCACCACATCAGGAGGTCGAGCGGTACGCCACCGGGCTTCAAGCCGTAGTCGTCCAAGATACCGGTGCCGGGTATCACGACCGCACTCACGCCCCGCATGTGCTTGTACGCCTCGATCACCTTGATGACGCACAGCAGTCTCGCCCTGGCGGCAAGCCGTACAACCCATCTCCAGGCCCCGGGCCGATCTCCCAGCTCTCCCAGACCCATGTCGACTGTATCGATCTGATGCGCCTCGGCGACCCTTCTCGGGTCCATACAGATGCAGAACGACTCGGCGGAGGGCATCCGGCTGCGCAGGCTCCGCAGCGCCACGGCCAGCGACGCCTCGTTGCCGAAGTTGCCGATGCCGAATAACCCCAGGAATGCGACTCGTCCCGCCATGTATGTCTCCGCCCGTCTGAAGCCGCCACAACCGTCGGCTTTTCGATACATCCTCACTAGATCGCCAGGTAATTGCGTTTTCTTGTTGCGGGCAGGACATCACGTCCCAATAGGAAGTGGAATCTGATCCCCAGGATCTCGATGAACCCCACTCGCCCGCAGACGGAGAACCCGAGCTTCTTGACCGACTGAAGCGAGGCCATATTTTCGGTCCGGACGAGCATTATGCCTCGCACATCCTGACATCGGCCAAGACGCTCGCGCGCGGAGGCATATAACAAGTAACTTGCAATGCCGTGGCTACGGAACTCGGGTAGCGTGAATCCGCCCAGCAGATACTCCTCGTTATCGGCCAGGACGAAGCGGCGCTTGAGAAAATGGTCGTAGTATTGACGAGTCGCCCGCCAGTAACAGCTGACGACTTGACCTGCAGACCTGGCTACGTAGCAGTGCTCACCGGACCTCAGGAACTGCATCACGTGATCCTTGGAGTGGCCATAGAAGTGGAAGGCCGCCACAGCCTCCACATCCGCGTCATCCTTTTCCCTCAGCTCCGCGATATCCAGGTCTATGATCGGAGGGGGAATCGCGGCCATATCCTTGTAGTCCAACTGCAACACAAATAGCTTGAGGATCCTGGGCCTCTGCACGATCCGGCGTACCGTCCGTACGATCGGCGCCGCCAACCGGCGCACCACGCGCTTCAGGAGACCGACGAGACCTTCATCGGCCGCCACCGTGCGGACCCGGTTCATGATCTGGCCCATCACATCTCCCTCCGTCACAGCACTCTGGTAACAGACCTCTTCTTGCCTACTCAGCCGACCGGCATTCCCAAACTCGAGACAAGAGCGGCCCTTAGGAGGTCAATCCGGTTCAGTGTGAACACGGCGCACAGAACGGACCGCGCGTCTTAGCAGTCTTTCCTTCAATTTGCTGACCTGCTTGGCGCGATAGAGGGACGAGGGGCAGATGTTGAACTGCCACCGTGCGCCTTCCTGGGGAGCCCAGTGCTTCTTGTAGGCGTGACCACCGCCGATGTCCATGGTATCGAAACCCTGCTCTGCGGCGAAGGAGAACACTAAGTCTATGATCCTGACGCCTACCCCATGCCAATCGTAGTCCGGATCACGACAGCTGACTCCCGCCACGAGATCATTCCCATGGACGGTGTTGGTAGTGCCCGCTACGGGCCTCTCGCCGTCGAACAACTGGAGCGTGTGGTGCTTCCCCAGTTCCTCCAAGTATTCCACCGCGAGGATCCTGTCCGGTATAGAGGAACCGACCGTCCCAGGCGGGTCGTGCCACTTGGCGTCCCAATTCTCGATCACCCATCTGGCTGCACCGGGTGAATTGACCGCCAGAGCGAAGTCCCGGCAGCGGTTGCGCTTGTGCTGCACAGTCTTGAAGTACTTGGCCTCGCGCCAGTAGCCCTCGAAGTCCTCCGAGCAACGCATCCGGTGCACAGGAGTGCGCTCAAGGTGTCTCATCATCCTGCTGGGCGGCGGCGGACCCTCCACGCGCCACCAAGCCACGAAGACGTCACTCCTGAGGCTCTCAAGAGCCGGCATCAGATAGCCCGGCCGCGCCGGGACCACGATCCCTGGAACCAACCATTGGGTGACCGGTTCCCACAGGCGGGATCCCATTCGTCGGAGACAAGCCACAGCTACGGGGACTCCACGGGTGGTGACCAGCGCCGTCCGCTTCTCGGCGGATGTTGGGTTCTGAGCCAGCAGCCGATACAGCTCATGAGGGCAGTTGTCGGCCTCCGGCAATGTCTCCAACGCTTCATCGAGGACCGGGTGCCAGCTCTCAAACCAGTCGACACGCAACCTGCGCCGAAGCCTCGGCGAGGTGTCCTGCAGGGACGCGCTTGGGGGCGGAGCGGCCATCAGGCCGGACACCCCCCCATACAACACCTCTCACGAAGATGCATCGCTGCTCACCATGATGTAATCCTACCAGCAGCATCACAATCGGGCAGAACGGTCACACCCTTTCGTTCAAAACAGTCGGCACCATCGACAGAAAGGACGCCGGACGAAGTAAGGTATTGTGAAGAGCGGTAATATCAGCTGAACACAACAGGTCCAGGATCACCTAAAAGGAGAATCCGACCAAATGAATGATGATTCGGGCCGCGATCATTCCACGTATATTGATCTATCGCAGATCCTGCGCATCTTGTGGGAGCGCAAATGGATCATCATCGGCCTTGCGATTGTGGCCCTCGTTGGCTCGCTATGGCTCTCTATGACGCGCACTCCTCAGTATAGGGCCACCTCCGAGGTCATGCTCGAGAACACGAGACTGAGCGAAGCCTTGTTCGGAGCCCAGATCTTCACGATCCGCGACCAACAGCGGGCACTGGCCACCGCCACGAACCTTCTCAAGACGAATAGTGTTGCCGACATGGTCAAGAAAGACCTGGGAGTCTCTCAGTCCTCGAGCTCGCTCCTAGGGATGATCACGGTCGCCCCTTCGTCGACCGCCGACATGATCAGCATCACCGCAGTCAGCTCTGATCCGTTCAAGGCCGCGCAAGTCGCAAACTCGTTCGCCCGACAGTTCGTTCTATTTCGGCAGGAGACCGACCGTGCAACCCTCCGAGCGGCTCAGGCTCAGGTACAGGCCCAATTGGACGCGATGACCCCCGCCGAGCAGGCATCCGCGCGTGGTTTGACGCTCAGCCAGAAGGTAGAGGAGCTCGCCGTTCTTGAATCTCTGCAGACAGGCGGATTCGAGGTGACTCAAGAGGCTGTCGTACCGACGGCATCGTTCGCCCCCCGCACCTATCGCGATGCTGGGATCGCCCTGGTGCTCGGAATCATATTGGGGCTCGTTGTCGCCCTATTGCTCCAGATCCTTGATAGACGTATCAAAGACGAGGAGGTCGCGCAGAAGGAGTTTGGGGCTCCGGTCATTGCGACCATCCCGATGACGCACACCCGTTGGGCGGGCATTCGGGAAAGCCGCTGGGCCGCCCCGGTGGGCTTCGACGATTCCGGTTCGCCGACCCTCGAAGCGTTTCGGACTCTGCGCTCGAACCTGAAGTACTTCCAGATTGATCGCAAACTCAAGATCCTCTTAGTGACGAGCTCCTTGCCGCGCGAGGGGAAGACCACTACCTCAGTCAACCTGTCTATTGCGTTGGCTATGTCCGGCAGCCGAGTGATCCTGTTGGAGGCCGATCTCCGCAGGCCCATGGTCCGGGAGTATCTGCAACTGGCCGACGGTCCGGGCCTCAGCAACCTGCTGAGTGGCACCGCGGAAGTGGCTCAAGTCGCACGAGTGGTGAATCTGGAGAAGTTCCTACCCCATGATCACATGTCAGAGGTGGCGTTTTCCGGCGAGTCCGCCGTTGCTCAGTCCGGTTTCCTCTGTGTTACTTCCGGTCCGCTGCCGCCCAATCCCGCGGAGCTGTTGGCAACCAGAAGGACCTCTGAGGTCTTGGGGCTGCTGACACCGCTCTGCGACTACCTCGTGATCGATGCTCCTCCTCTTCTATTGGTCTCGGACGCGTTGGAGTTGGCGAAGCATGCGGATGGAGTTGTGCTGGTCGCAAAGCTTCGATCGACGAAGATCGAAGAAGCGCGCAGAACGCGCGATGCCCTGCAGAAAGTTGGCATCACGCCCATAGGGGTGACCGTGCTGGGTGCAGAAGGGACCAAGGCATACTACCGTCGCTATGGAGGCTACTACGCGAAAACCTAGGGGTGCGCCGTATGCGTAGACTGAGTCTGGGTCTACTGCTCGTCTTCGTCTTCACCATTCCCTGGCAGGCCGCCATTCCTTCTGAATGGAGAACTCTTCTTGGAGCCATCGCACTGCTTTCGGCCCTCACGACGTGTTCCATCGAGAGAAGGGTTGTCAGACCTCCGGCGTTCTTCTTCGCGGTACTCGCATTCATCTGCTGGCAACTGGCAAGCTACTTCTGGAGCGTGAACCCGGAGTTCACCGTCAACCGGGTGACCGCGATGGTACCCATGTTCGCGTTGGTTTGGCTCGTCATCGAGCTCGGTGGCGGTAATCGGGAAAGGTATGCGCTCCTCCAAGCATTCGTACTTGGCTGCGTCGTCCTTAGTATCGCCGTCATCCAATCCTACTTGGCAGACGGAGTCGGCGTCGGACATCGTTTCGCGCCGGCGGACTTCAGTCTCAATGAGTCGGCCGACATGCTCGCCGCTGGGATAGCGATGGCTCTGCTCAACATCGCGGGCCGCCCAAAGGGAGCGTTCTTCTGGATCAACATCGCTTATGTCCCGCTGGGGTTGTTCGGCGTGGTTCTCACCGGATCTCGAAGTGGTTTCGTGCTCGCGGGCGTCGCGATCATGGTCGGGGTGTTCCTGGTGTTGGTCAAACAGAGAGCCGTATACCGCATCGCCTGGTTGGTTGTGTTCCTCGGCGTACTTGTTGGCCTCTTCTTTGGGATGGCTGAGCACCAAACGCTACAGGAGAACGTCAAACGCGTCACGTTCTCGCTGGAGACCAGTTCCCTTGACACTCTCACCGGGCGAACGACCATCTGGTCTACCGGCTTGGAGTCGTTCAAAGAGCATCTCTTCACGGGCACCGGCGCCGGGACCTTCCGTCTCGCCACGCAGGCCAAGATGGGCTGGGCGTGGTCCGCGCACAGTCTTGTCGTTGAGACCGCTGTGGAGGGGGGGCTCATGGGATTGCTGCTACTTGCTCTCTTGCTGGCGACCGCGGTCGCGCCGGTCGTACTCCGGAGAAATCCCCGCCTCCATCTCTGGCTGCTTCTATTTCTTGTATTGGTCGGGACGTCTCTCGTGGCCAATTTCACGACCTTGTTCTCGCTGTGGTTTGGATTCGCCATCATCGCTGCCAATGCTTCAGCGCCGGAGACACAGATATCCGTTAAGGATCCTGAGGAGCGGCCCGATTCACCCCTTCCTCTTTTGGAAGAGTAAGCACTGCTTGGCCGGTGTCACCAACGAGCTGGAGCTGCGTGTAGCGATTGTCTTATAGGCCGAACCGACTGAACCGACCCTTATGGTTCTCTGCTACTCTGGAGCTGCGAACCGGCCGGGACCGTGAGCGAACCGTTTAGTCTACCGTCATTAGGAGAGAAGCCCGATAGTCTTAGTTATGACAGTCGATACCGAGGCCGACAACCAGTGGGCCCATGGAATTCCTCTGAGCACCGCGAATGTGGGCTACTGGGAACCCTTCCAGCGTATCTGTCAAGAACGGGGTGTGGCCCCGACCTACCTCGTGACTTCCGAGATCGCCGCCGACCCCGCAGCGCAGGTTCTTCTTCGCAGGTGGATCAGTGCAGGCGCAGCCGAGGTCGGCGCCCATCTGCACCCCTGGACGACGCCGCCCTTCGACGAGAAGCCGGGGTTTGGTTTCAACGACCGGTCCCACGCCTTCATAAGCGAGCTTCCGATCGATCTCGTCAGAGCCAAACTCGAGACTCTGACCGGCCAGATCCAGGACACCTTCGGTGTTCGCCCAACAGCCTTCCGGGCTGGGCGCTTCGGCCTGAACAACTCCTCCGCTCAGGTGTTGGCTGAGCTGGGGTACCTTGTCGACTCCTCTGTCACGCCCCTGACCAACTGGAGCCGCACACCGGGCCTGCCGAATGGCCTTGGCGGTCCGGACTTCTCCAGTCACTCATCGGCACCGTTCATCGTTGCAGAAACTGGGGATCCGGGTCTTCTCGAGATTCCCGTCACCGTCACCCCCACATACGACTATTTGCGAAGGTCGCCGGCCCTTCTGAGGAGGTACCAGCGCTCTATTCCCGTCAGAGCTCTGCGCAAGGCAAGCCGTGGGCGCTGGCCTCGCCCGCAACCGGTGTGGCTCCATCCGGCTCACCTCCAGACGCCTGGTAATCTTCAGAAGGCGTGTGAATCCCAAGTCACCAATTACGGGGTAGCGGTCATGATGGTGCACTCCAGTGAACTGATGCCGGGAGGCAGTCCTCGGACTCCAACGCCAGAATCTGTGCGCGCCGTCCTTGCTCGACTCGAGGTGTTCTTGGACTACTGCCTGAAGAAAGGGATCATCGGCATGACGCTGTCCGAAGCGGCTGTTCAGATCCGCGCCCAACGCCGGCTCGAGGTCCACCCTCTGTGATGGACCCGGGATCTGGATGGTATCCACAATGCGCGCTTTCCACCCCGGCCCCAGCGTAGACACTCAGACTATCCGCGACCACGGAGCATTCAGCGCCCTCCGGAGCGACTGGAACAGCCTGCTGGAGCGGAGCGCGGTCGACTCCCCGTGGCGCACCCACCAGTGGCTGGACCATTGGTGGGACGCATTTGGCGGCGACGCCCGGCTTCTCGTGCCCACTGTATGGTCGAAAGGACGCCTGGTCGCTGCAGCGCCGATGATGGTTGTCGAGGAGACCATCAAGAGATTAGACGTCCAGGTGCTGCGATTTGTTGCCAACGCGGTCACACCCCGGTCAGGTTTCCTGGTAGACCCAGATGCCGACCGCGGGACCACTGTGTTGTGGAGCCTGGTCAAGGCCCTCTCCAAGGAATGGGATCTGGCCATCTTGGCCAATGTGCCGCGCGACGTCTGGCTGGACCAGTGGAGAACCGCTCTCACAGACACCGGCATGCGGTTCGTTGAGACCTTGGACCGCCGGTCTCCCTTCATCGATCTCTCGCAGGGATTCCAAGCCTTCCGCAGGACCATAAGTCCGAAGTTGCGCGAGAACATCAACGCCTCGCGGAACCGCCTGTCGAGGCTCGGCGTAGTCGACGTGCAATCCGTGCTGGGAACAGGCGATGTCCCTGGCGCACTGGAGACGTGCTTTGACATCAGTGCCCGCAGCTGGAAGGCGGGGGCCGGTTCCGACCTGGGTGGTAGACCGGCCTATCGTGCTTTCTATCGGGCGTTGGCGGAGGATGAAGTCCTGCGACGACGGCTCTACATATGGATTCTCACTGTAGATGGTCAGCCGATCGCCTTCAACATGGTCATGAGAGGGGATCGTGGCGTCATCGGCCTCGCCACCGACTACGACCTTGCTTTCAAGATGTGCTCCCCAGGCGTGTACTTGTTCTCAACGCTCCTGCAGGATCTCTGCACGCTCGGAGTCGACCAGTGTGACATGGCGGGCGACCTGTATGACTACAAACTGTATTGGACGAAGCAGTACCTGCCCCATTCCCAGTTCTGGATCTACCACGGCGGTCCAAAATCGCGCCTGTTGTATTTCCTCAAGGACAGAACGCTGCCTACCCTGAGACGGCGGCAAGCCTCGGCTGTCCCTGGAGCGAACGTCAGGGACTCACCACCAGGACCGGCCGACTCATCAGCGTGAGACCTGAGCCATCGTCCCAGATGGAGCCGTAGCCGCTCCACCCCTAGGACCTGGCCGCCGGAACCTCGACCGCTGCCGGCAAGGACACCACCTACCGGCGCTGCGTCAACTTCGTTCAACCTGTCCAGACATCCTCAGCTTAGTCTCTGCGTCTTGCGCTTGTAGTGCATTCTTTTGCGCAATATGAAAATACTTACTAAGGGGACGGGCGCGCTCGGCCGATAACTCTGGCGACAGTACATAGCAGTTGGCCGGACGCGAAAAGGCAGACTCGTCGTGAGGCGAGGACGCAAAGCCACGGAACTCCGTCGAGAGTCAGCCGGGATGCCGAAGTCCCCAGGGTCGCCCTGGGACACCAGAGCTTTTCAAATCAGGCCCGTGTTTCAGGAGGTACCTAATGAAACTGTCGAGCACCTCGTCGGCAGCCAGACTGCATACGAAGGGCGACTGTAGCCAGAGACCGAGACTACGTTCGGGGCTGACGTTCTGCATCATGCTCGCTGCGGCCATGCTTGTCTTCCTGTGGCCGGGCCAAGCGTTGGCAGATAAGCCGGCCTCTTTCGACTTGAAAGCCGCCATCACAGCCTGTCCGGCGGGCGGCACGGTCACGGTGCCGCCGGGGACTTGGACGGTCCCGGCGCGTGTGAATGTGTACAAGAACATCAACATCGTGGGAACACCAGGCAAGAGCGTGTTGACCGCTTCTTTCGAAGACGTGATGCTTAAGGGCTATGACCTCAGAGGTGTCACATTCTCCGGTCTGACTTTCGAAGGGCCAGGGGCGGCCTATCGTACGTCCGGCCTGGAACTGTCCGGTCCAATCGACGTCACGATGAGGGACCTGACCTTCAGGAATCTGGGCCACGGACTGAAGCTCGGCAGCGGCCCTCAGAGTACAGGTTTGGTCCTGGATACCTTCAAAGCACAGCAGTGCGCCGTGCCTCTTTTCGTAGCCAACGTCTCAGACAGCACATTCACTAACCTGGATGTTCAGGCGTCCAATCTGACAGCAAACCCAGGCCACGGCATCTATCTGGAGCGTACTCTGCGCAATCTGACTTTCGCTAATGTCAGGATCACCGGAGGCTCCGGCTACTGCCTGCACCTCTACACTGAAAGCGGAGCATCGGATCACCTCGTATTTGACGATGTCTTCATCGACGCCACCACGGGCCGCTATCCCTTGGTCGTCTGGGGTTTCTCCGACGTCACCTTCAGAAATACGACGCTCATCATGACCGCGAAGGACAGCCCGTGCGTACGTATCCACAGCAGCGCAGCCAGGGTGCTTTTCGACGGGTTCTCGGCCGGCCGCGGAGACAGCCTCAGTCGACCCTATTCGGACGGCCCCGCCAGCGGCATCGTATTCCGCAATGGCACATATCAAGGCACGACTCTGGGAACTGGGGCTACGTTTGAGAACGTGACCCTGGGCGCCTCCACGACGACCACAGTCGCGCCGACCACCACCACAGTAGCCCCCACAACCACCACTGCGGCAGCCACCACTACTACGACCAGCACGACCACCACGACCCTACCGCCGGTGACCACGACCACCACCACATCATCGACCACAACGACCGCAGCGCCGACCACCACCACGGTAGCCCCACAGACGCCGGCACCGGCTCCCGTCGTCATCACGAGTCCAGTACATGGAAGTCAGGTTGCTAAGGGAACCGTCACCATAACGGCAACCGTTGCTTCATCCCAACCGGTTTCGAGCGTGTACTTCTATGTCGACGGCGTTAGGCGGCTCGTGGACCAGTCGGCGCCATACTCCTGTGCCTGGAACAGCAGCAGACTGGCGTCGGGCAGCACTCACACCATCAAAGTCATAGCCTACAACAGACAAGGGAAGATAATCGATAGCGCCACTTCGGTAGTAACGATAGCAGGATCGCCGACGACCACAGTCGCGCCGACGACCACTACTACGCTTGCACCGACGACGACGACCACTACGGTCAAGAGTCCCTTGATCAGTTGGTTCAACTGGTTCCGTTGGCTGTTCTGAACCGACAAACACATATGCAGCCCATGGCGAGTCTGACCTGACAGCCGGCGCTGCTCGACAACACGACGACCATGAGGGGTCCGGACGATCCGGGCCCCTCTTTGTTCCGACGGTCCAGGTACTACAGTCCTCGCCTGGATGACCGATAATGAGTACTATGCGACCATCTACCACGACCCCAGCATCATGAGCTCGACCCTCGATCGCGACGGCAGGCCGCGTGGGTTTGCCCGTGCCCTGCGGGCCCTGCGCGAACGCTGGTGGGTCATCCTTATCACCATAGTGATCGTAGGCGGCATCGCCTACGGCGTGTCGATGCTACTCGAGACCCGGTATGCGGCAACGACGCAGTTGGTCTACGCGGCGCGCGAGGCCCAACTGGTCTCGCAGGCCCTTTCCTCCTCGGGCGGAGCCGACTCCCTGCATAACGTTTCCAGAGACGCCACGACGCTTAAGACCTCCGTGTTCGCAGGCCGAGTGAGCCGGGCCATGGGCGGGTCCATCGGAGCCTCTGAGCTGCGTTCGTCGGTCGAGGTTACGGCGGATCCACAGACGGACGTGATCAGCATCAAGGCCGACGCGGCCGACCCTTTCCAGGCGACCGACATCGCCGACACCTTCGCGGCCGAGTTCATCCAGCAGCGCCGGGAGGAGATCACAGGACTGCTGAGCGAGACTCAAGGGCTTGTCGATGCCCGCCTCCAATCACTGAGTCCGGAGGAAGCCGCATCCTCATACGGGATTACCGTCAGACAGCAGCGCGACGACCTCGAGATCCTGCTTTCGAAAGACATCAGCGACTACGAGATCCTGGAGAAGGCGACGGCGCCGATCTCACCGTACTTCCCCCGGCCCTTCTTCAATCTGCTGCTTGGACTAGGCGTCGGGCTCGTCCTGGGGCTGATCCTGGCTACGATACTCGACCGCCGAGACAAGCGGATCAAGGATCAGGCCACGCTGGAAGACATCACGCACCTTCCCGTCATCGGCGCCCTCCCCCCAACCTCAGGCAGAAGGAGCAAGAAAGCGCCTGCCGGCAACCGAGCCGTCGGCTTCAGGCAAGGGAACGAGGCGCTCCTCGAATCGATGCGCATGTTGCGGTCGAACCTGAAGGTGCTCGGATTCGGGGAGAGCAAGAGGAGCGTGCTCATCACCAGCGTGGGCCGTGAAGCGGGCAAGACCACTCTCGCCGTCAACCTGGCGCTGACCATGGCCCTGGCGGGTGATCGTGTGGTCCTGGTCGATGCCGACTTCTACAATCCGAATGTCCACCAGTACCTGCGTCTACCCAATGACGAAGGCCTGAGTGACGTTCTATTGGACCGTGATGTCTCCTGGTCGACCAAGATCAAAGCCGTCGAGTTGGATCAGTTCGTAAGCCCGCCTATTGACTTCCAACCAAAGTCCGACTCAGACGAGGCGCCCATATCCAAGTTTTTGTGCATGACCGGTGGCCCCCTGCTTTCCAACCCGGCGGAGGTTCTCGAGTCGGGCGCCATGACCGATATGCTGGCCGAGTTCGAGGGAATCTCGGACTATGTGATCCTCGACGGTCCACCCCTGCTCGCGGCGCCCGACACATTAGCCCTCGCTCAATACGTCGACGCCCTGGTCCTTGCCGGCATGCTGGGGCGTGATACCCGCGCGGAAGCCGCGCAGGTGAGACAGCTGTTGGAGAGGGCCGAACTCACGGCCTTGGGGATTGTGATGTGTGGGGTCAAATCGCAGTCGCGGGAGATCTCCTACCAGCACGGCGTCCCGCAAGGGTAAGAGCCGCCGACTCTCAGGGGCTAGGCATCACAAACCGGTCGGTGATCTCTCGAGCGAACCGCACCACCGCCTGTCGAGCCACAGCTTCCGACCCCCCGATCTTTCGTCGCCAGTTCTTCCATTCCGCACCCGTGCCCGGCAGATTCTGGGGTCTGGTCTCCAGGAGGAGATCTTCCAGGTTGACGAGCACTAGGGCGGCCTCGCTCCTTAGCAGGTAGGCGAGAGCGCCTTCCAACATCGCCGCCTCATGGGAGCCGGGGTCCGGCGCGGGCACCAGCACCGGCGTCGGTGCGGTCCCCGACGTATGCGAGGCCTCCGACTCCAGCGCAGCCGCCAACCTTGTCACGAGCCGCCCACGCGCCGCGCCCGCGCGCCGCGCCCCTTCTTCGTCGAGTTGCCCCGTCTCCACCCTCGCTCGTATGTCCGCCCCCTCAAGGAAACCGGCGAACGGTGACATATCGTGCGTCCCCAAACTAGCCACTGCATGACGCGGCGCCCGGGCGATGGGCTCTGCCGCCCTGGGTCGCAGCGAGCTCTGAAGGACCCACGTCCCCAGCACCCCATGACGTCGCATGCCGCTCCGCACTCCGGGCGGGACGGTCCCCAAGTCCTCACCCACCACCACCGTCCGGTGCCGATGCGACTCTAGTGAGAGAACTGCGTAGAGCTCTTCTGCAGGGTAGCCGACGTAGACGCCGTCTGCCGGTTCTTTCCCCTCCGGGACCCAGAACAGACGGTGCAGACCCATCACGTGGTCCACACGCAGGAACTGCGCGTGGCGCATGTGATGACGCACACACTGCGCGAAGTATTGATGGCCCTGTTCGCGGGCCCGGTCCGGATGAAGCGGTGGGGACTCCCAGTCCTGGCCACCGGCGAAGAAGCTGTCGGGCGGCGCCCCCATGGAGACCTCGGGGGCGAACAGCTGGGGCCATCGCCACGTATCGAACCCGCCCGGATGGACCCCTACGGGAAGATCGAGAAGCAGCCCTGTCGGCCGGCGCCTGAGGCCCGTCGTCTCTCCGCCCGGAGCGTCATACCCGCCCGGAGCGCGATCTCCGGGCGCATCGTCATCCGACGCGTCATCCCCGCGCGCCACGAGATGGCTGAGCTGTTCCTCCATCTGCCACTGGCAGTAGAGGTGATACCGTTCGGCCTCACGCCATCCTTCGGGCCGGGTGTCCGTAGACGCACCGCGGGGCCGGCTTCTCCAATCCGCTCCGACAGCGTCCACCCGCGCCCGGAACGCGGCGTAGTCCCCGACGTCCGGGTGATCCTGCAGAAAGCCCTCGAACTTGTTCCTGCGCCGACCCTCAGCTCTCTCGAAGAAGCACCGGCTCAGCTCCTCCACCACGCGCCTCTTGAGAGCTGCGACCTCTCGATAGTCGACGAACGGCTCCGCCCGAAGACCGGCCAACCTCTCCTGGATCCCGGCGGAATCCCGTATCTCTCGGGCCGCCCGGCACGGTCCATACTCGGGGATCTGCTCCACAGCGAGATAGAACTCGTTCCAGAACAGACGGCTCACCGGACGGTAAGGGCTGGGCTCGAAGGGACGATCAAGATACGAGGCCAGAAGGGGCAGCGTCGCCACCACGGTGCCCCCCACTTCATCCACCTGCTCGCATAGGTCCCGCAGGTCGGCCAAGTCGCCCGCTCCCCAGTCCCGCTCGCTCCGCAACGCGTACAAGGGTACGAAGAGACCCCACGGGCAGGGCTCATCCTCAGAGCCCGGGTCCGCGGTACCCAGAGCCACAGTGTCCCGACCGGCACCTCCTATCCGGCCGCCCGGTGCCCAGCAGCGCCGCGGCGCCGAGATCACATGGGCCTCGGCGGCATCCTTTCCGGACTCGATCCACAGCCGGTGGTAGCCGAAGGGCAACCGTCGCAGCTCAAGACTCTCCGCCGTGGTTCTTCGCACGCGGCAGGCCTCCAGCCGTCTCCCGCCGAACACTGCTCGTTCTACGACTTCGAGGGCGCCTCGATCCAGATTCCGGCTGAACCGCTCACCTGTTTCCAGCGTGAGGGTCAGACGAAGGTCGCTCCGCAAACTGTGTCGCCCGGCCCCGGGCAGCCGCAGGGTGAAAGCCGGCATTTCACCGTCCCAGGCCACCAGTACCGGCTCCACCATCCCGCCCCAGAGAACCGTCTTTCTGGCGTCGATGGCCGCGGCAAGGCGCGCTTCCGCTCGCAGTCGCCCGGCCCCAGACCGCTCTACCGCCACATCCTCAGGGTCGATCTCGGCGCCCAGCGCCCACAGAACCTGGGCCACGCTCTCCAAGGGCGACTCCCGCCACCGCCCGCGCGTGTCCCGGTACCTCATCTGGACGCCATGAAGCTCAGCCAGCTCCCCCAGAAGAGGCCCCTGGGAGCCGGATCGGCCCTCCAAGGATTGAGGATGTCGATTCTTGGATACCATCGCTCTAGCTGCAGCTTACCCGACTCCGCGCTCGGAGGTCTACGCACGAGACCTGCGCGGGCGCCCAGGAGGTTTCGGATGATCGCCCGGCCTCGCTTCATACTGCCCACCTTACCCGAGCGACTTCATGGACTGTTGGACCTGGCTCTCGACATGCGTTGGTCGTGGAGCCACTCGTCAGACGAGCTGTGGGAACGCCTGGCGCCCGACGTCTGGGAGGTGACGCACAACCCCTGGCACATCCTACAGACCGCCGCCAAGACCCAGCTGGAGGAGGCGGCCGCCGATCCGGCGTTCTTGGAGCTGCTGGACCAGCACGTCGCGGTCCGACGCGAAGCCCTGGAGGCACCCACCTGGTTCGAACGGACCTACCCCGAGGCGGCGGGCCCGGCGACCGATTCCGCGTCACAGGCGGGCCCGGCGACCGTAGTCGGCCCCCTGGGGGGCGTCGTCACGGCGCCCTCGGGCCCCCTTGGCCCCATAGCCTACTTCAGCATGGAGTTCGGTGTAAGCGAGGCCCTTCCCATCTACAGTGGCGGCCTGGGCATCTTAGCCGGGGACTTCCTCAAGGCGGCCAGCGATCTAGGAGTCCCCATGGTTGGGGTCGGCCTGCTCTGGCAGCAGGGTTACTTCAGACAGGCCCTCAGCACCGCGGGAGAGCAGATCGAATTCTTCCCCTTCAACGATCCCGGACAGCTTCCCATCACGCCCCTCCGCGACCCCGACGGCGAGTGGATGACGGTGACGCTGCAATTCCCCCGCCGCGAGCTGTGCCTGCGCGCGTGGCAGGTCCAAGCGGGCCGGGTGACCCTCTACCTGCTCGATTCCAATGACCTGATGAACAGCCCGGCCGACCGCGGCATCACAGCCGAGCTGTACGGCGGCGGCGTGGAGGCCAGACTGCAGCAGGAGATGGTGCTCGGCATCGGAGGCTGGCGGCTGCTCCACGAGTTGGGTGTCTCGCCGGACATCTGCCACCTCAACGAGGGGCATGCCGCTCTCGCTGTACTCGAACGGGCCCGTTGTCACATGAAGGACCGGGGACTCACCTTCGAGCAGGCGCTCACCGCCACGAGAGTCGGAAACCTTTTCACCACCCACACCCCGGTTGAAGCGGGCTTCGACCGGTTCACTCCGTCTCTCCTGGTCGACTACCTGGGCGGGTACGCCGACGAGTTAGGCGTCGACATGGACGACTTACTGGCTATGGGCAGATGTCCGGACGTCTGCCGGCAACCCGACGAGCCCTTCAACATGGCTTATCTCGCCATCAGGGGCAGCGGGGCCGTAAACGGGGTCAGTAGGCTCCACGGCGAAGTCAGCCGCGGTCTTTTCCAGCGTCTTTTCCCCAGGTGGCCGCACCATGAGATCCCGGTGGGCCATGTCACGAACGGCATCCACGTGCCGTCCTGGGACTCGAAAGAGGCCGACGACCTCTGGACCGGGTGCTGCGGCAAAGAGCGCTGGCTCGGCGATCTCGACGGTCTCGGCGATGCCGTGCGCCGGACCGACGACGAGACTCTGTGGGCCTTGCGAGATATGAGCCGCCGCAAGTTGATCGCGATAGCACGCGAGCATGTGAAGCGTCAGGGGCCTATAGCGGGAAGCCTCGAAGGTCTGGGGCTGGATCTTTCCTGCCTTTGCGATCCGGGCCTTCTCACCCTGGGGTTCGCGCGCCGTTTCGCCACCTATAAGCGGCCCAACCTCCTGCTCCACGACCCGGACCGGCTGGAACGCCTCCTCTGCGAGCCCGACAGCAGGTTGCAACTGGTGCTGGCCGGCAAGGCCCATCCGGCCGACGACGCCGGCAAGGCCATGATTGGAGAGTGGACGGACTTCATCAGCCGCTGCACCGTGCGCCCTCACGTCATCTTTCTAGTCGACTACGATATGGGGGTGGCCGAACATCTCGTGCATGGCATCGACGTATGGTTGAACACCCCACGCCGTCCCTGGGAGGCCAGTGGCACCAGCGGGATGAAGGTGCTCGTCAACGGTGGACTCAACCTGTCCGAGCTCGATGGATGGTGGGCGGAGGCCTATGCGCCCGACGTGGGCTGGGCGTTGGGGGACGGGCTGGAGCACGGCTCCGACCCCGCTTGGGATGCAGTCGAAGCCGAGCGCCTGTATGGCCTCCTGGAGAATGAGATCATCCCCGAGTTCTACGACCGTGACGAACGAGGTGTCCCTCGCCGCTGGGTCGCGCGGGTGCGGGAGAGCATGGCTCGCCTCACTCCCCAGTTCTCGACCAACCGCATGATGCGGGACTATCTGGAGCGCTACTACCTTCCCGGCGCCACGGCCTATCGCGCCCGGGTGGGCGCCGGTCCCGCAGACATCGCCTCGGCAAAGCTCATGGCGGACATCGAGACTTGGCGTTCTACGCTGGACGAGCACTGGCACGAGATCGCCTTCACGGATTTCTCGGTCGAGACCGCGGCGGGACCCGACGGCGACACACACACGTTCAGGACCGAGGTCGTGCTGGGTGCCGTGCCACCGGATGCCGTCCTAGTCGAAGTCTACGCCGAGCCCCTGGCCGGGGGGGCGCCTGAACGCCACATCCTCATGACCGATCTCGCCGTGTTCGCGGTAGAGACGGGGGGCCCGCTCCCCAAGAGACCGCACTCATCGGAGGAAGGCCCACACTTACCGGGCGGCCACCGTTTCCGGGTCACGATACCTGCCTTCCGGCCCGCCCGTGACTACACGCCACGAGTAGTGCCATGGCACGCGGCGGCCCACGTGCCTCTGGAGGCGGACCACATCCTCTGGTACAGATGAGCTGGAAGCGGCCGCCCGAGAGGCGGACCCCACGGGGAAGTGCGGTCTCAGCCGGTGGGCAGACGCACGATGAACCTCGCACCAGCCCCTATGGCCCCGGGTCCGACCTCTACATCCCCCGAGGCCATGCGGGCCAGCCTGCGGGCGAGAGGTAGGCCCAGTCCGGCGCCGCGGGAGGCGCTCCCCTTGATCTCCGCCGCCGTACCCCGCACGCCGGGCTCGAAGATGCGCTCTCTCTCGTCTTCACCGACCCCGGGACCGTCGTCCTCTACCGTGAAAAGGACCTCCTTGCCGTTACGCGATGCGCCCAGCAACACCCTGGACTTGGCGAACCTGCAGGCGTTCTCCACCACAGGTTGGATGATCTGGAGGGCGATGTCCGCCCCCACACCGACCCTGACGCTGCGGGTAGGGGGCTGCACCTGCACGTGCACGGAGTGCTCCGCCGCCAGCACTCCCACCGACTTCGCCACGTCTTCGAGCACCCGGCCGGCATCGGCCCGGCCCCGGGCCAGGCTCCCCTCTTCCTGGGAGGCTGCCAGAAGCGTCTCCACGGTACGCGCCATCTGGTCGGCGCTATCGGCCACCGAGATCAGAGCCTCCTGATAATAGACAGGATCGCGCTGCCTGCGCAGAGCCAGCTCGGCCTCCGCTTTGATCTTGGCGAGCGGAGTGCGTAGCTGGTGGGAAACCTCCGCCGAGAAGCGTTGTTCGCGGCGTAGACCGGCCGCCAAACGGTCGAGCATGCCGTCCAAGGTATGCGCCAACTGAGTGACCTCGTCGTGCGGTTCGCCCATGTCGAACCGCCGGTCTAGATCGGCCATGCTCCAGGCCTCAGCCTCAGCGGTCATCTTGGCGACCGGGCGGAAGGCGGCGTTGAGGACCGAGAGCGCCGCGAAACCAACGATGATGAGCAGCACAGCGGTAAGAGCCGTGGTGGCAACCAGCGTGATGCGCTGGGTGCGCGTATAGGAAGCCATGGACAGGCCGGCCACGATGGTCCCAAGCCGTTCCTCACCCTTGCTGTCGTACAGAGGGACACCATAGAGACGGAGCTCGAGATCGGGAACGGCCTTGAACTGCGCCAACTGACCGTCCAGGGACTTGGCCGCTGCCTCGATATTCGGGTCCACATCCGGGCCGGAGACGGTGGCGCCTCGGAAGAACACCCACAACTGAGAGCCCAGCTCCTTGATATCGCCCGTGGGGTTAGGGAGTTCTATGCCGCGCTCAGTGATGGAGAGTCTGGCGTCGTCGACCATGGCCCTCAGCCGCTTGTCGGCGTCTTCGTCGAGGACCACCGACAGAATGAGGTTGAAGGCCACAGTCATCACGACCAACGCCGCCGCGACCGTCGCCAGGACCGCCAGGAGCAGCCGATCGCGTACCCCCATGCGGGCGAACCAGCGTCTCATTGCAGAGAATAACCCACACCGCGCACGGTCACTATCTGCGGAGCGCCGGGCAAGGCGCACACTTTGCGTCGCAGACGAGCGATGTAGGCGTCCAGGGTATTGTCGTATACGACG
Organism: Actinomycetota bacterium; assembly: GCA_012523095.1. Lineage (GTDB taxonomy): Bacteria > Actinomycetota > Thermoleophilia > RBG-16-64-13 > RBG-16-64-13 > RBG-16-64-13. The sequence continues at coordinate 138,292 of JAAYJE010000062.1, read as the reverse complement.
GCGCCGTGCGGCCACCCGGTCTCGATCAAGGCCCGTCGCCGTATCGCTTCTCCCGGAGAGGCGGCCAGCTTAGCCAACAGGCGGAACTCGGTGGGAGTGAGGGGCGCCGTGACGTCACCGCACGTGACCGCGTGCTTGGCCGGATCAAGGATGAGTCCGCCGGCCTCTACGCTGCGTTCTACTCCGCCACGTCTGAGCAGCGCTTCCACCCGGGCCAGCAACTCCGCAAACGCGAAGGGCTTGCTCAAATAGTCGTCTCCTCCCACGTGGAACCCCGAAAGCCGGTCGGAAAGAGAGTCGCGCGCGGTCAGAAACAGAACGGGTGACGCAATGCCCTGAGCACGAATGGCCTGGCAGACGTCCCGGCCGTCGGTATCGGGCAGCCCTATATCGATGACGAAGAGATCGGCAACGGTCTCCGCCAGCCTGCGCAGCAGCTCGGAGCCCGTGGCATAGCCCTGCGCCTCATAGCCCTCCTCACGCAGGCCACGCACGAGCAGAGAGCGCATCTGAGGGTCGTCCTCAAGAACGAAGATGCGGGGCTCCATCATGGTGGATGTAGTATGGCCCGCGGCGCGGCTGCGGACAAGCGCGCTGCGCGACCGTTCACGGGCGCGGTCTGTGCACGCGGGAATCCGTAGGAGGAATTTGGTCGGGTTTCACACGGCGGGCGCGGCGTCCGGCTGTGCCGGACGCCGCTTACGCCGTCTCCGCCGTGTGGGCGTGGTGGTGTCTCGCCCCGGTTGGGTCCGACAACCACCGGACAGGGTTGGGGCCACAGCTCAGGAGGGGGGTTGAGCAATGCTGTGTGACTCCATGGCTGCATTCTCGCACCACCTTCCTGAACTCATCCTGAACGCTTTTCGCGTGCTACAGTGCACCCCGTGCACACAGATACCAACGTTATTGGCCCCGCCGAACCGGTGCTTGACTTCTGCAGCGACGACACAGTCGTGCTGTCTACTCACGGCCTGACCAAAGACTTCAAGGGACTGCGTGCGGTCGACCGGCTGGACCTCTCCGTCTGCCGGGGCGACGGCTTCGGCTTCCTCGGACCCAACGGCGCCGGCAAAACGACCACCATCCGTCTTATCTTCGGGCTCATCTACCCGACCGACGGCTATGCCTGCATCCTAGGGCACCGCGTGCCCGAGAACAGGCGGGAGGCCCTCCGCCATGTCGGCGGCTTCGTGGACGACCCCACCTTCTACATCAACATGACGGCCCGACGCAACCTGCGCATGCTCGGCCGGATGAACGGTGAAGTCACCGAGGAGCGCATCGAAGAGGTGCTGGAGATGGTAGGCCTCTCGGAGCGGGGAGAATCGAAGGTGGGCGGATACTCCCACGGCATGCGGCAGCGTTTGGGCATAGCCCTGGCGCTGATACACCGACCCGCCTTGATAATACTGGACGAGCCGACCAGCGGGCTGGACCCGCAGGGTATGAGGGACGTGCGCGGGCTCATACGCGAGCTGGGTCGCCAGGGAATCACCGTGTTCTTGTCGTCACACCTACTCCACGAGGTGGAACTGGTCTGCAATCGCGCGGCGATATTGCACAAGGGACGCATGGTGGCCCAGGGGGCGGTGGGTGAACTGCGCCCCCACAGCAACGCCGTCAAGGTGCTGACCGGCGATCAGAGACGAGCCCTCGAGACGATGCGCGGCCTGGTTCCTCCGGCCTCGATCCGAGAGGACGGGGGATATCTCGTCTTTGAGGCCGGCGAGGGGGTGGTTCCCGCGATGGTGCGGCGACTGGTGGCCGATCAGGTGGATGTGCTCGCCGTGACGCCCGTCATGGAACAGAGTCTGGAGGACATGTTCCTCGAGCTCACCGCCCGGGAAGACTCTAAGGGGCAGGCATGAACCACATCAGCCGCGAGTTCTTCAAGCTCCTCCTGCAGAAACGGACCTACTTCGGCTGGGTGGGCCTCTTCATAGTGCCGTTTCTGATCACCACCGCCATCCGTCTATCAGATGGGGGAGGACCGCACCACAAGGATCCTGACCAACAGGGAATGGACTTCTTCTTCAACGTCATCGAGTCCAATGGGCTGTATGTGGCTGTGATCTCACTTTTCGCGCTTGCCGCGTTCTTGCTCCCGCTGCTCGCCTCTATGGCCGGCAGCCAGACCATCGCCGGCGAGGCCGAGAAAGGGACCCTTCGGACGGTGCTCATGCAGCCGGTCCGACGAGGCGCGCTATTGATGGCCAAGTGGCTCGTCGCGAATGCGTACGTGGCGGTCGGCCTCGTCGTCCTGGCGGTGGCCTCCATCATCGCGGGCGGGGCGTTCTTCGGGCTCAGCCCCATGCTGTTGTTCAGCGGTGAGACGACGGGGGTGGGTCACAGCATATGGCTCATCTTCCTATCGTACGTCTTTGTATGGTTCGGGATGGTGGCGGTCGTGTCCGTATCTGTAGCGCTCTCCACGCTCACGGATTCGGGCCTGACGGCCATGGCTGCAGGTCTGGCCCTGGTCATCGTCATGATTATTCTCGGCAGTCTGCCCGTGTTCGACTTCCTGCAACCTTACCTGTTCACCACCCACTTCGACGCCTGGACCAACCTCTTCAACAGTCCGATCGATTGGGGTCCCATCCGGGATGCGCTCATCAACTTCGCGGTCTGGATCATCGGCATGACGGGCATCGCGTACCTGATCTTCCGCCGTAAGGACATCCTCTCCTGACTCCTGCTTTCCCGCTTCCTGAGGTACCGGACTATCACGTATTCCTTTAGTTCGCCTTCCCTTTTGCCGAAGAGAGGCCAAGGGGACTATTGGACAAATTGGACTTCAGAGTGACAGCCGGTCTGATCCTGCTCGGCACCACGATCTTGATTATGGTGGGGCTGGGTTGGCACACGTGGAAAAACCGCCCTCTGGCCGGGGCTCGATTCTTCGGGATCCTCATCTCCCTGGCGGCGTTGTGGACCCTTGCAAACGCCTGCGAGTTGACAGTCCAGGGTCTTCAGACCAAGCTCTTCTTCGCCAACGTGCAGTTCATACCAAAAGCATTCACGCCGGTGGTTTGGCTGGCCATGGTCCTCGACTATGCCGGCCACTCGCGTTCAGTCACTCTGAAGCGTATGCTGCCACTCTGCCTCATCCCACTTGCGACTACGACCCTGGTGTGGACCGACCGCTTCCACCATCTCATCCGCGACTCGGCGTGGTTGGAGCGAAGTGGTCCGTACAACGTATTTGCCTGGACCCCAGGGGCGTGGTTCTCCGTTCACGTCTTCTACTGCTACGCGTTGTATGCGATGGCGGCCGGCCTGCTCATCGGAGCCGTCCTCGCCGGACCTAAGCTTCACCGCCGGCAACCCATCGCGTTACTGATAGGATGCGCCATCCCGGTCATCTGGAACGCCTTGTACTACACGACGCCGATCCTCGCCGGACCCCACGACTACACTCCGGCCGCCCTCGGGATCGCCGGGGTGATCGTCGCTTGGGGACTATTCCGGGTTCGCCTCTTCAATCTGGTCCCCGTGGCCAGACACACTCTGGTGGAAGACATGACAGACGGGATGGTAGTGCTCGACGACGCCGACCGCGTGGTCGATCTCAATGCCTCCGCCCGGGCGCTGATCGGACGGCCGTCCTCCCAGATACTCTCCCGGCCTCTGGCCGACACTTGGGCATCCTGGGAGCAGATCGCCGCCTCCTACGCCGCCGGCGCCAGCCAAGCTGAGCTACAACTGGGCGAAAGCGGCCATAGGCGTCACTACGAGATCAAGTGGTCACCCCTTATGCGACGCAAGGAAGTGATTGGAAGACTCGTCGCCTTCCGCGACGTGACCGAACGCGTTCTCATGGAGGAGAGCCTGCGTCAGCAAGCCCTCACCGACGGACTCACCGGACTCCCCAACCGTGCCCTGTTCATGACCCGGCTGGACGACGCGATCCATCGGGCCCGACGGAATCCTGACGCTCTCTTCGCCGTGATGATCCTCGATCTGGATTACTTCAAACTAATCAACGACAGTATCGGCCATCAGGCGGGCGACGTACTCCTCCAGAGTGTCGCCGTGAAGCTGAAGCGCTCCGTCCGGGAAGCCGACACGGTTGCACGCATGGGCGGCGACGAGTTCATGATCCTGCTGAACAACGTTACGAGCGAGCGCGATCTACTCCCGGTGCTCGACCGCATACGGGAAGAGCTACTGGAGCCTGTGCACTTCCGTCAACAGGAGATGAACGCCGGCTCCAGTGTAGGCGTAGTCATCTGGGATATGTCGTATGAGGACCCCGAAGACCTGCTGCGGGCCGCCGATACGGCCATGTACCAAGCGAAGGAAGCGGGCCGGGGTTGCCATCGCATCTTTGATGAAGAGATGCACAGGAGAGTCCTTAGTACCCTGAGGGCGGAGACCGACCTGAGGGTCGGGATCAGGCAGCACGACTTCTCTCTCTTGTACCAGCCGATAGTCGACCTGAAGACCGGCACGGTCGGTTCCCTTGAGGCCCTTCTTCGCTGGCATCACCCGCAACGAGGGATCCTCCTCCCCGAAGAGTTCATCAACATCGCCGAGAACAGCGGGCTCATCGTCCCCCTGGGCGTGATGGCTCTTGGGGAGGTCTGCAGCCAGATCAGCCGATGGCAGTCGCCGCGCAGCCCGGCCACCGGCCTTCCGATCAGGCTGAACCTCTCGCCCCGGCAGTTGGCGGAGCCGGACTTCGTGTCCACCGTCGTCCGCCACCTGTCTGAATGGCGCATCCCTTCCGACAGATTGGTCCTCGAGGTGCCGGAGACCTCACTGGTCAGAGACCCCCTGAAGGCGAAGAATGTCATGAAAGAGCTCCGGACCATGGGGATCCGCCTATGCCTGGACGACTTCGGCACAGGTTGGTCGACGCTTCTTCATCTCACCACGTTCCCGGTCCAAGAGATCAAGATCGACCAGACCTTCGTGTCGAAGATGCCGCATAGCCTCGCAGACCTTGAGGTGGTACGGTCTCTCACCGCGCTCGCCCATACTCTTGACCTGACGGTCACCGGTGAAGGGGTAGAAGACAGCGAGCACTGGCGGTTGCTGGAGGAGGTCGGGTGTGACAACGGCCAAGGCTACTACATCAGTAGACCCGTGGAACACGACGAGCTCATGGACTTCCTGGAGGATGTGGAGCGCGGCATGTGCGCTCTGAAGCCTTCCCGCCGTCCACCGTCCGACGAATCGGGCGACCCCCAGGCGGAGCGCACCGACCCGATCGGGGAGAGACGGGCGCCCTGCCCCACGACACGGGGGACGTTGGTCACCTGAAGGAACCCGCTGCCTTCGTCCGCCAGGGCCGTGGTGTTGGAGCAGCCTCCGTCCTCAGATGGCTGGTAGTTGACCCTGACCGCCTCGGGCCGGAACACCGACCCGCCCTCATCGACGGCTGCGAGGTCGCTCCACCTCACTGTGACCGAGGGCGACTCACAGTCGGCGAACACCTCCGACCATACGATCGGCCGGGTGAGGCAAGAGCCGGAGACGCCGCGACCGGCATCAGGGAGCAGGTCGCGGACGATCGTAGCGATGCCGGTCGACAGGTCGGTCACTTCCGCGCGCCAGGCTCCCACAAAGTCGGAGGACCGGTGCACGCGCAACCGGTACGGACGGCCCGCCTCCCAAGCATAGGCGACGGTGTTCGGATCATCCGGGAAACCGGGTAGGGATGAGAGGGTGCCGGCAAGTACCCGGCCGCCCTGTTCGGGAGAGGAGTATCCGCCCCAGTTGACGGCTCTGCTTCCAGGATAGCGACGGTTCCACTGCAGACCGGTGTGACCGCCGCCCCATACACCGCGGTCGTCGACGAAGTCCACCTGGAGAGCCCAGAAGTACAAGGCCTCCACCCCAGGCGGGTCGACCACCTCGAGTACGGCCGACACCTCGACCAGACGAGGATGGGGAACGGGGCCTACGAGTGACTCCCAAACGAGATGAAACGATGACGCGCCGCCGCGCCCCGCACGGGGCCCCGTGCGGGGCAGCGCGGCCCCGTGCGGGGCGCGCGCGATCAGGTTGCGAAGATAGTCGGCAGCTCGTGACATAGAGCCTATATTATGCTTTGTAGGTCGGCCGTGCACCCGCGGAGCTCCGCCTCCATGATAGAAACATCCATCAGAGGGACGACAATCGGGTACACTACCATTGTCCTGGTTGAAGGTGACTTCCGATCCGCGGAGGGGTTCGCATGCAACCTGAGATTGAGCGCGACCCTAATGACCGGCAGCGGGCTCGTCAGATCCGGGCCGAGCAGGTGCAACGCCGGCGCATGGCCCTCGTTATCTGCCTCTTAGCCCTCATAGTGCTGATAGTGGTCCTCGCTCTTACTTGTGGCGGCGACGACGAAACGTCGGTCACCAGCACCAACACCACCCAAGAGACCGACACCACTTTGCTCTCAAGCGCCTTCACCGCGGAGCTGACGGGGGACGAGTCGGTGCCGAAAGTGACGACCACCGCGAGCGCCACCCTCACTCTAGACTACGACGCAGAGACGGAGGTCATGTCGTACGTCTTGACGATCACACGCGCTCTGACCTTTCCCAGTGACGCCACCATCTACGCCGGTGAGCCCGGCTCCTCGGATGGGGCGGCCGTCTACACTCTCTTCGCGGGCCCAATGGAAGAGGGATCCTTCACCGGCAGGCTCGCGGAGGGCACCATCGTAGAACAGGACCTGACCGGCCCGCTACGGGGCAAGACCATCGCCGATCTCATCGCCCTGCTCGACGAGGGCGGTGCGTACGTCAGCATCGGCAACAAATCGCACCCTGTCGACGCCATCCGAGGTCAGATCGGTCCCGAGTAGCCCGTGCGGCCCTAGATCCTGCGCACCCCTGGGTCGCGCGTGCCGCGAAGGTCACGCGCCACTCCAGGCGCCGGCTCACTCTCTCGGCGGCTCTCCAAGATACTCACCGTGCGGATCGAGGAAGATCTCACCCGGTTTCCCGGGGAGGGGAGCGAAGGAGTCGGGGCAGCTCTTGGGGAAGAGGAGCCGCGCCTGCCACTCCAAACCAAAGTCTTCGGTCTTCATGCCCGGGAAGTGACGCATGACGCCGGCAACCAGTTCCTCACCGGTCTTGGCCGTCGCAAGGACCTCTTCGTACACATCGAGGTAGTGCAAAGAATGCTCGATACACGACGTACCATCCAGGGTCTGGTGCGCTTCCGGACTGCAGTGCCCCGGGATGATGACCCGGGCGTCGAACTCCCGCAGTTCGTTGATTGAGTCCCTCCACTTCTGGCGTCGAGCCGCATCGCTCTCCCCCGTCCATAGATGGGAGTCGAGCTCGGCGACATCTGTGGCGCACACGACCCGCAATGACGGCACCCAGACCACGCTGTTGTTCGGACAGTCTCCCTCCCAGCCGTCAGAAAACTCCAACTCATATCCCTCCAGCTCAAGCCGGGGTTCGGCGAGCGGCATGGGGATGAGCACCTTCTCAGGCTCATTGCGCCCGAACACATCTCCCCACATGTCTACCTTGTCGTCGGTCGTGAAGACGATGTCCTCGACGACACTGGGTAGAGCGACGACCCGCGCCCGGGGGAATGCGTACTGAATCACGCCCGACCCGAAGTGATGATCGGGGTGGAAGTGAGAGACATAGACGTGTGTGAGGTTCTTGCCGATCAGCAGCAGCTCAGCCGTCAGACGGTGGGCATCGCTGAGCAACTGGGGCGGGTCGACGAGAACGGCGTCTCGCTCTCCGTAGAAGAGCGTGGATGTACTGTTCCATCCGTCGTAGCTGTGCATGAACACTCTGTAGTCGAGCGCCATGAGCCCTCCTCGGGTTGTAGCGGCCGGGACGGCCGTCAGACCGTGACCTCCCGGGCGAATTCGTCGAACGCAGCGAGATACCGATCGATATCGTCGTCTCCATGCTGGACCGATAGACACCACTCTTCTTCCCGACCGTTCACCAAGAGGACTCCACGATTAACATTGAAGAGCCAGGCCAGGAAGCAGAGCTCAACGTCCTGGTGCTTCACAAACGAGTCGTAATCGTTGATCTTCTCGGTGGTGAAGTTGACACATCCTTTGGAGGAGATCGCCACCGTGTACCCCGGGAAGCCATACTTGGCGCAGATGGCGTCGCATCCGCTTGCGAGGCGGTCGTTCAGGTAGTTCAGATGCGCATACGCATCCGGAGTCATGACCTCTTCCAGGCTGGCGCGCGCAGCGGCCATGCACAGGGGGTTGCCGTTGTAGGTGCCGACCTGAAAGACGTCGCCGGAATACACCACCTCCATTATCTCTTCCGTGGCGCCGATGGCCCCTGAGGGCAACCCTCCGGCGAGGGCTTTCGCCAGGCAGATCATGTCCGGCACCACTCCCCAACGCTCCACGGCTCCACCAGCGGCCGTACAGATGCCCGTCTTGACCTCGTCGAAGATGAGAACGATGTCGTGCCTACGCGTGATTTCACGCACCTGCGCCAGGTAGCCAGGCTCGGGGAGGATGACGCCCAGGTTCATCATGGCCGGTTCCATGATCATGCAGGCCGGCTTGCGACCCTCCTCGATGAGACGCTCGATGCGGACTTCCATCATGGCGGCATCATTGAAAGGGACCGGTACCGTCATGTCGACGACCTGCTTGGGGATGCCTCCCCCATAGGGCAAGGAGTTGTAGTTGTCACGGGTGCCCACAGGAGTCTTGCCGTAATCGACGATCCCTATGGAAACCATGACGTAGTCGTGATGGCCGTGATATGAACCGAATATCTTCATGACGGTATCGCGGCCTGTATATGCCCTCGCGATGCGGATGGCGTCCATGGTGGCTTCAGAACCTGAGTTGACAAAACGCCATCTTGGCAACTTGAAGTTGCGGGCCAGATGCTCGGCCACGATGACGGGGTCCTCCGTCGGAACACCGAACTGAGTACCCAGCTCGACGCGCTTTCGGACGGCTTCGACGATGGCCGGATGAGCATGTCCCTGGATCATGCAGCCGAAAGCATTGTGGAAGTCGCTCATCTCTTTGCCGTCGACTGAGTAGATCTTCGATCCTTTTCCGTGGGTGAAATAGATTGGATATGGATCTCGCACCTGATAGTTGGACGAGACCCCTTTCACCAACGAGTCACTGGCCCGCCGGTAGAGTTCGTACGACTTGGGAGTCTCGCGCTGCAGCCGTTTCTCCTCACGATCTCTCAGTTCCGCGATCCTCTTTCGGTCTATCACCTTAGGCATTGATGCCATAGTTGCCTCTTCTCCTTGTAGTCTGATGCGGGAAGGGCGATGTCCTGCTTCCGTCATGCTAGCAATCAAACAAATGTTACAGATTGACACAGAGCTGTTGACACAGTCCGAGTTGCTGTGATTTAATTCACAGTACCGGATAGCAAACACCGGAGGCTGTGTAAGAATGGTTGAAGCGGCTAAGGGTAAGACAGCGAAAAAGATCTCCCTTCGCACTGTGGAGAGGCTGAGCGTCTACCGCCGTATGCTGGAGGAGTTGAGCCGAGAAGGCGTCGAGTCGATCCACTCGAGCCGGTTGGCTGAGCTTGTTGAGGTCACTCCCGCTCAACTCAGACGCGACCTCGCAGCGTTCGGAAGCTTCGGCAACATCGCACGCGGGTACGACGTCCGTCGCACGGCTGAGACGATCAGCGAGATCATCGGGACCCACGAGGTGCAGGACATCGCCCTTGTCGGCGTCGGCAACCTAGGACGAGCCCTCCTCTCCTACGGAGGCTTTGAAGAACGTGGTTTCCACATCTCGGTGGCCTTCGACTCAGATCCGGAGAAGGCCGGACGGATCTTCGCGGGACGCCGTTGCCACGGACTTGACGATCTGGAGACCGTACTCCGGGAGAGCGAGGTGCGGATCCTCATCCTGGCGACCAAGTCTGAAGGACTCCAGGAGATCGTGGATCGTGCCGCGGCCGCCGGAGTCCGCGGCTTCCTGAATTTCGTCCCCAAGATAACGGCGACACCGCCCGGTTGCTTCATAGAACCCATAGACATATCAGCCAAGCTCGAGAAGTTGTCGTTCTTGAGCCGGCAAGACGACGAGCGGACGGTAGAGCGACCCCCAGAGATCAGAGGAGGAGGCATGCGAACAGAGAGAATACTCGTGGTCGATGACGACCGCGACTTGGTGGCGTCCATAGAGGCCTTCCTCTCGGCCCGCGGCTTCGTGGTATCCACCGCCAACAACGGCAAGGAGGCGTACGCAAGCATCGTCAAAGAGAGGCCCGACTTGATCATCCTCGACGTGATGATGGACTACGAGGAGGAAGGCATGGTCCTCGCAAGTGCGCTGAAGACAGATGGGCCGACGAGAGACATCCCCATCATCATGCTTTCCGGCTTCAACGTCCAGAAGGACATCCGCGACAAGGTGCTCGCCTCGCTCATGGGGCAGGACCTGCCCGCAGAGACGTTCATGCAGAAACCCGTCAAGCTGGCCGATCTGGCCGCGCGCGTAGAGTCGTTGCTGGGGGGTATGGAGCTGGAGCGCCCCCCTTGGCCCCCCGAGAAAGGATGACCGTGAGTTCTGTCCAGACACTAGTGGCCGACAGAAGCGACCTCTCTAAGGAGCAGCTCATCCCCCTGCTTCAGCAGGTGCAGGAGAGGGACGGCTTCTTGTCGCAGGCCGCCATGAACGAGTTGGCGGTGGCGCTGGAGACCCCGGTCGCAAGGATCTACGGGGTGGCCACCTTCTACAATCAGTTCCGTTTCGCCCCGTTGGGTGAGCACGTCATAGAAGTCTGCCGCGGGACGGCATGCCACGTCAAGCAAAGCCTGACCATCGCCCAGCACCTGCAGCGCCGACTCAAGCTTCGCCCCGACGGGAATTCCCCGGACGGACGGTTCAGCGTGTTGTCGGTCGCCTGCTTGGGCGCCTGCTCCATCGCTCCCGTCATCAAACTGGATGGTGAGTTCCACGGTCACCTCACCGTGGAGAGGCTCGACGCCCTCCTGGATGCTTTGGATGAAGCTCAGGATCCAACAGGCGAATCCACCGAGGGGAGCCTGATGTGAACCACAGCCTGCTCATCGCACCCTGTTGTACACGTTGCACCCATTCCCCCGGTGCGCCATGCCCCGACCTGGTGGCCTGTCTCCAGACGGGTCCCCTGTGTCACGAGGACCCGGCCTGCCACAGCCGAAGAGCGGATCGTCTGGCCCGCGTGCGTCGCGGTGGCGAAGACGCAGTCCTCTTTGTGGGTGCCGGCACCTGCGGCCGCGCGAATGGAGCCCTCCATATCATCGATAAGATCCGCCGATACACGGAGGCGCACGCGCTTTCGGTGCACGTCGTGGAGGTAGGTTGCGTCGGCTATTGTCAGCGAGAGGTTTTCGTTGACCTCCACGACAACGGTCTGCGACTCTCGTACTGCGATCTCAGCCCGGACAACGTGGAGGAGTTCCTCGAGGCTCTGTTCGAGCAGAAGAACGTGCGCAACCGCTTCCTTTACGGTCGTTACGGCGACGCCCCTGGTTTTGAGGATGTACCGCTGGTGGCCGACACGCCTTTCTTCGCCGGTCAGACGCGAGTCGTGCTCGACAACTGCGGCCTCATCGACCCCGCCTCCCTCGACTCCGCTCTGGCCGCCGGCGGCTTCGCCGCCGCGGCCCGGGCCGTCACCACCATGACCCGGGAAGAAGTATGCCAACTGGTCATCGACGCAGGGCTGCGTGGACGAGGGGGAGCGGGCTTCCCCACCGGGCAGAAGTGGAAGGTCGCGCTGAACACAGCGGCCACCCAGAAGTACCTCATCTGCAACGCCGACGAGGGCGATCCCGGAGCCTTCATGGACCGGGCCATCTTGGAAGGCGACCCCTTCAGGGTGGTGGAGGGCATGCTCATAGCTGCATACGCCATCGGTGCCACCAAGGGTTACGTATACTGCCGGGCCGAGTACCCGTTGGCCATCCAACGTCTGCGGGATGCGATAGCCCAGTGTCACGCGGCCGGTCTGCTCGGGACCAACATCCTGGGCAGTCTGACCGACTTCGACATCACCATCAAACAGGGGGCCGGCGCCTTCGTCTGTGGTGAGGAGACCGCCATAATCGCCAGCATCGAGGGTGGACGCGGGATGCCCCGGCCGCGACCGCCGTACCCGGCGGTCGCGGGACTGCACGGCATGCCGACGGTCCTCAACAACGTGGAGACCCTGGCCAACGTACCCTGCATCCTCCGTAACGGGCCGACCTGGTTCCAGGATCTGGGCCGCGGCGACGCCGCCGGCACCAAGGTCTTCGCCCTCAGCGGGCGGGTGCAGAACACCGGACTCATCGAGGTGCCGGTAGGAGTCCCTCTCCGAGAGATCGTCTACGATATCGGGGGCGGCGCGCCCGAGGGACATCAGATAAAAGCCGTACAGGTCGGCGGTCCGAGCGGCGGTTGCATCCCCGAAAAATACCTCGATGTACCCACCGACTATGCCGGACTCCAGGAGTTGGGCGCCATGATGGGCTCCGGCGGCATGGTCGTCATGGACGAGCGAAGCTGTATGGTCGACGTCGCCAAGTATTTCATGGAGTTCATCCGCAACGAGTCGTGTGGCAAGTGCACCCCCTGCCGCGAGGGCACCACCAGGATGCATGAGATCCTAACCGCCCTGACCGAGCGCCCGGTCGGCGACGAGATCCGACGCCTGGAGCGCTTCCGCGGACTATTGCACCTGGAGGAGCTTGCTCAGACGATCAAGGACACCTCGCTGTGCGGCCTGGGGCAGTCCGCCGCGAACCCGGTCTTGTCAACACTCCGCTTCTTCAGCGACGAATACGAAGCGCACATCATGGAAGATCGCTGTCCGGCCGGAGTCTGCCAGGGCCTTCGCACGTACGAGGTCGATAACGCCACCTGTATCGGCTGCGGAGTCTGCAAGAAACAGTGTCCCAGCGAGGCGATAGTGGGTGAGCGCAAGAACGCCCACTACATCATCGTCGACAGGTGTATCGGCTGTGGGGCCTGCGTCGACGTCTGTCCCAAGCAGTCCATCTCCCTCGTAGCTTGAGAGGTCGCCATGAGCATCAACATCAACGGACAAGAAGTAGGATTCAACCCAGGTGAGACCGTTCTCCAGATCGCCAACCGGGCCGGCATCGACATCCCCCATCTCTGCTCGCTCGACTGGTCGCCCTCCCCCTCGGCCTCCTGTCGGCTCTGCATCGTAGAAGTCGAAGGATCGCCCAAGCTGCAGACCAGCTGCACCCTAGTGGCGGTGGACGGCATGACGGTCCATACCCATACTCCACGCATATTGAAGGCGAGGCGGACCATCGTCGAGCTCATGGTGGCGAACCACCCGCAGGATTGCCTGGTATGCCACCGCTCGGGTAGTTGTGAACTGTCCGCTTTGGCCCGGGAGTTGGGTGCCCGACCTAAACACTACGTGGGGATGAAGAAGGACCATCCGCTCGACATCTCCTCGTCGGCCATCTGGCGCGACCCCAACAAATGCGTGCTGTGCGGACGCTGCGTGACAATGTGCCACGACATCCAGGGCGTCGGGGCCATGGACTTCATAGGTCGGGGGTTCCGCACTCAGGTAGGCCCTGGTTTCTACCCCGGCCTCAACGTCTCAGGGTGCACGTATTGCGGCCAGTGCGTGAGGGTGTGCCCCACTGGAGCCCTGATGGAGCACAGCCATGTCGACACCGTGATCGCAGCGCTTGCCGACCCAGACGCCGTGGTCGTGGCGCAGATCGCCCCGGCGGTGCCGGCGACTCTTGCCGCCGGCCGCGGCAGACCGCCGAGCGTCCAAGTCATGTTGGAACACTTGACGGCGGCACTGAAACGCATCGGTTTCACCGCGGTGTTCGACACTGCGTTCTCCGCCGACGTCACGATCATGGAAGAGGCCACGGAGTTCGTGGAGCGGCTGCGGACCAACGGGCCCCTGCCTATGTTCACCAGCTGTTCGCCTGCCTGGATCAACTACGTCGAACTCCACAGGCCCGACCTCATCCCCCACCTATCCACCTGCAAGTCGCCCCAACAGATGGCGGGTTCGCTCATCAAGAAGATCTACCCCGCGTATACCGACCTGGAGGGCAAACGTCTGGTCCTCGTCTCTCTGATGCCCTGCACGGCCAAGAAGTACGAGGCTGAGGACCTTGGAGATGTGGACTACGTGCTGACCACGAGGGAGCTGAGTGCGCTTTGGGATCGTTTTGGGATCGACATCGACACGTTCGACGAACGGGCTCCTTTGGATCCTCCCTTCGCTGAAGCGACCGGAGCAGCCCGTTTGTTCGCGAGCACAGGCGGTGTTATGGAAGCAGCTGTGAGAACCGCCGCCGCGCTGGTGGACGGCAGGGAGATCACCGGACCGCTCACTGAGGCGAGAGGCCTGGACGGCATCAAGCGTTTCACGGTAGAGGTGGGAGGCTCGAATCTGAACCTCGCGGTGGTCAACGGGTTGGGGCGGCTGCGCCCGGTGCTTGAGGAAGCTCTGGCCGACCTGCATTTCGTCGAGGTGATGTCCTGCCCCGGCGGCTGCGCAGGCGGGGGAGGTCAGCCGTACGGCACCGAGGCGGCCGACCTGCTCAAGCGGCTCGATCGTATCTACGACGCCGACGCCCAGGCTGAGGTCCACGCCTCTCACGACAACAGGAGCGTTGCCGCTCTCTATGAGGAGTATCTCGGACGGCCTCTCGGCGAGGTCTCTCACCGGCTGCTGCACCGCACATACGCCGACCGCAGCACACCGGTGGGCGCGAACGAGAAGACCGTCCCCGTAGGTGCGGCCGGTCCGGACTCCGACCATTGACGGGAGCGTGATGGAAGGCATCATAAGCACTATCAAGCAGAACTGCCGCCGCTGCTACACGTGCGTTCGCGACTGCCCCGCGAAAGCCATCCGCATCGAGGATGGCCAGGCCTCGGTGGTGGCGGAACGATGCATCAGTTGCGGCACCTGCACCAAGGTCTGCTCTCAGGGAGCAAAAGGCTACTCCAGCGGCCTGGAGGGGACCTTGGCCATCCTCGACGGCGGCGTCTCGGCGGCTCTGGTCGCCCCGTCCTTTCCGGTTGCGTTAGACGTGCCTCCGGCCCGGCTGATGGGGGCCCTCCGCCAACTGGGCTTCACTTACGTGGTCGAGGTGGCTTACGGAGCCGATCTGGTCAACCAGGCCTGCCACGAGTACCTGCGTGAACACCCGACAGGCATCCACATCGGGAGCGCCTGCCCGGCGGTGGTGGAGTACGTGCGCAAGTACCACCCTGAGCTGACCGACCGCATCATACCCGTCATGTCACCCATGGCGGCCACTGCCCTGGCAGTCAAACAGAGGTACGGGGAAGACGTCCGTTGTGTCTTCATCGGGCCGTGTGTCGCCAAGAAGGCCGAGATTCAAGACACAGAGATGGCGGGGGTGGTCGATGAGGTGCTCACCTTCGCCGAGCTTGAAAGGGTGTTCGCCGCGCGAGGGGTGGACCCAAGCGCCGCTCCCACGAGCGATTTTGATCCACCTCATGCGGGCTTGGCCCGTATCTACCCTATCCCCGGCGGTCTTCTGGAAAGCGCGGGCATAGGCCGAGGCATTCTCGACTCACGCCTCATCGTGGTCAGCGGCAAAGATGAGACCATCGAAGCGCTGGCCGGCCTCCCGAAGGATCCGGGAGACCAGACTCTGCTGGTCGAGGCCCTCATGTGCAGCGGCTGTTACTCAGGCCCGGGTGTGGAGAGCAGTGAGCCGGGCACCCTGCGCCGGCGCAGGGTCGCAGAATTCGCGGCCGAAAGCCTCCGCCGTCAAGATGAAGGCACGCTTCCCGCCTTCGAACCGGAGGTGAGGCCGCTTGATCTCTCCCGCCGGTTCGAGTCCAACGACCAGCGCTCCGACGGCCCCACCGAGGAAGAAATCATCGAGATCCTCAGTCGGACGAACAAGTTCTTCCCCGAAGATGAACTGAACTGTGGCGCCTGTGGGTATCCGACCTGCCGGGCGAAAGCGAGCGCGGTATACGACGGCATGGCCGAAGAGACTATGTGTCTGCCCTTCATCATCGACCAGTCGGAGCGGGTGTGCAACGAGCTCAACGTACCTTGGAACAACCTCCGTGACGTGCACAGGCACCTCATCAACAGCGAGAAGCTGGCCTCCATGGGGCAGATGGCCGCAGGAGTGGCGCACGAACTGAACAATCCGCTGAGCACGATCTTGCTATACGCTCACATCCTACAACGCAAGCTCAGAGATCGGGAAGATCTTAGCCACGACCTCAAACTGATGACCGAGGAATCCGACCGCTGCAAGAAGATCATCGGGAACCTGCTCGACTTCGCTCGCCAGAGTCGAGTGCGCATCGAGACCACTGCGGTCGAGGAGCTCGTCCAGACGGCCGTCGACGGAGCAGCCGCCGGTGCGCCGGAAGGCAAGGGCCGTGAGGTCGAGATCGTGGTCGACGTCACCTCGGGCCTCGAGGCCGACCTCGACTGCGACCAAATGATGCAGGTACTGGTCAATATCATCAAGAACGCCCTGGAGGCCATGGAAGGCCGAGCGGGCAAGGTGCACGTGTCGGCCCACGCGGTGCCGGAGGCCGACAGGATACGCTTTAGCGTTTCCGACCAAGGAGCCGGGATCCTCGATGGGGCCAAAGACAAGGTCTTCCAGCCGTTTTTCACCACGAAGAGCATCGGAAAAGGGACCGGGCTCGGTCTGCCTATCTCCTATGGAATCGTCAAGATGCACAACGGCAACATCTGGTTCGAGTCGGAGCCGGATGTCGGTACGACCTTCCATGTCGAGATACCCGCAATCCGTTCCGATGATGAAAGGAGTGACAAATGAGCTCCCAATGGAGCATCCTTTTCGTAGACGACGACCGGGACTTCCTCGACGCCCAGGCCGCGTACTTCAGTAGTCGTGGCCATACGGTCCACACGGCCGAAAGCAGCCGCGAGGCGCTCGACCTCATCGAGACGACCATCCCAGACATCATCTTCCTGGACCTGATGATCGAGCACTACGACAGCGGCTTCCGGCTCGCCTACCAGATCCGCAGGCATGAGCACCTGGACAACACGCCCGTAGTCTTGTTGACCGGCGTCGCCCGGGAGACAGGGGAACGTTTCGACCAGGAGGACGAAGGGCTGCCTCGCTGGTCGCGCCTGGACCGTTTTGTCGACAAGCCGGTCACGGGCAGGCAGTTGCTGGGTATCGCCGAGGAGCTTCTGGCCGCCAAGGGCGACCAAGGCGCCTAGTCGCCGGAGCGGAGGAGGACGATCATGGCAACCGCGCGCATCCTGGTCATCGACGACGAGTACGGGGTGCGCTCAGGCATCCGCCAGATCCTCGAGATGGAGGGGTACGAGGTCGAAGAGGCCGCCACGGGCAAAGAGGCTATGACGTTGCTTCACAGCAGCGAGTACGACGTGGCCTTCCTCGACTACCGCCTGCCGGACATAGATGGTCTGACCATCTTACAGATGATACGGCAGGACGAGCTGGAGATCATGACCTGCATGATCACAGCCTACGCCAACATCGATACCGCCATCGCGGCTACCCGGCAGGGCGTGGATTTCTTCCTCCCCAAGCCGTTCCTGCCCGATGACCTGTTGGGCGTGACCGAGACGCTGGTCCGGCACAAGCAGGCACGTTCGGAGGCTGAAAGGCTGCGCAAAGAACATGAGGCCGGTCTCCTTGCCTTGGCCGAGGAGAAGACCCAGACCCACTCCCTCATCTCCTCCTTGCGTGACGCCGTCCTGGTAGTGAACAAGGATGGCAACGTGGTGTTGGTGAACCGCGCTATGGCCGCGATATTGGACCTGCCGGACGACGAAACGGCGCCCCGTCCGGCAGCCGACCTTCTGGGCGCGGGTCCTCTCGCATCGCTGGTCGAGCAGTTGGCCGCCCCTCAGAAGGACCGCACAATCGGCCAGCTCTCCCTGGGGGAACGGAGTTTCATGACCAGCATCGTCACGTTCAGAGACGACGACGGCCAAGCCCTGGGCCGGATCCTTACCCTCTCAGACATCTCGCAGGTCCGTCGTCTCGCCATGGAGAAGGAGCGCTTCATCAGAACCATGGTCCACGAACTCAAGTCCCCGCTTGGAGCGATCAGGAGCTTGATCGAAGTGGCGACCGACAAGAGTCTGGGCGACAACCTCGACAGCTACCTCCCGATGTTGCAGCGGGCCGAGGGTCGTATCGACAACCTGGTCCAGCTGATCGGCGACCTCCTGTCGCTGTCCCGAAGTGAACAAACGGAGAGCCGGGGTGAACTGGAGTTGCTCGCGATCGAGCCCGCAGTCACCGGCGCTCTGCGTCTCCAAGCCGAGAGGATAGCCGCCGGGAGGATCGTCGTCCACACCGACCTGGAGGCCGGACTACCGCCCATACTGGCCTCTTCAGATGACCTCGATCTGATCATGTCCAATCTGATCGGCAACGCCGTCAAATACAACAGAGACGGGGGGCGTCTCGAGGTACGTGCCCGCCACATCGGGGAGTGGGTGCGGATCGACGTGAAGGACACGGGCATCGGCATCGCCGAGGAGAACCTCGATCTGGTGCTCACAGAGTTCTTCCGCGAGAAGAGATCGGAAACCCGCGACGTCGAAGGCAGCGGACTCGGTCTATCTATCGTCAAACGGCTCGTTGAACGGGCAGGGGGCCGCCTGGAAGTCGCCAGTATCCAAGGTGAAGGCTCTACCTTCTCGGTGCTGCTGCCGGCCTAGGGCTCTAGGAGTCCGCCGGGTCAAGTAGGATCTTCGAGCTCCTCAGGCTTGTCAAGCAACCCCACTCGCCCCTTCTTTCGCGAGGGCCACCACCAACTCGCCTTGCCCAGGTAGGCCATCACCGAGGGAAGCAGCACGAGTCGGATGAGTACGGCGTCCACGATTATCGCGAGTGCTATGCCTAAACCCAACACCTTGGTAGTAGAGATACTGGTGAAGGCGAACGCACCGGTGACGATCACCACCAGGAGCGCAGCGCTCACGATGATCCGCCCGCTCCGCACCAGACCTACGGCGACGGCTTCCCGCGGGTCTTTGCTACGATGCCAGCGCTCGTGCATACGGGTCAGCATGAAGACGGCGTAGTCCATGGTTATGCCGAACAGTATGCAGACCATGAGCACACGATCCACGGCGTCGATGGCCCCAGTGGCGGTGAAGCGGAGGAAGCCCGCGAAGGTATCGCCCTGGAAGATGAGTACAAGGATCCCCATACTCATGGCGATCGTGGCCAGATTGATCACCACGGCCAGCACCGGCAGCACTACGCTCCGTAGCAACAGTACGAAGACGATAAGGGTCGTGAACACTATCCACACGATCACCCAGGGGAACCAGGTGTCGAGCTCCTTGGTGAAGTCATGGCTGAAGGCCGCCTCACCGCCCACGTACGCCGAATACCCCGAAGGAGGTTCAGAGCCCATCAGCCGTCCGACAAGCTCGTCCGTCTGGATCGTACTGAGACCGTCTTCAGCCACTACCCGATAGAGCAACGCGCCGGGCGCCACGGTCGACTTGATCAACTGCTTGAACTGTTCCAGCTGTTCATGCGTGATGGTCAACCCGGAATCCAGGGTGATGCCTTCGTCGGGGACCACGAAGCCATCGGGATCGTTCAGCAGTCCCTCAAACTGTGGCCATAGCTCCGCCATGGCCATGGGGTCGTCGAGCCCCGCGATGGTGAAGGGGCTCTGCACAGAACTCACCCCTTCCACCGTGGCCAACTGCTGACCATACATGAAGAAGGCGGCGGCACGGGCCATATCTATCTTCGAGTCGCCATCCCAAGTGAGCAGTACCAGCGTGGGTGAAAGTTGCTGCCGGTCGAACTCCTCGTCCAGGATCGTGAGGCCTTGGCGCGCTTCGGCCTCGGGGGGTAGGGCGATGGCCGAGGTCATCTGGGTCTTCATGGTGATCGCAGGCCCAGCCAGGAGGGCAACGAGTACAACCACTACCAGGATGGAGAGCCAAGGGCGCCGCAGGACCGTGCGCGCCCAACCCTTCCAAAGACGGCCGTCGTGGGCCCCCTGAAGCTTGATCACCGGGATGGAGTCGATACGGCGACCGAGAACGGCGAGAATCGCGGGCATGAAGGTCACCGTGGCCGCTACAGAGAAGAACACCACCAAAGCCCCGCCTATACCGAGCGAACGAAGACCGGGCGACGGAAAGAAGATGAGTCCTACAACGCCCACCATCACCGCAGCGCCGCTGTAGAAGATGGAGCGCCCCGCACGGGCGGTGGTCACCACCACCGCTTCCTCGACCGAAGCGCCTCTGTGAAGTTCCTCCCTGAAGCGCCAGACCACGAATAACGCATAGTCGATCGCCACCGCCAGGCCAAGAAGAGTCGCAACGTTCATCGAGAAGATCGACATGCTCGTGGCTCGGGCGATCAGGTACATCCAACCGAGGGTGACGGTCACCGCGAGGCCCCCGGTGATGACCGGCATAGCGGCAGCCACCAGGCTGCCGAACACGAAGATGAGGGCCAGAAGAGCGACCGGCAACCCATACAGCTCCACCTTCCGCAGGTCGCGGAAGGAGTAAGAGGAGATATCGGCGAAGACCGCCGGTTCACCGGTCACGTACGTCTCGAGGGCGACACTCCTCAGAGCCCGCCTGATCGTCTTCAGCTGTGACTGCACTTCCTGATCAGAAGCGGAGAAGCTGAGCACAGCGGCGGAGCTGTGCCTGTCTTTCGACAGCATCAGCTCGCTGCCGGTGTTGGAATAGGTCTGGATACTCTCTAGATTGGGGATGTTCGCCTTTTCCAGTTCGTCGAGCGACGCCTTCTCGGCCGCCTGGAAGAGCTCACTTGTGGCCTCCAGAGTGTCGCTCTTGAAAACCACCACCAGGGTGGTGGGGCCCTGTGCGAACTTCTCCTCGATGAGCCCGCTCGCCACCTGTGAGGGAGATTCCGGGTTCGAAAAACCACCCGTCAGAACACCCTCTAGGAAAGGTGTCGCCGCAACACTGACGCCGAACATGACGATCCAGATGCCGATGATCAACCATCTGAACCTATATGCGAACCTACCGATGGCTTCGAACATCACTGCGCGCCTTTACTGCGCTTCGGACGACATCAACAACCCGACGAACGCCTCGAGCGCCTTGCCGGGGTCGGCCGACACCCGGTCGGCCACCTGCGACAGGTCGACGGCGCTGATGGACACCATCCCGTGCACCAGGGCCCAAACGAGGTAGGCCAGCTCGGCCGGCGACAGTGCGGGGTCGGTCCGGAAGACCCCCTGCTCCAGACCTTCATGGAGGGGTTCGCTTATGAGCCCGACCGCCCCCAACCCAAGGGCCACTCCACTTGACGAAGGCAACCCCTCCTGAGAAGTCGCGAGTAATATACACCGTAGGTCCATAGGATTGTTGCAGCCGAACTCCATGTAGGCCGTGCCAAGCTCGATGACTCGTTGCGGCAGCGGCAGGTCGGTCGATACACGCCGGAGATACGCGTCGAGCCGTTCGAAGGACTCGGCGAAAAGGGTCGCCACAAGTTCGTCCCGGCTGGAGAAATACGTGTAGAGTGCGGCCGGACTGAAATCGGCACGACGCGCTACCTGTCGGAGGCTCACCGCTTCGGGACCCACCTCCAGCATCAACTCCCGCGCCGCCTTGAGGATCTCCTCCTTAGTGTCGAGCCTCCTGCGGTCACGTCTCGAGAGCCTCGGTTCGGGCTGCTTTTTCGCCCCTGCTTCCAGTCTCGAGTCCTTCCCTTCCATTACGAACACTTCGCGTTTGCTGAACACTGCACGTTGTTGTGAACACTGTTCGGCGGCATATTACTCGTCCGGCCCGACGAATACAAGACCGCGCAAGAGGATAGACTAAACGTATGCGCCAGATCTCCCGACCCACCTCCTTTTTCGACACGAACGCCGCCGCCTCTCTCCGTCCAGCGTACGTTCTGCTGGCCAACTTCCTTGCCGCCTGGACGGCGGCCTTCACCACCACTTCCATCAACATAGCCCTGCCGTCCATCCAGACCGAGTTCCACCTGGGAGCCATGGCTCTCGGATGGCTGACGCTCGGATACGTCCTCGCCTCGGCGGTGCTTCTCCTCCCGTTGGGCAAGGTTGGCGACCGCTACGGAAGGCGTCTCCTGTACCTGGGCGGGTTCGTCCTATTCGCCCTCAGTTCGGTCGCTACGGTGTTCGCGGATTCGTTCACCTCCCTCTTGATCCTGCGCATCACTCAGGGTATCGGCGCGTCGGCCATGTTCTGCACCGCTATGGCCGTGCTGACCCTCGCCTATCCCCCGCAGCGACGCGGTTTCGCCATGGGTGTGAGCGCAGCCGCGGCCTATCTGGGCCAGACCATGGGGCCGGTGCTCGGCGGTGTGATAGTGCACAACGTCGGCTGGCGCAACTTGTTTCTGGTCACCGGATGCTTTGCCTTCTTCATCATCGGTCTGGACCTGTGGCTGCTGGGCCGCGCGGAGTGGAAGGAGGAGCGGCACGGCGGCTACGACTGGCCCGGTTCCGTGCTTTACGCAATAGGGTTGTCGATCTTCTTGCTGGGGCTTTCCTGGCTCCCCCTCCTTCAGGGGGTTGTGACTCTGGCAGTGGGGTTGCTCTTTCTAGCCGTGTTCATCTGGTGGCAGACCCGGGCACGAAGCCCTCTCATCGTGCTACGCCTCTTCCGCAATAACCGCGTGTTCGCCTTCTCCAACCTGACGGCGCTGCTCAGCTATTCCTCCGTCTGGGCGGTGACCTTTCTGATGAGCCTCTATCTGCAGTTCATCAAAGGCCTGAACGCTCAGACCGCCGGCCTGGTGCTTGTGGTGGGGGTGGCGTTGCAGAGTGCGATCTCTCCATTCGGAGGCCGTCTCTCCGACCGCATCGAACCCCGCTGGGTCGCGTCGATCGGCATGGCCCTTCAAGTGGCCAGTCTGCTTCTCTTCAGCTTCGTCGGCGCCACCACGCCCTACTGGTACATCGCGCTCGCCCTGGCCCTCCTCGGAATAGGATATGGATTCTTCTCAGGGCCGAACCAGAACTCCATCATGGGTAGCGTAGAGCGGCAGTACGTCGGCTTCGCATCGGCCGGCATCGGCACCGTGCGATCGGTGGGCATGGCGCTCAGTATTGCAGTCGCGACCCTGATCATGGCGCTCGTCGTAGGACGACACGACATACAGACCGCCGACTATCCTGCCCTCCTGACGGCCGTGCGCCTCACCTTCGCCATCCTGACAGTGCTGTGCGCTGCAGGCGTCGCGACCTCACTCGTGCGGGGCAAGATGCCCGCCCATCCCGCCCCCGTCGAGGCTCAGAAGAAGGTCTGAAGGCGCACGCTGCCGGGCCCCCACCACGCTAACATGACTGATATGTAGGGCCCCTACCAGATGGTCATCGAGTCAAGGAACATCTGGCGGAAGTCCGCCGCCGTCGCGGGCCGAGGCGAGAGCTTGGTCACCCGCTGTTGCGGCAGCACGCCCTCCACCAATGCGTCGACATCGTCGGGCGTGTAGCCCACCGCCCGCAGTCCGTTGGGGATGCCGACCTTCTGCATGATCTCGATGACTGCCTGAGCCACCATCTCACCGACGTCGCCGGGTCCGGCCCCCCGCGTGTCGACACCGATCAGTTCCGCCGCACGTAAGAACATATCCGGGTTCCCGGGAGCCATGAAACGGAACGCTGCAGGCGCCCCGAGGATGACCGCCATCCCATGGGGGACGAGCGCGTGATCCTGTGGATAACCGTCGGGACGGTAGTCGCGCACCAACCCCGAGATAGGATAGGACATGCCGTGAGGCAGCGTCACGCCGGCGGAGCCGAACCCCACCCCGGCGATGGTGGAGGCAAGGATCATCTGTGTCCGCGCCTCTTCGTCGTCGGGATCGTTGACCGCCCGTATCATGAACTTCGAGCCGATCTCCAAGGCCTTGGCCGCCCAGATGTTCGATATGGGGTTTGCCCCCTGGTAGGCGGGGCGCATCGTAGGCGAGTCGGGCGCCTCCCGCTTGTGAAAGGGGAGCGCAGTCAGCGATTCGATGGCGTGCGAGAAGACATCCAAAGCCGTGCACGCTACTGCCATCTTAGGCAAGGTGCGGGTATTCTCGGGATCGACGATCCCCAGCCGTGGACGCAGGGCCTTATGGGCGATGCCGGTCTTAGCATGCATCTCGGAGAGGTCGAAGATGGCCACCCCGGTGGTCTCGCTCCCCGTGCCGGCCGTCGTGGGGATGGCGACGAGGGGCTTGAGGTCTCCCGGCACCGGTTTCGCTTTGCCGATAGGAGCATTGACGTAGTCGAGGAAATCCGCAGGGTAAGTCGCATACAGGTTGGCCACTTTGGCCGTGTCCATGGTCGAGCCGCCTCCTACGGCCACATACCCGTCGAATCCGCCCTCCACCGCGAACGCGACGGCCTCCTGGAACGACTGATCGTTGGGCTCGACGCGCACCCGGTCGAAGAGGGTGGTGTCGATGCCTTCTTTCTTGAGAGAATCGAGGGCTACGGCCACGGGCTCGGAGGTGACCAGGTTGGTATCGGTCACCACCATCACGCGCTTGGCCCCCAAGGCCTTCATATCGGAGCCGACCTCGCGGGTCGCTCCCTTTCCGAACTTGATGCTGGACGCATCCATGCTGAACACGGTCTCGAGAGTCACATCCACCTCCATAGGGGTTCTCCGCACATTGTAGAGCAACGGCTCTGACCGGAGACGAGAATGCCGGCTCCCGTCCACTGCGTTTAACCCTGCGGCACACTGGGAACATCCATCCGATGAACGAGTGGGGAGGCTGAGATGCTTGTTCGCAAGAGGATGTCCAAGAACCCCATCACAACGACCCCCGACGCGTCTGTGCCCGATGCGCTCAAGGTGATGCAGGGGAGTAAGGTCCGTCAGTTGCCCGTGCTGAGTAGTGATGGCGCCCTAATGGGCATCGTGTCCCTCACGGATCTCTTTCGCGCTTCGCCCTCACCGGCGACGTCGCTCAGCATCTGGGAGGTGAACTACCTCCTGGAGAAGATCAAGGTCTCGGAGGTCATGACCCACAAGGTCATCACCGTGACCGAGGACACCGCGGTGGAAGAGGCCGGACGCATCATGGCCGAAGCCAAAGTCAGCGGGCTGCCGGTCGTGCGTGACGGCGAGCTCGTGGGCATCATCACGGAGTCACACCTCTTCAACGTGCTCGTCGACATATTCGGAGCTCGGCAGGCAGGAGTACGGGTGACGGCCGAGATGCCGCTCACGAAGGGCGGCCTATGCGGGCTGTCCGGTGCGGTGGCCGACGCCGGAGGCCGCTTCGTCGCCTTCACCGAGAGCGCGGAGGAGAACACCGTCACCTTCAAGGTGCGCGACGTGACGCGGGAGGGTCTGATCAAGACCCTGGAGCCTCTCGTGACCCGCATCGTCGACGTGCGCGAGACGTAGCTGCGCGCAACTGCGCGCCGGGCGAGGCGCGAGGACGAGACGCACGGGCGAGGCGAAACGCTATTCCATCCGGGGCCGGAAGGTGCTCAAAACATGATCGCGCGGCCGTGCGCGCCGCGCCTAACTGGTAGCCTTTAGCTGATGAGCGGACCACAAACCTCCCAGCCTCAGCAGCTCACCCCGGAGCGCAACACAGTCCTGATCGTCGCCACTATGGGCGGCTTTCTGGTCACTTTCATGTCGTCGACGATCAATATCGCCCTGCCGCTGATACAGGAGGAGTTCAAGGTGTCGGCGGTGACCCTCGGCTGGATCTCACTCTCGTACGTCCTCGTGGCCGGCGCGACCCTGCTACCCATGGGGCGCATCGCAGACCTGCAGGGCCGAGTGAAGGTCTTCACCGCCAGCATGATCATCTTCACGGTGATAGCTTTCGCCTGCGCCTTCGCCCCATCGGCCAACGTGCTACTGGCTCTGCGGGCCGTCCACGGACTGGGGCTGGCGAGCGGTTCGGCGACCTCCACAGCTCTCGTCATCCTGGCCTTTCCTCCGGAATCCCGGGGGAAAGCGCTCGGGCTTAACGTTGCCGGTATCTACCTTGGTGTCACGCTCGGCCCGGTACTCGGCGGGCTTATCATCCATAATCTCGGTTGGCGCAGCCTCTTCCTAGTGGTCGGCGCCGTGGGACTGGTCAACGTGGCGCTGCCTCTCTGGAGGCTGCGCCATCTTGATTGGCGCGAGCCCAAGCGGGCACGCTTCGACATCTTCGGCTCGATAATCTACGCGGTGTCGTTAACAGCCGTCCTCTTGGGCTTCTCGCTGCTTCCCGACCTCACCGGCGGTATCCTCGTCGTCGCGGGCGTCATCGGCGTGGCCGTCTTCCTTTGGTGGGAGACTCGGGCCGCCGACCCTCTACTCAATATCGACCTGCTGCGGCGCAGCCGGGTGTTCGCCTACTCCAACGTAGCGGCCTTCGTCAGCTACAGCGCCACGTCGGCCATGACCTTCCTGATGAGCCTCTACCTTCAGTACAACAGGGGGCTGAATCCGCAGACGACGGGCCTCATCATCGTGACCGGCGCTTTCGTGCAGGTGCTCCTGGCGCCGGTCATCGGCCGGTTGACCGACAGGTTGGAACCTCGGTACTTGGCCTCCGCCGGAATGGGCTTATGCGTGGTCTCCCTGCTCGCCTTCAGCTTCCTCAGCACCACCACTCCGTTCTGGTTCATCATCCTGGTCCTCTGCGTGCTCGGGGGAGGTATCGCCCTCTTCGCCACTCCCAATACACACACCATCATGAACAGCGTAGACGCCCGGTTCGTGGGAGTGGCGTCGGCCACTCTGGCCACGCTGCGCCAGACCGGGATGAGCGTGAGCATGGGGTTGGCGACGCTGGTCCTGGCCGTCCTGGTGGGGCGACAGGCCATCCAACCCTCCGACTATCCACAGGTGCTGACCAGCGTCCGCATCACGTTCATGATCTTCACCGCGCTTTGCATCCTCGGGGCCGCCGCCTCGATAGTGGGACCCAAGCGCGAAGAGAGAGCAGTCGACCAACAAGCGAAAGGATGACACTATGCAGGTACTGATGATCAACGGCAGTCCGCACAAGGAGGGCTGCACATATACCGCACTCGTGGAGGTGGCCGGTCAGCTCGAGGAGCAGGGCATCAAGACCGACTTCTTCCACATCGGCAATAGTCCGATCCGGGGATGCACAGGCTGCGGCGCCTGCTTCGAGACTGGGTACTGCATCTTCGACGACGATCCCGTCAACACATGCGTCGACTTGGTTAAGAAGGCGGACGGCATCGTCGTGGGCTCCCCCGTCTATTACGCCGGCGCGAACGGAGCCCTATGCGCGTTCCTCGATCGCCTGTTCTTCGGGAAGGCGGCGGCCTACGCTTACAAACCTGCCGCGGCTGTTGTGAACTGTCGCCGAGGCGGCGCCGGCACCGCGTTCGACCGCTTGAACAAGTATTTCACCATCTCCAACATGCCGGTCGTCCCGTCTCAGTACTGGAACGCCACCCATGGACTCACCCCCGACGAGGTGAGGCAGGATCTGGAAGGTATGCAGATCATGAGGACCCTGGGCCGCAACATGGCTTGGTTGCTCAAGTGCATCGAAGCCGCCAAAGACACGGTGCCCTATCCGGAAAGGGAACCCTTGGTGAGAACGAACTTCGTGCGCTAAAGGCCTGCCCAGGGAGCAAATCGGCGCGGCGCTTCACCCAGGCCAGCGTAGCTCAACCGGCGCCTCGCGCAAACCGGCGACGGCGCACCCCAACGGGCGCCCGACATCACCGGCGGCGCTCGCCGACGGCGCCTCAGAGATCGCTCCCGTCGTCGTCTTCTCTACGACGACGGGAGATACCGGTACCCCGCTCGAAGAGCGTCCATCCCGCGATGAGCAGCACAGCGGCTATGGCGAGGGTGATGTAGCTGTCGGTGAGGCTGCCTTCCATCACGTAGTGCAGGATGGCGACGCCGACACCGGCGGCAAGCAATATTGCTCCGGCTATAGTCGCGACCCGCTTCGCCATCTCTTCTATTCCTGTCCCTTGACGACGACTGCCTGACTGCTGTTCAGGGGCGTAGACGGCGCAGAACGAAAGAATCCCAAGAGCACTCGCGTTTTCATCCGCGCCCCCTTACTTCGCACCCGCGTCTGCGTACTAGGCGGTCGTTTAACTCCGCGTTTCCTCTGCGGGTCCTTCTGTAAGTTCCTCAGATGCTGCGTTGAACTCTTAGGACTCCGCCGGGGATGATACTCGAATCACCCGCTATTACAAGGGAGCCCGCCGGAATGCGCCGTCAGGGCCTGGGCCGGGCCGATTGGGAGGTGCAGTGCCCGATCGCGAGGTTCGGCTGCGACTGATGGAGAGGTCGGGCGCGAGGATCCCGGCGTCGGCCGGCGCAAGGGAGTCACTCGCCGATGCGCACATCCAACCTCATGACCGCCCATGCCCCCGGGAGGACTCGAACCTCCGGCACGAGGTTTAGGAAACCCTGCTGGCGCTCTCCACTGCCTCCACGGGCTCGCTCTGAGCAGCAAAAAACCGGCGCTGCTCTCCATCGAGCCCCTCTGTGACGGCCTGACTCTCTGGGTTTGGCTGTCAGTTTGGCTGTCAAAGGCAGAGAGGGGGTGATTGACCCCGAGATTCAGCAATCCGCACGCACGCCCTCGTACAAAGGAGGTTCCAGCGAATGACTACCATCACCCTAAGAAGCCGCTACTACTTCCACACTGACCGCGATGGTCGACACCGGGTCTTCGAGGATCTCGGAGACATAATGCCGGGCGCGTACCTCGCCTACCAGGTCCTTGACCGCCCGCCGGAGGACCCTGACAGCAGGTTCACAGACAACTGCTGGCCAAAAGACCTGGAGACTGCCGGGATCCCGATCAGCGAAGAGGAGATGCAGCTCCTGACCGGGTACGTTCCGCCGGCCGATCTGGGCCTACTAGACTAGACCTGGAACCGAGGCGCTACTGGCGGATGGGCAGAGCGCCCCTTCTCTTGCCCCGATAAAGAACACCCGCCCCTTTGAGTATCGCAGGCACTCAGGCGAACGACCCCGGAAGACCCGCCGACCAGCCGAGCGGCCCCGCACCAGGCTGCCCTTCGGTGCTCGCGGCCTCCTCCAGCGGCGAAGACCGGGGGATGTTAGTCCACGCTCTCTCTTCTCTTCTCTTAACACGCTCGACTGTGATTTCTGTTTTGCCTCGCTCGTTGTGCTGCTGGGGAGGCAAGGGAAAGCTGCGGGCGCATCTTCTCGCAGACGCTCACAAGGCAGACCGCTCGTTCATTATTTTGCAGCGGGAGAACCTCCCTCCTGCTGTCTTACCGCAACTGGTCTACAATCGGAGGCGGGGTTCGCTGCCTTGGAGCATCGATGGAGGAGGGTTTGCTCATGGGACGCGCTGTTTGGGAAATGGCCACACGGTCCAAGACTCGCCTTGTGCTCGCCGCATCGCTTCTTTTTCTCCTAGTTGTCAGTCTATTTGGTCTCTCTTGCATGCCCTCCGGGGAGGGTGACGCGACGCGGGAGAACTGGGACAGAGCCGTGGCCCTTGTCGATCAAGGTAGGGCCGCTGAGGAAGCCGGCAAGCCCTCCGAAGCACTCGCCCTGTACTCGCAAGCCATTTCTACCGAGCCGGGATTCGCGTCCGGCTGGGGGTCGAAAGTATGCCTTCTACTCGAACAAGGCAAGTTCGCCGAAGCGTTGCAGACAGCGGAGGGCTACAGCCAGAGCCTCCCGAGCAATTCCTCCTCTTGGTTCTATAAGGGGTACGCACTTGAAGGACTCGGCAGATATCAGGAGGCAATAGTTGAGTACCAGAAGTCCATGGCTCTCGACGCAAAAAACGGAAGGGCGACGGACGGAACTGCCAGCCGCGTCGCTCACTGTCAAGACGTGCTCGGCAATCAAGCCAACGCGGAGGACCAGGCTTACTACGACACGGCGGCAACGCTCATTTCGAAGGTCCGCGGCGTGAACCAGTCAATGGAGACCATCTTGGCAGCCAATGACGCCGAGGAGGCAATCGGCTTGCTCTCGAAGTACGTCTCCGGTGTCCAGGGGTGCATCGATGACGCGTCGGCAGCCAAAGTCCCCGATCGGCTTGCGAGCATTCACGCCCAGTTGCTAGAGGGACTCGGGCTGCTCAAAGCGGGGGCCTTGGGAGTGTCGGCTGCCTTACAGGCTGGTGACTCGGCTGCATTCAGCCGCTCTTTCGGCACCCTATTTGCAGGATCAGACAAGGTTGAAGCCTATAGGCTGGCGATGCTGGATGAATTGGGCAAGTGAAAGCTGTAGACACGGTTCAATGTCCTCTACTAGGACAATACCGGCCGTCAGGTGATCTGGTCTTGGAAAATCGGCTGGAGTGCGGCGTCCTCGAAGAGGACGTCGGGCAGGTGGTGGGCCAGAAGATTCTCAAGATCTTTCTCCCGTTTCTGCAGGTCTGCCACCTCAAGAAATGGCAGGCGGCTCAAGAGTCCCGAGCCCTTCACCTTTTGCGGAGAGCTTGTAGAGCATCAGTTCCCTCCTGCGATTCGGGCAGGTCGCCAATCACGTGTGAGATTCTTCTGTGAGGGGTTGCACGACTACTCTGGGGATGGTTGGCATCCCGGTTCTGTGGGCAAAGTCAGCGAGCCGCAAGACCGAAACGCCTAGATTAGTCCAAACTCTTGGACGAAAGACTCAAAGGCTGCCCTCCAGGCACGAACGTGACGCCCATCGTCGTCGAGCGGGGCATCCTCGAATCTGCTGCTGAGGTAGGCCACATTCCGTTCAGCATCCTGAAGCCAGTCAAGCGCCCAAACGATCCTGTCTCGCCCCGGGGGGAGGGTCAGTAGTTCGTCGACAGCGTCACATAGCCGTTCAATCAAGTGGGCTTTGGCAGCAGCAACGTTGTTCCTTGACTCCCGCCAAGTCGGGACCTCCTGCGCCGAACTGCCGGCTTGCAGCGCGTCAAACAGAGGTGCTGATGAGAGTGTGCGGTCCGCATTGAGTAACCGGAGCAGTCGCTCGTCCCTCATGCGTTGCATATCTCTCTCCGGGCGATAATATGCGGTAG
The DNA here is from genome assembly GCA_012523095.1 of Actinomycetota bacterium. Classification (GTDB taxonomy): domain Bacteria; phylum Actinomycetota; class Thermoleophilia; order RBG-16-64-13; family RBG-16-64-13; genus RBG-16-64-13. The sequence goes on along the minus strand of JAAYJE010000062.1, from coordinate 107,371 downwards.
TACTAAGCGCGAAGAACTTCGGGAAGGCACCTCCGCCGTCTCGTTCCTCAAAGTTCCCAAAATTGAGTCTACGGCACTTTCGCTCATATCCTCCAGCAAACGCCAGTGCTCCTGCGGCCAGACATGCCAGACCGAAGGTGTCAGCGAAGTTCACGACGACCTCTCGCTCAAGACGCCACCCCGCGAAATACGATGCCATGAGCAGCATGCGTGCCACATCCTGGTTGACAGCGACGTTTCCGCTACTCCGGGACGTTTCAGCGAAGATATATACGCCCGGTATGTCGTCCCTAGCAGTGAGATGGTCCAGGATCGTGCCAAAATGGGCTCGAATTGCGACCTCAGAAACACCTACGGCGAGAAGCGCCTGAGCGCCGCTAGCCGCCGCAACTCCAGCTCCAAGATCTAGCCAGCGTAGAAACTCATCGAGCGGCAATATCGGATCGGAGACGAGGGGTGTCGGCAGTATTATCCTTGACGCTCCCCTCTCCACTTGCCATTCTGCGGAAGCCTCAATGGCACTGACAATCTCCTCGTCCGACATGGATGAGAGGTTCGTGCGAGTAGGAGCATCCGGAACCCAGGGGTACGACTCTAGGCACTCCACTGCACGCCCGCACGTCGCAGAATCTAGATCCCACAGGTAGGAATCTGGATCGAACAGAACAAAGCCGTCTCGAGAGGTTGGGAAATCCCGAGACTCTGCGTTGTCAAGAGGGCAACCCACAGCGTGAAGGACGACTCCATGCGGTGTCGTGGATGCAGACGGATTCCAAGTCCACATCGAGTTGTACAGAAACACTAGGTAACCTCCCCAGCCAAAGCTGTCACGACCTCCCTAGGCATTGGGCGCATTGCAGGAAGCGGCTCCATCATTGCTGCGATCAAGTCTGCCATCGCGTTGCTGCAACGAGCTCGCCCTCGAACAGTCGGCGGCCGCGATGCATTCATCATGAGAATCTGGTCCCTACCAAAGGGATGGTCGCCAACGACCGCCTCGTACGCTGTAACCCCAAGCGAATATACGTCTGACTTGGTGGTTAGGTTTCGCACGCCACGTGCCTGCTCTGGAGAGAGATAGCCCAATGTACCCGGCGAACCCGTGCCAACTGTCAGAGTCGTCATTCCAAGACAGCGCGCAACTCCGAGGTCAAGTAGCACACCTCGTCCATCAGGCCTGACCATGATATTGGCTGGCTTGATATCTCTGTGCACTATTTGCTGCGCCCAGATTGCGTCGAGTCCTTCCGCGAGAGATGAAACCAGACGAGGTGCGGCCGCAGTATGGAAGGTTGCGGTATCCAGCTGATACCGCAAGTCCTCACCTTCTATGAACTCCGTTGCCATGAATGGCAACCGGTTGCCCGCACAATCAACCATCCCGTGGCCAACAAGACGCACCACAGCGGGATGATTGACCAGGGCCAAGGCTCGGATTTCACGTTCTCCCCGCTGCACCCAGGCCCCAGAGATTATTTTGACAACAATATCCCTTCCGTCGGGCGCGTTGCCCCGGAACACATCGCCTTGGGCGCCAGCACGTAGAGTCTGTGCAAGCTGATACTGAGGCAAGCAGTTACGAGCCTCAGCGATGTCCATCAGGCCCCCGCCGACCCTTCTATCAGGGTCCATCGGCTATTCGTTCGTGATGAGTCGGCCAACAAGCGCACGGCTAGCTGCCACTTCTGTATACACACGTCAGATGGCGTCTTTCTAGCTTTCAGCACGATCTCGGCCTCGCCACGAGGATGCAGCTCTACGACTCCGACACCTTGTTCCCGCGCGCTCTTGATGAGTTCTTCGCGCGTTCGCCTTCTGCTTACTTTCGGAAGTGCCACATAGGAGTAGTCGGCCCGCCCTCTGTTGTCTTTGGCCTGCCAAATAGCCTCACGCCAGTCAGTCAGCTTTGCCTCCACGGCGATCAAGTGCCCCGGGCGTGCTTCACCCCAGGACCCAACCACCCACGACCGCCCTTCCTGGTCGACAAGACCAGCCCGACAAAAGGGCTCCAGATATCCTTCCCGGAGTTCGTCCAGCCCGACATAGGTCATGGCGCTGAGACGGGATGCTGAAACCTTCTTCTCACGCCATATGAGAGCCAACACCATTGTCTGTGCCATCGACAGCCGTGAGAGCTTGTTCGCAACTCCCTCCGCTTGGGCCATATCGCGACTATCGGGCATACTCGCGCAGATGATGTCGATGACACGAGCGCCATCCGGTACTTCGCAAGCGACAACGTACGGCCCCTCAGGAATGAGTAGCCGAGGCAGAGACTCCGTAAGCGGAGCAATCATCTCTGATTCAAGCTCAAACATCGTCATGCTCCGTACTAGGCCTTGCGCGCCGAGGTCACAAGCTAGACGCTCTTGTGACCTTGATATGTTCCCAGCTTACTCCATCAGTTGGACACGAAGGATTGGGTATCCTGCCTGCAGACAACCGGAAAGTCGCAATTTGCACATCTTCTCTTTGCGCGGCCTCTCGAACCTCCAAGAGACGGCCGCACGATCCCCGGGGTCAGTTCTGCCTGGTGAGTCTCAAAGGTGTTCCACTGCCCGGTGTCCAGTTCCATCGCCGTGTAGGCCTCGAAAACGTAGAGCTCCAAGGGATTGGGAATCTCGACCACAGCCGCGTTCAGCGTCAGAAGATACTCCTGTCGCTTCTCGAAGACTGTGCGGAACTCCGGATCAGCCATGGCCTGAGCTGCGAACTTGTCATGCGGCGCGTCGTGATTGGCCATCCGGTAGGCAAGCGTAGCCGTGAAGTGGTCTCCGCGTTCTACATGCTGTGACAATCGTGCAAACACGTGACGAGAGATGCCGACATGAATCGGATCCACGCCTTCCATGAAGACGTAGCAGCCGCTTATGTCATCAGGAAAGCCGTATCGTCGCGCCATAGTTTTCGGGCCCACACCAGGGTCCGCGAACTCCGCCATCCGGATTGGAGTCTCCATGCGCACACGAAGCTCCCGCATCCGCGCCGGAAGCACGGCGCGCGTCAACGTCTCAAAATCGTGGGGACATCCATGGATGGCCACTCGGGCATCAGCCTCCTAAATCTCGTCCGGCAACTCCGCCAGTTCCGCCATCGTAAACACCGGCCCATCGACACACACGTAGCGGGGCCCCATGTTGCAGCGGCCGCAGATGCCTATGCCGCACTTCATGCGCTTTTCCAGGGTGGTGTAGGTCTGCTCGTCGGTGAAGCCCAGCTTGCGAAAGCTCATGAGCGAGAAGTGGATTATGATGGGCGGGCCACAAAGGACAGCGATGGTGCCCGCGGGGTCGGGGTTCATCTCCTCCAGGATGGCCGGGACCAGGCCCACCTCGCACTGTCAGCCGTCGCACTCCTTGTCGATGGTGAGGGTGAGGTCGATGTCGTCGCGCTCCTGCCACTGCTCCACATCGTACCAGTAGGTGAAGTTGGTGGGGTGGGTGGCTCCGTAGAGGATGGAGACGCCCTCGTAGTCGGCGCGGTTAGCCAGAGCGTACTCGATGGTGGCCTTGAGGGCTGCCGAGCCGATGCCGCCCATGACGAAGAGGAGCTTCTTGCCCTTCCAGTCGTCCACGGGGAAGCCGCAGCCCATGGGGGCGCGGATACCCACCTTGTCGCCTACCGAGAGGTTGTGCAGGGCCTTGGTGGCCTCGTCGGCGCGCATGACCGAGAATTGGATGAAATCCTTGTCCGCCGGTTTGCTGGTGATGGCGAAGGTCGCCTCGCCCACGCCAAAGATGCCCAACTGCCCCACCTGGCCGGGGGCCAAGGAGAAGTTATCCATGACCGCCGAGTCGTCGAAGCGGGCCCTGAAGGTCTTGATGTTGGGAGTCTCCTGGATGATCTCGATGAGCGTGGCGATCTCCGGGAGATACGGGTTGCCGGCGGCCTTAGCCGCACGCGGGATGGTGGCGCCGGTGACGACGTCGACGGCGGTGAGGAGGGTCTTGGCGGCGCCGTTACCGCCGTCGCTGTTCGGAGGGGTCATTTAGGTCTCCTCTCCTGCCGGGGCGTCTGCTGGGGCGGCGGGCGCAGCCGCGCCGCCCGTCTCACTGTGAGCGTGCGGCACGTAGGCCTGGGCCGCCTCGTCGGCGACGAGTTCCGCCGCCGGGTCTGCCGAACCCATGACCCGCAGTACCTCGCGGATATCTATGCGAATCGGGTGGTACATGATGCAGCGGCCGCATCCCGAGGAGAGCAGGCTGTCGTATTTGTCGGGGTAAATACCAGAACTTGTGGCTGAAACGATTACGGAAGCGATTGGACTTCTGCGCCCGCGGATTGTGGCCGGAGGTCTCCTCGGTGTACAGGGGGTTGAAGCAGTTGTCCCACACGCGGTAGCGCTCGCCGACGCTCTCCACGATCTGGTCGTTGAAACAGAGCATTTCTTCGAAGGACGCCGAATGCGAGTATGGGCCCGTTATGACCCGTGCGTTGGGGCGATGTTGGTAGGTCGTCGTTGTCTTCCGCCGCGAGCTTCGCTCGCCACCAGGCTCACCTCATATCCCATCGCTCGATAACCGCGCAGGCGTCGTTCGTGCATGCGGGCGAGCACTGGCACAGCCAGGTCGGCGTAGTCGTACACGATCACCTCGGTCTTGCCCTCGTCGAGGCGGTGTAAACGCCCGGCATACTGCGCAAGGGTTCCCCGCCAGGAGATAGGGAGAGCCAGAAAGAGCGTGTCCAGTCGCGCGTCATCGAAACCTTCGCCCAGATAGCGTCCCGTGGCAACCAGCACGCGTTCTTCCGACGCCTCAATGGCAGTCAACCGTTGGACGATCTCCCGACGCTTCTTGGCGCCCAGACCCCCGTGGAGGAGGACCACATTGGCGACCTCAGGCCTCAGAAGGTCTGCGAGAGTCTCCAGGTGCTCCCGGCGCTCCGTGAGCACCACCGGAGAGCGTCCGGCCCGCACGGCCCAAATCACGTCCTCGACAATCAGCGCATTACGCCGGCAGTCGGCGGCCAGCAGGGAGTACAGCTCCTGGATGCCCGGGCCGGCGGCCGATACTGCTTCCGGCACACCAGTCGGCGGCAGGACAAACCCGGTCGGCCGCACGATGGCGCGGTGTTCGAAAGGCCGCTCCTCCGCTTGACGGCGCGGGTCCGATCGATAGCGGATCGGCCCGCACTGCATGAAAAGAATGGGCTGGTGGCCGTCCTTTCGGGTGGGAGTAGCTGAGAGGCCGACGAAGTAACGAGCCTTGGCGGCTCTTGCCACCATCTCGAAAGTTCCGGCCGGCACATGATGACATTCGTCCACAATGACCTGTCCATACTCAGCCACTACCTCATCCACTCGGCCCTGACGTCCCAGGCTCTGAAGCAGCCCGACGTCTATCAGTCCCCCAGGTTTGCGCTTCCCTCCGCCGATCTGGCCGATGCTTCTGGGCTCCAATCCGAGAAAGCTCGCGAGCCGAGCCACCCATTGGTCGAGCAGTTGCTGACGATGTACAAGAACGAGCGTGTTCACCGCCCGCTCGGCGATGAGGTATGCGGCCACCACAGTCTTGCCGAAGGCCGTCCCGGCAGAGAGCACCCCCGTTTCGTGCGCGAGCAGAGCTCGAGCCGCGCGCTCCTGTTCCGGGCGAAGTTGGCCTTGGAAGCGCACATCGACGGCCCGGCCGGGGAAACGCTCGTCGACGAGTTCCAGCCGGACACCCCAGTCGGCAAGCAGTTCCTCCAGCTCTGCAAGACAGCCGCGAGGTAGGGCGATGTGTCGAGGGAAGTCCTCCGCACATCCGATGACGCGAGCATGGCCGAACACCGGGAGATGCATGGCTTGGACCCGATAGAACTCCGGGTTCTGGAAGGCCGCCAGACGGACCATGCGGTTACGCAGCGCAGGGACGAGATCGCCCTTGGGAATGTAGAGTTGGTCGGCCAAAACCACCCGAAGAGACTCTGGCAGGCCCTCATGGAGGGCCGCCTGCTTCACCGCGAGGCGGCCGGGCGCGATCTCGAACCGGCGCCAAGGTTCATCCGCCCAGTCTTCCTCGGGCACAACCCCTACTCCCATCACCTGGTCTCGGGCCTCGGCCTCGTCGACGAGACTCTCGGCGCGCTCACGCGTCAGCCGCTCAAGAGAGGAGAGGTACCCGAACTGATCCTCATAAGGGACGAAGCATTCGTCGACGAAGACGGCGTTCCCCAGGTTGCGGGGCGTGCGTTGAAGTGGTAGCGCGATGAGGTTTCCAAAGCCACCCTGAGGCAAGGTGTCTTGGCTCGGGAACAGCCGATCGTAGGAGGCTAAACCGATCTCCGGACGCGACTCCATGGCCCGCGTTAGCAGAAGCGAACCCAGCCTGCGCGCCAACACGGCAGGCAGAGGCTCTGCGAAGAACACCCAGACATGGCCGCCGTTACCGGAACGAGAGCGTTCGAGGGTAGCCGGTACCTCCAGTTCCCGACCGGCGCCAAGGAGCGCGGCTGCGTCTTCCGTCCAGCTTGGGCCGTCGAAGTCCAGGGCGAGGAACCAGCACGTCTCGTCAGACAATAGAGGATAGATGCCAATCACGAACTCCCTTCCGGGCTCACTCTCACGTTCTCCGCACAGGTGGTCGCGGATGACGGCAGGTGTGAGCGGCAGAAACTCGCGGTTCGGGCAGCTCCCGCACCTGTAGCGACGCTTGTCGCACAGACCCGCCGCCCATTCGTTCGCACAGGCAGGCTGAAAGCCGGATCGGCCCAGACGGCGGTTCTCCCAGCGCCGGGCATGGACGTCCACCCGTCCGCGGAAGAGGCTCGCAAAGAGGGCGACCTTCTCCTCGGCAGACGAATACCGGTTCACAGTCGCGGTCGCGGCGACGGCTGCTGAGGCAACGGGAGACGGCTCCGGCGCTGTTCCGCTCGTGGTGGCTCCGTTGGCTGTTGCGGCTTGCTTCGCGCGCAGCCGCCTGATGCGTACCAGCAACTCGGAGCGCTCTTGCTCGAGCGCTTCCAGCCGCGACTCGGCCGCGGAGAGAAGGTTCTTCTCTTTCGCGAAATCGTCTATCACCGTGTATCAAAGCTCAGCGGGTGGTTTCGGAGCGCCGGGCTCGAGCGCCGAGTCTTCGATCTGTCGCCGTACCAGCCACTCCTCACCTTCGCTGCAGCGCGAGATCAGCTGTTCTTCTTCGTCGAGGTCACGTAAGAAGACAAACCGCTCCCGGACCCGGCGTATCCACCCCGGGATGTCGACGGGCGTGGTCAAGTAACCGATAGCCTCGCGCTCGAGTTCGCGGGCAAGATCGGACTCGGCCACCTCTGGCACAGCCTGTCGAAGCCATCCACCCACGTTCGCCCAGTCATGGTACCTGCCCGGACGTGTTCCCATGAAGGCAAGGAGCGTGGGGACCGCCCAGGCAGACAGTCCGTCGCGGATGACTGGGTCACATGCGGGCCGCCAACGGACGATCCGCAGAGCCCTCAGCGCTTTCGGCGGCCGCACTTCTTCGGGCGCGCCGATCACGTCCGAATCTGGCCTGCGCGAGGCCAGACCTTGCAGATAGGCGGCAGTCCCGGCGGAATGGTTCTCGCTGTCACTTCCAACACCTTACCTGTCTACGAAAGACAGGAAGAATGTTCCATATGACAGTGGTCTTGTCAAAGCCTGCCAAGCCGGCCAGTGGGGCGCCTTGGACGAACACGCGCTACCGACCAGCAGCACGCGCTTCCTGAGCCGAGGGAACAAGCCTGATCTCCACGTCACAGCCGACGGCTTTGGCATACCTATTGAGCGTGCTTACCGACGGCGAGTGGCCGGCACCCTCGAGCCTCGAGACTGCGCTCTTGGTGGTACCCATGGACGCGGCGACCTGCTCTTGGGTGAGTCCCGCGCTCATCCGGGCAGCCAGCAACTCGCGCACCAGCTTGTACTTGTCTTCGAGACCCTCGTATGCCTCAGCGAAACCCTTGCGTTCAAGAGCCTTCTTCAGGAAAGCCTCATGGTCATGAGAAACCGGCTCGTATTCAGTCCTGGGCATCGCCCACCTCCTTCATTCTCCTGCGGGCAATCGCTAGGTCGGACTTCGGGGTGGCTCGTGTCTTCTTGACGAAGGCATGGAGCACCACCACTCGCTGCCCGACCACGAAGCAGTACAACGCCCGCCCGATACCCTCCCGCCCATGAGGGCGCAGCTCAAAGAGGCCATCACTCAAGGGACGGGAGTGCGGCATCATGAGCCTGGGTCCAAACTCAGTCAAGAGCTCGACCAACCATGCGTAGTCCGCCAAGACACCGACCGGCCACGACTTGATCTCCTCGAGTACGCGCCGGTTGAAGTATGCGACGGAGTAGGTCACGTCATTAAGTTAGCAAATATGTTAACCACCGTCAACGCCCATCCCACGTTACAGCGGCTTCAGTCCCGCCCGTTTGCCGGGACCGTCATGAGTCAGACAACGACGATTCCGCCGACACGATTGGAGGGACCACTGATGACTCGACTTCGGGCAGGATGGCCAGGCGCAAGGCGACGTTAGTTGCATCTAGGGTGCGTGCTGCTTACATCCCTGGTGCTGGTCCTGGTCTGGACCTCTGTTGCGTCTACGCTCACGCCACTCACGCTGCTTTCCCAGCCACGATCGACCGTCTCGGGAGGCAATGGCCACAGCTCGGCGATGCCACGTGATGCCTAGCTTGATGAAGGATGCCGCTCAGGAGATGGATACTCTCTTCGGCGGTGAGTCCACCGCTCCGAGTGCCGCTCAGAATCAGGCTATCACTTTGGCTGTCAGGCCAGCCCATGGAGCCTCACCTGAGCCGACCGCCCGGCGCTATAGGCCCAAATACAGGCAAAAACCGTAGCGCCCCCGGGAGGACTCGAACCTCCGGCACGAGGTTTAGGAAACCTCTGCTCTATCCCCTGAGCTACGGGGGCGCGGCTCAGGGATTTTAGCATCACGCGGCGGCCGCTCGCGGGAACCGCACGCACCCACGCCTGCTGTATAGTAGCTTAGCGACGGACACCGAGAAGGTGGGAGGATACGTGGACCACCCCCTCCGATACTGCAAAGACTGCCTCTATTGGGAGTCCTGCTCCACTGCCGAAGGCAAATGCCGCCGTTATGCGCCCGCGGCGGTTCTATGCGCCAACGCCGGAGAGAACGGACCCACGGCCTCCTGGCCCTGGACCCTTGCCCGGGACTGGTGCGGCGAATGGCAGGCCCGAAAAGGTGTCTTCCCACAGCAGGAGCCTCCGCTGGACACCGCGGAGGAGCGGGCTCTCCGCAACGCATCCACGGCCCAAGCGCTCCTCGTGCTCCCGGCGGACAAGAGCGATAAGTTGATGCGCGAGGTACTGACGGAGGAAGAGAGGCAGAGCCCCACTCCGCCGGATGACTTCTATGAACGCGTACAAGAGTACTTCGCCCGACAGCAGGAGGGCCGGTCCAAGTCGGGTTCCTAGGCTGAAGCAAAACAACAGAAAGAGAGGTTCCATGGAATTCGAAGACGTCGTCAGAAATCGCCGTTCCATCAGGTCATACGAATCCAAATCTGTTCCTGAAGAGACCATCCGGAGGCTCCTCGAGATCATCGGGCTTTCCGTCTCGGCGATGAACCTCCAACCCTGGAAGATCAAGGTCGTCTCCGACCAGGAGGCCAAGGATAAGATCTTCGCCGCCACCTTCGGCCAGGAGCAGGTAAGAACCTGCTCGCACGTGCTGGTCTTCTGTGCGGACGTGGACTACCCGACGATCATCTCGAGGCTCGAACGAGCCCAGGAAGCCGCAGGTGTCCCGGCCGAGAGGCGCGAGGGCATGGTTGCGTTCGCCACCAAGGTGACCGGCGACATGACCCCCGAGCAGAGACTCGCCTGGTCCCGCGAACAGGTCCACATAGCCTTGGGTAACGCCGTGAACGGAGCTTATGCCCTGGGGTTGGGCGCGTGTCCCATGACGGCCTTCGACCCCGGCATCCTTGCACAAACGCTCGCTCTGCCCGAGAACCTGGTGCCGACGGCCATAGTCTCGGTGGGCTACGCAGCCGAGGAGGGGGCTCCTAAACTCCGCCACGCCACGGACGATATCCTCGTCTAAAGGCGTCCTTACGACGCCGGATGCCGTGTTAGACTCGCTTCGTGGACGTCGTTTTCAATAGTATCTACGCTCGCGCCTGCATGGGAGCCGGCCTGTCGGTGCTGACGGGGATACGAGCGTTTCTCCCCGTCGCTTTCTTGGCCCTTTACTCGCGGCTGGAGTTCGCCAGCTCGCCTGTGCTTGACGGCACCTTCTTCGGCTTCCTGGAGAAGACCTGGGTTCTCGCCCTGCTCTTCGTCCTGGCCGTGACCGAGATGGTCATGGTCAAGGTCTACACCGTCTCTCTCCTGCGCGACCAGATCATGCGGCCCATCAGGATCTTCCTAGGCGGAGTGGTGTTCGCCGCCGCCATGTCGCCGGAGGGCTGGATCGCCATGGTCGCCTCGGGCGTTCTGGGCCTGGTCATCACCGGACTGGCCGACCATGTGCTCCGGTCCACACGGAAGGGCACCAACGCCACCAGAACCGCCTTAGTACTCATCAGCTTCTATGAAGATATCGTGGTGCTGATAGGCACCCTCCTCTTCGTACTCGTCCCGCTGATCGGCGCACTGCTCGCCGCGTTCCTAGTACTCCTCGTGTACAGAGTGCGGGTCAGGGGTAAGCGTAAACACGGAGGTCTGCGCATCCTCAAGGGGTAGAAAGACCGAGTTTCACGGCTATGTCGGCAGAACTGAATGAAACCGATCTCGCCCGCCGGCGGCACTCCATGGTCGGCGACCAACTGCGTCGTCGGCATATCACCGACCGGCGGGTGCTGGCGGCTATGGAGAAGATCCCTCGGCACCTGTTCGTGCCTCCCGGCCAGCGTCACGCCGCCTATGAAGACGGGCCGCTCTCCATCGGAGCCGGGCAGACCATCTCCCAGCCCTACATCGTGGCCCGGATGACCGAACTGCTCTGCCTCACCCCAACCGACCGGGTGCTCGAGATCGGCACCGGCTCCGGATATCAGGCGGCCGTACTGGCCGAGCTCGCCGGCGACGTGTGGACCATCGAACGGCATGTGGACCTTGCCGAACAGGCGGAGGCGCGCCTCACGGGACTCGGCTACCACAACGTGCACGTGATCACCGGGGACGGCTCCATGGGCCTGCCCGAGCATGCTCCCTACGACGCGATAGTCGTCACCGCGGCGGCTCCGTTCGTTCCTGACTGTCTCAAAGAACAGCTCGCGATGAATGGTAGGATGGTAATACCTGTAGCCTCCGGCCCACATCAGGACCTCCGGCTGATCGAGCGAGTGGCACGTGAAGAAGACGAAGTGATCGCCCAAGATGGTGACACGCCGGCCGAGGCCGGTGAGGTGTCAGGAGCCAGGCGCCCAGGCGGGCCGTGCTTTCGCGAGACCTCCATCCTCACCTGTGTCTTCGTGCCTCTCATAGGCGAGCACGGCTACCCGCGATGACCCGAGCTATCACCTGTCGGGCAGACGTTCTTCCAGGATCACCGAGATGATCATCTCCTGGCCGTTCCGGTCGAGCGTCACGTCCACCTTATCGCCAGGCTTCCTATCCCGTACGGCGATCAGCAGATCGCTGGCTGCGACCATCTCTCTATCGTCGACCTTGATGATGATGTCGCCCTGCTGGATGCCGGCTTTTGCCGCCGGTCCGCCCGCAATCGCCTGATAGACGAGAACGCCCGATGAGCGGGCCAGCTTGTACTGCCTCTGCAACTCGCTCGTAACAGTCCACGGCCGAATGCCTATCTGAGCGTGTGTGGCCCGGCCGGTGGTTATGATCTCGTCGGCTACCTTGGTCACAACTACTGAGGGGATGGCGAAACCGATGTTGACGGCACCGGACGAGGGCGACTCATAGGCGACGTTGATGCCGATGACCTGGCCGCTCGCGTTCCCCAGCGCGCCTCCGGAGTTGCCGGGGCTGATGGGTGCGTCGGTCTGTATCAGATTGCTGAGAGCCGTTCCCTCGTCGCCTCCGACGCGCTCGATGCTCCGATCGAGTCCGGATACGATGCCGAGAGTCACGGAGTTCTCATAGCCGAGTGGGCTACCGATGGCCACCGCGTACTCGCCCACCTTCGGCGGCTCGCTCACGAAGGTCGCCTCCGGGAGGGCGAAGTCGGAGCTCACCCTTATGATCGCGAGGTCGGTAAGGGGATCGGTGCCGACCACGGTTGCAGGTAGCTTCTCTCCCGTGGCGAGAGTCACCTCTATCTCACTCACCAGGTCCCCGTAGTAGTCGGTCACTACGTGATTGTTGGTGATGATCATGCCCCCGGCCGTGTAGATGACCCCGGAGCCTTCAGCTTCGAACGGCTGCCGCCCGAACGGTCCTTGGCTCGTAAGACCGCTGACCTTGATATTGACCACACTCGGGCCGAGGACCGTGCTTGCCGTCTGGGCGGGACTGGCCAGGCCGTCGCCCGTCTCCACCACGCTGCCGGAGCCGGTGGTGGACGTAGCGCCGGAAGTGGTTGAAGTCGCCTCTTCCTCGGTCGTTATCGTCTGGCCGGACGAGCCGGAGGTCGACTGCGTCGAAGTCGATTCAGTGGCGCCGGAACCCTCTCCGAACTCGAACGTGCACGCGCCCGGACCTACCGCGACGAGGGCGACCACAAACGCGGCCACGGCTATCTTGATCAATGTTCGCTTGGTGCTTCGCGCAGCTCCAACGGGACTGCCTTCCACGGGCTCCGCGCTACTATGCGACATCTCTGATCCTTCCCCGCGAGAACTCACTGCACGCGGCATATTCTACCCAGACTACCCGGCATACGAACCCTGTGCGCATACGAACCCTGTCCGCCAAATCATCGACGGGAGCATACCCGCCCGCCTGTAAGACGACCATAAAGCGGAGCGGGTCACGAGATACACCGGCCCTCCAACCGATACGCGACCGGCCCTGAGAACGGGCTCACTTTACGAGAGCTTTACTCAGTCGGTCGTAGAATCCCCGCATAGGGTGGCTTTTTGTGTGACTACGCGGCGCAACGGAGTATCATCACTGCGCCTATGAAGTCACGAGTGCAGAGGAGCGCCGGTGCGGGTCCTGCTGGTGGAAGATGAAGAGAGACTGGCCGAGACCATCGCGCGTGGGCTGCGACGCGAAGGCATGGCTGTGGATGTGGTTAACGACGGGCAGTCTGCGCTCATCAAAGCGACCGTCAACAAATACGACGTGATCGTCCTCGACCGCAACCTCCCCGTCGTGCACGGCGACGAAGTCTGCAGACGGCTCGTCGCCGAACAGTCCGCGTCCCGTATCCTCATGTTGACGGCGGCCGGTTCCATCCAAGATCGAGTGACCGGGCTCGACCTGGGAGCCGACGACTACCTGCCCAAGCCCTTCGCTCTTCGAGAGTTGGTCGCGCGCATTCGAGCCCTCAGCCGGCGGGCCGCCCCCCTCGTCCCCCCGGTGCTTGTCGCCGGAGACCTGACGCTCGACCCGGCCCGTCACATCGCGCGGCGTGCCGGACGCGACCTGGGGCTTACCAACAAGGAGTTCGGCGTGCTGCAGGCTCTGCTCGCCGCCGAAGGCCGAGTCGTCAGCGCCGAGGGACTCCTGGAGAAGGTATGGGATGAGAACGCTGATCCCTTCACGAACGTGGTCAGGGTCACCATCATGACTCTGCGGCGCAAGATAGGCGACCCCCCGTTGATCAAGACGGTCCCCGGCGTGGGCTACAAAGTATGAAGTCCATGCCTCCCGAGCGTCACCGTGGCCTGACCATCCGCCTCAAGCTGACCCTCTGGTATGGAGGTCTATTTATCCTGGCCGGTATTCTGCTGGTCACCATCAACTATTTCATGGTGCGCAACGACCTGTCGGTGGCACCCGAGAAGGCCCGAGCCGCGGTGGCCGAGCAATTCGACATCCCCAAGGAAGCCTTGGAGCGTAGCTTCCCTGCCGACATTCCAGGGATGGGTTTCACCCCGAGTGGGATGAATAACCGGCCGCCCGGCCAAACGGAACAGAAGATCCTCGTGCTGACCAAGAACGGCGTTCTCCTTGAGTTCTCAGTCCCGCAGCTGCTGCGGGAGGCTCAGAACGAGCTGAGAGACGAAGCGCTCCGTCGGCTGTGGCTGAGATCTCTTCTGGCACTTGCCATAATGGCGGTCATCACATTCGGTTCAGCCTGGGTTGTGGCGGGACGGATGCTACGGCCCCTCAACGCCATAACCAGTACCGCTCGACGACTATCGGGCTCCACCCTTCACGAGCGCATCGACCTCAAAGGACCGCGTGATGAGCTGAAGGAGCTGGCCGACACCTTCGACGGGATGCTCGGCCGCTTGGACACCGCATTCACGGCTCAGAAAGACTTTGTCTCCAACGCTTCGCACGAGCTCCGTACCCCCCTCACCATCATCCGCGCTGAGATAGACGTAGCTCTGGCCGATCCGGACCCGTCCCCGGAGGAACTGCGAGAGATGGGAGCGGCCGTCACCGATGCAGTGGACCGGAGTGAGAGACTCATCGATGGCCTACTGGTGCTGGCGAACGCAGATACCACCCCGGCGAAAGTCGACCTCGACCTGGCAGACATCGCCGGAGGCGAGGTGGAGAGGATCTCGAGCCTTATCGAAGCCACGGGACTTCGTATAGACCTAGATCTGCAGCCGGCTATGGTAAGAGGCGAGCGGTCTCTGCTCGAACGTATGGTGGGCAACCTGGTGGAGAACGCCGTCCGTCACAACATCCCGGACGGCGGGTTCTCGGTGAAGACCTACGTGGCTGCAGGTTCGGCCGTCCTGCAAGTCGCCAACGAAGGGGTCCTGGTCGCTCCCGAGGACCTGGGCCGTCTGTTCGACCGCTTCTACCGGACCGACAAGTCAAGGAGCCGTAAGACCGGGGGGTTCGGCCTGGGACTGTCCATCGTCAAGTCGGTCGCTACGGCCCACGGCGGTTCCGTCGATCTGGAGGCTCTCGAGACGGGCGGTCTACGGGTGACGGTCACTCTCCCGGCTGCGCCGCCGACCCCGCCTGCGCCGCCGACCCCACAGACACCGGCAGATCCAGGTAGCGGCTCATAACCACGGCCACGTGACCACGTTGAGCTCCCGACCAGGGAGCGAACGTACCGTTCGAGTAACCCGTCATCAGACCCAGCCCGGCCACCAGCGCGACATCGACCGCCGCGTAACCGGGCACGTCCGTGAACGAGGCCGCCCGCACTGCCGGTGAGTGGGGTCCGTAGCCCTTCAACTGTCGGACCATGCGGGCGATTATCTGGGCGAGCTGGACCCTGCTGATCGCCTCGTTCGGCCTGAAGGCCATCTGACCTGCCGGGCCCAGACTGCCCACCACCAGACCGGCGCCCGCCGCTTCTTCGATGAAGTCGAAGGGGTATGGGATGAGAGCGCCATTGGAGTCGCGCAGCGGACGAACGTCGGAGAAGCTGGGCCGCCCGGCGTTCTCCACCGTCTCGGTGTGTAGACCGCCCACCAAGACGGCCACTTTGGCGACCTGCGCCCGTGTGATGGTGTCGGTGGGGCCGAAGTAATTGCCGTCGTAACCGTTCATGTGACCCTGCCGGACCATACGAGCGACCGCCTGCCCGACGACGGAGCCCGCCTCCACATCCAGAAAAAGTCGGTCGCCCTTCAGCATGGTCGACACCGTGACGAACTTATATCCCCTGGCCCGCAGCGTGGAGACGATGACGGGGATGGCCTCCGCCGTGTGAGCCGCGGAGAGATGCAGTACCACTATAGCCCCGTTGTGAGCACGACTGATGACGTGGTCGGCGATCGACGCGGCGGAGCGATTCTCCCAGTCCCGAGGGTCGACATCCCAAAGCACCAGATGGCGGAAGCCTTCACTGCCGGCCACCGCCGCCACCTGAGAGTTCGTGGCTCCGTAAGGCGGGCGGAAGAGGGGCACAGTCCGAGCGCCGGTGGCGGCGCGGAAGGCGTCCGTACCTCCACCGATCTGCTGCGCCAGGGCCGCGGCGGACAGCTTGGTCAACTGGGGGTGAGACCAGCTGTGGTCACCCACCTCGAAGAGCCCCCGCTGCATGCCCTTCAGGATCTCGTTGTTGATGGCGGGGGTGCTGCTCACCGGCGAACCGATGAGGAAGAGCGTAGCCGGCACCTCATTCTTCATGAGGGCCCGAAGTGTGGCGACACTCTGGGCGGTCACGTAATTGTCGTCAAAGGTCAGGGCGATATACCTGCGGTCGCTCGGCCCCTTGTGAACCACGGTGGCAGGAGCGGCAGAGGCCACGCCGGTCCAAACCAGCACAAGTGCCGCCGCCGCAACGAGGATGACACTCCACCTGCGGAACTCCGACCGGGAGAACCCAGTCGTCCTATCTCTCCACATCACGCCCTCCTAGACGGCCGACAGTACGACCACGAAGAGACCTAGTAGTAGGGTATAGACGGCAAAAACCCTCAGCCGGTGTCGCTTGATGTAGCTCATGAGGAAGTACACGGCGACGAACCCGGAGACGGCCGCCGCTATGGCTCCGACCGCGTGGGCTGTGCCGCCGGCACCCACGAACCCGTCTTTGATACCTCCCAACTGAGTCAGGAATGCGCCGAGAATCACGGGAATGCTGAGCAGGAAGGAGAAGCGGGCGGCCGATTCGCGGTCAAAGCCCAAGAAGACTCCCGCGGCGATGGTGGAGCCCGAACGACTCAGGCCGGGTGCTATAGCCAGAGCCTGGAAGCATCCCACGATGAGGGCATCGCCTGCCCTCATCTTCCCGAGTTCGAGGGTTTTCGGTCTCACGCGGCCCAGGGCGATGTCGGCTCCCCACAGCAGCAGGCTGGTGGTGATGAGGAAGATACCTACGGCCAGCGTGCTCTGAAAGAGCCCTTCGTAGAAGTCGGAGAGCAGTGCCCCGGCCAGCCCCGCGGGTACAGAGCCGATCACCAGCCACAAGAGGAGGCGTCTCCAGTACTTCACTTCCTCCCGGTCGCGTAAACGCCGTGGAGCCACCACCGATAGGACCATCTTGGCCACGTCGCGGATGAAGTAGCCGACCACCGCCATCAAGGTAGCCACGTGAACGAGCACGTCGAAACCTATCGTAGGGGCCGGGATGTTGAAGAATTCGGGGACCAGCACCAGGTGACCGGAACTGGAGACAGGGAGGAACTCCGTGAGTCCCTGGACCACTCCGAGTATGAGGGCATCAAGAACGGTCAAGACCCAGTCTGTCTCCTTGCCGCGCCGAACACGCCGGCAGGGAGGATATCACCTAGAACGGTGGCAGCGACCAGTGCGAGAGCAGCTTCCGCCCGCTGCGCACGGCTCCGATGGCCACCGCCGTCTTGAGCGCATCGCCGAGAAGGAAGGGGGCGAGGCCCGCGGCAACCGCGGTGCCGAAGCCTCCCGTATAGAAAGCGAGCCAGGGCAGCCCGAAGGCGTATATCGCGGCCTCGGATAGCAGAGCGCCGCCCACCAGTACCGCCATCTGTCGCAACCGGGACACGTCTCCTGCGCCGGCTCGACCACTGCACCCAACTACGCCGGTCCGCCGAGCCCGGTCCGCGGCGAAGCCCATCACCGAGACGGCCAGAAGGAACCCCACCAAGTATCCGCCGGTCGGACCGGCCAACACCCCTGGTCCGCCTAAGCCGCCGTGGAACACCGGCGCACCGGTGAGTCCCAAGCACAGATAGCCGGCTACTGCGGACACCCCCAGCCTGGGGCCAAGGAGTCCTCCGACCACAAGCACCGCCAGGGTCTGCATCGTGAGCGGCACCGGGTAGAAGGGCGCCGTACACAGAGCGCCGGCCGTCAGCATCCCGACTCCCGCGAGCACCAAACCGAGTTTGGCGGCAGTCGTGCGGCGGAAGACGTCACCGGCGGATCCATATACCCTGGGTGTGCGCGCTGACGGGCATCCGTGAAGAGCATGCCCAGAAGCATGGGCAGGGGTATGCGCAGAGACTCCGCCGACTGATCTCATCTTCTGACCCTTCTGCACGGCATGGTGCTCATCGACTGTCGAAGTCTAGCTTCGAGCCTCGGGGGATGTCAACCATATTTCTAAGCTGGGTTGACGTCAGTACTGGGCCCACCCGTGGATCACAAATCGCCGCCGGCCTCCCGCACGGTCACGTCTCCCGCGAAGACGGCCACGGTCTTGCCCGACGGATCTCTTATGAGGAGTTGTCCTTCCGCACCTATGCCTAAGGCCTCCCCGCTAAGCACCGGCTCGTCCCGTGGCGGTCCCGACAGCACCGTCACCCGCCGGCCGGCCAGCATATCACGCTCCCGCAGTCCTTCGAGGACGGCGACGTCATCCAAACCACTCCAGCGTTCAGTCAGGCGCGCGAGCAGGCGGGCCAGCAAGGGCGCCCGCGCCAAATCGCGGCCCAGTGCGGCACGGAGCGAGGTCGGTCGCGGCTTGCCTCGCCACTCACAAGCTCGGGAAGCCTGCTCGACGGGCAGACCGCCCACCAGAGCGTCAGGAAGGCTGTTCACGTTGAGTCCGATGCCCGCTACGGCCCACTCGATGCGGTCGGGGTCCATGGAGCCCTCCAGCAGGACGCCGCACACCTTCTCGCCCCCCAGGAGGACATCGTTGGGCCACTTGATGCCCACTGAACCCTCGAGACCAGGCAGGGACTCGAGGACCTCGGCCACAGCCAACGCCCCCGCCAGGGAGAGGAGGTGCGCGCGGGCCGGCGCTACGTCCGGATGTAGTAGGACCGAGAAGGTCAGATCCTTTTTAGGTCCACTGACCCAGGTGCGCCCCAGACGTCCGCGACCACTTGTCTGCTCATCGGTGACCACCACCGTCCCCGCCGGAGACGAGGCCGCCTTACGTTTCAGCACCCGATTGGTGGAATCGCAGGAAGGGATGTAATGGTAGGGCAACCCGGCGCTCCACGGAGCGCCGGCGTCCATAGATCTGAGTACGTAGGGCAGCGCCGTCTCGGCAGCCACCAGATCGGCGAACGAACGCGTCAGTCGGTAACCGGCGCCGGCCGCCGACTCGACGCCGACCCCCAATGCGCGCAGCTGTTCGATGTGCTTGTGGACCGCGGCCCTGGACAGACCCAACTCCCTGCCCAGCACCTCACCCGAGAGCGCCCCGGCCACCCCCCCGTCCTCGTCGGACAGCGTGATCGCCAGCCTCTCCGCCAGGTTCGCCCTATGCGCACAACCGAGCCCCAAGAGGCCCCGAGACACTGCTATCCCCAGCCTATCCGCAAGAACATCCTGCATATGAACGCCGCCGCATCCGGCCCGAGGGCCTGTTTGGAGTGGATGACATCTGCTATTTTGTATCATCCTTTACATTCAGGAGTCGGGTCCTTCTTGAGCAGTCGAAGAATCAGTGAGAAACGCCGCCGCGGCCGCAGGCGGCTTGCCATACTCATAGCGATCGTGTCCTTGCTGGCGTTGTTCGTCCTTGCGATCCTGGTCGATTCCGCCCTCTATTACAATAAGGTCCACACCGGGATCAGCGTGGCCGGCCGCGAGATAGGGGGTCTCACCCACGACGAGGCGGTGGCCGTGCTCACTCGAGAGGTCGATGACGCCGAGAGCAACCCGATCATTCTCGAAGCCGGTACTCGGACCTGGAAGGTGATGGCCGCGGACGTAGGCACCAAGTTGGACGTCGTGGGCGCCGTAGACGTCGCGATGAACATCACGCGAGAGAGAAACTTCTTCCTCGACTTCGGACGGCGCCTCAAGCTCTATTTCTCCGATATCGACATCCCCTTGGAAGGGACCGTCGACGCCTACAAGATGGACGATCTGCTGCACATGGTCGCCCAGGAGCTCGACAACCCGCCGATCAACGCCGGCATCGTGGTCGAGGACGGCAGGGTCAGGGCGGTAGAGGGCAAGAGGGGCAAAGTGGTCGACCAGGACAAGCTGCGCGAAGATCTTGAAGCTCTCCTGTTCACCCTCCACGCCACCAGACTCGAGATCCCTTTGATCGTCAAAGAGCCCGAGGTCCAAGCGGAAGACAACCGGGAGGCGCTCGAGCAGGCCCAGACGATGATCAGCGCCTCGCTGAGACTCGTGAGTGGAAACGACGCGTGGACTCTTAGTTCTGAGGAGATCGCGAACTACTTGGACTTCGCCTCCAAAGACCGCGCCGGGGTGGCCACGCTCGTGCCATATCTCTCGGCCAAGAAACTGGAGAAGTTCTTCGACTCCATCTCCGACAAGATCGCGATCAAACCGGTGAACGCGACTTTTGACAGCGATGGGAAGAAGGCCTGGGTCGTGCCGGCAGTGATGGGGAAGAAGCTGGACCGTGAGAAGACCGCCGAGGCCCTGACGGCCGCCGCCCTGAAGTCGAGCAGCCGGTCGGCCAAAGCCGTGGTGACCATCTCGGAGCCCGACCGCACCACCGAGAAAGCCGAGGCCATGGGGGTCAAGGAGGTCCTCGGCACCTATACCACCGAATACGGCGGCACCGCCGACCGCCAGACCAACGTGAAGATCACCACCAAGTACGCCAGCAACGTCCTGCTCGCCCCGGGTGAAGTGTACAACTTCGATAAACAGATCGGCGACCGTACCGAGGCACGTGGCTATAAACTGGCGAAGGGCATCACCGGCCAAGGTAAGCTGGAGGACGTGTTGGGAGGCGGCATCTGCCAGGTCTCCACCACCCTCTTCAACGCCGTGTTCGAAGCGGGACTCGAGGTGGTCGAGCGGCACAACCATTCTCTGTACATAAGCCACTACCCGGACGGTCGCGACGCTACTGTGACACAGGGCGGCAAGAACCTCAGGTTCAGGAACAACACCGACCACTACGTCTGGATCAGGGCCCGCTCCGACGGATACAGAACCACTTTCAACATCTACGGCACCAAGGACGGCCGCAAGGTGACCTCCAAGTTCAGCGGCTTCACGATGGGCGAGATCCTGCCGGACGTGTCGGTCACCAATTCATCGCTAGGCCCCGACAAGACCAACATACTGGTCGCCGGTCAGCAGGCGAGATACTGCGAGGTAAAGCGCACCATCACATGGCCGAACGGCACCAAGAAGACCGACGTCTTCAAGAGCTACTACCCGGCTTATTCAAAGACCATCGAGGTCAGCACCGGCACCACCACGACCACGACCACTGCCAAACCCACCACCACTACGAAGCCGACGAGCAAGACCACCACCACGAAGGGAGAGTCGGTGACTACTACCACCGGCCCGAGGGTCACCGAGTTCTAGCGCGTCCCTCTCGGTCGGGGCGCGGACGCCATCTCAGTCGTTCTTCAACCGGTAGTAGGCCCCGTGCGCACAGGCCCGGCACAACGTCTCGCCGTCCACCACGACCTCACGGCCATCCTGGATCTTCTCGACGCAGCGCGCGCAGACCGCCGTCCGTGACGGGCTCCCCGGCTTGTCTTCCTCGGGCATGCAGACATCAACAGGCACGCAACTGAACAACTGCTCGTCGGTCCAGTCTTTCCAGTACTCCAGAGGATCGGTATCCCGGCCGGCGTGCGGCACCTCGGGTCGCGGAGCCACACGCACCGAACGGCCGGTGGATAGGTCCACGAAAGTGGCCGCCATCTTGCCGTAGTCCACCCACTTGAGCCGACGCTTGCCGAGCGTCACGCCTGCCACGACGCTCACGGCGTCGCTGGCGCAACGGTCCATCTCGACATAGACGATCAGATCACGGTTCTTGTGAGGATCGTCGATACCCAACTCCCGGCAGGCGTAACGAGCCAACCGGACCCCCATGACCATCCCGTGGCAAAGGTGGCCGTGAAAGGCCTGAGCGGCTTCGAGGTCTTCGTTGAGCGATCTCATTATATCGCAAGCAGTATAACGCGAAACGATGGGTCTGTGCAAGTGACAGGACACCCCTAAGACTTCGCCTGCTCTTCAGCGGCCGGGTCGTTCGGAACGGGATCCTGCCAGTCGGCGAAATGCTTCTGGAAGACCGCCTCAAGTGCTCTGTCCGCGTCGGCGGCAAGGCCTTTGTATCGTCTCGCCAGATCCCGCGCCTCAGCGGTGAGGTGCGAGCCCCCGCCCAAGCTGCCGCCCACGCTACGGTCGAGTAGGGGGAAGCCCAAGCGCTGCTCGGCCGCGCGTAGGATACGCCACGCCTTATTGTAGGACATGCCCAGCTCCAAGGCGGCCTTTCTCAGCGACCCCCATTCCTGTACGCCGTCAAGAAGCCGGGCAGGGCCGTCTCCGAAGGCCCTGCCACGATAATCCAGCCATAACTTGTACATGAGACGCATCAGTGCCGTCCTCTCCTAGACGTGGATGTTCGGCCCCGGACCCGGTGGCTCGCCCGGCGCGTTGGCCGGCGAGAGATACGTCTCGGTGCCACAATACGGGCAGCGGACCAGACCTTTCCCGGCCAGTTCGACCCTGCCTCCACAGTTCGGACAGGTGTCTTTCTTGATTTGAGCCGCCTCGGCTGAGACCAACTCGCCGCGCTCCCAGTTCACGTAGCCCCTGAAGAGGTCCTTGCCGATGAGGTCGTAGATGTTCTCTTTCACCTGATCGCGGGTCAGATCGCATTCGATGGCAAGGTCGGCGACGCTGACACGACCCCGCGTCATCACTGCGTTCAGGATCGTCCGCTGTTTGTCGGCCTGTGTCTCAGCCTTGATCTCTCCGCGGGATGTGAGCAGTAGGTAGAGACCGACGGCGAAGAAGGGTAGCGAGAACAGCACGAGACCCAGAACGTGACCCGCTTTGGATGCACCGGGCGCAAGCTCGGTCAGACCGACGACAAGCCAAGCCGCGACACCAAGCCCGACGACCATGAGCACGATCCCTAGTATCCTGGTCCGCATCGCTGCCTCCTGCTCGCTCTAGGACAAGCCCACGTCCGACTCAACGGGCCGAGCGCCATCATCAACTCTGTATCTTTCACCCGGCACGGGACCCCCCTCCTCCGCCTCCACCGGAGAAACCGCCGCCGAACCCGCCGCCTCCACCGGAGAAACCGCCGCCACCCCAGGCACCGCCGCCCGAGCGGCCGCCCTTGGACGAGGGCACGGCCGTGAGCACGTTCGACATGTTGCTGAGACTCTTGAACAGGCCGTCGGAGATGGTGTCGAGGCTGAAGCCGCCACCGGGCGAGCCTGGGCCGCTTCCCGCCTGAGTGAGCGTACCGCCGCCAAGGCCGCCGCCTAGCCCACCCCTACGGACGGGTCCGCCAGGCAGATTCACGATCACCGGCGGGTGATACCAGTCGGGTGACGAGACCGTGACCCCCTCAAAACGCCTCACCCACTCCTTCTCCACACCGAAAGCGATGGCGTAAGGCAGATACTTCTCAAAAGTCTCCTTAGCCGCCTGCATCTCTTGGAACCGAGTGAGGTCCCTCAGATAGTTCTTGAAGGCCTCCCATCTGCGCTGTTCCTGGGCTCCCCTCGGCGTCCTCTGCGGCATGTGAGGAGCGAACACCCAGATGATGATCACCGCGACGATAGAACCGAGCATGAACCAGCCGAAACCCGCGAGCTCGGTGGAGTACATGATGAAGGTGAGGACCGCCAGGACCACGGCCACCGCAAAACCATACCCGAACCATCGCGCCCGTGCCTTCTTGGGGTTCTTGAAGAACAGGCCGGCGGTGGTGACGTCCTCATAGACCTGGTCGACAATCGGCTCCACGTACTTGTAGAAGTGGTTCTTCAGATCCTTGGTCGTGACTTGGTCGGGGTGCTTGCTGTCGAAGAGCGACTCGGCCACCTTCTTCTCGAAGCCCTTGAGGTCGTCAAAGGACTTGCGACGCGTGAAGATGGTCATGGCCTTGCCCGCCGGCCCCTTGGCGTCGGTATCGGTGATCTCCATGTAGCCTCTTCGCGAGAGGTCGACTATGGTGGCGATCACCTCCTTGGTATCCACCTTTTCGTCGATCAGCGCTCCGGCCAAGCCGGGGGAGAGATCGGACGGAGGCTCGCTCACGTACGTAGCGTGGACCACTCCCGGCTCGTCCCTCCCGCGCTTGCGCCAGATCAGCAGCATAGCCAGTAGAGAGATGATGGGGAGCAGGAACCCTATCTTGGGGACGAGGAATTCCGCCAAACGGCGCGCGGTCCACGTGTACTTCACCACCCCTTTGGGGAACCCGGTCACGATCCAGAAATTCGTGTACGGAGGGATGTCGGCGGCTTCGTAGACCATGGTGGAGGCCGCGGGAGAGTCCACCAGAGCCTGCACTCCAAAGCCCGTCTGCACGGAGTGAGTCATGTCCGCGATCGGTATGGAGCCGGGCAACTTCACCGTAGCCCTCGCCGCTCCTACGGGCACAGCCGTCGCCGCATCGAACACATACCACCTCAACTCGTCTCCTTCTTCCCAGAACAGGATGACGTTCTTGGCACGGTAGTGATACGTGTATGTCGCTGAGGTGTCGGTGAGGTCGAAGTAGATCTCGATAGACTGAAGATCGCCCGACTTGTACTTCTTGAAAGTGCCGGCCCCCTCGCCCTCGGGCAGAGGTATGCCGTCGGCGTTACGCACCTGGATGTCGGTGATGCCTCCGTAGCCCGCCGTCGGGATGTCGCGGGCTACCCAGTGGTAGTTGCCTGCGAACGTATACGTATACGTCTCATCGACGATGACGTCACCGTTCTGCTGGACGTCGAGCACCACGTCAATATTGTCGATACGCCATTCTTTGAGAGGCTGAGCCAAGGCCACCGACCCGGCGGCCAGAAGCACGAGGGTCGCGGCCGCGAGCAGGATCACGGCGCTTCGGAGGCGATGCCTCCTCATTGAGCGTCGCCCTCAGGGCCGGTGACCGTGTTCTCCTCAGTAGCGGGTGGGGGAGTCGCCGCGCCGGCTGCCGTCGGCGCGGCTGCGGGCGCGGCTGCGGCAGTCATGTTGTAGCCACAGTTCGCGCAGAATTTCGAACCTACCGGCAGGGTCGCCTGGCACTGCGGACAGGTCACCGTCGCCGCCAGATTCGTCCCGCAGTTGGGGCAGAATCTGCTGCCGAAGGGGATGTCGGCGTGACAATTCGGGCAACGGACCTTGGGTTCCGCACCTCCCGCCATGGCCTGCTGCAGCATGCCGGGGATCATCATGCCCAGACCGGCACCGGCGCCCAAGCCCAGCCCGGCGGTGGCCGCCGTGCCTATGTCGCTACCGCCGTCTCCGGCCGTTCCGCCTCCCGCCCTGGCCAGATCGCCGATCGCCTGCGCGGCTTTGTACTGGAAGTACCGGTCCATGCCGCCCACGGCCTCCATGCCGGAACGCTCATCGATGCGCTTCTGCACGTCTTCCGGGGGTGAGATGGCGTTCACGATGAAGTCCACCACAGCCAGACCGTACTGGGCGAAATCGTCCTTGATGCGGGCCTTCAGGCCGGCGCCCAGCTCATCGAAGTACCTGGGGAGATCCAGCACCGACTCCAGGTTCTCGCCGAGGATGTCCGCCAAACGCCCCACGATGACGCCACGGAGGAAGTCTTCGATCTGGGAATTGGTATAGATGCCCCTGGTGCCCACGATCTTGACCACGAACAGCTTGGGGTCGGTGATTTGAAAGGTGTAGATACCGTTCGAGCGCAGCCTGATCATCTTGAACTCGGCGTCGCGGAACAGGATGGGCTCCACGGTGCCCCATTTCAGATCGGTGAAGGTCCGCTTGGTCACGAAGTAGACCTCGGACCGGAAGGGGGTGTCGCCATACAGGGGCGCGGTCAAGACGGTAGTGAGCAAGGGGATGTTCTGCGTCGTCAAGGTATGCCGACCCGCGTCGAACACATCGTACGCCTTGCCGTCCCGGAAGAACACAGCCCACTGGCTCTCGCGCACGATCAGCTGGGAGCCCAGCTTGAACTCTCCCGAGCCCTGCTCGGGGATGCGGTGCGCCATCTCCTGACCTTCTTCGTCAACGAACTCGACGAGATTCATGAGTGCCATCGATTACCTCCCTGCTCCACTGATGAGATGTTCGCGCTCGGAGAACCGCCCGTCCAGCGCTTCGATCCGGTCGTCAAGCAACTTGATGTCCGCGCCGAGCGACGGGCTGTCCACCGCCAGAGCCGCCGCCAGTTCACGGATGCCTGCCGCCTCGCTCTCAAGGCTCTGGTCGAACATGCGTAGCTCGTCGAGCTTCTGCACTCCTACCTTGGTGGTGTCGAACAAGCCTGCATAGCCGTAGTCGGCGAACTGGATGCGGTCGCGGACCTTGCGCAGCCTGCGCATCGTGACGTCGACTTCTCCCACTATCTTGAGGTTGCCGCTGTTGACGAGATCGAGCTTCAGTTCGTCGATCCTACCGAGGCAGGAGTCGAGGTGCTCGGCCAGGTATACCCGCTCGATCTTGTCTGCCTCCCGACGCAGTTCTTTCTGCTTGTAGCCTCTGTAGCCGGGGATCTTCTCCGCAAAACGCTCGAACCAGTTCTTGCTCTCCTCGATCCTGTCGTCGATCCCAGCCATGATCTCCCCTTTGCTCTCGTGATCGACCACCCACACCTACTACCATGCACTACGCTACCAGACCATCGAACTCGCGCAGTAGCAATCTCCAGTTAGACTCGTGGATATGGCGAGGGTCCCAGACGGCGGGGATGAAGACCAGTTCTTCGCTCGTCGTCTCCAAGTCGTATTCGACCGAGCGAAGATCATGGATCTCGTACGATTCCACAGCAAGGAACACGAAATGGGCCAGAACCCGTGCGTCTTCCCTGCCCGTCACCACCGGAGAGAACGTCCCGAAACTCGGTTCGTCGGCGGGGCCGGAACCCTCGGCGTCCATGTTCCCGTCTCGGTTGACGCGGACCAGCGAAGGGCGTTGAGTCACCTCTCTATCGAGTCCACGCGTGAGCTCCAGCGTCGGTTGCGCCTCCGTCAGACGGACCCCGAGTCTCTGGACCACCGGCCTGATGAGGGTGAAGGCAGGGACGTAGAGATCGGGCTCCGCCGGCGCGACGACCCGTCGGATGCGCTCCCAAGCTGAGTCCGCCGCGGCCCTCACTACCGGAGTCACCCGCCACATCGCCAGATATCGCACGTCCCCGCCTACGGCGAGCTCGGAGGTCACCGCCACCGTCCACGGGGAGAACGAGTCGAGCCCGTCCTCACCCGCCGCGTACGCCAGTCCGCATTGCCGGCAGATGAAGACTGCTGCATCATCGCCGCCGACGAGGGCTAGACCGCAGTTGTGGCAGAGCAGGGGAACGAGATCATCCGGAGAAAGGCTCGTGGTATTCCACCTCCCCAACCATACGGAATCGCCAGATCGCCAGCGCGGCAGCCGCAAGCACTATCACGGCCAGGGCCACCATTGTCTCACGCCCAGAGTCCCTCGTTGCCGCCAGCCACGCGAGGGTGACGCACACTACCAAGGCCAGGACGGCCTGGGTTGCCAATAGAGCCACCCGGCGGCGGTTGGAGGCCGGAGCGACACCCGAATTGACCGTGCCGTCTCGGCCGTTCACCACCACGCGACAGTGGCGGTTCCCCACCTGGAAGCGCACGAGCCAGAGGGGGTAATAGAGAAGCGCCGTCGACTCCCGGAAGGTGAACAGGTGACTGTCGGGGGTCACCGCCCCGGAGAGAGGCAGCAAGGCCGCTCTACGTCCCCTGGCGGCCACCTCGACGGCGGACCCCTGAGCTGTTAGTACGGTGGCCGAGGGTTCAAGCTCACCCGCCAGAAGAGGCGCCAGCAACTCCCTCCCGGTCACGCGAGGTCTGGTGGCTCCCAACTCTTCGAAGTCTGTAGCGGCCTGATAGAAACGGCGCTCTTTGAGGTGAGCCTCTTCGACCCCCTCCTTCACCAGTCGCACGTCGAGCCGAACGTCCTCCTCCCCTCCGGACCGGCCGAACAGTGCTTTCCCTGGTGAGGAGATCAACTCGGTCTGAGGTCTGAGCTTGTAGCCGAACTCCCACCCCGCGAGCAACGTTCTGTGCTCCCAGATAGGCGCGTACACAAGATGGCTCTCAACAAGACGAGCCTCCCGGGCCGTCTTCGCGACCCCCGGATGTTCGTGCAGCCATCTTGCTGCGATGGCTGCTGCTTCGAGACGGTCTACTCGGGCGGGGAAATACCAACGCGTGACGCCTCCGCGTTGCTTGACCACGACGCGGACGCCGCAGTGTCGACAGACGAGGATGCGCCGGCCTTCTCTCGCACTGAGAGGCCCCGCGCACTGAGAGCACTGGACGGAGCGCAGCACCTGCTCCTCTGAAGCAACGAGAGGCGCCGCGTCCGCGCCACCCTCGGGGGCGAACCTGCACTGTCGCACGAGGGTCGACCCGCAGGCAGCGCAGACGGCCGTGTCCGCATACTCCGGCATGACGACCGCAGCCCTGCACTGAGGGCACCACAGTTCGATCCCGTTATGGGCCGCCCTATCCGCCATGGGTGACAGTCTACCGCGCATGGGCCCAAAGCCCGGCGCCCAGGACGACACAGTTGCTCTGTCGCACTGACGGGCGTTGGCCGATCCACGCTGCGCCGGCCGTCTATCCGTATCGCAGCATCCCGGCTACGCCGCCCAGTTCGTCGAGAGTGGGGATGTCTTCTCCCACCTCCACCTGGCCGTTCAGCAGTACGGCCAACCGGACGATCTCTCCGACCACATCTGAGACCGGCGCCGTTTTCCCGCCACAGGCCGGACACCGCTCGGCGGCCGTCAAACCCGCCCAAGTGCAATCGAGACACCGCCAGCCGGGCACGCGGTAGTTGCGGTCGACCAACAGGATCTGCACTTGATGACGCGCGACCGCGCCGAGAACGTCGTCGAATCCGGCGATGCCGCGGCCGCCCTTGCCCAATCCCTCCTTGATCCGATCGGCCAGGCCGGCCAACTCCTCCTGGCGCGCCTTCTCCACGGCCTGGCGGACGTTCACCACCATCTGGCCGGTCGTGGCGGCGGCGTCGAAAGGTATCTCCGCCACGATCTTGGCCGCGACGCCGGCCGGAAGACTGCGGCGGAAGCCGCTCGCGATGTCATGCTGGGCGCAGAGCGCGACCCGTCTTACTCCAGAGGTCTCGATGAGGTTACCAAGCGATGCGCCGACTTCCTTGAAATGTAGGTCGACCAAGGCATCTTGACGAGCCGCCGCGTAGTATCGCTTGACGGACATCTCCCCGGTCTCCCGATCACTGCTGCGTAGCCACGGGCCCGTGAGCTCGTCCTCTTGCGAAGCCCCCCACACGTCGACCAGATACAGGCTCGATTCGTCGCGACTGACCTGCGCCAAGACAAACGGCTCGAGCAGCGCGATGGCGTGCACCACGGGGCGCACGTAAGGGGAGGGCTCGATCATCAACCGGTTCATCAGTCTGAACGGCAACTCGATACGTTCAAAGAAGCCGCCCTGCCTGTCGGCGAAGACCGCAAGACCTTCAGTTCCGGGCGTGACATCGTACTTGAGCAGATCGAGCACGTGGTCCACATCCGCCTGAAGAAGACGCTTCGTCTCTTTTGAGACACCCGTTTCCTTGGTCAGACGATTGAACTCACTGTTCAGGAAGGTCGGGGCGACCACCCGCCAATCGTCCAGGCGGCTGGTGGAGACCGTAACGGTTAGGAAGGCGTCCCCGACAGCACGAGCTCCGGCCAAGACCTTCACTTTCCGCTTGGCCTCGATGACACTGTCGATCATGCATCGCCGCCTTCCCTTTGGTCTTCCGAGTGTCCTGCTTCACCGGCCTCGGATGACTCCGACGTGTCGCGTCCCAATTCCTGAGACGCCTGCCGGTCTGACAAAGCCTGCTCTCTCCGCCAACGCTCTTCCCGCTCGCGGAACTTGTCGGCCAAGGCCGATTTGCCTTTGTCGCGGGTGGGCATGGCCATATTCACCGTTCCCGGGTCGGAGAGTGCGGCGTCCATCTTCTGTCTGGGAGTGAGAGGACGCTCCCTGACGGAGCGTTCGACCTTCTTGTCGGCCATCTTGTCCCCTTTCAGTTCCTGGAAAGTGCGGCCTGTAGTCGCAGGGGGTCTACTTAATTACTACCCGGCGCTCCACGAGACCTAACCATCTGCGCACCCCGGGTTTGTCTTTTCCTGCTGGGTTGCATATTGTGAGAATCAGTAGGTCCCCGATACGACGGAGGCGTTCTTTCATGGAAGATTTCGAGAAGCTGGGACAATTCTACCTAGGACGAGAGTACGATCTGTCCACCAAGAAAACCGGGGACCCCGTGCTGTACGACTCGAAGGACCTGGTCACTCACGGCGTCTGCGTGGGTATGACCGGCAGCGGCAAAACCGGGCTGTGTGTAGGTCTGCTCGAGGAAGCGGCCCTCGACGGGATCCCGTCCATCGTGATCGACCCCAAGGGCGACCTCGTTGATCTCCTGCTGACGTTCCCCGAGTTGCGCGCCGAGGACTTCCGCCCCTGGCTCAACGAGGAGGAGGCCGCGAAACAGGGCATGACCTCCGAGGATTTCGCGCAACAGCAGGCCGACACTTGGCGGAAGGGCTTGGCGGACTGGGGACAGAAGCCGGACCGCATCCGGAGATTGAAGGACAGCGCGGACTTCGTCATCTACACGCCCGGCTCCAACGCCGGTCTGCCGGTGAACATACTCAAGTCGTTCGCTGCGCCGGGGGAATCGGTACAAGCCGATAGCGAGGCGCTCCACGATCGCATCGATACCGCCGTCACGAGCATCCTCGGGCTGGTGGGCGTCACAGCCGACCCTATACAGAGCCGCGAACACATCCTGCTCTCCAGCCTATTCTATACGGCTTGGTCGCAAGGACAGGACCTGGATCTGGCCGGCCTTATCCGTCAGATCCAGGAGCCGCCTTTCCAGCAGGTGGGCGTGCTCAGCCTCGAGTCGTTCTATCCGGCCAAAGACCGTTCGTCTTTGGCGCTGCTCCTTAATAACCTTCTGGCTGCTCCCACCTTCCGATCCTGGCTCGAGGGCGACCCACTCGATATCCAACAGATGCTCTACACCGGCGAAGGCAGGCCCCGGGTCTCGATATTCTCCATCGCCCACCTGTCGGACTCTGAACGCATGTTCTTCGTCTCGTTGCTTCTCAACGAGGTGCTCGGTTGGATGAGGGCCCAACCGGGGACCGGAAGCCTGCGGGCCATCATCTACATGGACGAGATCTTCGGCTACTTCCCGCCGGTAGCCGAGCCGCCTTCCAAGAAACCCCTCTTGACGCTTCTCAAGCAGGCCCGGGCCTTCGGCGTCGGGGTACTGCTCGCCACCCAGAATCCGGTGGACTTGGACTACAAGGGCTTGGCCAACTGCGGCACTTGGTTCATCGGCCGCCTCCAGACCGAGCGCGACAAGGCCCGCGTTCTCGAAGGGCTCGAAGGGGTGGCCGCGGGGACAGAGACGAAGTTCGATCGCCGGCAGATGGAGCAGACCCTCGCCGGCCTCGGGAAACGCGTCTTCCTTCTCTATAACATACATGAATCAGGACCCGTCACCTTTCAGACCCGGTGGACGCTGTCCTATCTGGCCGGCCCGCTCACGAGGACCCAGATCAAGACGCTCATGGATCCCCGCCGGCCGGCAGAAGCGGCAGCCGGGCCTGCAACCACCGCCGCGGTCACAGCGGAACCCAGTGCACCTACCCCGGCCGCGACGGCCGACGTCGGCGAAAGGGCCGCGACCGGGATCGTCGCTGCCGGCATACGTCCTCTTCTCCCCTCTGAGATCCCGCAGTACTACCTGCCTCTTCGAGGGGCCATCCCGGCGGGTCCGAGCCTGGTGTACCGAGCCGGGGTTCTCGCGGCGGCCACCGTCAATTTCGTGAGCAGCGGGACGGGAGCCAGTACCTCCACCAGAGTCCGGCGTATCGTTGAGGCTCCCGAGACCGCGCTCGCTCTCAACTGGGAGAAGGCCACCGACCTCGAGACTACGCTCGAGGACCTAGATCGCGAGCCCTACCCGGGAGCCGCTTTCTCCCCGCTTCCTGCCGCTATGACCAAGGTCGCCTCCTACCGTTCATGGGGGAATGACTTCGCCGACTGGGCCTTTCGGACCCAGACGGTCGAGATGCTGAGAAGCCCCGGTCTCAAGCTTTCGTCCGACCCGGGAGAGACTGAGGACGACTTCAGGGCTCGGCTCAGCGAAGCGGCCGACCAGCAGCGGGAGGACCGGGCCGCCAAGCTGAAGAAACAGTTCTCGACCAAGAGAACCACGCTGGAGCAGAGAGTGCTCAAAGCCGAGCAGACAAGGGAGCGGGAAGCCGAACGGGCCAAAGGACGCAAGATGCAGACGGCCATCTCGTTCGGAGCGACCGCCCTCAGCATGTTCACAGGCAAGAAAGGGTTGAGCGCCACCACTCTGGGAAGAGCTACGACCGCGATGCGTGACGTGGGGCGTAGTATCAACCAGGGTGGCGACGTGAAACGCGCCGAGGAGTCCCTCGAGGTCGTTAAGCAGAAGCTGGCCGACCTTGAGGCGGAGGAGCGGGAGGCTCTCGAGACGCTCAAGTCCGAGATCGACCCGAAGAGCGAGACTTTGGACAGGGTGCTAATGCGGCCTCGCAAGAGCGACATAACGGTTGATTCACTAGGGCTCATATGGATGCCCTATAGACAGGACGAGAGCGGCTCGTTGACGGGCGCATGGGCGTGAAATAGGGCGGGAATCTCTCCGCGTCGAGGCCCGGCGAGAAGGCTCTCCGCGCGAGGCCCCACGAGAGGCTCTCCGCTCGAGACCCCACGAGAGTGGCGCGGCAAACTGAGAAAGGAGATCACAGAGATGCTGAAGGACTTCAAGGCGTTCATCGACCAAGGCAATCTACTCCAATTGGCCATCGCGTTCATCATGGGCGTCACGTTCGCCGCCGTCGTGACTTCATTGGTGAACGACATCATCATGCCGGCCGTCGGCTTGGGTCTCGGGGGAGTCGATTTCACCAACCTGTACGCGGTGATCAAGAACGCCCCGACCGGACCTGCCGACTATGCCAACCTGGAGGCGGCGCAGGCTGCCGGGGCCGTCACCATCAACTACGGCGTCTTCATCAACGCCATCATCGTGTTCATAATCGTGGCCTTGGTGCTCTTCTTCCTGATGAAGGCTTACATGAAGACCCAGAAGCCGGCCGAGGCGACCACGCGAGACTGCCCCTTCTGCAAGTCGACCGTGCCGATCGAAGCCACCCGTTGCCCGCAGTGCACCTCGGAACTGCCCGTCGCCACCCAGACCTGACCCGATCTGTCGGGTCTCCAGCCCGGCCGGATGGCTAGGGCTGTCGGCGGGGGCGAGGCGCGACGCGCCTCGCCCCCGCGTCTATACTCTCAGATGCCATGCTTGCTCAACCGTCGACCGCAGATCACAGTTTCTTCGTCGCCTGCCCTAAGAACACCGAAGGGCTGCTGCTGGCCGAGCTCGGTGCCTTGGGCGCCGCCGACGCTAGAGAGACGCGGGCGGGCGTCGCCTTCACCGGGACCCTTTCACTGGCCTTTCGGGTCTGTCTGTGGTCGCGGGTGGCGAGCCGAGTGCTTATGCGATTGACGTCCTTCCCGGCCGTAGGTCCTGAGGGTATCTACGAGGGGGCCGCCGCTGTAGCCTGGGAGGACCATCTGGCCGCCTCAGGCACCCTTGCGGTCGAGGCCACCACCGTTGTCCGTCAAGGACCCCTGGCGAACCTGAATACGCACTTCGCCGAGCAACGGGTGAAGGACGCAGTCGTCGACCGTTTTCGAGCGAGAAGTGGAGCGAGGCCGAGCGTGGACCTGGCCCGGCCCGACGTACGCATCAACCTCCACCTCACTCCGGAGGAAGCTCTGGTCGGCCTCGACCTTTCGGGTGACGGACTCCACAAGCGCGGATACCGCCTTGAAGGGGGCGGAGCCCCTCTCAAGGAGAACCTGGCCGCCGCCATCCTTCTGAGGGCGGGCTGGCCCCGGATCGCCGAGGAAGGGGGCGCTTTGGTGGACCCCATGTGCGGTTCGGGCACTTTGCTCATCGAGGGCGCACTCATGGCGGCCGACATCGCTCCGGGACTGTTGCGTGACTACTACGGCTTCCTTCGGTGGAACGGTTTCGATCCGGCAGTGTGGGAGGGACTCCTCGACGAAGCCCGGCGGCGGCGCGAGCGGGGCCTCAGAAGACTACCGCCGATCATAGGCTACGATGTCGACAGGCGCGCCCTCGGCTCTGCGCGCGCCAACGCACGTAGAGCCGGCCTGGCCGGCCGTGTGATCTTCGAAGAAAGGGCGCTCGTCCACCTGACGGTTCCGCGAGCGGCGACCCGACCTGCACCGGCCCCAGGCATAGGGACGTCGCCGGGCACCGTCCGGCCGGGAGCCGGCCCACCCGTGACCCCCGGTTTGGTGGTCACGAACCCACCCTACGGTAAGCGTCTCGGGGAGTCACCGCAGCTCACCACTCTCTACGAGACCCTCGGAAGCAGGCTGAAGGAAGGCTTCCAGGGCTGGGAGGCGTCAGTCTTCACCGGCAACCCTGAGCTCGGAGCCCATCTCGGCCTGAGAGCCCACCGGATCAACTCTCTGCGGAACGGCCCGCTCGACTGCAAGCTGCTCCTGTTCCGTATCGGCGCGTCGCCGGGCGGTGCCGCTTCCACCTCGGTCCCCGGGGAAGGCCGTCCGCCTATGATCCGCGGCGCAGGCGCCGTCATGTTCGCGAACCGACTGGCCAAGAACCAGAGGCATCTGAGGCGCTGGGCGGCCCGTGAGGATATCCACTGTTACCGCCTATACGACGCCGACCTGCCCGAATACGCCGTCGCCGTCGATCTCTATGAAGACTGGGCGCACGTCCAAGAATACGCGGCCCCCAACACTGTGGACCCGGTGCGCGCACGCCGTCGGTTGCGCGACGTCATGGCCGTGACGCCGGAGGCACTCGACATCCCGCCGGGGCACGTAGTGCTCAAGGTGCGCCGCCGGATGCGGGGAGACGACCAGTATCAGAGGCTGAGCGATGAGGGCCGCTTTCTCGAGGTCAAGGAAGACGGGCTGCGCTTTCTGGTCGGTCTCACCGACCACCTGGACACAGGTCTCTTCCTCGATCATCGCCTCACCCGGCAGATCATACGGCGGCTCGCGCCTGGGAGACGATTTCTCAACCTCTTCGGCTACACGGGTACGGCAACGGTCTACGCGGCCGCCGGAGGGGCCCAAGCGACCACCACGGTCGATCTCTCCGCCACTTATCTCGACTGGGCGCGCCGGAATCTGAGTCTCAACGGCTTCAACGACACCCGGCACAGCCTCCTGCGGGCGGATTGCCGGCGGTGGCTGGCCCAGGCGGCGGACCGACCCAACGGCGAATACGACCTCATTTTCCTCGACGCTCCCACCTTCTCCAACTCCAAGGGCATGACAGGCACCCTCGATATCCAACGAGACCACGGAGAGCTCATCCGAGCGGCCGTTCGGCTTCTCTCAACCCAGGGGGTGCTGCTCTTCTCGACCAACTACCGCCGCTTCAAACTCGATGAGACCTTGACTCAGGAACTCGCCGTCACCGACATCACCAAACAGACCATCCCTCCCGATTTCGCCCGGAACCCCCGCATACACAGGTGCTATCGCATTGTCCGCTAACGTCCCCCACATGCCCTCCAACCCCGACCTGGCCCTGGTGTTCCAGGAGATAGCCGATTATCTGTCGCTCGACGGGGAGTCCCCCTACCGTATCCTGGCCTACAAGAAGGCGGCTGCTCTCTTCGCGACTCATCCCGTCTCGATAGCGGACAGGGCTTCCAGGGGTAAGCTACGAGAGTTGGCCGGTGTGGGTCCGGCGATCGAAGCCAAGGTACTCGAGTACATGGAGACCGGTGAGATAGCCTTCTTAGAGAAGCTCCGCGAACGCTACCCGGAAGGGTTGTTGCAGGTCATGCAGCTCCCCGGGATGGGCCCCAAGAAGACTCGGCTGGTGTGGGAATCGGCGGGCGTGGCCGACCTCAGGGGCCTCGAACGAGCGTGCCGCGAAGGCAGGATCCGTGACGTGCCGGGGATGGGCGAGAAGACCGAGGCCAAGCTGCTGCGGGCCTTGGAGGCCTGGGACGCCCGCGCAGCCAAGGGCGCCGAACTCCGCCGTCTGCACTCCTCGGTGGAACCGCAGGCGGTGCGCCTGGTGGAGGCCCTTCGCGTCATACCCACGGTCACGGCGGCGGACTATGCCGGAAGCCTGCGTCGTTTGCGCGCCACGGTCCGTGACATCGACCTGGTAGCAGCCTCCACGGACCCGGCCCTGGTCATGAAAGCGTTCTCCATTCTGCCCGAGATAGCCGAGGTCGACGAACACGGCGACACCAAGCTGGCGGCAAGGACCCACACCGGTCTGGGAGTCGACCTCCGCATAGTCGACCCTGAGTCCTACGGCAACCTGCTACAGCACTTCACCGGCAGCGCCGACCACAACGTGGCCCTGCGCGGCTACGCCCAGCGTCTCGGCTACAAGATCAGTGAGTACCACGTGGAGCAACCGACTTCCGGCCGTCTGGTCACCTGCGCCACAGAGGCGGAGGTGTACGCGTCGCTGGGACTGGATTACATCCCGCCCGAACTCCGGGAGGACCAGGGTGAGATCGAGGCGGCCGAAGCAGGATCCCTTCCTGATCTGATCGAGCTGTCGGACCTGCGCGGAGACCTGCACGTCCATTCCGACTGGACAGACGGCCGTGCCGACCTGGAGGACATGGCCCTAGCCGCCCGCGAACGAGGCTTGGAATACCTATGCTTCTGCGACCACTCCCAGTCGCTGGCCATGATCGGCGGCTTGACGCCTGAACGGCTACTGACCCAGATCGAGGCCATACGCGCGCTCGACGCCAGACTGGAGGGCATCCGGGTCCTGGCGGGCATCGAAGTGGACATCTTGACCGACGGCCGCTTGGACCTCCCCGATGATGCTCTGGCCCGCCTCGACTACGTGACCGCGAGTATCCACTCGGGTTTCGGTCAACCGCAGGAGAAGATCATGGAGCGGCTCACCAAAGCCATGCGGAACCCTCATGTGCGCGCTGTGGGCCATCCCACCGGGCGCCTCATCGGGCGTCGCGAACCTTACGAAGTGGACGTGGAGGCTCTGGCTCAACTAGCAGTCGAAACGGGGACCTACTTAGAGATCAACGGCTCGCCGGACCGGCTCGACCTCACGGCGGAGGCGGCACGCCGAGCCGTCGCGCTGGGCGCCGTCGTCGTGATCTGCAGCGATGCGCACAGCCCCGGCGATTTCGAGAACCTGAGATTCGGGATACAAGAGGCGCGACGTGGTTGGCTACAAACCCGCGACGTGGCCAACACACTCCCTTGGGACGAAATGGCGGGGGATCAGGCCTCCTCCGCAAAGAAGCCGAGATTCTGATCGTCGCCGGGTCCGCTCCCGTACAGTATCGCCTCTAGAAAGCGGGTGATGCCTCCGCTGGGAAGCCGGCTCACCCAACACCCACATAAGGCCTGGGCAAGCTGATCCAAACGATGGCGGTCTTGCCTGAAGCCGCCCGTATCACAGTCTGCCGACATAACGACAGTCCTGCCACATCCTGGGCAAATCCACGTGTTCGGGTTGCGCATGACCTCTCAGAGTCGACATTCTGTGCCGATGGGAGACACCCCCTGCAGGACCACTATCGGCCGATGGGAGTCTTCCCATGAGCGACCCGCGGAACGTCGGAGGCGGATGTTCAGACTCCGGTCAGGCCGCGGCCTACTCGGGAGGCGGAGTGAGCATACGGCCGCCTAACGGTCGCCGAAGCAGTAGAAGTAGCCGTCGCGACAACCCACGTAGACCCTGCCCTTCCACACTGCGGCAGTTGACTCCAAGGCACTCCCACTGGGCACTTCGACCTCCCAGAGCACGGGAGGATCGATCCGGGTGTCGGTCACATCCCATGCGTGGAAGACCCCGTACGTATCTCCCACCATGAGCGTACGATCGACGACCACACAGCTCGCCCAAGCGTGCTCGGTGAGTCCTTTCTGCCAAACAACCTCCCCCGTCACCCGATCCAGGCCAAGGAGCGCGCCCCCATGCGTCGGCACGTACAGCATGTTCTTGTAGAGACACGCTGTAGCCCACACCCCGGATTGGCCACCCGACTGTTTCGTCACCTTCTGTGACCAGACCAGAGGGGTCTCGCTCTCGCCGGTCTTGCGAGGATCCAGCTTCAGTATCTGACCCACATCTTCATAGCGCTGCACGGCCGTGCTCGACCGTTTGTCGGAGTGCTGGCAGACGTACAGATAGCCCTCTTCGTCGGCGACGATGGTGGCGTCGGTGTCCCCAGCCGTCCAGTAGTGAAAGACCTTCGGATACGATTCTGCGCCTACGGCGGGCGCCTCACCTTCTCTCAGCTCCTTGAGGGTAGCCCCCACGTCGAGACCCTGCACCAGGCCGCCGCTGTTCGAGAAGTAGACCCGGTCCCCCACCAGACACGGCGAGTTCTCCACGGAGACGTCCTTACTCCCCAGCTTCTCGATGAGCGAAGCCGTCCAGGCGGGCCAGTCGAGCACGATCTCCGGACGTACGGTCACCTTCCCGTCGGGACCATATCCCCTGTTCAGCTTGAGTATGTAGAAGTGGCTGTTCTCGCCCCCAACGAACGCATAGTCGTTGCGGATGACGACACTGGAATCCCAGTCTCCGTACCAGACGCGACGCGGAAGCTCATTCGAATCCAAGTGGAAGAGCTCGGTGGGAGCGTCCCGATCGATGGCGATGATCCGCCACCTGTCGTCGGCGCAACCCATGAAGATGAGCGGGAAGCCGTCGGGATCGGCCACAACCGAGCCTTTGAAGATGTCACCGCCCTCGAAGGCGGGGAATAGTTCCTCGCCCGTAGCGCCGTCCAGGAAGTGGATCTTCCAGTCGTAGGCGCCGAAGACCACCCAGGTCTTGCCGTCGCGCTCGAAGACGCAAGGCTGGCCGGTCCAGCCCGTCCCGGTCGGCGAGGCGAGTGCTTCGCTGTAGCTGCCGACCATGGGCCCGAACTTCCACAGGATCTTTGGGTTCTTCGGAACAGGACCCTCACCGTAGTAGGTGCGGGAAGCGTTGCCTCGGAACATCGTCAGCCCATCGAACGTGGTGTTGATGGGGCCGTAGAAGGAGCCGGGCGTACGGATATCGCCCGGTTCATCGAGGTTGCCTTGTCCGGGCGTCACTGTGGTGACGGTCTTCGAGGCGGTGGAGGCGCTTGAGACGCCGGGGTCTTCAGAGACGCCGGGGTCTTCAGAGACGCCGTCACCCTCTGAGGTCTCGGCTCCCTCGGTACCTTCAGTTCCCCCGGTGTTCCCGGAGGCACTCGAACCGGTGGTGATCCGGCCCTCGGCGTCCGGCGCAGTCGTATCCTTGCCGCAACCGCGGACACCGATCAAGACCGCCAGCGTCACGATGGCGACACAGGCGACCAGCACCAACCACCTCAGCAGGAGACGACGACGCTGTTCGCGGCGCCGCCGCTCCATGTTCGTCCTGTCGACCCGTCTCATCTCCATGCCGTCATTCCGTCACCGGTTCGAGCACCTCGCGGCCGAAGACCCCGGTCGTGTTGTCGGTGAATGCCGCCCGATACGGTGTGACCCTGTATACACCTATGCCTCGCATCAGGTCGGCGAGACCGGGTCTGGTCATGATGTCGCGCACGAACGGGAAGCGCTTCAGGTACACGGCGAGCGCCCCAGCCTTGGCGGTCCCGCCCAGCAGCCTCGCTTCACCCCACAACTGCACCCCTTGTATCGTCTCCCAATCCACGTATTGTTCGGTCACAGTCACCGCTACGGGCGCCTGCTTCCCGATATGAGAACCATGGACACCGGCCGGCTTACTGAGAAAGACCAATCGAAGATCTTCGTCCACCGCGTAGAAGACGCATGCCGCGTGAGGGGTGTTCCCGACGGGATCGACGGTGGCGATGGTCATAGTGTGGTGCGCTCGGAGGTATCCCGCCACGCGGGCGCACAGGTCGGCCCCCTCAGGAGGCCCTCTCATCCGTCGCGCCAACGCTTGAAAAGCGCGTGCTCCAACCCGAACTGGTCGAGAGCCTTACCGACCGTCTGGTCGACGAGGTCATCGATCGTCCGGGGCTCGTGATAGAAAGCAGGAACCGGTGGGAGAACGACGGCGCCGTACTGCGTGACATCTTCCATCAGACGCAGGTGACCCAGATGGAGAGGTGTCTCGCGCACCACCAACACCAACCTACGCCTTTCTTTCAAGACCACATCAGCCGCTCTGGCTATAAGTGTGTCGCCGGCGCAGCGCGCCACGCTCGACAGTGTCTTGATGGAGCAGGGCGCCACGATCATGCCCATGGTGATAAATGAGCCGGAGGAGATAGGAGCTTCCATTTCGTCAGGAAGGTAGGAGACATCCGCCAACCCGACGATCTCTTCCGCGGTCCACCCGGTCTCGAGCTCGGCTACGCGTTTGGCCGCCTCGCTCATCACCAGATGAGTCTGGACGGGGGCCTCGCGGAGTGCCTCAAGCAGCCTGATCCCGTACACCGTCCCCGATGCACCCGTGATACCCACGATGAGACGTTGCGGAATGGGACTGCTCATTTCGGGTCCTCCCGGCGGATCGAGCCCATTATGATGATTTCGTCGCGCTGATAAGTCTATCCTCCCCCGAAGGCCGGGAGAAGCCGTATCTCGGCTCCGCCGCCAAAGACCGTCTCCGAACCGTCGCCCCGGCGGATGTTCCAACAGAGGACCACGCATTGTCGACTCACGCCCAGAGGGCGCCGATATCGTATGATGCTCCTTGGAAATCGCGGTAAGGCCCACAACCACACATGAAGGCCAAGGGATGGACGAGCAGCCATGACGAAGAAGGGTGGCAAAGCGGCCAGGAAGGCGCGGGCGGGCGAGATAGTGTCCCGTCTTCGAGCCGAGTACCCTCAGGCCGGGATAGTCCTCCAATACGGGACCGACTGGGAGCTGCTGGTGGCCGTCATCTTGTCGGCCCAATGCACCGACAAGAAGGTGAACCAAGTCACAGCCAAGCTGTTTGAGAAGTATCGTTCCATCGAGGACTACGCCTCCGCGGACCCGGCGGAGTTCGAGACCGACATCAGACCTACCGGGTTCTTCCGGAACAAGACCAAACACATCATCGGAGCGGCCCAGAAGGTGTTGGCCGACTTCGGCGGGGAGATCCCGTCCAGTATGGCCGAATTGCTTACCCTGCCTGGAGTCGCCCGCAAGACCGCCAACATCGTGCTCGGCAACGCCCACCCAAAGGCCTATGCTTCCGATCTCGACGCCGGGATAGCGGTCGATACCCATGTCAACAGGCTCAGCCGCAGACTAGGGCTGGTCTCTTCCGAGAACCCCGACAAGATCGAGCGAGAGCTCATCGAGATCGTCCCCAGGGAGGACTGGTTCCGGCTCACGTACCTGCTGATCGAGCACGGACGCGCAGTCTGCGACGCCAGGCGCCCTCGTTGCGCTGAGTGCCTCCTTCAGGACATCTGCCCCTCGGCCTTCAAGGTCTGACGTGCCGAGGCGGGCCACGGCCGGCGCGACGCTCTCAGGCACACGCCGGTTGACGCTCGGACCGGCTGCCTATACCATCGCTGAGGCAATACGAGTCTGCGTCGGGCACCACACAAGGGGAATCTGAAATGATCTTCGACCGCGAACACGAATGCATGAACCGGGCAGACCTGAAGAAGCTCCAGGAAGAGCGCCTGAGGGTCCTGGTGAAGCGGGTCTACGATCGCGTCCCCTTCTACAAGCGTCTGTTCGATACGAACGGGGTCAAGCCCGAGCAGATCCGCACGCTCGACGATCTGCAGCGCCTTCCGGTCACCAAGAAGCACAACCTCCGCGACGAGTACCCCTTCGGGCTTTTTGCAGCCTCCATGAAGGAAGTGGTGCGCATCCACGCGTCGTCGGGCACCACCGGTAAGCCCACCACGGTGGGGTACACACACAACGACATAGTCATGTGGGCTCAGGTCATGGCCCGTTCCCTTGCCGGAGCCGGAACGTCGGAAGACGACATCGTACAGGTCGCCTACGGCTACGGCCTCTTCACGGGTGGCCTGGGAGCCCACTACGGCGCGGAACTGCTGGGCGCCTCGGTGATCCCCATCTCCGGCAGCAATACCCAGCGGCAGCTCATGCTGATGGAAGATTTCGGTACTACCGTTCTGTGCTGCACCCCCAGTTTCGCCCTCTACGTTTGGGATGTCGCCCAGCAACTGGGGTTGGACGTCACCAAGTTCCCCCTCAAGGTGGGCGTCTTCGGAGCCGAGCCTTGGTCGGAGGCCATGCGCCACGACATCGAGCGCAAATGGAACATCAAGGCCTGCGATATCTACGGCCTCTCCGAGATCGTCGGCCCCGGAGTGTCATGCGAGTGCGTGGACGCTCAATCCGGGCTGCACATGGCCGACGACCATTTCCTATCCGAGATCATCGACCCGGAGACGGGCGAGGTGCTTCCCGAGGGTGAGAGAGGTGAGCTTGTCATCACCACCCTCACCAAGGAAGCCTTCCCGCTCGTGCGGTACAGGACGGGCGACATCACCCGACTCACCACCGAACCCTGCAGTTGCGGGCGCACGAACACCCGCATGGCCCGGGTATTCGGCCGGTCGGACGACATGCTCATCATCCGCGGGGTGAACGTGTTCCCAAGCCAGGTCGAGTCGGTGCTCCTGATGTCGCCCCAGGTCGAGCCGCACTACCGACTGGTGGTCGACCGCAGGGGTGCGCTGGACAACTTGGAAGTGCAGGTCGAGATCAGCCCCAGTCTCTATCAGGACGTGACCCAGGGCATCCTTTCGACCGACGACATCGCCATCTTCACCGAACACGAGACCCTTGTGCGCCTGAAGAGCAACATCCAGAAGAACATCAAAGACGTCATCGGCGTCAATACAGGTGTGACTTTCAAGGAACCCGGCTCCATCGAGCGAAGTGAGGGCAAGGCGCAGCGGGTGTTAGATCTACGCGAGGAGAAGAACGTCTCGTGAGGAGCTGTTCTCATGGTACAGCCCGACCGTAGGCCAACAGAGCGACAGGACAAACCCGGCAGTATCCTCCCGTCCGCTGAAGAAGACAGCCTCCACGTCCACCTCGACCCCGAGACCCCTCAGACCAAGTCTTCCGCCTACAAACTGGGTTTTGCCGACCCGGATTTCCTACTCCGCAACGAACTCCGGTCCGCCCGCCTGGAACTGGAGTACCTGAAGCCCGAGATACTGCAACGGGACCGTGGCATCTCCGCCACCGTGGTCATGTTCGGCAGCGCCCGCATCCCCGCGCCCGAGGACGCCGCCGCCATGGTGGAGAACGCGCGGCGGGCCGCCGCTTCCTGCCCTGACGACCCGAAAGCGGCGCAGAAGGAACGCGCCGCCAGGGCTCTCGCCGAAAAGAGCCACTTCTACGAGGAGGCCCGCCGGCTGGCCCAGACAATATCCGGGTCCTTGGCCGGGCAGGCGAAGTCGGACGACGCCAAGCCCGTCCGAGGTCCCTATAAGGTCGTGGTCGTAACCGGTGGCGGCCCCGGTGTCATGGAGGCCGCCAACCGGGGAGCCTGCGACGTGGGCGCCGAGAGCGTGGGGCTCAATATCGTCCTCCCGTTCGAGCAGCGGCCCAACGAGTACATCACACCTTATCTCTGCTTCAACTTCCATTATTTTGCATTGAGGAAGCTGCATTTCATGATGCGGGCGGTGGCGTTGGTGATCTTCCCTGGAGGCTACGGCACCCTGGACGAACTGTTCGAGGTCCTGTGCCTCATCCAGACGCATAAGGTCAAACCGATGCCGGTGCTGCTCTTCGGTCGGGAGTACTGGGAGCGGATCATCGACTTCCCGGCTCTCGTGGACGAGGGTGTGATCGCCCCCGAGGACCTCGATATATTCTCGTACGTAGAGACGGCCGAGGAGGCCTGGACGATATTGGAGCCGATTCTGATAGCCGCGGCGCAGCGGCGCTGATACCCCCAGAGAGAATGGGGCCCTGCAGCGCCCCGCGGGACCGTATGTGCCCTTATGCTATCCTTGTTCACAGCGAAATGGACACGCTCGACGACCCCTCTAGTCTCCGACTTCTGTCGATGCCCGGTCACCGGGTGAACGGGCGATGAACACCACCGCCCTTCAGATCGTCGGAGTCATCCTCCTGGTCTTCGTGAACGCCTTTTTCGTGCTCGCGGAGTTCGCGATAGTCAAGGTGCGCGACACCAAGATGGCGGAGTTGGCCGCTGC
Organism: Actinomycetota bacterium; assembly: GCA_012523095.1. Taxonomy (GTDB): domain Bacteria; phylum Actinomycetota; class Thermoleophilia; order RBG-16-64-13; family RBG-16-64-13; genus RBG-16-64-13. The sequence goes on along the minus strand of JAAYJE010000062.1, from coordinate 63,352 downwards.
CGGGAACAGACGCGCGCGCGTCGCCAACCACATAGTCAACCACCTCGACGCGTATCTCTCGGCGACCCAGCTCGGTGTGACCGTGGCCAGCATGGGTCTGGGTTGGCTGGGAGCAGAGACCTTTAGGACGGTCTTCGGCTACACTGGGATGGCCCCGTGGTTGGCCGCTGTGATCGCCTTCGTTTTCGTGACCTTTGTCACGATAATCTTCGGTGAACTGGTACCCAAATCAGTCGCCATCCGGAAGGCGGAGAAGTCCTCGCTGCTCGTAGCTCTGCCTCTCCGTTGGTTCTTTCTGATCACCCGGCCCATCACGTGGCTGATGTACATATCGGCTGCCGGCGTCCTCAGGCTCTTCCACATAACGCCGGCCTCCGAGCGCGAACTGGCCCATTCGGAGGAGGAGCTGCGTATGATCATCGAGGCCAGCCAAGAAGTGGGGCATATCGACAAGGTCGAGCAGACCCTCATGCGTCGCGCCCTCACCTTCGGCGGCCAATCGGTGGGAGACATCATGGTGCCTCGCACGGAGATGACCGCGTTGCCTACCTCGATGAGCGTGGCCCAGGCCATCGAGGACGTCGCCGAGACGAACCACACGCGCTACCCCGTGTACGAGGAGGATGTCGACAATATCGTAGGCTATATCCATGTCAAAGACCTGTACCGGGCGCCGCGCGACGCAACGCTGCGTCGCCTGCTGCGCCCCATAGGGTTCATCGCTGAGACATCTAATATCGAAGTCGTCTTACAGCGCTTCCAGAGTACCCGCACCCCGCTCACCATCGTGGTGGATGAACACGGAGGTACGGCGGGCATCGTCACCAGCCAGGACGTCGTGGAGGAGCTCGTCGGCGAGATCCAGGATGAGTTCGACCTGGAGGCGCCCATGCTGGAAGATCGTGGAGACGGCAGTTACTCCGTCGATGGCGGCGCGCGCGTCGACCTCCTCGAGGAGGCCGTCGGGCTCAGCGTCCCCGAAGAGGGTTTTCCCACCCTGGGGGGGCGGGTCTTCGAGCAACTCCAGCGCCGCCCTCAGGTTGGAGATCAGGTACTGTTGGGTAACTTCCAAGCCCGGGTGCTCGGGGTGGACGGCATGCGGATCTCCCGGGTGCTACTGACCCCCGTAGATCTGGAAGCCGGCGAGAGAGTCCGGTCGGAGGAGGCCGAGGCCGGCGAGCCCGGCAACCACGAACGGGAGGATTGATGGACCCGCTCGAGATACCTGTCGACTCCGACGCCCTCAGGGCCAACCTACCGGGGACCGCTCAGGAAGTGGTGATCCCCGAGCGTTATCTGCCTCTTGTCCACACGGTCGAGGGGTACCATGGGGTCAAGACTCCCCTGATGGAGACACTGGCGGAGTATTTCCACACCTATCGCAACATAGATCTGCTGGTCGACGGCTTCCAGACCATACTCCTGCGCAACTGGACGTACTTCGAGCAGTCCGAAGACCGTGTGCAAAGCTTCACGCTCCTGTCCGAGTTGGTCCTCGACCTGTTAGACACCCCGCTCACTACCCAGCAGGCTTCGTTGTTACTCCGGCAGCTCCTGACCTGGTGCACCGCCGTTCTGTCCGGGCCGCACGCCGATGAATACGACGAACCGCTGGCAAGCGTGGCGGACTGCCTGATCCGCTTCGTGCCCAACCAGCCGCTGGCGTCACTGGAGCGCGACACCCTCCTTCACGGTTTGGTAGAGCTGGCGGCCCGGCGGCCGGCCCTAGCTGATGCCTACACCCAGTTCTACCGGTCTGTACTGCTCCTTGGGTATCACCGGGTGGCAGAGCGATTGCCGATCCCCCAGTGGGCCGTCTCAGCCGAGGCGGAGCTGACCGGCCCCGAGGCGGTGGCGACGAGTTTCGCGGGTCTCGCCCCGGACGTGGTCGGCCGATTGATCGAGAAGGCGGAGACTGCGGCCACAGCCGAGCTCCTGTCCCCGGGATTGCCCACCTTCTCAGCCGTGCTCGATCAGGCCATCGACCAGATCTTCCGTATCGACGACATCGAAGACCGCTTCGCCATCTGCCTTTACTTCCTCAAGGACGACACCTTGGGGTACAAACAGAACGACGTTATGGTCCACCTTCTGGCCGTCGTTCGACAGTTGATGAAACCCGAGCGACATCTCGACGTCGAGCGGATCCTCAGCCGTCTTACCCGATTCTTCCGCGCCCGCGAAGACCAGTTCCTGCTCATGCGCTTCTTATGCTACGAGGCCATAGGGGTAGCCATCGGCGAAGCGGGTAACGTCGCCGCGGCCGACCATCTGATCGAAGACGTGCTCTCCTGGCGCTTTCAGTATCCTGAGATCCAGGGCGCCACCGACGACTGGGAGACCGTGGTCAACCCGTTCCACCTGCCCAAGGTCCGGTGCTGGATGCACATCATCGAATCCAATCCCGCTCTCTACGAGCGCCTTGCGGCCGCCCTGAACGTCCAGTTGCGTCTGGGTGGCGTCTACATCGCCGACACCGACCTGTTCCAGCGAGACGTGACACGCTTCCTCAACGCCGATATTGGCCCCATCTATTTCGTGGCCAAACAGCTGCTGCGGGCCTTTCCCGTGTACTTCAACGATGTCGGAGCGGAAGGCGAGCTCCGTTCCGTTTCCACCGAGATCGACGAGGTCTGTGGACGCCACGATACCCTGATGCACTTTCTTCGCAAGCAGTCCCATGCCGAGTCCTCGAACCGGCTGGTCGCCTTCAGCCGGGCGGTGCTCACCTACTGGATGACGCTGGACCCATCAGGTCTGGAGCCCTATCTCTCGGTCAACACGCTCGCGGCGGTGAAACAGGAGCGCGAGTGGGCGGAGGAACCGCATGAGGTGCTCGAGTCGCTGCGCGCCTTCTTGCCTGATACAGAGACCTTCCTGGACCGATTGGTCGCGTTGCCGCCTGAGGATCTAGAGAGGCTTCTGGACCGGTTGCCCCAAACGGACGGTTCTCCGTCCTGCGGCCGTCGCCGCGTAGCTCTCATGATCCGTACTCACCAGCTGCTTGCCCAGAAGTATTCCCTGTCGGCGGACGGCATCGGTCCGGTGGTGAACCGTAACCTGCGGCTCGAGGCGACGACGCGCGCGGCGTTTGCGAAGGCCCTAGGCGCGTGGCAGAGGAGACCGACCGCCGCGACACGAAGACGGCTGCTCGACACCGCGTTGTCCATGCTCGAAGAGTTGCAAACGATCGTTCTCAGTCCCACGCCCTCTGTAGCTGTGGAGAACATCTACCAGAAACGTCACATCGCAGCCGGCATCCCCTCCATGTACGGGACGTACACCGAGCCTAAATTCGACTCGTTGGGCCTGTCCTTCCGGGTCGAGAACCTGGTGGCCAGACTGCTTGACGACCTGGTCGCCGAGGCCGCGGACACCTATGTCACCCGCGACTCACTCCGGCGCACCGCGGCCGACATACGACTTTTTGAGCGCGCCCTGGCCGCGGACGGCATCGATTCACGCAACCTCGCAGCCAACCTGCGACTTCTCGAGTCCGGATTCAGCAGCCACAACTTCACCTTCCACCAATATCACAATGTCTTTCAGTTCGTCGTGGGTTCCGTCACCGAGTTGTCCCGCAACTCGATTCTGAGCCACGACCAGGTGCTACATACGGTCCTGGAGCACGATCCCCGCCAGTGTGAGATCCGCGGCATGTCGCTCGATGCGATGGCCGAGATGGTGCTTCGCGAGGTGTTGGTGTCGGCCCTCGGCATGCAGGCTCTCGACCGATATGTCTCAGCGGTTCTCCGCCAGATATCTACTTTGACAGGCCGGCTCAGCAACCACGCCCTCACGAGGATGATGAACTACGACCCGCAGCGTCTAGTATCGCCCATCCACGAGCCTCGACCCGCCATAGACGACCAGATGACCTTGGGCTTCAAAGGGTTGGGCCTCAAGCAGATGGCGTCTTACGGCCATCAGGTGCCACAGGGCTTCATCCTGTCTACCGAGCTTTTTAGCGCCATGCCGGCTATGGCCTATCGTCCCCTGTTCTTCGACACCCTCGAGCGCATCCGGGCCGGTCTGGCCCGGCTTCAGAAGGAGACCGGGCTGCGTCTGGGCGACCCGGCCCGGCTGCTCACCCTCTCCATCCGGTCGGGCGCGGCTATCTCCATGCCGGGCCTGATGTCCACCTTCATGGACGTGGGGCTCAACGACCGGCTGGCCGAGGCGCTGTCACGAAAGCCGGGCTTCGAATGGGCGGCGTGGGACTCCTACCGCCGCTTCCTGCAGTCCTGGGCCATGGCTTCGGGCGTGGAGCGCGATTTCTTCGACGACATCATGGCTGAGTTCAAGATGCGGCACGGAATCGAGCTGAAGCTGGACTTCCCGGCCGAGCGCATGCGCGAACTCGCGCTTGCCTATAAGGCGCGCGCCCGTGAGTTGGGAGTGAGGTTCACCGACGACCCCTTCCGGCAGGTGGTCGGATGCGTGCGAAAGGTGCTGGAGTCCTGGGACTCTCCGGAGGCCAAATTGTACCGGCGCTATCTCGGCGTGGCGCCGGAGTGGGGTACAGCCGTCGTCATTGAGCGGATGGTGTTCGGCAATTTGAGCAGAGAGTCGGGGTCCGGGGTGACCTTCACTCGGAACCCGCTCGAGCCCTACAGTAGCCAGGTACGCCTGTTCGGCGACTTCACCGTCCGCAGTCAAGGTGAGGACCTGGTCGGCGGGCTGGTGTTCCCGTGGCCTATCTCTGAAGCCCAGCGGCTCGGCAGCCCTACCTACCAGGGGATAGAGCATTCTCTGGAACGAGATTTTCCTGACGTATACCAAGCGCTCCTCGACGTGGCGCGCGATCTGGTGGGCAAACGAGAGCATGATCCACAGGAGATCGAGTTCACCTTCGAATCGGCGTCCGGCAAGGACCTTTACATCCTGCAGAAGCGGCCCATGGTCCATGAGCAACAGGACGACGCACCGTTCTTCGACGCATCGGCACCCACTTTCGGGCCGGCCGTGGCCGTGGGGATGGGTGTGGCCGGCGGGGCCTACTCGGGAAGAGTGGCCATCGACGTGGCTCATATCGATCGTCTGTCGGTGGAAGCTCCAAGCGACAATATAGTCCTCCTGCGTCCCGACACCGTGCCGGAGGACATCGCGATGATCACCCGCGTCTCGGGTCTCCTCACCGCCCGGGGCGGAGCTACTTCTCATGCCGCCGTCACGGCGAAACGTCTGGGCAAGACCGCGGTCGTCGATTGCCGGGCCCTTGAGGTTCTTGAGCAGCAGGGCACAGCGAGGTTGGCGGGCAACGACTTGAAGGCGGGTGACTGGCTGTCCATCGACGGACGCACCGGAAACATCTTCCTGGGCCGAGTGCCGATGATAGCCCGCGCATCCCATCCACTATAGGGTGCCACCGTTCGGTCACCCTCAGTCACGAGAAAGGGGCTTGGAAATGAGTGGTTCGAGGACACTGGGGATCAACGGGTTGGGCCGCATCGGCAAGCTGACCCTCTGGTATCACCTGGGTCACGACGATTTTGACCGTTTCGTCGTGAACGTGGGCCGGTCGGTGGGCACCTCCCTCCAGTCTGTCGTCGAATATGTGAACAAGGACAGCACGTACGGTCCTCTCCATCGCTTCTTGGGCGGGCATCGTGGCCGGCCGGACATCCACGTGATAGACGAAGGCGACGGCCTGGCCAAGGCCTACGGCAAGGAGATCCTATTCCTGCGCGAAGTACGCAATCCCAAGGACATCCCCTGGCGCGACCACGGGGTCGGCCTGGTTGTAGACTGCACCGGCAAGTTCCGCGATCCACACGCCGAGCCCGACGACCCGAAGGGGGCGCTCCGGGGCCATCTGGCCGCCGGAGCGCGGGCGGTGGTGCAAAGTTCGCCGTTCAAGAGCAGGCTCAAGGGCGTACCGACTCCCGAGGACGCCGTCATGCTCATCCACGGGATCAATCATCTCGACTTCGACCCCGGCAGGCACAATCTGGTCTCAGCCGCCTCCTGCACCACCACTGCTCTTGCACACATGATGCGGCCGCTGCTCGCCCGTGACCTCACCCGCAACATGATCACTGCGGGCATGAGCACAGTGCACGCGGTCACCAACACCCAGCCCGTGCTCGACGCCGTGCCCGGCTCCGGCGACACAGACATGCGCAAAAAACGCGGGGCCATGGGCAATATCGTGCTCACGTCGACCAACGCCGCAAACGCGCTGGAACAGGTCATGCCTGAGATAGCCCGCATCGGCTTCATGGCCGATTCGGTGCGCATCCCTACCAACAGCGTGAGCCTCATCATCCTCAACGTCACGTTCCAAACCGAGGCCTCTCCCGACGGCACCGTATCGGTGGATCGTGACGATATCAACGCCATCTACAAAGAGGCGGCCGAGGGCGAGGCGCTCGGACTCGTGAAGTACAGTGAGGAACAGAACGTGTCCGCCGACATGCTGGGCGAAGATGCAGCGGTGGTGATCGAAGGGATCGAGACTCACACACGGACCGGGTTCGTCGACCTCAAGCTTCCCAACGGCTGCGGTGAGCACCGGATCCCGCTGACGCATGTCAAGATCTTCGGTTGGTACGATAATGAGATGGGTAGCTACACCTACCGCCTGGGAGAACTGACCTCCCATGTGGCGAAGAGCTTGTAGGCTTCGACTCAGTGCGTTACCGTACAGCGGAACAGCGTCGCATCACACGGGATAGACCGTCTCGTCGGATAGCGACGCATTGCATACGGACTCAGTTCGATGGAGACTTCACGCGGGAAGTACTGTGCCCTTCTTCCCACTAACAGGCGCCCCCTCTCGCGCCCGGCGAGAGGGGGCGTTGTTCATCGCGTCGATACGGACGATTTCCGTCAGTCTCCCGCTACAGCCACGATCTCGGCCCCGATCGATCTATCCTTACCCGCCTGGCCGTCCGGTCCTTCCATCCCAACGCATTCTATGGTGAGAAGACCGATGGTCCGAGGGCGTTCGTAGCGCCGCGGCCCCGCCGAACCGGGATTGATGTGCACCACCCCGTCGTCCCACTCGATAGAGGCCATATGGCTGTGACCGGTCACGACCACGGAGAACCCGCCGCTCTTTTCGACGTCCCGTAGGCGTGCAGCGATGTGCCCCACGAGGATCCGCACTTCCTCGAACTTCACTTCAGCCCGCACAGGCAGACTCCGGGCCCACCGGTCGAGATCGCAGTTGCCTCTTACCGCGGTGACGGGGGCGATGGCCTTAAGTCCCTCGAGCACCTGCGGAGAGCCGACATCACCGGCATGGATGATATGGTCGACGCCCTGCAGAGCCTCCCTGACCTCAGGGTACAGATGACCGTGAGTGTCGGACACCACACCGATGACGACTCTGCGGCTCGATGCCGGTTTGATTGCTTCCATCATGGCCCCCCGTCGACCAGGAGGCTCGGGCCGTCGACTCGTACGTCTACGAGCTCCTGCCTGTGCACATCGCCTACCAGCTGTGCCGCAGGGCTCCGGCGGGGCAGGCGTCCGTACAAGGCAGAGCACGCTCCGTCCCTCCACCACCGTTCTGCCCTTTGCACAAAGAGCAAAGCTCGCGGAGGCGTTTCCGAGCGACCTCCTTCACTACGGCCACGAAGTCGTCGTAGTCGTCCATCTCGACAGCATAGACGCCCTGCGGGCATGCGGTCACGCACGAGTGTTCTACACACTTGGCGCAAAGATCGCCATCGATGGTGATGTAGTAGAACCCGGAGCCGTCTTCATATCCGTAGTTAGCGATCATGACCTACGAGCTTTGCGGTGTAGTGAGTAGGCGAAGAGGGCGGCCCCTAGAGCACCGGCCACTTGGGGATCCAGTGCAGAGTCGGATGGCAGCCCCACTGCCTCCACTCCGATGAGCCGCTCGATGCGCTTCGTCACGCCCATGTTCTTCCCGATACCGCCGGTGATGAAGAATTCCCGTTCCACCCCCATGCGTTCTATCAGCCCGGCTACCCGTTGGGCCATGGCCGCACAGTACGCGGCAAGCACACGGTTCACGCTCCATCCGGCCCGAAGCAATGAGGTCGCCTCCGACTTCGCGAACACCGTGCACACGTTGCTCACCGGCGGCGGTTCGTCGTCTATCTCGAAGGAACGGCGTCCGATGTCCTCGATGGGTACCGACAGCACGTCCGCGATGACCTCCATGCCGCGCCCGGTACCGGCCGCGCACTTGTCGTTCATGATGAAGTTGAGCACCTTGCCCCGCTCGTCGCAACGGATGACCTTGCAGTCCTGGCCGCCCATGTCGAGGATGGTGCGCACCGTCGACCCCGCCATGAAGTTCGCTCCGCGCGCATGGCAAGCGATCTCGGTCATGGTCCGGCCGGCGAAGGGGACATTGACGCGCCCGTAACCCGTGCCCACAGCGTAGCTCACGTCTTTCAGACTGAGACCTAAGGGTTCGCTCGCACCATCGAAGGCACGGACGGCGCTGTCGGGGCTGGAGGATCCGGTACGGGTGGAGAAGTAGGAAAGAAGCTTCCCGTCGGCAAGGAGCACGGCTTGAGAGCTGACCGAGCCGACGTCGACACCGGCCGTGATGGCGGTGGCGCTCCGCCAGTCTAGATCACCGGCCCACCAGGACTTTTCGCTCCATCTCCAGAACTCTCTCGCTTCCGTCATATCTCCGCTAACTGCTGTATCCGTATTGATGGCCGTGTCTACCGTAGTACGTGCCTTTGGGCTTGACTCCGCCGGCCACCACCCCGATGGCCCGCACGCCCGTCCTATCGAGCAGGTTACGCACCTCTTCCATCTCCTCCCGCGTGGTCGAGTATAGCCTAGCGGTCACAATCACCGCGTCCGCGTGAGCCGCCAAGGTCAGCGCGTCCGACACCGGCAGCAGTGGAGGGGTATCGATCAAGAGATAGTCGGCCATCTGCTTCAGTTCTGACATGACGTGTCCCATCCGTGCGGATCCGAGCAGTTCGGCCGGGTTCGGTGGGAGGGGTCCCGACGTCATGCAATATAGGTTCTTGCGAAGCACCGGACGATCAGACTCGCCATCCCGGTCTTTCCGTGTATTCGGAGGGATGAAGTCGTCCATAAGGACGAGCTGGAGCGCGCTGGACACCGAGGACCGGCCCGCGAGCACGCTGGACAGCCCGACCTTGTTCTCGAGACTCAGGTATTCGTGCACCATCGAGCGCCGTAGATCGGCGTCGAGCAGTATGACCCGCTTGCCGGACAGCGCAAGGCTGATGGCCAGATTCACCGTAGTGACGGTCTTGCCTTCCTGGGACAGAGCGCTGGTGACCACTAGGGCGCGCAGGTCCCCCTCGACATCGAAGTACTGGAGGCTGGATCGGAGGGTCCTGAACGACTCGAGCAACACGGAACCGGCTCCTTCGAACCCCACGGCCGCACTCGTTCGCCGACTCTTCCGTGATCTTCTCCATCTCCCGCCCACGGTAGGTACGCTCGCCAGCACCGGAAGGCCCGACACCCGTTCGAGAGTCTTCTCGTCTTTGATATGTTTGTCCAGATATTCTGTTAGAAACGCCAAGCCCACACCCAATACCAGACCCACCACAAGAGCGAGGATCAGATTGCGTTTGGTCTGTGGAGTGAACGGCGCGCCAGGCGCCTCGGCTCGGCGAATCAGTCTGAAGTCACCGTCCTGCATGGCCTCGAGAATGCGGAGTGACTCGTTCTTTTCTTGGAGCAACAGTCTGTAGGCGGTATCGGCCTCCTCGCCGCTCAGACCGTCCAACTGGTCCTTGATGAGATCGCGTGCGTCGGCGACCACGCTCCGGGCCATGTTCCGCCGATAGATGATGAACTGGTCAGCGAAGGCGTTGGCTACCTCCGCAGCCTCCTGGGGATCGCTGCTTACCGCCAAGACGCTGACCAAATCGGCGTCGGCATTCGCCTTGGCGCTGACCATTCCCGACAGCTCGGCCGGCTCCTTGGTCGAAGCGATTTGAGCCCTCACGGCTTCCGCGATGGATTCGCTGCGGTTGATGGCGGCGATGGCCGTCTCTATGGTGCGAGGCCTATCGTACTCGTAGCGGAGGATCTCGTAGCCGAACACCGCGGTGTCCATTCTACTCTTCTCGTAGACGAGTTCCGCAGTGGCGCTATAGCGAGGAGCCGTGCGCATAGAGACTACAAACGACATAATCCCAACAATGAGGACGGCCAGGATGATTATCCAAGCCCGGCTCCAGGCGATGCGCAGATAGTCTTCCAGCCTGATAGTGTCTTGAGGCTCGATGTCCGGCTCAGTCATGCTCGCCTATCGGTCGGTTGCTGATTCTCCACCGCTGTCCCGGGCCAGTTTACTACAGTCCCGCCCAGTACCCTTCTAGAACAGCCGCCGGAACCATTTGAGCGCCAGCCGAAGCGGTCTTGTCAGATAGTAGAGCCATCTTGCCCATCCGGGCAGCGCGAGACTGCCCCAATCCCCCGGTCCCGGACGGAAAAAACGCACGGCCCCATGCCACACGGCCGCCGCCATCGAATCCTCAGTGGCGAACACCCAGCCGAGCTTCACCAGTTGACCTCGCGATTCCTTCGCGAACTGATGATCGACTGTATCGGATCCGAGCAAGCGGAGAAGGGCGCCGGCGAGGCGGTCCCGGCCAACGACCTCTCTCACCCCGGCGGGGATTGGGAGGCCGAACACGCGGCAAACATGAGACACACCGATCACCACCCGCCGGGTGCATCCCGCAGCCTGCGCGGCCGTCAAGATGCCGACCCAATGATCGGGAGGGACGTCCCTTACCTGGACGGCGACGCCCAGCAGTTCCTCCACCCTGTCCCACCTATGTCTCGTGCCGTGCAGGCAGCTCATGATGAGGAGGTCGGCGGCGCACGGCGTCACCACCTCGCGACCCAGAAGCAATAGTCTCGAACCCCGCGCCACCAACCGATCGGGCTCTAGAAAGCGCCTGCTGAAACCGACCCTGATCTCCCAATGAAGATCGACTTGGATGTCGTGGCCGACATTGTTCATGGCGATCTCTCCCCATCCCCGCCGCCCCTGCCGGAGAACGCGCTCGTTGAACGGACAATTATCCGTGAAGCCGCCTTCTAGTAACACGCGGCGCACCGTTGCCACTTGCTCACGAGGGACGAGCAAATCGAGATCGACCCATGAACGCAGCGTGATGTCACCGTACAGTCGCTCCGCCCATGTCGGGCCCTTGAAGGGCATCGCCTCCACCCCCGCCGCACGCAGACAGTCGAGGAGTCGGAGCAGATAGGCCGTCTGGCGAAGATTCCTCTCGGCGGACAAACGATGAAGCTCGGCGAGCCGGTTCTTGAGAACGGCGCCTGCGCCGTCCGGTTGCAGACCCGCGACCTGCCGGTGAAGATGACCGAGCATTCCTTGACCGACGGCCGCCGCGCAAAGACGCTCCACGTCGGCGCACGCCGCCAACGCGGCTCGAAACTCATCGAGATGAGTCGGATCCATGACGGTGCGGGCACAGGCAAGGCAGGCGCGGATCTCCGGCGAGAGCGCCGCCTCCCCACCCCAAGTAGGCCGTATCGCCGGAGAATCGTTCAACGGGTCCGACCGTCCGACAGCAGGGCGGCCGCCCGAGTATGGGCTACCTCACAGAAATACTCCACCCACTCATCCATGGCCCCAGCTTCGAGTGCGGCGTGCGCGGGACACCAGAGACAGAGGTTGATAAGGGGGCAACGTCGACACTTGTCCAAGAACGCGGGGTTGGCGCTTCGCAGGTCGCGCACATGAGGCACCCACTCCTCCCAGGCTTCCCGTAGAGTGCCCGTCCGCAAGTCATACGTGGTGTCGGGATGCCAGAGCGAGCTGCACAGACGGAAGGTGCCATCATACCCCACGCTGAAACTGTCGGTGCCGGCACCGCACTGGAACAGACGGTCGCAACTCTGGTGTTCGAGTTCGGGACAGATGAGCTCCCCCTTCTCACACTCGTTCCGCAAAGCCCCGAAACGCGCCGAGTCGTTCCGCTCGATCGCCACAATCTCTTCCGGCGAAAGGCGCTCCGCCTTGATCTCCTCGTTGCGGACCGGATCTCCGTCGAAACGGAGATGCAGAAACGGATCAAACCGATAGAAGTCCATGGCGCGCTCTCGACAGAACTTCGCGATCTCATCCAACTCATGAGCGTTGGAACGAAGCGCCATGGTTTTGAGATGCACTTTGACCTCGGCGTCACAAAGCAGGTCTAGGCCCTTTGTGAAGGCCCGCCAGGAGCCGTAACGTCTCGTGACCGCCTCGTATGTCTGGCGGGTGACGCCGTATACCGTCACCTCGATGTCCCGCGGTGGATACTTCTTAAAGAGCTCGACTTCAGCCGGTGTGACCAGACAGGCGTTGGTGAACACACCGATCAACAATCCGAGGCGCTTAAGCCCCACGTATATCTCGGAGAAATCCTCCCTAAGGAGAGGCTCACCTCCGGTGACGAGGCACCAGACAGCGCCCATGTCAACAGCCTGCCGGGCGATGTCCAGGATCTCCTCCGGTGTCAGTTCGGCCTCTTTGGCGGCTTCATCCCCAGGCGGCAAGTTGATGTAGCAGTGGCGACAGTCGTTGTTGCAGCGGGCGGTGATCTCCAGATCGAAGGAGATAGGCTTCCGCTTGCCGGCCAGTTTGTCCCAGAGGGCGAAATCCTGGATCTCCATGGTTCTCAGGTACCCCCATCCAGCCGTCTGCGCATCACGATGCGCCTCCTGCCGTGAGATGCTTTCTCCGCCTGGAAGATGGGTTCGAGAGCTTCGACCACCGTCTGCGTATAACCACATTTGCGGCAAAGGCGGACGGCAGGCTCGTTGCCTTCTGACACCACGAGCAGCAGCTCGGTCGCACCCTGCGCACGCGCCTCCTCGGCCACGCGCGCGGTCAGCGCCTCACCGATGCCCAGCCCCCGATAGCGCCTCCGTACGTTGAGTGAGAAGAGCCAATAGCCCTGCCACTCCAGATGCACGTTGGAGAAGAACACCAACTGCACGGATCCCACGACTTTCGATCTGTGCTTCGCCACCCAGTCCTTCACCGCGAGGTCCCCCGGTCGAGACGCCTCGGGCCCCGAGTCCTCGGTATCCAACCACCTGCGCACACTCTGCAGGTCGGGCTCACCGGCCTCGAAGATCTCCACTCGTAGTCTCCATCGCCGGCCCAACGTCCTATACAGTCGCTGATCTTGAAGACGTCGTAGGACGGCGGCGGCGAGGCGCCGAGGCGTCCGTTGCACGGAGCGGAGACCAAGAAGCAACCCTGTTCTGCTGAGCCAGGCAATCGACGCGCCCATGCGGCCCTCGCCGAACCTCACTTCCCGACCATTTCTTTCGACCCTCGTCACCCGGCCCAACATGGCGTCACGAGTGACGACTCCGTCTGCCTCAAGACAGCCGTCACCGCGAACGACCCATCCCTCCGCGCTTCGGGAGATCACTCGGTGCAGAGCCAGGCGTCCGAGCGAAGGGGTGATGAAAGCAACGACCTGTCCCACTCTTGGGTCTTCTTGGTCCATCGGAGCGACGGTCACCACGTCCTCGTCGCGGATGCAAGGCGCCATGCTGGACCCGCGCACAGGCATGCGGAGGGGGAGACCCCGTCTCATCATCTCGTGGAGCAGCTCCAGTTGTCCCTGGTTGGAGAGGGACAGGTCCGCTCCCGAGACCACGTACCGCGGGGGATCGGTATCCGCCACGAAAGCCTAATCCTTCACCGACAGGACCCCTCGCTCGATCATGGCTGCAGCGAAGCCCAGCACGTCCGCCTCCAGCTCTGAGTAGCCTGCATCGAACTCGAGAGCCAAAGCCGCCACGATGTCGCCTAGGGTGCGTTGACCATCCAGCCTCCGCCATACGGCCCGGCCGGTCTCATTCAGAGTGTACAGCTCGTCGTCCGCATCGCCGATGCCCGCGACCAAAGGCACGATGATGATCTCCCCCTCGATCTCGCGCGACACCACGTCCTCAGACGGGGAACAGATGGTGTTCAAGGGTATTCCGGCGTTCACGGTGGGCGGGCCTCCTCCGATCATGGTGGGGGGTAGAGACGAACGTACCACGAATGCGGACAGATGTGCGACGGCCCACGATATAGAAAAGAAAGAGAGAGGGCGGCAGCAAGCCTACAACGACCCGGCAGACACAAAAGACGGGACTTTCAACTCCTAGCGAAAACAACGCATCTGACGCTCTTCTCTTTGCATTTCCACGAGTCAGGGCCGGGCCCCTGACTCGCGTGCTTACAGTTGGCAAGAACGGCCTCTTGCGGCCTGCTGCGCGTCAGGACTACAAGCTCGGGTCTATGCCATCTTCTCTTCTCGGTCATCTCGAGGTATGTCTCCGTCTAACCGATCTTGTCGCTTCCAGCGCGTAGAGTCCGGCAGAACACCGCGCCTCACTCACTTTATCGGCCGAACGCGTCAGAACTTCAGTTTCCCAGGCCTTTGCGCCGGAGCCCAGCCAGCCCAGATACCGAGCCTGCGCGTGAGCCACCTCGCAAAGATACTCAACGGGTGTATCGAGAGTGCCGTACTCGGCCCACGATTTCGCTGGGCACTGCTCGCAGAAGCCCTTAAGCGAACATACCGCGCATCTCCGCAGGTAGTCCGGATCGGTGGCCCGCATCTCCTTCAGACCGCCGAATCCTTCTAGAGCCACAGCCACCGATGAGGCAAGGACGTCCGCTGTCAGTTCTGGGGCGCGGAGACCGAGGCAAGGCTGCGCACGCCCGTAGGCGTCGACGCAAACGGAGCATCCGGCCCCGCACGCGAACAGCCGGTCCCCATGAGGTCCCATGAACCTCGATGCGAACTCCTCCGATTCTTTCCGATACCGGGCCTCGTTTCTGCTGAGCATCGCCACACCTTCCTCAGGGGCGATCCGCAAGGAACGTATCAACTCGTTCTTAGCTTCGTCGTCACGACGGCCGCGCAGCTCGAAGAACATCGAGTAACCCGGGATTGAGTCCACAGCTGGAAGGGTTCGCGCCCACTCCTCGAACTCCTCCACTTCGTGACGATTGGGTGGCAGCAGGACGCTCTTCACGACGAACGGGATCTGACGGTCCAGCAATAGATCGACCCCGCGCCTGAACTGCCCATAGGAGCCGGGGCTGCGCGTCACGGCCTCATAGGACTCGCGACGCATGCCGTACACGGTGACTTCGATGGGTACCAACGGCGGGATCCGCTTCCAGAGATCCGCCAACCGAATGGTGATCCGGCGGGCATTGGTGTATATGAGCACCTTCATGCCGAGTCGCCGGGCGTGCAAGTAGATGTTCTCGAAATCGGGTCGCAGTAGTGGCTCCCCGCCCGTCAGGCGCACCTCCAAACATCCCAGGCCGGCGGCTTGATCCATGATCTCCAGAACCTGTTGGGTGGTCATCTCCCGAGCCCGCGCCGCCAGATCGCCGGCCGGCAGGTTGATGCAGCAGTGGATACAGTCGTTGTCGCACCGTTCGGTGAGTTCGATACCGAGATGAGGCAGACGCGGGAGAAGTGAATCGGGGATGCGCGAGACCCTCCGAACGTACTCGCTCATCTCACCAGACGCTCCAATTCGCCCACGATGGCGCCGCTCTTGTCAAAACGCATCGTGTAGCAGGGCACTTCCGCCACGACGCGCTCCAGCAGGTCCATCTGTCTGCTCCACCACTCAGCGCTGACGAGCGGCTTCACAAGCGTGGCCAGCAACTGTGTCCAGGCCTCCTTCCCGTCGACGGGCAGGAGCTTGTTGGTTTGGTGCTGTTCGAGAAAGAGCAGGGCGCGGAGGCACCCGGGCCCACTGGAAACCTCTCGCACCTCACCATGACTCCAGGTGCCGTATACCTTGAAACCTCCCGGCCACCTACGCAAGATGTTCCGATCGTCAGACAGCACTTGGGCGACGTCGCCCAAGCGTTTCTTAGCCAGCCGAACAGCCGTAGACTTCCCGGCTTCGGAATGGCCGACGAAAGCCAGCCCCTGACCACGGATAACCAAGCCGCTCGAATGAATGATGCAGCCCTCGCGGTCGGCCAACAGACGGGCGAGCAGCACCTGATCGGTGGGGAACAACGTCAGCGACTCCAACCCGCCACGTCGCCACGCCTGTTCGTAGATCTCACTGGTGTGAACATGGACGTCCGCGTGGTCGAGGCTGAGGGTGGCGAAACAGTGCAGCGTCGGGTCCTCGGGATCCGGCGCGATGCCCAAGTAGTGCCAGGACTCTTCACTCCGGTATATGGCCCAGGGCGGGCGCCGGTAGACCTCTTGACCAAGGTCTTTGCCGCTCAGATCAGGCAGACCGAAGTGGTGGCGAACGACGACGACGTCATCTCCCGGTGACTCGACCCGGAAGGAGGCGAACTTCGGGGCGAAGGTCGCATCAGTGATGGGCAGGTCGCTCTCCACCTGGATGGTCATGCCGGCGACCTCGTAGTACCTGATGTGACCGTCCAAGCGGGACCCCCGGGCTGCCTGTTCGAATCGTGCGCCCAGATGGTAGCACCGTTGACGGCGGTCTTTGTCTATAGTGGTGCGTAGAATAAACAGGTGGCCGCCTGCCCGTCGATGGACGTGCATGCGAACGAAGGGAGCATCTCTGACCCACGAGAAGCGCAGGCCTAGAGCCAGAGACGGGCTACGGCTCGGTCGAGCGCTCAAGCTGGTGTGGTCCATCGCACCCGGGTGGACGGTGGCCAGCGTGATGCTTACCGTGGTACAGGGCGTCCTCCCGCTGGCGGCGGTCTGGTTGATGAAGCTCATCGTCGACGGGGTCACAGAGGGTATTACGGGCCCCGATCACGGCGAGGCCTTCAGGCATGTCGCTCTACTCATCGGTCTGGCGGCCGTAGTAGGCGTGGTCACCGTGGGACTGCGCTCTCTCGCGACCGTGGTTGATGAAGCCCTCGGCCGGACCGTGACCGACCATGTGACGGACGTCATCCATGCTCAATCCGTGTTGGTTGACATGGAATACTACGAGAACCCGCGCTATCACGACGCACTGTACCGCGCCCAACAAGAGGCGCCCTACCGACCCACGAGTATCATCAGGAATCTCACCGGTACCGGGCAGGCCCTGGTCACTCTGGTGACGATGGCGATACTCCTCCTTACCCTTCACTGGGCCGTGGGCTTGATCGTGCTCGGCGCTGCGGTCCCGGGGGCGTGGGTGCGTTTCCGCTATTCGGGCAAGCTCTTCGACTGGCAACGGAGGCGTACGGAGACCGAACGGCAGTCGTACTATGCTCATTGGTTGCTCACCGACAGCACGCACGCCAAGGAGATGCGTCTGTTCGACCTGGGCGACCGTTTCCGCTCCTGGCATCGCGAATTGCGACTCCGCCTGCGGCACGAGCTCATCGGCCTTGCCATGCGACGCTCCCTCGCCGAACTTGCCGCGGGGGTCGCTTCCGTCGTGGCGGTGTTCGGCACCTTCGCATTTATCGCCTGGCGGGCTATCCAAGGCATCATCACGGTCGGCAGCATGGTGCTCTACTACCAGGCCTTCCAGACCAGCCTCGGGTCGCTGCAGGCCGTGCTGCGCGGTTTTGCTTCCCTATATGAAGATAACCTGTTCCTCACATATTACGATGAGTTCATGACTCTCGAGCCGCGGGTCCTTGCTCCCACCACCCCGAAACCGATGCCACGGCCCATGTCCGAGGGCATCCGGTTCGAAGGTGTCCACTTCAGCTATCCGGGTACTGAGCGAACCGCCCTCAAGGACATCTCTCTCACCATTCGGCCGGGGGAGGTGACGGCCTTCGTGGGCCCCAATGGATCGGGCAAGACTACGCTTGTCAAGCTCCTATGCCGGCTCTACGATCCGAACGCCGGGTCCATCACCATCGACGGCATCGATCTCCGCAACTTCGACCTGCTCGACCTTCGACGGTGTCTGAGCGTCATCTTCCAGGATTTCGCCCAGTATCAGTTGACGGCGCGAGAGAACGTCCGGCTCGGCAATGTGGCCTTGGAGGAAGACGATCCTGCCGTCGAGGCGGCGGCCCGAGACGCCGGCGCGCACGAGACCATCGCCGGTCTTCGCCACGGCTACGACACCATGCTCGGCAAGTGGTTCGACGAGGGCGAAGAACTCAGTGTCGGCGAGTGGCAGAAGATCGCTCTGGCCCGATCGTTCGTGCGGGATGCGCAGATTCTCATTTTCGACGAGCCCACCAGTGCGCTGGACCCCCAAGCCGAATGGGACGTCTTCCAACACATCAAGAAGCTGGCTCGTGGACGGGCGGTCGTCTTGATCAGCCATCGCTTCTCGACGGTGCAGACCGCCGACTGCATCCACATCTTCGACCAAGGCCGCATCATCGAGAGCGGCGCGCACGATGAGCTATTGGCGTTGGACGGCCGCTACGCGGAGATGTACGAGGTGCAGGCCCGAGCGTACCAACCTCCTACCTAGCGGCTACAGGCCCGGAGGGACCTGCCTCCGGTACTACACCCTTTGCGAGGCCTCCCAGGCGATCAAAGCCGCGCCGTGCGCCCCCAGGTACTCAGCATCGGCCAAGACGTGCACTTCCACCCCCCCCAACGCTTCCGACAGAGCCTTGACGAACCCCACGTTCAGGGCGGCGCCGCCCCCCAGTACTATCGGATCTTCCACCCCAACGCGCCGCACCATGGTGGAGACGCGACTGGCCATAGCATCGTGAACCGCTCGAGCGATATCGGCCGGCGGTGTGTTCGCATGTATCAGGCTGACCACCTCTGATTCCGCGAAGACCGTGCACTGAGCGTTCATAGGGATGGTCTGAGTCGACTCCAGGGAGGCCTCGGCGAAATCGTCCAACGGCATCTCCAAAGCCCGGCTCATAGCCTCCACGAAGGCTCCGGCGCCGGCTGCGCACTTCTCGTTGATGGCGAAATCGACCACCTTCCCGCCGTCACCCAGCTTGATGGCCCTAGCCTCGTCGGCCCCGACATCCACCACCGTGCGGGCGCCCGGGTAGAGGTCGAATCCCGCCCGCGCACCGGTGGCGATCTCGGTCGGCTGCTCGACGGCGAACGCCAGGGCCTTGCGCCCGGCACCCGTCGCGGCGATAAGACCGATGTCTTCCCGATCCACCCCGGCGGTGGCCGCCGCCTCCGCCAAGCCCCGCGTAGCCGACTCCTCGTGATCAAAACCTGAAGGTGCGACCGCCCGCGCCATTAGAACCCCGTCCTTCATGAGGACCACGTGGACGTTCTTCGCGCCTACATCGATACCCGCGACGATCATGCATAGCTCCTTCGCCATTCGTCGGCCTCCAGATCGAGTCCTCGCGCCATCGCGGTCATATTCACGTCCTCGGTGCCCCCCACCACCATACCGAGCATGGTCTTATGCAGCGACTCGACCGACACCACGCCGGTGATCCCCACCACGGCCCCCAAAGTCAAGACGACGGTCGTGGTGTCGCGCGGTCCCGCTTCTTCCTCTGCGAGCCGGCGGAACGGGATACCGAACACGTCTCCTTCGAAGACCGGTGGATGAATGACGTTCTCCAAGTCGTAAATAAGGATACCGTCCGGCCGCAGGAGGTCCACGTAGGCGGTCAGCGCGTCTTGGCGCAACGCCACAAGGAGGTCGGCTCCCTCCAGTTCAGGATAGTCGATCGGCAGGTCGGAGATGAGGACGTCACTGTGGCCGTAGTCTTCTCGTTCG
This sequence comes from Actinomycetota bacterium, assembly GCA_012523095.1. GTDB lineage: Bacteria > Actinomycetota > Thermoleophilia > RBG-16-64-13 > RBG-16-64-13 > RBG-16-64-13. The sequence continues at coordinate 43,756 of JAAYJE010000062.1, read as the reverse complement.
CCGAGACCATAGGTCTGGGTCTGCGCCACGTAGCGATGGTCTCTGGTGGCTGCCATCGCCAGCGCAACGCCCATGAACATCACCCCCTGGAGCCCCGTGCCGCCGAAGCGAACGGCCAGGAGATCGCGCTCTGCCAGCAGGCCGGCGCGTTCCGGACGCGGTCCCTTGCCGATGGCCGGTTGACTGAACCCGCTCGCAGTTATCTCGCTCATCCTGACTCCTCCCATCCGGCCTCACGAGCCCCCTAAGTTCGAGCCCGCTCCGTGAGGGCCGGTAAGACCATTGGTACTCCACCTTGTTCGCGTCATGACGCAGTATGCCGGTAATGATCTTGTCCCCCAGAAGAGGAGACATCTATCCTCCGGTCCGGTCATGCATGCGCTCGGTGACGTGAAGATGGGCTTCCGAACCGAATAGCCAGGGTCCGTATACCTCCCGCCCAGGCTCCAGATCCAGGCATCTGGGGGTGAAGTCGTACCTCAGCGGGCCCACATGCACATGACACTCCCCCCGGCAACGAAGCGCCCGCGTCGAGCGCACCCGTCGGTCGTGCGCCGGTTGTCCCTACCTTTGGTCTGTCTCCCACTCCGCCGGGTCCACGCTCAGTCCTCTATCAAGTGCCTTGAGATTGACCTCCGTAGTGCCGGCCGGGACGGCCTCGCTCACGGCTTCCCGGATCGACTGGATGGAGACAACCCCTGTGATCCGCGCTACCGCACCCAGAGCGACCACGTTCGTGGCCTGGATCCTGCCGGTCTCTTCTTTCGCCCAAAGACTGAACGGCAGACCGATGGTCGCACCGGCGAAGGCAGGAGGGTTCTTCACTATCTCGCTGTCGTAGATAAGCACGCCGTTCCTTCGCAGAGACTTGACATACCCCTGTGCCGAATCCTGCGAGAGGGCCACCAGCAAATCGGCGTTATCAAGCTTCGGATAGTCGATGGGCGCCTCGGCGATGATGACGTCGCTGCGGCTGTATCCGCCCCGGGCTTCAGGTCCGTAAGACTCGGTCTCCACCACACAGCGGCCGTCGTGGTTGGCCGCAGTCGCCAGAATGATGCCCATCAGCACCACGCCCTGCCCGCCACTGCCCCCGAGCCGCACCTCGACGAAGTCGCGGTCGGCGAGCAGGCCGAATCTCGGCCGGAACGAAGCGGCCACCGAGCCCAGCATCGACTCTGTCCGCTTCCGTGGCGCTCCTGAGACGTCGGTCACTTCTGTTCTCCCACCGGTAGTTTCTGTGTCATGTCGATTTGCACGCGGGCGCCCGCCCTCTCGGCCTGCGCACGCGCCGACGCGGCATAGGCCTGCTGGAATTCCGGCGCGTCCTCGTCCAGATGCAAGACACCCGTCACTATCTTGCCGGCCAGCTCCTCCTGCGTGAGTTTAACGGCCTGCGCCTGGGTCACGGACCGGGTTCGTTCATTATCGAGCATCTCCAGCGGGCTCTTCAGCGCGTTCCGCCGACCGTACTCCGTCGGGCAGGGAACGACCGCCTCTATGAACGAGAAGCCCTGGTGCTGGATGCCCTCCTTGATGAGTCTCTCAATCAGTCGAGCCTGGGCGGCCGTTCCACGGGCCACGAAGCTGGCACCCGCGGCTTCGGCCAATCGACAGAGATCAAAAGGAGGTTCCACCTGTCCATAGCGTGCAGTGGTCGACCGGTCGCCCACAGCCATAGTCGGCGAGGTCTGCCCGCCCGTCATGCCGTAGGTGCTGTTGTTGAACAGTATGCAGGTCAGATCGATGTTGCGCCGGCAGGCGTGGATGAGGTGATTGCCACCGATGGCCGCCCCGTCTCCGTCGCCTGTGAACACGATCACGGTGAAGTCGGGCCGCGCCATCTTGACTCCGGTGGCAACCGCCAGAGCCCTGCCGTGGATCGAGTGGACGGTGCCCAGATCCAAGTAGTTGGCGGCACGACTCGAACAACCGATGCCGCTTACCACCACGGTCTTGTCCCGCTCCAAGCCCAGGTCGATGACAACCCGCAGGAACGCCGCCGTGATGATGCCGAGTCCGCAGCCCGGGCACCAGATGTGCGGCAACCGCTCGGTATGCAGGAACCTTTCTATCTCCAGAGCCATGGGTTACACGCTCTCGTACTTACCGGTCAGTTCCGCGATACGGTCGAGAAGCTCCCGAGGAGTGAACAGGGTACCGTCGATCTTTCCCATACCGATGACGGTGGTCCACTGCTCGGCCATCTTGCGGACTTCGTGCGCGTACTGCCCGAGGTTGAGCTCCGGGATGAGTATGAATTCCACCCGCCTCGCCACCTGCTGGATGATCTCAACCGGCAGCGGGAAGAGAGTGTATAGATGTAACACCTCCACCGGCAGTCCTTCGTACTCGGCCAGCCTCCAGACCGCCCGAGCGGTGCGGGCGCACGAGCCGTACGCCACTATACACACCCTGCCCTTGCCCTCGTTCTTGATGTCATAGAGGCAGAGCTCTTCACGATGATGCGCCACCTTGTTGTAGAGTTCGCGCAAGAACTCGTTGCTCTCGTCCGGATCGTTGGTGGGAAACCCGGTCTCGTCATGGAAGAGTCCGGTCACGTGAGGATGCTCGTCTAAGCCCAGGATATGGGGAGGTCTTACTTCCGGGGCCAATTCCGGACGGATGTACCCAGGGGTGAAGTCGAAGTCACCGCTGGTCAACCGGTAGCGACCCACCAATTCCGGCGAGAAGCTCTCACGCATCTGGCCCACCAGCTGGTCGGCTAGGACGGTCACCGGGGTGCGGAAACGCTGGGCGAACCGCACCGCGGCCATGGTCAGTCGGTACATATCGGCCACGTTGGAGGCGGCGAGCACGATGGCGGGGTGGTCGCCATGGGTGCCCCAGCGCGCCTGCATGACGTCCCCTTGAGAGGGAGCAGTAGGCCGACCCGTCGACGGGCCGACGCGCATCACGTTCACGACCACCAACGGGGCTTCGATGATTATGGCGTAGCCTAACGCCTCCTGCATCAGCGAGAAGCCCGGCCCCGAAGTAGCCGTCATAGCCAGCTTCCCGGTCAAAGATGCGCCGATGCACGCACAGATAGAGGCGATCTCGTCTTCCATCTGGACGAAGACCCCTCCGATCCGGGGGAGCTCTTCGGCCATGGCCTCCATGATTTCCGAACTCGGTGTGATGGGGTAACCTGCAAAGAACGTCACTCCGGCATCGAGCGCACCAAGAGCGCAGGCGCGATTCCCCTGGATGAGCAGGCTGCTCTGGTCGACTCGTTCGCGGAGTAGATGACTATGCCATTGTTCCATCTGCAACGGGCAGTGTACCAGGAGAGATAGCAAAGATGTCAGATACCGCTAAGATAGTCATCGGCGGCGCCGCCCACGATCTACCCATCGTGGTAGGCACAGAGGGCGACCGAGCCGTTGATATCACCAAACTTAGAGTCACGACGGGACACGTCACCCTGGACGAGGGCTACGCAAACACCGGGTCCTGCCGCTCAGCCATCACTTTCGTGGATGGAGAAAAAGGCATCCTGCGGTATCGCGGCATCCCGATAGAGCAGCTTGCCATGAACAGCACCTTCGTCGAGACCTGCTGGCTCCTCATATACGGCAGACTTCCCACCCAGGAGCAGCTCAAGACCTGGAGCGGCCTGTTCACAAGATACGAGATGATCCACGAGGGACTCTACAAGCACTTCGACGGCTTCCCCCCCACAGGCCACCCGATGGCCATCCTCTCGGCCATGATCAACGCCGGGAGCTGCTACGAGCCGGACATGATGGAGATGGAAAGCGACACCACCTTCCAGGTAGCCGCCGCCCGCCTGATCAGCAAGATCCGTACCATAGCCGCGGCCAGCTACAAGGCGTCGATCGGCCAACCTATCGTCTATCCCAAGCCGCACCTCGATTACTGCTCGAACTTCCTGCACATGATGTTCTCGCTTCCCTATCGCGACTACGAGCCCGACCCCGATTCGGTGGCGGCGTTGCAGATGATCCTCATCCTCCATGCCGACCACGAGCAGAATTGCTCTTCGAGCACGGTGCGCATGGTCGCCTCTTCTGGGGCCAACATGTTCGCGAGTTGCGCGGCCGGTGTCTGCGCGCTCTGGGGACGACTCCATGGGGGCGCCAACGCCGCGGTCGTGGAGATGCTCCAACAGTTGCACGACCAACGCGTGGACTTGAAGGAATACGTGACCCTGGTCAAAGGCAAGGAGTCTCCCGTACGCCTGATGGGGTTCGGTCATCGCGTCTACAAGCAGTACGACCCTCGAGCGACCATCTTGAAGGAAGTAGCCGACAGGCTGCTCGGCAGGCTGAAGAGACCTGATCCCCTGTTGGAGATCGCCAAACGGCTGGAGGATGTCGCACTGAACGATCCGTACTTCATCGAGCGCCGGCTCTATCCTAACGTCGACTTCTACTCAGGGGTCATCCTCCGCGCGATGGGCATCCCCGTGAACATGTTCACCGTCATGTTCGCCATGGGGCGCATGCCGGGCTGGATCGCCAACTGGAAAGAGGTGCACAACGGAGCCATCGCGCTCTACCGCCCCCGCCAGGTGTACGTGGGCGAGCCTGAGCGTCGATACGTACCCATACACGAACGATCCGCCGCCGGTGAGTCCGGTCGTGAATCTGGTCGTTGAAACGGATGGACCGGGAGTGGGTGGTCAGGCGACGCGGCCGGCACGATGGGCGCGAAGCAACCGGCCGATCAGCAGGAACAGCGCGGCCGCGACTACCACGGCCGCGATCACGATCCAGGGCAAGACGGTCATGATCGTGATGAAGCGCAGCGGGTGACCGGCTTCGTCGATCGCACTGCTGCCGGCTATCAGAGCCACTTCGAGGGTGTGAGGAGCGTCGGCCTTCTCGACCTCCACGGGGATTTCCGTCCGTCCCGCCGGAAGCTCTATCTCATGCAGCTCACCTGCGGGTGAGGTGAGGCCGCTGCCGCCAAGACGCAGGCCCATCTTGACCGGATACCCGGTGTCATTCTCCACCGCGACGGTGACCACACCCTTGCCGCCGACCACGCGAGTGGAGCCGACGCCATCCAGGCGGATCTTGCCCAGCTCGGCTTGAGCCAGAGACCGAGCCTGTTTGGCGTACTCCAGGCCGATGCTGGCCTCCTTAGGACTGGTATCCGGACGCGACCACCAGCGACTTTGGGCCATGTACAGCGCGCGATGAGCGGCCTCCACCGGCAGTCGCGTCGTATCCGCCACGGCGGCCAGATCGGTCACATCGGTGTGCGCGGCCTCGAGAGCGCTGAGCAGAGACTCCTCGATATACCCGCCGCCGCCTTCCTCCGCATGGGTCTGAAGCAGTATTGGGCGCGTGTCGGGGGCGTGCTCCCGCACCAGAGCGGTCAGGGTGCGTGTTCTGATCCACGTAGTCCTTTCGAGGATCTCGCCCAAACCGTGAAGGTACGCTTCGGGTACGAGAGAGAACTCGAGCCTGGGAGAGACCACGATGGCCGCTTGATCCCGCGCGGCCAGTTCGGCGGCAAGAGCGGCCGAGAACATCCCGGGATCCCACGGCGCGGTCATGAGGGAACTGAGCCCGCTGCTCGCGAAGATGAGCGTCACCCGACTGTTGCCGGTGTCGCGGGCGCGCACGGTCACCGCGCCCGCCGCGGGCGGCTCAACCAGCAGTCCGGCCAGTCCCGCGTCGACCACCACATGATCGATCGAGGCGGCGGCGTAGAAGCCTAGACTCTCAGTGCTGAGGTTCAGATCAGGAGGGTATCCTCCGGTCAGCGGCGCCTGCAGACCCATGGTCTGCTTGATCTCTTGCTTGCCCATCTGGATCTGCTCGAAACCGTCCCGCCAGCCGCGAACAGCGAGGGCGCCGAGGTCGGCGCCCGAATACGGACTCACGGCCACCTCCACCGACTGGTCGCTGCCGAGGTCCTTAAGCATCGTGAGGACTTCAGCGGCGTTCTCGGCCGCGGGGTCTTCGCTCGTGACCTCGGTCCTGACTCCGGAGGCGTCGATCCTGCTGTAGCCGTCGGCCATGTCACGCAATTGAGTCAGTAGAACGGGCTCCAGCGCAAGGGTGAAGTCCCAAGCGCCGAACCTGTCCGTCAAACCGAGGAGGCCGCGCAGGTCTCCCGCACCTGCAGCCGTGGGCGCGACAGCCTCTTCCAGCACCTGGTCGTAGAAGTCTCCATCGTGATCGCGATGGATGCCCAAGGAGACCGGCCATACAAAAGCCAGGTCCAGCGGGGCCTGTCTGGGATCGGCTTTGCCGACCCAGGCCTGCCCGCTCGCCACCACATCCGCACCCGCCTTCACTTCCACCACCACTAGATACGCCCCTGAGCGGCTCGGCGTATCCCCCGGCACCGTCACCTCGGCCTCCAGCACGCCGCTCTCCAAAGCAGCGACGGCCCCGACTCTGGCCGACACCGTCGTGGTCGTGGTGACTGAGACCGCGGAAGTCGTAGACGACGGCCCCGTGGTGGCGGTCGCCTCCCCGGGGGTGGCGGGCCCGTTGGTGGATGTGGTAGCTATAGGGCCGGCAGTGCTTGTCGTGCCGGTGGACGCCGACGACCCCAGCATCAGGACCAGCTTGCCGGCCTCGGGCAGCTCTGGGGAAACTTGGCCGATCTGGGACAATTCCGCAGGTCCTTTGATGCGCACCACTAGTCTGTTTCCGACTAGGGATTCGGCAGCCTGCCCTCTGACGGTCACGGTGAACGCCTCTCCTACCAGGGTCAGTGGACAGTCCACGCCGACGGTGAGGGGCGCCGCCGCCGCTATCGCGACGGCCGGCGGCTTGGCGATGAGGACGGCGGCCGCGACCAAAGCAGCAGGCAGAGCGGCCAGGATCACCGCCACCACCAGGGAGAATCGGCATCGGGAACCGGCAGGCCTCATGGCATTTCAGTGTAGCACGAGGATACCGGGGCCCCCGGGTCTCTCGCGGAACGGCCGACCCCTAGACGGCGGCCTCCGGCCGTGGCTGCAGACGCTTGACCAGGCGGAGCACACTACCCGCTTCTTCACTGTCGATCTGCTCCACGGTATCGACCAAAGCCCGGATGATGCTTAGGCCGAGACCGCTTATGTTCATGGGGCCGCAGCGCTCGGAGGCAGATGCGCGCCGTCTTCCGTCGGGATCTGACAAGACGATCTCCCAAGCTTCGTGCATGACGTTGAAGTCGACCTGCAGAGAACACGACGCCCCACAGCCTAGGACCGTCCGATCTGGTATAGAACCGGTGTTCGGTCCCCACACGAAGCTCGTACAGGCCTCGGTCACCACGAGCTTGAGATCGGCTATGACTTCGTCATCGAGAGATTCGCGCGCCCCTAAGACGCCCGCCACAAGACGACACAAACCCACGTATTCCGCTTTGCAGGGGATAACGAGACTGACGAGCCGCCGCCCGCTTACCCCTCCATCCACCACCTGTCCGAGGTCTTCCGTCATCTTCTACCCGACCACAAGCCCGCTGGATGCTGTGCCATCATGCTACCCCTTAGACGACTGAGGTTAAACAGAGCGCGGTCCGTCGCACCCCTCAATCCACCGCGCAAACCAATCCCAGATCCTCGCCGCATGCCCCGCACCGACCCTGCCTGACGCCCACTGTCTCCACCTTCCGCTCCCCACGTTGGATCACGGTGCGTCCGCAGCCCGGGCAGACGGTGTGCCGCGCGGGATGCCCTTGGACGTTGCCCACATATACGAAGCGAAGGCCCGCCACCCGGGCGAGGCTGACGGCTCGTTCTAGGGTCTTGATGGGGGTAGGCGGAAGGTAAGAGAGCTCGAAATGCGGCATGAAACGGGTCACATGCCAGGGAGTGTCCGGTCCCAGGCCGTCGCGAACCCACGACGCCATAGCCGCCAGATCGACGTCATCATCGTTCAGGCCGGGCACGATGTTCGAGACCACCTCTACGTGACAGCCGTGCAGTTCCTTGGCCCGTATCGTGGCTGCACAGGCCGGAGTCGGGTCCTTCACTTTGCCCAGTTGAGCCCAGCCCTCCGCGGTGGCCGCTTTGAGGTCGAACTTGAAGGCGTCGACCACAGGCGCGATATAGTCCAGTGCTTCCTCCGTCAGATAGGCGGCCGTGATGAGCGCCGTGTAGAGACCGGCCGCCTTGAACGCGATGCATACATCATGGACGTACTCGATCCACACCACCGGGTCGTTGTACGTAAAAGCCACCCCGGCAAGTTTGTGCTTCTTGGCCATGGCGACCGCGTCGCCCGGCGTCAAAATGGGAAGACGTGTGGTCTCGGTGCGGGCACTTGCGTGAGATATCTGCCAGTTCTGGCAGCCGGCGCAAAGCACGTTGCAGCCATAGCACCCCAGGGATAGAGCCCGCGTGCCGGCGTGGAAATGGAACAGCGGCTTCTTCTCGATCTCATCACTGATGATGGTCGCAGGTCTCGCGTATGTGAGACTCACCATGCGGCCGTCTCGAACGCCGCGGGACTTGCACAGTCCCTCTGTGTTGTCGGCGATCACACAGAGATGGGGGCAGAGGGTGCAGCGCAGGCTCCCGCCCGAGACCTCCTCCCAGAAGAGCGCCTCGTAGCCGGATGCCTCTCCGGCGGTAGAAGATGTCGATCCACGTCGACTCATAGTCAAGCACGAAGTATACCTTCGGGTGGAATATGGCAACCCCCACGTGATGACGATCCCCAGTGGGTTCCGGCCATGCAGGCCGGCTGGTAGCTGCGAGACGCGAAGCGGAGATCAAGCGATACGAGACCCGGCCGCACAGAACGCCGACGAAATCATCCGTGAAACGGAGCCGGGCTCATACTCTTGGACGGCGGTGTCCGACCTCTAGGACTCGGCCGACGTCGGCGGATCCGGGGGGCCTTCTGCGGGCCCGTTCGTGAGGGCCCGTCTGCGGCGCCAACGCCTCAGACCCCACGCCACGACTGCGACCACGAAGATCGCAAGAACGACGTAGAAGACGACGTTGAAGCGGTGGAATTGACCCTGAAGTCTATCCCAGGGATTGTCGCCCGCCGCTCTACCTGCCGCATATCCCAAGGCGGCCAAGCCGGCCACCCACGGCACGATGCCGATGAGGGAGTAGACCAAGAACTTGAGCATCGACATTTTGAATATGCCGGCGGGCAACGAGATGAACGTACGAACACCCGGCATGACACGAGTGAAAAGGACGGTCACCTCGCCGCGACGGTCGAACCAGCGCTCGGCCTTTTCCAAATGGTGTACACGGACCCCCACATACCGCCCGTACTTAAGGAAGAAGGCCCGGCCCCCGTAGCGTCCGACGGCGTAAGCGATAACCGACCCCACCAGGTTGGCGACCGTCGCCACCAAGATGACCGCCCACAACTCCGTGTGTCTCTGGGCGGCCAGGAAGCCCCCGTACGGGATCACGATCTCGCTCGGTATGAGGATGCAAGCGCTCTCCGCCACCATTGTGACGAAGACGATGAGCAGGCCGTAGTTTTCCAGCAGAGGGATCAGCCAGTCTTCGAAAAAGCCCATAGCAGGGTATTCTACCGGAGTGGCCGCAGGCGGGTGCGGACCCGGGCCAGACCGTGCTCGAGGCACTCCCGAAGACGGCCCTCCAGCTCCTCGTAGTCCGGCTGAGCCTCGCCTCCTCGGAACCGGTGTCTGAGGTCCTGCTCCACATGGCCTGCCAGGGTCATCGTCTCATCGTCCAGGCGGCGCATGAACTCGTCGTCGCCCAGCCGGCTGTGGAGCGCCGCGAGATACTCTTCGGCAGCCTCGAAGGCCGCGGTGGGGTCGGCGACAGCCGGAGAATCGAGCGCGAGGAAATAACTGGTGAACGCACGCTTGAAGACCAATCGCAAGGACTGGAGCGCATCCGAGGCTGCAGGATAAGTCACGGGACCGCTCAGCGGGTGTACGCCACCTCGCGCCAGGAAGGATGGGGAGGAGGCCCGATCCGTCGGGAACGGTGACCCGCGGGAAAGTACGCGAAACTGCCGGTCTCTTCGTCGAAAGCGACCTCCAACTGTCCCTCCATCAGCCTGAGGTCGAGCCAAGCGCTGCGGAACACCAACTCCCGAAGCCAATACACCAGGCACTCCCCATGTAGTGTGAGCACCTCTTCGCCCCGCTGGAGCAGATACTCGCCAAGAGCGCTGACCGGGAACTCGATACTGCCGCTCGCCACCAGCTGTACCAGGTCGGCGCACTCGTCTTGGCGGAGCATGCCCGCCTCGACGAGGCCTAGTTCCGCCGCCGCCATCTCAACGCGTTGGGAAAAATCAACACTGTTGAACCCATAGCGGAAGCTGCGGAACTCAAGGATATAATCTTCACCCGAAGCGTAGTTCGGATGGGCGTGCCGGTTTTCTGGCGTCATTGGCATTCCCCATGGCGCGCTCGACGAGACTTTCACATCCACATTGTACCAAGCTCCCGGCCGTTTTGTGGCGGCCCGGCGGACCCGATAGGCTCGCTTGTGTGCATCATGCAAAGGATTCATAATGGGCTTATGACTACCCACCATCCCCGCACCTCGATCCTCTCCACGACGTTTATCGCCGTCCTTTCTGTGCTGGCGGCTCTCTCTTTTCTGACCGGCTGCGGCGGGGAAGGGGAGAACGCCGACCCCAAGGAGGTCCTCGCGGCTTCTTCTGCGAAGATGAAGACCATCAAAGGCTTCCACTTCGAGTACGAGGTACATCTTCCTGAAGGAGTCAAGCCGGGAGGGGGCCTTTTCATCAAACGCATCATCGGCGATGTGAACGCCGAGGGCGAAATGAAGGCCACTGTAGATGCCAACTACGGCAATCTTCCCGTCTCGCTCGGGTTCGTGGCTCTGGGCGATGTACACTACATCCAGGATCCGGTGAATCAGAAATGGCAGGAGATCGCCGCCGCAGACAGTCCGGTGGGCAGCCTGAATCTAAGCGCCGGGACCATCCGGATACTCGACCACATCACCGACGCTTCCTATAAGGGAACGCAAAGAAAGGCGGGGGTGGACACCTACCACATCACGGGCAAGATCGCCGCTGAGGAGGTAGAGGCCATAGCGGGGGCCGTCAACACGACCAACACGTTTCCCACCGATCTCTGGATCGGAGTGGAGAACAGCCTGGTCTACGAGGTCAAGATCGCGGGCTCGGCCACTCCCAACGAGCACAAGGACATCTGGCGCAGCATTGTTCTCTCCAACCTCGACACCCACGTGAACATCGAGGCGCCGCAATAGTGGACCTTGAGCGGCCGGCCGACACCGAGGCCGTGAAGAAGCAGGCGGCCGGCGTCGAGGCCGCCGAACCCAAAGTCTCCCGGCGGGCCATCCTGGCGATGGTCACGTTGTGCGTGGCGGTCTTCATAGCCGCGCTCGACCAGACCATGGTCCTCACGGTCATGCCGTCGATCATGGACTCGCTATACATCGATGTCGCCCACCTCACCGACGTGGGCTGGATCATCACCGGCTATCTGCTGGGCTACACCATCGCCATGCCACTGTTCGGACGACTGGCTGATGTCAGAGGCCGGCGCCCCATGGCCATGGTGGCGCTGACTCTCTTCATGTTGGGGAGCGCTTTGTGCGTTTTCCTGGATGACCTCGGCCTGTTCGTGGCCGCCCGAGTGGTCCAAGCGGCGGGGGGAGGAGCGCTCGTACCCATCGCTATGGCCGCCGCCGCCGATATGTTTCCTCTTCGAAGGCGTGCTCTCGTTCTGGGCATCATCGGCGGAGCGGCGGAGGCGGGCGGAGTTCTCGGCCCCATGTACGGCGCCGGGTTGGCGTCGCTCTGGAGTTGGCGCCTCATATTCTTGGTCAACATCCCGCTCTGCGTCATGCTCATGCCCATCTGCTGGCGTCTTCTGCGGCCCGGACTCAGCTACGCCGCCCAACCCGGCCTGGTGACTGAGGGTGATCTCGTAGACGACGACGCGCCGCCCTCTCTCGGCGGCGGCAGAGCCCGGTGGTGGCAGCGGGGCAGGGTCGACTATCTCGGCGCCTGCCTGATGGCCCTGGCACTCGCCGGAGTGACCATCGGATTGGGGACGGGTACTCAGACCGTCGACGCGTCGGCGGCCGGGAGCGCGACTGTCGTCAAGTGGCCTTGGTTGGTGGTGAGTGGAGTGGCCTTCATAGCCTTTGTACTCTACGAACGCAGGCACGAACAGCCCTTGATCCGCTTGGACTTCTTCAAGCGCCCGGCCTTCGCCGCGGCCAACATCGCACACATGCTCGTTGGAGCCGCCCTCATCATCGGCATGGTGGAGATCCCTCTGTACGCCTATACGCTGTTCGGCATGACCGAGATCGAAGGCGGTCTTCTTCTCATCCGCCTCACGCTCATGATCCCGGTCGGGGCCGTGCTCGGAGGCTGGTTGGCGGACTTCGTGGGATATCGAGTCACCGCTGTGCTGGGCTTCCTCGTCGCTGCGGGCGGCTACCTGCTCGTCAGCAGGTGGCCGCTCGAACCCACTCAGATGCAGCTCACTCGTGATCTCATGGTCAGCGGGCTGGGGTTCGGACTGGTCATAGGCCCCATCGGGGCCGGCGTGATCTCCTCGGTCGGGCCCAAGTGGATGACCACGAGCTCTGCCCTGGTGACCGTGTCGAGGATGGTTGGTATGGTCGTGGGCCTCTCGACGCTCAGCTCTTGGGGCGTGCGCCGCTTCAACGTGCTCGCGGCCGACATATCCACCCCCATCGTCCGCCCCCCGGACCTCACCGATGCTGAGTGGCAGGCCGTGAAGGACGCCGCCGCCCTGGCGACCAAACAGGCCGCCCACTCCGTCTTCGGCGAGTTCTTCCTCATCGCTGCTGTCATCATCGCGGTGGCCGTGATACCCGCCATCTTCTTCTACAAACACAAGGGCCGAGGAACCGCCCGTATCCCATTCCTGCCACATTGACGAACGATGAAGAGGGTCGGATCGTCCTCCGGCTTCGGTACAATCTACCTAGCGAAACGACTTGATATGGGGATGCATTGAACGACAAACAACTGGACCTGGGGGCGACATTCAAGACCGGCGCCGCTTCGATCGCGCCCCCCTCACATGTCACGGTGGCAGACCTGAAGCCGGGGACGACTATCAACGGTATCTATCTGCTCACCGCCAAAGAGACCCGCACCACAAAGGCGGGCAAACCGTTCTTCAAGCTGAAGCTGAGCGATCGCACCGGCACCGTAGACTGCACCGTGTGGGAGACGGACCTCATGCCCGCCGCTCTCCAGGTCGGCGAACCGGCGGCCGTGTGTGCCCGGGTCACTGAATATCTCGGCAGGCCACAGATGGAGGCGTCGGAGATCGCCGTGGCGCCGCCCGGCGCCGCTCAAGCTCGTGACTTCCTGCCCACCACCTACCGTGATGTCGAGGAGCTGAAAGGCTTCCTTCAGTTTCACATCGACTCAGTCTCCGACGACGACTACGCTGCGCTCCTCAGGGCCATCTTCGCAGATGGCGCCCTCTACGAAGCTTTCACAACTGCGCCGGCCGCCAAGGTCTACCATCACGCGTATCTGGGAGGTCTGATCGAGCACACGGTGGCCGTAGCCGAGATGTGCGATTTCGTCGCCCAGCAGTACGGTCGTGTGGACAGAGGTCTTCTTCTCACCGCCGCCCTTCTGCACGATATCGGTAAGACGAAGGAGCTCGCCTTCGAGACGACCATAGACTTCACCGACGCCGGTCGGTTTCTCGGCCACGTGATCCAAGGGGTCACGCTGATCTCGGAGAAGGCAAGAACGCTGCCCTCATTCCCCGAAAGCAAGCTACAGCTGCTGCTCCACTGTATCGTGAGCCATCACGGCGAATTGGAGTGGGGATCGCCCAAGCGCCCGAAGACGATCGAGGCCCTTATCCTGCATCACGTCGATAACCTCGATGCAAAAGTCAAGGGGTTCCTGGAGATAGTCGAGGGGTCGCGGGATGCACGGTGGACAGATCTACGCAATCTGTTCCGGCGGCCGCTTCACGTGCCCCGCGCAGCACATCAGGAGGACGACTTCCTACCCCCTGCGGAGGACGACCCTGCTGCGGGCCGCGGCTAGTCTTCCTGCTCGCGCAGGCTACTCTCGATGCTCTCGTTGACCTCGTTGTCGACGGCCGGGACTATCTTCGGCCTTCTGTCGGCATCCTCGGCGTCGCGCCCCAGAAGCGCCGATTCGCCGGTCATCATGGCGTCGAAAGCCTTCGCCTTCAGCCGGCTCCGGGTCATCTCTATGCGGCTCTTCATGGAATCGTAGTCGACCGGCTCTTCCACGCCCATCTCGGCGTCGATATCGCCCTCGCCGGCAGGGATAGGCGATTCGGCCACCTCAGCCAAAGCCGGCTCGCCGATCACAGCTTCTTGATCCACCATCGGCATTATGGGGGCGACGGTCCAATCTTCCTCGACGGGTTCGCTCTGACTGGTCGCAACAAACGGCTGCTCGAGTTCCTGGCGTATGCGACGACGAGTCTCTTCGATACGCGCTTTCAGGTCGTCCACCGGTGCCCTCTCAGCTTCCGGAGTGGCTTCAGCTTCCGGCGTGGCTTCGGCGACCACGGCAGGCTCCGCTTCCAGGGTCGGCTCAGCAGACAAATCCTCTTCGGCCTCTTCGGCCCCGATGACCGGGGTCTCTGGTCTTTGAGCCCCCGACTCCTGAACCTCGACCCCCTCTGGTTCGGAAACGGGCAATTCGACCACCGGGACGTCGACGATGGGGGGTTCGTAGAAGACCTCGACTCGTGGTGACTCGGTCTCCAGCACTTCCGCCACCGAGGATTCGACCTCCAGTGATTCGACCTCCAGTGATTCGACCTCCAGTGATGCGGCCTCTAGCGATGCGGCCTCTAGCGATTCGACCACCGGTACTTCGGCGTCCAGTGTCTCGACGTCCCGGACCTCATCGACGGACGTCCCTGCCTCCTGCGCCTCCCCGACCAGAGCCTCGGGAATGGGGGTCTCGAAGAACGATTCGAGTGGAGCAGGGGTTTCTACGACCGGAAGTCCGGCCGGCGGAGATTTGTCTACGGGGCTCTCTACGAAACCCGCGTCAAAGGAGGGGGTCTCCGACTCAGACCACGCGACCGGAGGGGGTCCTTCTCTGTGTTCGATCGGTGGACGCTCCACCTCGGCGGCCTGGTAGGGCTCGAACTCGTCGGGGACGACAGGCAACACCTGCTCGAGCGTATCTTCTTCGACGGCCAAGTCGACGGGTGGCTCCCATCCCGTGTCGGGTAATGGTTCTTCGAGGAATTCGTCGGTCACGATTATCTCGGCCTCAGGAGGCTCGACGATAGGCGTCTCGACCGGAGAGTAGGCGGAAGTCGATCTAGGCACCGGCTCCCACGCCGGCATACCGGGGGGGTCAGCGACAGGCGCCTCCACTGCCGAGGTCTCTGCAACCACGGCCACCGGCGGCGCAGGCGAGGACCCGGAGGGAGCAGATGGGACCTCCTGCACCAACGGCGACCGCAGATCCCTCAGGGCCTTCCGGACGCTCTTCTGGGAGAGGAGGTATCCCAGGGCCACCCCCAACACGCCCCCGAGAAGAAATCTGTCCCTGCTATCCATCGTGATCCCCCTCCGTGGAACCTTTCTGTCTGGGCTGATCTGGGTTGAACAGAGTTGAACAAACCCATTCTACCCTTATCGCCGTTCGTGAGACCTCCGGACGCGCTCAAAGGCCCCGGGGGTAGCCCCATACCTCTCTTATATCGGCTCCCAGCGTGTAACCTTGACGCACCCCCAGCCTACCGAGGATCCTGATCCTGTCGACGCAGCTTCCTCATCTCTTCAAGGAATTCGCGGGCCCGTGCCTCCTCACCTTCCCCAGTCGGTCGGTAGAACTCACGACGCCAAAGACTCTCGGGCAGGTGGCGCTGGGATATGTAGCCTCCACTGTCGTGCGGGTATTCGTATCCGACCCCGTGCCCGAGCACCTTCGCCCCGGAATACCCCGTGCTGCGGAGAAAGACCGGTGGCGCCAGAGCTCCGTGCTCTTCAATCTCACTGAGGGCCTCCTGCAGGCCGAGATAGGAGGCGTTGGATTTAGGGGCGCAGCTCAGATACGTCACCCCCTGGGCAAGATTGAGACGACACTCGGGCAGGCCCACAAGCTCCACTGCGCGGAACACGGCCACAGCCACCTCCAGAGCCCGTGGGTCGGCGTTGCCGATGTCCTCGGAAGCGAAGATGACCATGCGGCGGGCGATGAACTTCGGATCTTCACCGCCCGTCAACATCACGGCCAGATAGTAGAGGGCGGCGTCCGGATCGGAACCGCGAAGACTCTTGATGAAGGCCGAGATGACATCGTAGTGGGCATCGGCTCCCTTGTCGTACAGCACCAGCTTACGCTGGGCCGCTTCCTGGATCGTGGCCTCGTCCAGCCGCGCAAGACCCCTCGCCCAGGCTAGAACAAGAGAACGTTCCAGGATCGTGAACGCACGTCGGGCGTCTCCTAGACCTGCGTCGGCGATCAGATCGAGTGTCTCCTTCTCGACATCCACCTTGCCGCCACTCGGCGCCGACTGCTGCTCCGCGCCGAGCAGAGCGCGGTCCAGAAGCCGACGGATGTCGTCTCGCGACAGAGGACGGAACTCGTACAGCTCGCAGCGGGAGATGAGTGCCGGGATCACCTCGAAGTACGGGTTCTCGGTGGAGGCGCCGACTAGAGTCACTATCCCATCCTCCACGGCATGCAGGAGGGCGTCCTGCTGCGCCTTCGAGAAACGGTGTATCTCGTCGATGAAGAGCACCGTGCGGCGGCCGGCTTCAGCGCGACGATGTCGCGCGAGCTCAATGACCTTCCGCACCTCGGCCACTCCCGAGCTGACGGCCGAGAGCTCCTCGTATACAGAGCCCGTCTCGGACGCCACGAGGCGAGCCACCGTGGTCTTGCCGGTACCTGGAGGGCCGAAGAAGATCATAGAGCCGACCGTCCCGGTTTCGATGGCCACTCGGAGCGCGGCCCTCTCACCAAGCAGATGCTCCTGGCCCACTACATCCTCTAGACGTCTCGGGCGCATACGCGCGGCGAGAGGGGCGTTCTGGGAGAGATCCGCCCGCAGACCATCACTGAAGAGGTCGTCGTTCGCCATAACCGGATTCTAGCAGTACGGCCGAATATCGACGGTCCCGACGGACGACGGCCCATTTGGCTAGAATGTCACCAGAAGCTCCGGTGGGGGATGCGTGTGCGGCGTCCTGTGTTGGTACTGAACTCTACTTACGAGCCGGTGAACATCTGCTCGACACGTCGGGCCGTCGTGCTGCTGCTGAAGGGCAGGGCGGAGTTGGTGGACACCAACGGAGGCCTACTGCGCTCTGAGAGGACCAGCATTCCTGTACCCTCGGTCGTCCGACTGAACAGCTACGTGAGGCTTCCACGCGCTGAGAGCAGGCGTCTTTCGCGTCGGGCGGTGCTCGCCAGGGACGGTTATCGGTGCCAGTACTGTGGCAGCACCCAACACCTCACCGTCGACCACATCGTTCCTCGAAGCCGCGGGGGGACGACGTGCTGGGAGAACGTGGTCACGTCATGCGCCCTCTGCAATGTGCGCAAAGGAGCATGCCTGCCTGCGGAAGCGGGGATGTCGATGTCGCGGAGACCTCGCCCTCCATCGCCCGGTGACTACGTACTTGCTTCGCAGCGCGTCGTACCGGACGCTTGGCGTCCCTACTTTGAGTTCGTTACCGCGTAGCGTCCCATTCTTAGGTACTTCTCGTATCGCAGACGGAGCCTCTCGGCAGGCTCGATCCGCTCCAATTCGCCCAGAGTCAACTGCACTTCGTGCATGACTCTTCTCGTCGTCGCCAAGTGATCGGTATGGGCGCCGCCCGGAGGTTCGGGGATCACCGCGTCAATCAGGCCGATCTCGAGTAGGTCGGCCGCCACGAGACGCAGCGCGGCCGCGGCTCGAGGGGCCTCCGCCGCATCGCGCCACACCAGAGCGGCGCAACCCTCGGGCGAGATGACTGAGAAGATGGAGTTCTCCAGCATCAGGACCCTGTCGGCGACGGCCATGGCCAGGGCGCCACCCGACCCGCCTTCGCCGATGATGACGGTCACGGTGGGGACTTCCAGGTTGGCGAAGAGTTCGATGCTGCGCGCGATGGCCCCCGCCTGGCCACCTTCCTCGGCGTCCTTACCAGGATAGGCTCCTGAGGTATCGACCAAGGTGACTACCGGGAGGCCGAACTTCTCGCCCAGCTTGGCCAACCTCATCGCCTTGCGGTATCCCTCGGGCCTGGCCATGCCGAAACTGTGCTCCTGCCGTTCCGCCAGCGTATGCCCCTTCTGGTGTCCGATGAGGACGATGCGGCGCTTCCCCAGACCGGCCAGGCCGCCGATGACGGCTCTATCGTCACCGTGCAGGCGATCGCCTCTCAACTCAAGGAAGTCCGGCAGCGTCTGCGTGATGTAGTCGAGCGTCTGCGGGCGGTCCTGGTGTCGCGCCAGCTGGACGGCCTGCCACGCGCCTTCGGGACTGCGGCGTTCAGCCACGGGTGCCGCCTCCCATCAAGAACCGGATGATCTGCGCCAGTCTGTCCTTCATCTCCCGCCGGTCGACGACCATGTCTACCTGACCATGGGTGAGTTGCGACTCCGACGACCCGAAGCCGGGGGGCAGCTTCTCCCGGGTGGTCTGCTCGATGATGCGGGGACCGGAGAAACTCATCAGCGCGCCCGGCTCGGCGAGGATGATGTCGGCCACGGTCGCGAAGCTGGCGAACACACCGCCGGTGGTGGGATGCGTCAGGATAGTGACGTAGGGGAGCCGGGCTCTGCCCACGAGTTGCGCTGCGACCACCGTCTTAGCCATCTGCATGAGGGAGAACAACGCTTCCTGCATCCGCGCACCACCTGAGGCTGCGACGATCACCATAGATCTGCGTTCGTCCACGGCGATCTGAGCAAGTCTGTGGAAGCGTTCGCCGACCACCGACCCCATCGAGCCGCCCAAGAATTGGAAATCGAGGACACCCAGCGCCGTCGGCAGCCCCGCGACATCGCAGCGTGCAGCTAAGAGGGCTTCACTCAGACCCGTCTGCATCTGCGCCTTCGACAGACGCTCCGGGTAGGGTTGCAGATCGACGAACTCGAGAGGATCGACCGCCTGGACCTCCTCGCCGACAAAGCTCACGCTGCTCTTGTCGGCCAGCAGGGCGATCCGCTCGTGCGAGGGCAGCGGGTAGTGATGACGGCAATGAGGGCAAACACGCAGATTCCGTTCCAGCTCACCCTTCTCCAGGGAAGCGCCGCACTTCTTGCACTGTTCGCCCGCGGCCTCCGGCGCAGGCGGCGGTTCTCTACGGGGTACCTGTATGGTGACGTACTTAGCCATCCCACCTGCGGAATACGATGGCGACGTTGTGTCCGCCGAAGCCGAAGCTGTTGGACATCGCCACCTCGATCGTCGCCACCCGGGCGACGTTGGGAACGTAGTCGAGGTCGCAGTCCGGATCCGGTTCTTCCAGGTTGATGGTCGGCGGTACTTTGCCCGCCTCCATACAGAGGATGGTAGCCGCAGCCTCCAGACCGCCTGCTGCTCCCAGGCAGTGCCCGAACATGCTCTTGTTGGAGCTCACCATGACCTTGTACGCATGGTCGCCGAGAGACAGCTTGATGGCTTTGGTCTCCATGACGTCACCCAACGGGGTAGACGTGCCGTGCGCGTTCACATAGTCGACCTCGGAAGGGTCGACGTCGGCGTCATGCAGGGCCCTGGTCATGGCCAGACCGGCCGGTTCGCCGGTCTCGTCGGGCTCGGTGAGGTGGAAGGCGTCCGCCGTCATACCGTAGCCCACCATCTCAGCATAGATATGAGCTCCGCGCCTGAGGGCATGCTCCATCTCTTCGAGCACCAGCACGCCGGCGCCTTCGCCCATCACGAACCCGTCGCGACCCATGGCGAACGGACGACTGGCCTTAGTGGGCTCGTCGTTTCGCGCGGAGATGGCCCGGCAGGCCGCGAACGCCGCCATGCCCACTTGGTTCACGGCCGCCTCGGCGCCGCCGGCGAACATGGCCGTCGCATCTCCCCGCCGGATGAGCGAGAAAGCGTCACCGAGAGCCATAGTCCCGGCCGCACAGGCCGTGCAAGTAGCGTTGACCGGGCCCTTGAGTCCCAGAAGGATAGAGCTGCAGGCCGACGCCATGTTAGGGATCATCATGGGGATGAAAAAGGGGCTCACTCGAGCCGGCCCCTTCTCCAGAAGGACACCGATCTGGTCGTAGAAAGTGTATAGACCACCTACCCCAGACCCGACCAATGCACCTACGGCGTAAGGATCCTCATCCACTGGGTACGCAGAGTCTTCCAGAGCCATAGTGGCCGCCGATACCCCGTATTGGGCATATAGATCCATGCGTCTAGCCCATTTCCTGTCCATGAAAGACGATGGGTCGAAGCCACAGATCTCGGCGGCTATCTTGACCGGGAAGTCCGTGGTGTCGAAACGCTCGATCAGCTTCACGGCGGAGCGCCCCTCCAGAAGTGAATCCAAAAACGGCTCCGTCCCGATGCCGATGGGCGACACGATACCTACTCCGGTGACAACGACCCGTTTGAGTTCGATGGTTTTCGAAGCAGTGCTCATGTCTGACAGCACCCCCTTGCTCTAGATGCCCAGCCCGCCGTCTACGGGCAACACGGCGCCGGTGATGTACGAAGCTGAGTCACCGGCTAGAAAGGCTACGGCATCCGCCACGGCCTCTGGGTTGCCGATGCAGCCGAACGGGATTTGCTCGATGATGACGTTGCGCGCCGCCTCAGGCAGCGCGGCGGTCATCTCCGTCTCGATGTAACCGGGTGCGACCGCGTTCACCCGGATGTTGCGCGAGGCTACTTCCCTGGCCAGCGATTTCGTCAGGCCGATCAAACCGGCTTTGGCGGCCGAGTAGTTCGTCTGCGCCGCATTACCGCGGCGGCCGACCACGCTGGAGATGTTCACGATGGATCCGCGACGGCGCTTGATCATACCGCGCATCACCGCCTTGCTCATCAAAAACGCACCTTTCAGATTCACCGCAAGCACGGCGTCCCAATCGGCCTCGTTCATCACCACGAGCAGATTGTCCCGCGTGATCCCCGCGTTGTTCACGAGGATGTCCACCGGGCCTAACGCCGCCTCCGTCGCTGCGACGGCCGTCCGGGCCTCGACTTCTTTGGAGATGTCGGCCTTGACGAAGGTAGTGGCCCGACCTGTAGCCCGTTCGATGTCCTGCGCCGCATCTGCACCGTGGTCGGTAAGATCGACAATCGCTACTTTCGCTCCATCCCGGGCCAGCCGCAGGGCTATCGCCCGCCCGATCCCTCGAGCTCCGCCTGTGACAAGTGCCACCTGGTCTTCCAAGGGAGTGCTGACGTTACTCATACCCTAACCCCCAGCCTTCTCAAGCGCGTTTTCCATTGCTTCACCATCGCCGGTGGAGGCCACCGGGAAGTCGCGGGCGATCCGTTTGGTGAGACCTGTGAGCACGTTGCCGGGACCGATCTCGAGTCCTTCGTCCGGCGCCTCCGCGCCCCTCAGAAGGGCTTCCATGCTCTGTGTGAACCGGACCGGCGACATGAGCTGCCGAGCGAGCACCGCCGCCAGTTCATCCGGCTCCGGGTAGCACAACTCGGTCGTGGAGAAGAACCGGCGTGGACCCCGGGTGAACCGCACGTCACCAAGCGCCTGTGCCAACGCCTCCGCCGCGCCGGCCATCAGAGGAGTGTGGAAGGCGCCGGACACGGGTAGAGGCACCACCCGTTTCGCGCCCTTCTGCTGAGCGTCCTCGCCGGCCGCGCGCACCGCATCCACCGTGCCCGAGATGACCACCTGCCCCGGAGAGTTGTAGTTGGCCACCCATACATCCTCGATCCCCGAACAGATCTCCTCGATGGCTTCGCCTTCCAGCCCGATGACGGCCGCCATCATACCTCCACGTTCCTCGGCGCAGGCCTGCATGCCCCGGCCTCTTACGTCCACCACCCGAAGTGCGTCGGCAAAACTCATATGGCCGCCGACCACCAAGGCGGAGTATTCACCAAGAGAGTGCCCGGCGGCGACCACGAACGTGGCGCCTGCCGACTCCAAAACCCTCCATACGGCGACACTACAGGTGAGGATACTGAGCTGAGTGCGGTCTGTGCGGGTCAGCTCCTCCATCGTTCCGCGTCGGCACAACTCGCCTACGTCCCAGCCCAGAACCTCGCCCGCCTCTCTGAAGACCTCGCGGGCGACGGTGAAGTCCCACAGATGCTGCGCCATACCGGGCGCCTGGCTCCCCTGGCCGGGGCACAACACGAGTAGTCCGCCCATCTCACTCCCTCCCGTTGCTCACGGCCCTTGGGCCGCCCCACTCCATCAAGCACGCGCCCCAAGTGAGTCCTGCGCCGAAGCCGACCAAGAGCACCCGATCGCCGGGCTTCAGTCGGCCCTCCGCACGCGCGTCGCGCAGGCAGAGCGGGATGGAGGCGCACGACGTGTTCCCGTATCTCTGTACGTTCGTGTAGACCTTGCGCCCGGGTATACCCAGTTTCACCGCCGCTGAGTCGATGATACGCAGGTTCGCCTGATGAAGCACGAAGAGATCCACGTCATCGACGTCGAAGCCACAGCGTTCGAGCACCCGACCCGCCGATTCGGCCACTACCCGTGTGGCGAACTTGAACACCCCTTTTCCATTCATCTTGATGAAATGCTGGCGCTTCTCCACGGTGGAGCACGATGCGGGTAGACGAGAGCCCCCTGCGGGCACCGTGAGAAGCTCCTCTCCAGACCCGTCGTTGCCGAGGTCGAAACCCAGGATCCTACCGCCGACACCGTCGCTCGGGGAGACGACGACAGCCCCCGCGCCATCGCCGAACAGGACCGCGGTGGCGCGGTCTTGCTGGTCGGTGATACGAGAAAGAGCCTCAGCCCCCACCACTAGGACATGCTCGTGAAGGCCGCCGGCCACCGCCCCGGCGGCCATGGCCAGCGCATAGATGAAACCGCTGCATCCTGCCGACAGATCGTAGGCGCCCGCGTTCCTACACCCACACTCCAGGGCGACACGCGAAGCCGTTGCAGGCATTATCCGGTCGGGTGATATAGTCGCCGTGATCACCAACTCGATGCACTGTGGATCGATCCGGGCGTCGACCAAGGCCTCTCGTCCCGCGACGATGCCCAGGTCGGAAGAGCACTCGCCCTGGTCGACCATCCGCCGCTCAGCGATGCCGGTGCGCTCTTTGATCCACTGGTCGGACGTGTCCAACACCGCGGCCAGGTCATCGTTGGTGACCACCTTCTCAGGCACGTAGGCGCCTAGGCCGCTTATGCTGACAGGTCGCCCCATCAGGGGGGCGGAGCCGCTCGAAGGCATGGACTAGGGCTCGGCGATCGCGAAGGTCAAGGTACCGCTGCAGACGAGATCGGAACCGACAAAGGCCTGCCCCTGTCCCTTGCCTATCCTCCCACGGCGCTCCGTCAGGCGCGTTTCCAGCCGTAGGACGTCCCCCGGGACCACCGGCCGGCGAAAGCGCACGTTGTCCGCCTTAGCGAAGAGGACGATCTTCCCCTGGAACTCCGGTTCGGACAGAAGCGCGACCGCACCCGTTTGCGCCAGGGCCTCAAGTTGCAGCACGCCGGGAAACACCGGATGCCCGGGGAAATGCCCGCGAAACACGTCTTCTTCAGGCTTAAGGTCCTTCTCGGCGACCGCGTACTCACCCGGTGCCAACTCGGTCACTCGGTCGAGCAACAAGAACGGGTCTCTGTGCGGCAAGATCGCTTCGATGTCGGTTCTGTCAAGCATCTCTCCCCCCGCTCGGCAGCCGGACCATCCGGCCGGCTTCAGGGTGCTAGTATTGTCCAGGATGAGTCTACCCTTTTCAAGGAAACCCACCTCCTCCAGGACTTAGTCGGCCGCGTATGCAGTTGCAACTCTCCCTAAGAGTAGCCGATCAACTGCACGAGACCTTGCTCGTGCGTGGACGACCTATGGACGTCATGGAGGCGGCTAGGTCACTGATCGCGTCCCCCGACGCTCCATCCGAGATATGCCGCGAGATCCTATCTACCCTGGTGCACCAAGACCGCCGGTTCTGCTGGGACTCGGACGCCGCCGACCTGATCTCACTGCGGCACTGGGAGGTGGCGGATCCCGATCTGGCGGAGGTACCTTTCGTGGCGCTCGACCTTGAGACCACCGGGGCTCGAGCCGGAAGCGAGAAGATCACCGAGATCGGAGCGGTGCGTATAGAAGGCCTCCGAGAAGTGAGATATTTCGGGACTTTGGTGAATCCCATGCGACCTATCCCACCCATGATCTCTCGCATCACCGGGATAACTCAAGACATGGTCGCCGATGCTCCTCGCATAGAGGAAGTCATGCCCAGACTCATGGGATTCCTTGAAGGAGCGGTGGTGGTCGCCCATAACGCATCTTTCGATGTAGGGTTCTTGAACTACGAGCTCCAACGTCTGAAAGGGCGCCGTCTTGGAGAAGGCGCTATCGACACCCTGCCCCTGGCGCGGGCGCTGGCGCCTGGTCTGCCCAACTACCGCCTTCACACGGTGGCGAAGGCCCTGGGTTCGCCGGTGGAGGCCTGCCACCGCGCGCTGGCCGATGCCCGAGCCGCGGGCCATGTGTTTGTGACCCTGGTGGGCCGCCTTCAGGACCAAGGCATCGCCCGTCTCGGCGAACTGCGCGCATACCTGAACCCTTCGTCGCGCACGACGCTCGAGAAGCTGGGCCTTACCCGCGATCTACCCAGAAGTCCGGGCACCTACCGTTTCCTTGACAAGAACGGATGCACCGTCTACATCGGCAAGGCCGACCGCCTGGACGATCGAGTGAGGTCGCACTTCGTGGCCACCGCAAACCACGCCCGCAAGATGCGCCGGGCCGTGCAGCTCGTCGAGCTGATCGACTGGGAGGAGACCATCACGCCTCTCGAGGCAGTGGTTCACGAACACCGACTCATCCTGGAGCATCGCCCTCCGTGCAACCTGCACGGCGCCCATCCGGAGACGTACTCCTACCTCAAAGTCGTCGGCGGAGGCTCGGGGCTCGCTCTCTCAACCACGAGACGTCCGCCCAAGTGGCTTGACGACCCAAGGCACGAGGGACGATCGGGGCGACAGCCGTTGGTGCTGGGTCCCTTTCGCGGACGGGCGCGACTCGATGCGGCTCTTGACCTCCTGACCCACTGTTACCCCATCCGACGATGCCTTCGCCGTCCCGACGGCCGCCCGTGTGTGCGCGGCGACCACTCTAGATGCCTGTCGCCCTGCCTGGGCGACCCACAGGTGAGGAAGGAGCACGACGCCCTCGTCATGGGGATCGTCCGGTGGCTCGCCGGAGAGGCCGATTCAGACCTTCCGGACCCACTGAGGCGGGCTGATGAGGTAGTGCGGTCTTTGTCGCGACAGCGACGCCACGAAGAAGCCCGCTCTCTGAAGAAGGCGGGCGAGCATCTGTTGAGCGTCCGGCGCTCCTACGCATCCCTGGCCGAAGCGAAGCGACTCCGTTTTGTCGGCCTCTGGCCCCAATACGAAAACGGGGGCGGACCCTCAGTCCGCCTGAATCTGGTGTGGGACGGAACACTGCGTCACGCAGTGTCGCTCCATCCTGAGGCGATCGACGCCGGGGTGGCCGCGGTGCTGGAGTCTCTTTGGGAACCCGGCCCCTCGCCGCCGGAAGCCTCTGCCGTTTCGCTGATAGCGGTGCCGCAGAGCCAACTTGACCTGCTCCTGGCCGTGCGACACTGGTTCCACGAATCGGATGATCGTACTCCGAAGCTGCCCATACCTGGGCCGGAGAGCGGTTCGACACAGCAACGGGCGTTCAAGATCCGGCTCGCCAAAGAAGCCCGACGGGTCCTTCTAACCTCGGCGCCCTCGCACAAGAGCACCGAGTCACTCAAGATCGAACCAACGATCTAGACCGCGGCCGCCTGAGTCTTGGGAAGCTGGATACCCTTGGCCTTCATCACCACCGTGAGGAGACTCCTGTCGACCTTCCCCTTGTATATGGGGATGCCTTCCTTGACACAGAACTCGATGACGTCCCGAGTGGTCGTCCCCAACTCCTGCGCCAGTTCCTCGGGGGTGAAGTGATTGGCCATGAGATCTCCTTTCCTGGCTGGAGGATCATTGTGAAGGACGAGAACAAAAAAGCCCAGCAGCACCGGCTGCTAGGCCCCTCAAAGCCGCTCCGACCACCGACAGGGGTATTCCGGCTGCATCACTCCCGCGGCACTGTCGAATCGACTTCCTCATCACTCTCATTGTATCGCCGTCCTCCGTCCGGGACAACCTCGAGTCACTACGGGGTCGGCCTACGCACGATGTCGCGGAGAATCGCCATCAGGGCGCCTGGAGGTCCTCGCGCAATAGCAGGAAATCCACCGTCTCCCCGGCCTTCACGCCTCGTGTTCCTCCGGGTATGAAGACCAACCCGTTTGCACCCACCATGGAGCGCAGTATGCCCGAGCCCTGCGCACCTGTGGAGCTGACATGCCACGTACCGTCCTCCCGCCAGGCCCTCACCCTGACCACATACACCCGCCCGTCAGAGTTCGACGCATTTTCGGACATGACGGCCCGGTAGAGCGGCCTGACGGTATTCGCGTGCCCCATGAGATGCAGCAGGGCCGGGCGGACGAAGAGCTCGAACGAGACCATGGCCGACACGGGATTGCCCGGCAGACCGAACACCAGAGTGCGGTCGTGGACCCCGAACACCAGCGGCTTGCCCGGCTTCATCGCCACCCCCCACAGCCTGCGTTGCACGCCGAGCTCATCTTGGATGTCTTTGATGAAGTCGAACTGCCCCACCGATACTCCCCCGGTGGTGAGCAGCACATCGTAGTCCAGCCCCTTCTGGACCATGTCCTTGGTCGCATCGTAATCGTCGGGCACGATGCCCAGCATAGTAGGCTCGATGCCCATCTGCTGGCAGAGAGCCCGGAGGGAGTAACTGTTGGAATTGTGGATCTGTCCCGGGCCAAGAGGCCGGTCCACCTCGACCAGTTCGCTGCCGGTCGACAATATGGCCACGCGGGGAAGGCGGTGGACCTGCACCGTCGGACGGCCCAGGCTGGCGATCAGCCCTATCTCGGCGGGGCCGAGGATGCTGCCGGGACCGAGCACCCGGCCACCCGCCTCCACGTCCTCACCCGCCCGTCTGATGTTCTTGCCCCTTTTCGCCGCCTCGAAGATCAGAACCCGGCCGTCCCTCTCTTCCGTCGCCTCGGATTGGACGACCACGTCGGCGCCCTCCGGGATGGGAGCTCCCGTCATGATCTTAGTTGCCTGCTCGAGGCCGAGCGCATGGGTGGCGACGCGGCCCGCGGGAATCGTCTCCAGCACGTGCAGGGAAACCGGCTTGTCGCCAGCGGCGTCGACTATGTCGACCGCCCTCACAGCGAAACCGTCCATGCCGGCATTATCGAAGGGTGGGACGCTGTGGGATGCGACTATCTCCTCACCGAGGATCCTGCCCACCACTTCTGCCAAAGGCAGCGTTTCCACCGACAGTACAAGGGCCTCAGCCAGCACCCGACTCCTGGCATCGTCAATGCTGATGAGCTTGATCGCCACTCCTTCGACCCGTCTGCCCTGTCGTGACCGACAGCAGGATTCCACTCTCCGTATAAACCATTCGCCGCTTCCGGCCGATAGAAAGCATAGCATGAGTGAATACAGCCGAACACCGATACCCAATGGCGGCATGAACGCTAACATACGACAGAACCGTTCTCCCGGCATTCCCGCCCCGCCCAGGGGTCAGGTCGGCCCTGCCGGACCTGCACGGTTGCAGGCCATCCATGATCTCATCCGGTCGGGTGATTACCACGTTCCTGCTGATGAGATCGCCGACCGTATGATCGAACAACTCCTCGCCGACAAGCGGAGACACGCCGGCTGATTTGCCACCGGGTTCGTAGGGGCCTACAATCTCACAGGCCACCAGCGAACCGGAGTGTTACATGGCCCTAACGATCCGCCGACGTCTCGTCGACCACGTACGTCAGTGGAGAAGGACGGCGTATACGATCTGCGCCGGGCTCGTGGTCTTGGCCGGGGCCGCCGTCTTTCTCTCGGTCTCCTCACCAGCATCCAGCGTAGAGGTGGCTTCCGGGCCGACCTTCTTCGACTCGACGCGCGCCTACCGGGCGGCCCAGGTGATGAGCGACTTGTACTCCAATCGCATGCTGGGCTCGGAAGGATCGGCGAGCGTCATCAACTGGATCGCGGAGAAGCTCCCCGAGAGGGTGGTGGCCGCCGTCGACAAGTTCGAGGCGCCGATGGGCGTTGGGACCGAAACGCTGCGCAACGCAGTGGTGGTGCTCGAGGGCACGAGTCGTGAGAGCGTGCTCGTGGCCGCGCCGCGGGACACACCCTTGGGGGCCGAGGTGGAACCCTTGGCGTACGCCACCGGTACCGCGATGCTGATTGAGCTCATCCATGTATTCGCCGAGCGCCCTCACCAGAAGACACTGATCTTTTTGTCAACCGAGGATAGCGACACGGGGGGTCTCGGCATCAATCGCTTTCTCGACACGAACGAACGCGGGCGCGACGTGAGCACCATCCTCTCCATCCACGGCTTGGGAAGAGAGCGGACCACATCGCTCGGCGCCGGCGTTACGGGTCCCAAGAACACCACTCCGGGTTGGTACGTGCAATTGGTCGGCCGCCTTCTTGCTGAAGTCAACCTTAGACTCCGCGTACCGGGCCTTCTCAGCCAAGCCGCCGACCGAGCCCTCTCTCTATCGAAAGGCGACCAGGTGGCGGGGTTGAGCCGAGGAATCGCATCTCTTCGCCTGTACGACAACGGGCCCGGCAACCCCACGGCCGATGGGCTCGCCACCCAAGGAGCCGCCATCGAACGTCTCCTCCTCTCCCTAGACTCCGGCACAGAGGCGCCCCCCGACCCAGGCACCGCCCTGTTGCTCGAATCGGGACGCTATCTGACCAATCGAGCAACGACCTTCTTGGCCGCGCTCATGCTCTTACCTACGCTCGCAGCCCTTCTCATATGGCTCTTCTCGTCCAGGGTGACCGGCCGGCCGGCCGCTTTGCACCTACGTAACCTGCTGTCATTCGCACTGCCTGTGGGGTGGATGCTCCTGGTCGCCTACATTCTCGCCCGAGCCGGGCTCATCCCCCTTTACCACCTTCAGGTACCGGTTGTTGAAGGACCCAGCACGCAGCCTCGGCTCGCGCCGACGCTCATCATCATCCTGACAGGAGCCGTTGTCTTCGTCGCCTCACGTAGGTTCCTTGGCTATCTGCACCCCCAGGAGGGCAAGGCGGCGACCGAGATGACGAAGCTTTGCGCCGGATTCACAGGGCTGATCGTGGGCCTAGTGCTGATGTTGTCGCGATCCCCCTTCTTGGTCCTGCCCGGTGTCACCGCTGCCTGGGCTTGGCCGCTCGCCACCTGCTTCGCGGAACCGGTCTACTCGGGGGCCCTGTGGCGCCACCGCCTGACGACCAACGCTCCGGTCCTCCTGGCCGGGCTTATCGTGCCGGTGGCTCTCTATATCTATCTCGCCACCAGCTACGGGGTGGGCTGGCTGAGGGCCTGGTGGTTCCTGATCGTACAGACGGTCTCGGGCTCTTACGGCGTGCGCGGGCCTCTCGCCGTCATGTTCATAGCAGCGAGCCTAGCGGTGCTCGCGGGGGTGAAACGGATGCGGGTCATACCGATCGAGACACTCGAACAGACAGACGAACTGAGCCTGTTGGAGCCTCCCATACCGCGGTCCCGCCGTAAGCCGCGCCCGCCGGCCCGCCCCCCACTCTCACCCTGGCGTTAAGGCAACCGGCTTCGCCGGAAGACCCGGCCTCGCTAGAAGAACCTCTTCCTCCAGAAGACCAGTGCGAAACCCGCCGAGATAACGACGGTTATCACTAGGGTGAGGGCGAAGGCATGTGAGTAGTCCTCGAAAGGCAGTCTGACGTTCATCCCGTACAACGATGCCACGAT
The DNA here is from genome assembly GCA_012523095.1 of Actinomycetota bacterium. Classification (GTDB taxonomy): domain Bacteria; phylum Actinomycetota; class Thermoleophilia; order RBG-16-64-13; family RBG-16-64-13; genus RBG-16-64-13. Next base: position 13,862 of record JAAYJE010000062.1, on the reverse strand, counting down.
GGTCGGTATGGCCAGGATGATTGTGAGCGAGGTGAGCAGTTTCATCACTCGGTTCAGATTGTTGGAGATCACCGATGCAAAGGCGTTCATTGTGCCCGTCAAGATATCGGTGTAGATTTTCGCCATCTCCGAGGCCTGTTTGTTCTCGATGATGACGTCTTCGAGAAGATCCTGGTCTTCCTCGTACATCTTGATCGTCTTGGTGCGCGGCAGTTTCTGCAGCACGGCTTCATTCGAGCGAAGGGACGTGGTGAAGTACACCAGGGACTTCTGAAGGCTGAGGAGGTCGAATATCTCCTCGTTCTTCATGGAAGCCCGCAATTCACGCTCCACTTTGTCGGTCTCACGGTCGATCCGGCCCAGATAGCGGAGGTAGAAAGCCGATACCCGCTGCAGAACCTGCAGCAGGAAGCGGGTTTTCCAGAAGGTGGCGAAACCCTTGACAGTGCCGCGCTCGAACTCCCCCAAGATGGGGTTGGGCCTAAGACAGGTGGTGACGAAGTAGTCCGGATGGACCAGCATCCCCAGGGGGATGGTCTCGTAGCCCCGTTGCTCGTCCTCTCGAACCAGTACCGGAATATCCACGATGAGGTGAGTCAGTCCATCTTCTACGTCTATGCGCGATTTCTCTTCCTCGTCCAGCGGCCCCATGAGCAGGTCGAGCGGGATCTGCAGCTCTCGGCTGACTCGTTCCAGCTCCTCTTCGGAAGGGCTGACCAGGTCGATCCAGGAACCAGGCTCGAATTCCTCCAATCGCGTGAGACCTGTTGGGGTCGTTTTGAGAATGGCAAGCATGACTCACCCCCTTCACCGGACAGGCAGGCGCACCGCGTTTCACTCTGGCTTGATCCTCCGCGCACACAATTGACGACTGCCCGAGCGGGAGTCGGGCGGTTGCGTGCATTCTCTCATGAACACTCTAGTCACGCTATTCGCGGTATTATTCCTTTCCCATGACCGCTCCAACCGACCTGATCGCGCGTGACCTGCGCTCATTCATCCGAGGCGACGTCGACTTCGACCCCGTCAGCCGACGTCTCTATGCCACCGACGCGGGCCTCAGCCAGATGGAACCTCTCGGGGTCGTGTCCCCTCGCGATGCGGAGGACGTGGCGCTCCTGGTCGCCTACTGTGCCGAGCGGGGATTGTCGGTGGTGCCGCGCGGCATGGGCTCCGGCCTTAACGGCGCCGCGGTCGGCGCAGGGGTACAGGTGGACTTCACCAGGTACATGAACTCGGTCCTCGACGTGGCCCCCGATGGGTCGTGGGTGCGGGTACAGCCGGGGCTGGTCCTGGCATCGCTCAACCGCCACCTACGCCCGCACGGCTCGTTTTTCGCCCCCGACCCTTCCAGCGAGAACCACTGCAGCCTGGGAGGAATGATCGGCACCAACGCATCCGGAGCCCGCACTGTCGCCTACGGCGCCACTAAGGACCACGTGCTCGCCTTGGATGTGGTGCTTGCCGACGGCACCCTCTTCAAAGCCCAACCGATGAATCCGGACCATGACCACATGAGCGCCTTCTTAGCCGGATCGACTTTGGCCGGCAAAGCGTTCAGCGTCGTACTTCCCGAGCTCCAGGCCAATAGGGACGCCATTTATGCGCGGATGCCGCGGGTGGTCAAGAACTCCTGCGGGTACCGAGTAGAGGCGATCCTCGGCGGCACCGGCATATCCGGCGCGGCGGCGTCCTCACGCACGGCAGCCGAGTCCCGGGATGCAGCGCTGAGACCTCCGGCGTCCGATCTCGCTCACCTGCAGAAGCTGTTCGTCGGCGCCGAAGGCACCTTGGGCATCGTGACCGAGGCTACGCTCAACCTGGTCCCCCTACCGGCGACGCGCGGCATCGCCATGGCCTACTTCCCTTCGGTGTTCGCCGTCGGCGAAGCCGTCCCAGGCATCCTCGCTCTTCTGCCGACCGCCGTCGAGATCATGGACTCCCGCTTCTTGACCGTGGTCCGCAAGAACGACTCCCGGGTGGACGCCATGCTACCCGAACACACGGACACGGCTATCCTCATCGAGTTCGAAGGTCGCGACGACGCGGAGCTCGATGACAAGTTCGCCGTTCTCCGCCGCCACTTGGAAGAGACGGCGGCCCTGAAGCTCGTTCGGGCGACCACGACGGCCGAGACCGAGCATCTGTGGAAGGTCCGGAAGTCGGCCGTGGCTCTTATGCAGCGCATGCCGGGACCCCGCCAGCCGCTTCCTTTCGTCGAGGACATCACCGTCCACCCCACCGAGCTGCCGGCGTGTGTGGACTTCCTCCAGAAGCTCTTCGACCGCGAGCGGATCTCGGCCGTCATGGTCGGCCACGTAGGAGATGGCAATCTTCACACGCGGCCGGTACTGGATCCCAAGGACCCGGACGACTGCCGCACGATGCAACTCCTGTACGATGAGATCTCAGCCTACGTTTTGAGCGTCCGCGGCACCATGTCCGGGGAGCATGGGGACGGGCTGGTGCACACCTCGCGCATCGAGGAGATGTACGGGGAGGAGATCTACGCCTTCTTCACCCGCATCAAGAATGCCTTTGACCCTCACGGAGTGTTGAACCCCGGCAAGAAGATCGGCCCCCAGGACACCACCGGCAGCCTGTTCGACAACGTCCGGTATGGACCCGACTATGGAACAACGCCACAGAAACCCCTGCTCCACTTCGCCCCCCGTGGATACGAGAGCGAGATAGAGCGGTGCCACGGTTGCGCGGTCTGCAAGAGCGAGGTAGCGACCACCATGTGCCCGGTGTACAAAGCTACCCGGCGTGAGCACGCCTCTCCCCGGGCGAAGGCCAACCTGCTTAGGAGCGTCATCACGGGAGCGCTCGATCCGGAGAGCACCTACGGCACGGCTGCCATGAGAACGGTCACCGACTACTGTATCGAGTGCGGTGTGTGTGCGGTGGAATGCCCCTCCCAGGTCAACATCCCCAAACTCATGCTGGAAGCGAAAAGCAGGTATCGAGCGGCCCGCCGCGGAGGGCCCGTCGAGATGCTCCTCGCCAATGTCGAGACGGTCTTGCGGGCCGGCGGCTTGACGGCCCCGTTGGCCAATCGACTCGTGAACCAGCCCTTGCTAAGACGCCTGGTGGAGCCCGTGATAGGCATCGACCGACGCCGCGCTATAGCTCCCTTCGCCCGCAGGACCTTCAGCCGGTCGGCCGGCGTGCGGGCCGGAGGCGCCGGGCTCGGGCCGGACGCCCCGTCTCCGTCGGGCGGGATGGGCTTGGCCGATGGGGCGGCTCCGGCCGACGGGGCGGCCACACCCGGGCGCGCGGTGTCCGGCCCGCCCGCGCCGCTGGTAGCCTATTTCTACGACCTCTTCGCCGAGTACAACGATCCTGCACTGGCGCTCCTTGTGGAGCGCGTGCTCGTGGCCCACGGGCTGCGTGTCGTCATACCCCCGCAGCGGCCGAGCGGCGTTCCCGAGATGCTCTACGGGTACGCAGACAAGGCCCGCGAGGTCGCCCGAGCCAACATCGCCGCCGCCTTGCCGTACGTCAAAGACGGCGCCCTCGTGGTCAGCGCCGAGCCCACGGCGTCTTTTGCCTTCAAGGTTCACTATGCCGACTACGTCAGGGGCACCGACTGCTCGCTGGTGGCCAACGCGACCCGCGACCTGGGAGAACTGCTGCTACGCCGCCGCCTCGATCATCCTGAGACCGCGCCGAACGTCGGGCCGCTGCGGACAACCCGACCCGCGGCCGGTGCTGTGGATGGTGACGCGCCGAGAGCCCGTCTCCGCATCGGCTATCATCAACCCTGCCATCTGAAGGCCCAGCAGATCGGCAACCCGGCGGTAGAGCTGCTCCACGAGATACCCGGGCTCGAAGTGGTCGACCTTGCTGCGGGGTGTTGCGGTATGGCCGGCACTTTCGGCATGAAGGTGGGAACGTACGACCTCTCGATGCAAGTCGGGCAGCCGCTCTTCGAGCGCGTAGCCGAGATCGCTCCCGATCTTCTGCTGAGCGAATGCAGCACCTGCCGCATGCAGCTGGCCCACGCCACCGGCCTGGAGGCCGTTCACCCCATTGTGCTGCTGGCGGAGGCCTACGGGCTCTGAGGCCGGCCCCATGGAGCGACCGGTCGTGGCGCTACCCCGCAGGGACCAACGTCCGGGCCTCGCCGCCCGTCAGATGTCACTTGGCCCTTCTGAACACCTTCCGCCGCACGGCGGCCCGTTTGAGCCACTCGATACCCTCGGTGGGGTTGAGTTCCTTCGGGCAGGCCTCCACACAGTTCATGATCGTATGACAACGATAGACGCCTCGCTCGTTGTCCCAGTCGGGCATCCGCTCCCTGCCCGCCTCGTCGCGGGTGTCTACCTCAAACCGGTAGGCCTTGAGCAACGCGGCCGGACCCAGGTAGTTCTCCTCTCCCCAGGCCGAGGGACAACTTGAGTAGCAGGAGCCGCACAAGATGCAGTCCGAAGGCATCTCGATCTTCTTGGCGTCTTTGGCCGACTGGATGAGCTCCTTCTCCGGATCCGGCGAGTTGCGGATCAACCACGGTTTGATCTGCTCGTACTTGGCGAAGAAGTCATCCATGTCGACGATCATGTCTTTGATCAACGGCAGATGAGGCATGGGAGCCACCGTGATCACGTCGGCTGCCAGATGCTTCACGTTGGTCTGGCAGGCCAGCCGGTATGCTCCGTTGATGTACATGGCGCAACTGCCGCAGATCGACTGTCCACACCCGTACCGGAAGGACAGGCTCGGATCCAGACTCTCTTGGATGTAGAAAAGACCTTCGAGCACAGTCAGGTTCTCGCCCTCGTACTTGACCGTGTATTCCTCCCAATGAGCCTCGGGGTTCTCCTTATCTCGGGGGTCTTGGCGCTTGAGGCGAAACTTGATGTCAGACATCAGTACTTCCGCTCCTGTAACTCGAAGGGGCCAAGGGTCACCGGCTTAGCGTCCAGGCGCGGTCCCGGCGTGTCGGGTCGGTAGTAGGCCAGCGTATGTTTGAGCCAGTTGACGTCGTCACGCGTGTTGTGGTCGGTGCGGAAGTGGGCCCCACGGGATTCCGTGCGGGCCAGGGCACCCTCAGCGACGCACAGTGCCAGGTCGACCATCCCTTCGAACTCCACTGTACGGATCATGTCGACGTTGAAGACTCTGCCGGTCCAGCGAAGGCCGACGTTCTTGACCCGCTCCTTGATGGAGAGGAGCTTCTCGATTCCCGCCTTCATGGTGGCTTCGTCGCGGAACAACCCATAGTGCTCCTTCATCGTCTCGGTCATCTCGGCTCGTAGGACATATACGTTCTCGGTGCCGTTCTTGGCTCCCAGTTCATCGATCATCTGCTCCATGAGTTGCGCCGTGGCGAAGGCGGTCCGAGCGTTGGGCCGTTTGTCCGTCAGCGTCTCCAGATACCGCACCACGTCGGCTCCGGCCCGTCGTCCGAACACGATGGTCTCAAGCAGCGAGTTCCCGCCTAGACGGTTGGCTCCATGCACGGATACACAGGCGCACTCCCCGGCCGCATAGAGACCGGGCATCGGAGTGGCTCCGTCGACATTGGTATCGATACCGCCCATCCAGTAGTGCTGACTGGGGACCACCGGGATGGGCTCCTCGATGGGGTCCACGCCCTCGAAGTGGATGGCCAGATCGCGGATGCCCGGAAGACGTTCGAGGATCTTCTCTGCGCCCAGATGCCGCAGGTCCAGGTGTACATAGCCCTGACCGTTGACGCCCCGGCCCTCATTGATCTCCGTCTGGATGGAGCGCGCGGTGATATCGCGGGGCGCCAACTCCATGAACTTAGGCGCGTACTTCTCCATGAAACGCTCGCCCAAGCCGTTGACCAGATAGCCTCCTTCGCCTCGGGCACCCTCGGTCATGAGGATGTTGGTGGTGAAGAGGCCCGTGGGGTGGAACTGGACGAATTCCATATCTTTGAGGGGAACGCCGGCGTGATAGGCCATGAACATGCCGCTGCCGGTGCTGATGATGGAGTTGGTCGAGTTGCTATAGGTCCGGCCGGCGCCGCCCGTCGCGATCACGACCGCGTTGGCTGTGAACGACTCGAAGCCGCCGTGGATCATGTCGTACGTCACGACCCCTTGGCACACGCCGTCGTGGACGATCAGCTTGGCCACATACTGCTCGACGTACATCTTGATTTGGAGTCGGTAGGCCTGCTCCACGAGGGTGTGCAGCAGGTAGTGGCCGGTCTTGTCCAGCCCGTAGCAGCAGCGTGGGAATCCGGCGCCCCCGAAAGGACGTTGGGCTATGCGGCCGTCATTGAAACGGCTGAACAGGCACCCCCAGTGGTCCATCTCATAGATGATCCCGATGGCGTCCTTGGCCATCTGGATGGCGGCGTCCTGGTCGACCAGATAATCGCCACCCTTGGTGGTGTCGAAAGCGTGCTTCTCCCAGGTGTCGTCGGCGCCGTCAGGGTGGTTACCGAGCGCGGCATTGATGCCCCCTTGCGCGGCGCCCGAGTGGCTGCGGCAGGGGTGCACCTGCGAGAGGATGGCCACATCGACCCCGGCCCGCTTGGCCTCGATGGCGGCCCGAAGGCCTGAGAGCCCGCCGCCGACGACTATCACATCATGATGGATCATGTCTGTCTCACCTTACCTAATAACCGATCCAGGGCCAGAGACCCCAGATGCCGTAGACCAGGAACGCTATGCCCACGGCCCAGAGAAAGATCGTGACGGCGAGCGCGCGTACGCGAGAGGTGAGCCAGTAGTCCAGGAGGACCATACGCAGGCCGTTCAGGGCATGGTAGATGCCGGCGGCCAGCAGGATGATGTCGACCGCCGTCAGCCCGCCGTGGGCAAGCCGGTTGGCGACGTTGTCATAGCCTAGATCGCCGATATTGAGAAGGTGTGTGAAGGTGAGGTGGATCGCCAGACAGACGATGAGCAGAATCGCGGTGATCCTCTGAAACAGCCAGGCCCACATGCCTCCTCTGTGAGCGGCTACGGCCTCGGCTTTCAACTCGCCACCCCCAATGCTCCATTCCACGGTCCGACGTCGTTGGCGAGGTAGCTGAAGGCCACGTACGCGAAGATGACGAAGCATACGACCACGACGGCCATGGCGCTCCAGAAGATCACTTTGTGACGGTGGATACCAACGCCGAGATCCATGAGGATGATCCGTACTCCGTTCAGAGCATGATAGAGGACGGCCACCACCAGAGCGACGTCGAGCACGATGGCGACGGGATGATCGAGGAAGTTCATGACGTTGTCAAAAGTACCGCCACCGACACCGAACTGGCTCGTTGAGATGACGATGATGTGGGCGCCCAAGTAGAAGACGAGGATGAGACCGCTGATCCTGAAGAGCAGCCAGGCCCACATGCCTGTCGCCTTCCAGAGGCCGGCCCCCACGTTGGCCGTCTCTCGAGGTTTCTTGCTCAAGAATCCTCCTTCCTTTCGTACTTCTTGCGCCCTTCAACGTAGAGGTCGCCGCCGTACATGTCGTTTATGACCACCACCGGGAAGTCTTTGACCTCCAACTCCCGGATAGCCTCTGGACCGAGGTCTTCGTAGGCCACCACTCTGGCCGAAGTGATCCGCTGCGCAAGAAGCGCGCCGGCGCCGCCGGTGGCTCCCAGATAAACGGCCTTGTCCCGCCTGAGGGCCTCCTTGACGGCGTCGTTGCGCGACCCCTTGCCGATCATCCCCTTGAGGCCCAGGGCGGTGAGCTTGGGTGAGTACACATCCATACGACCCGAAGTGGTGGGGCCGGCCGAACCGATGGCTTCTCCAGGCCTGGCCGGAGTGGGCCCGACGAAGTAGATGATCTGGCCCTCAAGATCAATGGGCAGAGACTCGCCCTTGTCGATGAGTCCCACCAACCGCTTATGGGCGGCGTCACGCCCTGTGTAGATAGTCCCTGTGATGAGGAGGCGGTCGCCCGCGTGCAGCGTGGCGACCACGTCGTCGGTGAGCGGCGTCGTTATGGTGCGGTCCATCAGAGGACCACCTCCTTGTGACGCGCAGAGTGGCACTGGATGTTCACCGCTACGGGCATGCTGGCGATATGTGCCGGGAGCTCCTCGACGAACACGTCGACGACGGTGATGGTGCCTCCCAGGCCCGCCGGGCCTATTCCCAGTGCGTTGCAGCGCTCTTCGATCTCGTCTTCCAGCTTCGCCAGCCGCGGTTCGGGATTGGTGGAGCCCACCTTCCTCAAGAGTGCGTGCTTTGCCATGTAGGCGGCCTTCTCGAAGGTGCCTCCAAGCCCCACCCCCACCACGATGGGCGGGCAGGGGTTGGGGCCGGCCTTGGCCACCGTGTCCACCACGAAATCAATCGCCCCCTGCCGTCCTTGAGCGGGCTTCAGCATGCCGATGGCGCTCATGTTCTCAGCGCCGCCCCCCTTGGGTGCCAGGATGATACGAACCTGCTCCCCGGGAACGATGCGGGTATGGAGCATGGCCGGCGTGTTATCGCCGGTATTCTTCCGGGCTCCAATGGGGTCGGCCACGGCCGACTTGCGAAGATACCCATCCGTATAGCCCTTACGCACGCCCTCATCGACGGCGGTTTCGAGATCGCCACCGGTGAGGTGCACATCCTGCCCGATCTCCATGAAGACCACCGCGAGTCCTGTGTCCTGACAGAGCGGTCGGCCGGTATCCTTGGCCAGCCTGGCGTTCTCCAAGAGCTGAGTCAGAACGTCCCGCCCGGTCTCGGACTCTTCGCGTTCCAGAGCCTTCTCGAAGAAGGCCACCACGTCCTCTCCCAGGAAGTTGCACGCGTCCACGGCCAGTTTGGCGACTGCATCCGTGACCTGGGCAACGTCGAGTTCCCTCACGGCATCCCTCCTCAGCTCCCGCACAAGCTTCCCCTGCGCTCTCCGCCACTCTACACCGTCGAGTCTCTCCCCGATAGCCTGTTGACGCTGCGGACAGACACCGCCGGAGCGACAATGGCTCATTTTCTGATATATGTATACCAAATATGACCACATCGTGCACGAAGCCGTCGGCGCGTGATATGGCTGCTTAGTGGCGACCCTCATCCACCTCCGCTACACTAGGTGGCGCTGCACAGCTGTGGCACGGCCGGTACGGCGTGGCAGACCAAGGGAAGAAACGGAATACCATGCGAATACTCTCAGGAATCCAGCCGTCGGGCCGACCCCACCTGGGCAACTACTTCGGAGCTCTCCGTCAGTACATCGCCCTTCAGACGGGAAACGAGCCCTTCTACTTCATTGCCAGCTACCATGCGCTTACCGCGGTGCACGATCCTGAGCTGCTTCGCGAGTACACACTCGGAGTGGCTTTGGATTTCCTGGCCCTGGGTCTTGATCCAAACGAGAGCGCTCTCTTTGCCCAGCAGGACGTCCCCGAGGTGACCGAACTCACCTGGATCCTCTCCTGTGTGACCCCCATGGGGCTCCTGGAGCGGGCGGTGAGCTACAAAGACAAGGTCGCCCAGGGACTCACGCCCAACCATGGGTTATTCGCGTATCCCGTACTTCAGGCCGCCGACATCCTCATCTATCTGTCTGAGCTCGTCCCGGTGGGCCAAGACCAGAAGCAACATCTTGAGATGACCCGCGACATCGCCGGCAAGTTCAATCAGCAATTCGGCGAGGTCTTCGTCATTCCCGAGCCGTACATCCTCGACTCGACGGCGGTTGTGCCCGGCATCGACGGACGCAAGATGTCCAAAAGCTACGGCAACGAGATCGGCATCTTCGACGAGGGCAAGGATCTCAAGCGCAAGATCATGTCCATCGTCACCGATTCCACTCCGGTGGAGGCGCCGAAGGACCCTTCGGGTTCCACTCCCTTCTTGCTCCTCAGCCTCCTCGCCTCTCCCGGAGAGACTGCCGAGTGGGAGGCGCGCTACAAGGCAGGTGGGATGGGTTATGGCGACGTGAAGAAGCGTCTGCTGGAGCTGATAGACGACTACTTCGCTCCGCACAGAGAGCGGCGTCGAGAGTTGGAGAGAGACACCGATTACGTGACCGACGTCCTCAAGGAGGGCGGTCTCCGCGCCAGAACTGTAGCCCGAGAGGTCATGCACCGAGTGCGCGAGGCCACCGGTCTGCCCACTACCTATTAGGAGGCCCTGATGCAGGAACCCGAGAAGACTCGACCCGAATGTGAACAGCCCTGGGTGGGCGACCTGAACGAGTTGGTGCAGTTTGCCGACCGTGGGATCGTCAGCAAGACGCTGGTCGACTGCCCTAAGGTGAAGATCATCGTCTTCGGCATGAAGACCGGGCAGACGATATCCGGCCACTCCGTCGGGATGCCGGCCACCATCCACGTTTTGAACGGCAGGGGGAACATCCAGATAGGGGAGACCGAATACGAGGGCAAGGCCGGTTCGATCTACTACCTGCCCGCGGGCCTCTACCACGCCTTGACCTCCACGGACGATCTGGTGTTCTTACTCAATCTCTTCCGCTAGACGCGCCCGCAGCGCCGCTACCAGGTATCGATCATTCTCGACGATGGAAGTCGTGGACCTCACCGCGCCGCTGTGCGACGGCATGCCCGGTTACCCGGGCGACCCTCGAGTCGCGATCGACCGGGTTCGCTCGCACGAAACGGACGGCTACCAGGTCACGCAGGTGTCCTTGGGATCACACTCGGGCACCCACCTCGACGCCCCACGGCATTTCTTCCGTCATGGGCCCACTCTAGACGGATACCCTGTCAACCGCTTCGTGGGGCCGGGGTTGGTCGTCGACTGCCGCGTCGCCACCTCTAAGAGCGTGGATGGAGCTCGCGAAATGGCCGGCCCCAGCCTCATCGACACCCCTATCCTCACCGAGCGCCTAACCCCATATTCCGTCCCCTCGGGTGGGTTCGTCCTTCTGTGGATGGAAGGCGCACTGCTTGCGCCGGATGCGGCCCGGAGCCTGCTTAAGGCCGGAGCGACATTGGTTGGTACCGATGGCCCGAGTCTCGACGCTCCACCCTACCCGGTACATCGGCTGCTTCTCGGCCACGGGGTGCTACTGGCCGAGAACCTGCGTGGGTTGGAACGCCTTGGCCCCGGACCTGTGATGTGCGCGTTCCTGCCCTTGGCGCTGCCGGACGCCGATGGGGCGCCGGTCAGGGCTGTAGCCTGGCGCTGAAGGCCGGGGCCGACCGGCATCGACGCCGGCGTCCTTCACAACCCGTCTCTCAGTAGGTGGAGCCGGTCCCTCCGACCGGGTCCGGCGAGGCCGGGCTCACTGTGATCACGCCGTCGTACCACGCGGGCCGGTAGATGAGGATGGGTTGGTAGCCGGCTTCAGCCTTGAACGTGAGCATAAGATCAAGAGAAGTGTTCTTGAGAAGACTGCGGGGGAGCGGTCCCGATCTGGTGGGCTCGATGGCGACCACTGAGTCGCCTATCGCGCAGATGAAGTCCTCGGCGTCCATCCGCAGGGGGGAGACATCGGTATTCTCCACGGTGACGTAGGCCTGATAGAAGGACTCACCGGAGCCCGGCGCCGGGGGGGTCTGCTCGCTCAACCGCTGCTCCGGGACCGCCGGTTGGAAGGTCGCCTGCAAAGCTCGAACCGTCATGATCGCGGCCCCGACCTTGATCCTGTCGCCTACCGCCCCTTCGATGTCGCCCGACCCGACCTCGACCTTCTCAGTGGAGGACGTAGCGCTTTCGGTAGACGACCTTCTGTCTGAATCGCACCCGGCCATCCAGCCGACACAAGCTGCGATAGACAGCACCAGGAGCACTGCGGTTACAGGTTGCCGGACGGGCCGCCTGATTCTGAGCCTCCGCTCGTGTACGGCTGTCGAGGTCGATCGTCTCACGTGCTCATCATACGCGATAGGGCCTCGGGGTTGACCACATGCGGGGCGGCCTCTCCCCGCACGGCCGCTGAAGCGTTCTCCACAGCCATGACTGCCATCCGTCCTCTGGTCTCCACCGTCGCGCTGCCCAAGTGCGGCAACAGCACTACGTTCTCCAGTCCGGCAAGGCCGGGAGCCAGACGCGGCTCCTCTTCGTAGACATCCAGACCGGCTCCTCCCGGACGGCCTGCCTTGAGGGCGTCCACCAACGCAGCTTCATCGACCACCGGCCCTCGGGATGTGTTCACCAGAAGAGAGCCTGGTTTCATGAGCCCGAGCTCGCGCGCTCCTATGAGATGCCGGGTACGGGAGTCCAGTGGTACGTGGAGGCTCACTACATCGGCTTCGCTCAGAAGCTCATCGAGTCCGGGGCAGTACTCCCAACGGGCGCCCGCCGGGATCTCATCCGCGGACAGTGGGCCATGTAGCCTCGTGTAGAGCACCCGCATATCAAAGCCCACGGCGCGGCGGGCCACAGCCTGCCCGATGCGCCCCATGCCCACGATGCCGAGAGTGGCGCCCGCCACAGCGCGCCCCAACAACAGGAACGGGCCCCATTGCTCGAAGAGCCCTTCGCGCACCAGACGATCTCCTTCCACCACCCGTCTCGCCGCCCCCAGGATAAGAGCCCACGCGAGATCAGCTGTGGCATCGGTGAGCACCCCCGGGGTGTTGGTGACCAGGATGCCGCGCGCGGTTGCCGCGGCCACGTCTATGTTGTCGAACCCGACGGCCATGTTGGAGATCACCCGCAGCCGACCCCCGGCCGCGTCCATGACGGGCCCGTCCACGGTCTCCGTGAGGAGACAGATCAGTGCGTCTACGCCTGATATCCCCTGCAGGAGAAATTCCCGAGCTAGAGGTCGATCTTCGTCGCCGCCCGTGACCGTGAACACCTCATGCGCCAGTGAATACCCCGGCTCTGGGATGCGGCGGGTGAGAAGGAGACGGGGCTTGTCGCTTCTGGAGACGTTCATGTTCGAACCAGTATATCCTTAGCTCATGCCGGGAACGCTCCACGTAGGTACCTGCTCTTGGACCGACCCGACCATGGTGCGGGCCTGGTACCCCCCTGCCGTCCGCACAGCGGCCGACCGTTTGCGCTACTACGCTTCTCACTTCGACACCGTCGAGATCGATTCGAGCTTCTACGGGCTGCCGACCCCTTCGACCGCTCGATTGTGGGCGGAACGCACTCCACCGGGCTTCATCTTCCACATCAAGGCCTTCGGCATGATGACCCGCCACGGAGTACCGGCAGAGAGGCTCCCGGGCTCTCTCCGCGCTGCTCACAAGCTGCAACTCGACAGTCGAGGTCGTGTCACGCATCCGTCCGAGGCTATGCGTGAGGAAGTTTTCGCACTGTTCAGCGAGGCCTTGGAGCCGCTCAGAGCCGCAGAAAAGCTGGGGGTGGTCCTCCTGCAATTCCCTCCCTACTTCGTCGCCAACCGCGCCAATCGAGACTACGTCTCCTACAGCGTCGGTCTACTGGCTCCCGATAGGGTGGCGGTGGAGTTCAGACACGCCTCCTGGGTCGAACCGGGAGTGGTGAAAACGACCCTTGACCTGCTGAGATCATTGAACGCGACCTACGTCTGTGTCGACGAACCCAAGATGGCCGGTCTTACCGTCTTGCCTCCAATAGTCGCCGTCACTTCGGATATCGGCTACGTCCGCTTCCACGGTCGGAACGCGGCTACCTGGAACACTCGTACGGGGTCGGCGGCCGAACGCTTCAAGTATCTCTACTCAATCGACGAGCTCTCTGAGTGGGTGGCGCCCGTTCGGCAGATACGGGCGGAAACGGCCGGCGCCTACCTCATGTTCAACAACTGTTTCGCCGATTACGCACCGCGCAACGCTCAGCAGATGCTCTCGCTGCTCGACTTCTCGCCCGGATCCGAGCAGGGACCCGCCCGGCCGGCCGACACAGATGATCGGGTAGGGGCCGGGCTCACCCCGGCCCCTCCCACACCACCGGACATGCGGGCCCGCATCCGGCGGTTCGCCGAGCATCCCGAAGCTGACGGTAGGGACCGAGGAATCCAGCCAGACCCATCTC
>JAAYJE010000061.1 GCA_012523095.1 Actinomycetota bacterium | reverse complement strand
CCCGCAACTCGCTCACGTGGTCAAGACGCACGGGGGCCCCTGAGAGGGTCTCGAAAGTCATGGGAGCGACGAACTGAGTGGCCGCGCTCGTCATGATCACGCGCACGTCCATGCCCGCCTTCTGTAGACCCCTCAGCAACTCCGCAGCTTTGTAGGCGGCTATCCCGCCCGTCACCCCAAGAAGAACCACGGGCCGGTCGGCCATCACTCGCTCCCTATCGTCCTGCTAACGGTTGGGACGTAGCCTGCAGGCTACCTCGCCTTTGGCGGCTTCGGCCATGGCGATACTGAGGTAGTTCTTGGAGAAGGTCGATACGGGCGGTGGTGTGAAGCCGTCGAGGACCCCACCTTCACCTAGGCTATGGTAGTAGCTGTTGATCTGACGAGCCCTCTTAGCAGTCACCATAACCGCCGTGTAGCGGTTGGGCTCCTCCGACTCCAAGTCGCAGCTGCTGCTCAGACCTTGAAGAATCTCATCGATGGTCGGCTTGTTCATCCCATTCCCTGATACGTTGGATTATCCCGGCGAGTTCGTCACCCGCCCTGCTGACGCTATCGTTCAATATAGCATAGTGAAGCGGTGGCAGACCCTTCAGCATCTTCTTCTCCACTTCGGCCATCTCTTCCTTTGCCCTCGCCAAGCGGCCGCGGATGGCCTCCTCGCTCTCGGTCTTGCGACCGCGTAGCCGGCGCTCCAACTCGGCCAGTGAAGGCGGCATGATGAAGATCATCACGGCGTCTTGACGGTGTCTCAGAACCTTCTTAGCCCCCTTGAGCTCGATCTCAAGGATCACGTCTCGGCCCGCTTCCAGGTTCTCGCGCACCGCCTCCCCCGGCGTACCGTATAGGTGCCCGGTGTACTCCGCCCACTCTAAGAACCGTCCCTCCCTGACCCACCGTCCGAACTCCGCCTCACTCAAGAAGAAGTACTCCCGACCGTCCTTCTCCCCGGCCCTGCAGGCTCGGGTAGTAGCCGACACCGACAGCACGATCCTATCGGTGGACGAGAGCACGTGCTTGATCAGAGTGCCTTTGCCGGCTCCAGAGGGGCCGGAGATGACGATGAGCCTGGCGATGGTGGCCCCCAGATGGTGAGAGTCGTTCAGCCGCCCAGCATGTCGAGCAGTTCTTTGCGCTGGCGGGGGGTGAGTCCGTTCACGGTCTTCGAGGGGCTCACCCTGCAGCGTTCGAGCAGCCTGTTGGCCTTGACCCGGCCGTACTTAGGCACGGCCAACACCAGATCAAGCACTTTCGCGGTATGTACATAGAGTGGAGGGTCCACCAGCACATCGCATATCGCGATCTCCCCCTTGCGCAGCCGCTCCTTAAGCCGGGCCCGCTGTGACCGGATATCGTTGGCCCTGCGAAGTGCCTCCAACCTCTGTTGTTGGCTACGCTCGGGCGTCTGGGGAACAGTGCTCGGAATCTGTTTCACAGCGGTCATTATACACACCCCCCCTTGGGACGCAACACCAAACCGCGGCCATTTCCAGGCCCAAAGACTATACCTATCGTATAGGTTTATACAGGCCGGTGGGCCAGGCCCAGCAACCCGGCCCGAGTAAGGCCGCGTGTGTCCAGCGCCACGGCCAACTGGTGGGCGAGGACACCTGCCAAGCCGGGGTCCCGGAACCCCGCCGATCCAACCGCGACCACCAGAGCCCCGCACGACATGAACTCCAGAACGTCTTCTACGGTAGCGATCCCCCCCATGCCGATGATGGGCGCCTCGACCGCGTCGAACAACTCGTACACCGAGCGCAGGGCTAGGGGCTTGATAGCCGGTCCCGACAGGCCTCCGGTGATGTTGCCCAGATAGGGTCTGAGGCTCACCCGGTCGACCACCAAGCCCTTGTAGGTGTTCACTGCTGCGATGGCATCCGCCCCCGCGGACACGGCCGCCCTCCCAACGGCGGCGATGTCCGCCACGTTGGGTGTGAGTTTGACCACCAGCAATCCGGGCCACCTCTTCCGTATGGTCTTGACGAGCTCGCCCGTCTCATGCGTGTCGCTCCCGATGGAGGCGCAGCCGGAGTGGACGTTCGGGCACGATATGTTCAACTCCAGACCCGCCCGTTCGATCCATCCCTCTCCCACCAACTGCTCCAGAGCCTCCTGTAGCCTCCCGGCGATAACCTCATATTCGCCGGTCGAGAAGCCCCCGATGCTGATGATGAGAGGGCAAGGCAGTCCGAGTAGGCGGGGCAGATCCTCCTTCACGAAGACGTCGAGTCCGGGGCCGGAAAGACCGATGGCGTTGATCATGCCTCCCGCCGTCTCGAGTATCCGAGGCGGAGGGTTGCCCGCCCTAGGCTTGAGCGTCACCGTCTTGGATACGTAAGCGGCGACAGGAGGGCGCTCGAGGACGTGTGGACCAAACGTCTCGGCCAGCTCGAAGATCTCCATCGTGCCGGAGGCGTTGATAACCGGATGGTCCAGGCGTAGCGGACCCAACTGCACCGAAAGGTCAACCACCGAAGACCGCCTCCCCGAGGAACACCGGTCCGTCTTTGCAGACCCTCGCGTCGGAACCGTCGGCCAGGGTGATGAGACAGCCGTGGCAGGAGCCCACCCCGCAGGCCATGCCCGTCTCCAGGCTGAACCAAGCCCGCACGTCGGGCTTCGACGCACAGATCGACCAGACCGCCTCCGCCATCGGGGTGGGACCGCACACGGCTACGCGGTCTCCCGAGCGAAGATGCCGGATGAGTAGGTCGGTCACCTTCTCCGCGGGCCCGCGCAAGCCGTCCTCGATGGCCACTTCGACGCGACAGCGCAATCCAGATTCGCAGGCAAGCGCAGCCACCTCGCGGAGTAGCGTGGACGCCTCGGCCTGAAGGGCGTCGCGAAAGCCCAAGAGCACCAGAACCTCGAGGGTCGAGGCCTGCGGGCCACCCGGTCCCTCACCCACCGGTCTCGAGAAAAGGGCTCGGTGTCGTCGGGCCATACGCGCGAGAAGCAACGGGAAGGGAGCCACCCCCGCGCCGCCGGCCACGATGACGGCCCGTCCCCGACTGATGACCAGTGCGTCGACGTCGAAGCCCCTGCCCAGGGGACCGACCACCCAGACCATGTCGCCCCCGTTCAGTGCGCACAGCTCCCTCGTACCCTCACCGACGGGAGCGATGAGGAACGAGACCCGCGCACCGACTTCATCGGCCACGGACACGGCTCGGGCGAGGAAGCATCTCGACGATCCGGCCTGTAGGAGCGCGAACTGGCCCGGCTCCGCCGACCTCCAGCCGGGGACCTCGACTTCCAGACGGGCCATCAGCCCCTGGGGCTCATTGTTGAGGACGGACCCCAGCATCCTGTAATCCGACGCCCAGTGGGCTTCCTCGATCGTGTCGTTCGACCCGTCTTTCAAGAACAGACCTCCCTGACATGAGCATAGCCCTCCACGGCGGAGACCGCCAGACACGCGGGGACATCTCCCAGACAGGCGACGGCGTCCTCGCCGCCGGACTCGGCCGCTTCGAGTACGGCCTGCGTCGTGCGCAGCCCCGGGCCCTCCGCATGCTTCAGAGTGGCCGCCGCGATTCGAGTTCTTAAGAATACACGAGCCCCCGTGTGGCCGAGCCAAGCGCACCCTCCCTAGCGTAGCCGACACGCACGTAGAGTCCCGGCCATCGGGATCCGACGCAGGGGAGCAAACCGGGCCGGCTGGAGAGCAAGCTCATGACGGCTCCGACGAGGTGACGTGTCTCGAGAAGGCATGCGGGCGGACGGACGCGCTCCACTGCGTCAATCGAGGGAGGCCTCAGTCATCCTCTAGAGCCAGGTCCCCGTAGTACTTCTTAAGACAGTCCGGGCAGATGCCGTGGCTCACATCGGCCTCCGAATGATCGCGGATATACTCGTCTACTCGGTGCCAGTAGCCATCATCGTCCCTCACCTTATTGCAGTAGGAACAGACCGGCAGTATGCCTCTCAAGGTCCTGATCTCGGCCACAGCTTCCTGCAGCTCTTCGATGAGCCTCTCCCTTTCCGCCTCGGTGCGCTTGCGTTCGCTCACGTCCCGGCAGACGCAGAGCGCGTACTTCTTCCCCGCGATCTCGACCCCATTCGAGTTGATCTCTACGTGGAAGACGCTGCCGTCCTTGCGTTTGTGCCTGGCCTCGAAGAGCTCACCGCCGGGAGGCATGGCCCTTATGCGGTTGATGAGTTGTTCCCTGGGACTGTAGTCGGCGGCCCAGTCCCATACGTGTAGCCCTCGGACTTCTTCGAGCGTGTAGCCGAGCTGGCGGGCATACTCCTGGTTCGCTTCGACCACAGCCGCGTCCTCGTCCAGCACGACGATGCCGTCGCGCGACTCCCCGAAGAGGATCTTCCGCCAGGCGATCTCCGCTTCTAGGGTCCGCTCCAACTGGTTGCGCTTGCTCACGTCGCGGCATACGGAGAGAACATACTTCGCGCCCGCGATCTCCGACCCTTGCGAGCAGATCTCGACCTCGTAAGTAGAACCGTCCTTGCGCGTATGCGTCGTCTCGATCACCTCACCTGCAACGTCCACATCCGCGAGCAATCGCAGGAGCACGTCCTTGGGCACACTCGGGTTCCATTCCCATATATGAAGTCTCTGACATTCATCGAGAGAGTAACCGATCTGGCGGGCGAATTCCTCGTTGGCCTCGACAACCCCTCCGGTGCGGTTCATCACCACCATGCCGTCCCGCGACTCCCGCATAACGACCCGCCGCCAAGCGATCTCCTCTTCGAGCCGCTGTTCCATCTCCCTGCGTTCGGTGATATCGCGACACACGCAGAAGATGAATTTCTGCCCCCCGATCTCAGCCCCGTTCGAGCTGATCTCGACGTGCAAATTCGAACCATCTTTCCGCTTGTGAACGGTCTCGAAATGATCGCCGCTGGGGTCGACATCCGCGAGCATCCGCAGCAGCTCGGACTTGGGGAAGGAGAGATCCCAATCCCAGATGTGGAGGTCGTATACCTCGTCCAATGTGTAACCAAGCTGCTGCGCATACCTCTCGTTGGCCTCGACTACGGCCCCGTCCCGATCGACCACCACGATGCCGTCTCTGGAGTGCTGGACCAAGACGCGGCGCCTGGCGGCCTCCGCCTCTCGTTCCTCCTCCATCCGCCTGCGCTCCGTGACATCGGTGAAGTGCGCAACGGCGCCCGTACAACCGTCACCCGACCCTTCGAGCCGGTAGATGCGCACCTCCAGCCACCGTTCGGCGCCCGTAGGATCCACATAGGCCCTCACAAATGACTGCGGCTCCCCTGTGCTTATGGCGTTCGCGCAGGGCCGCTCGAACGATGATCCTGTCATGGTCGCGAACGCGTCGGGGAACGACCGTCCAACGAACGGCGCGTGCTCGGGATAATAGGTCTTCATCCATGCGTTCGCCCAGATGATCTTCGCCTCGCGATCCATGATGACAATCCCGTCCTGGATCGCATCGAAGGCGTCGGTCAGATGGACCGTTCTCTTTGCATCATCATTCTCGTACATGCGCTGGCACCGTCCCTCCCTTCAGACCGTTACTCCTCATCAGGGCTCGGTCCGGCCTGCAATACCTCCCGCACCTTTGCACCCAGCCCTTGGACGTTGAAGGGCTTCTGCAGGAAGGGCGCATCGGGCTTCAGAACGCCGTGATGGACGATGGTGTCATCGGTGTAGCCGGACATGTACAGCACCTTGAGATGGGGCTGCCCGCGCCTCAGGCGCTCCACCAACTGCCTGCCGCTCATGCTGGGCATCACCACGTCGGTGATGACCAGATCCGGCTTCAGACCCCTCTCCTCGATCAACAGTAACGCCTCGCCGCCGTTCGCAGCCGAGGTCACCTGGTAACCCAGATGCTTAAGCAGGCTCTCCATCAGACTTCGCAGGCCTTCCTCGTCTTCCACCACCAAGATGCGCTCTCCGCACTTGACGGCATGGACGGCCACGGTGGCATCGGGAGCCGGCTCCGGCCGAGCATCGGTCCGCGGGAAGTATATTTTGAAGGTAGTGCCCCGGCCCAGCTCCGAGTAGACCCAGATGTTGCCGCCGGACTGCTTGACGATGCCGTAGACGGTAGCAAGCCCCAGGCCGGTGCCCCGCCCTTCCTCCTTGGTCGTGAAGAAGGGATCGAAGATGCGATCCATCACCTCTTGATCCATTCCACATCCCGTGTCGGTCACAGCCAGCAGCACGTATTCGCCGGGCTGGGCGCCCGGATGTCTGGCCACATAGGCCTCGTCCAATTCCGTCTGCGCCGTCTCGATGGAGAGCTTGCCCCCGCCGGGCATGGCGTCGCGAGCGTTCACGGCCAGGTTCATGATCACCTGCTCGATCTGTCCAGGATCGACGAAAACTTCGCTGACGTCCTCAGTGAGGGTCAGCCTCAGTACGATGTCTTCACCGATCAGCCGGCGCAGCATCTTCTCCAGATCACAGACCAGATCGTTCAGATCGAGCACCTGGGGTTGCAGGGTCTGTCTACGACTGAAAGCCAGGAGCTGGCGGGTCAGGGTGGCGGAGCGCTGAGCGGCCTTAACTATCTCCTGCACCTCCTTCCTTAGCGGGTCCCTTTCGTGCAGTCGCGCAAGGACCATCTCTCCGTATCCGAGGATGACCCCCAACATGTTGTTGAAATCGTGAGCCACGCCTCCGGCCAGCCGCCCGATGGACTCCAGAGTCTGGGCGCGCCGCAACTGTTCCTGCAGACTGGCTTTCTCCTCGGTGAGAAGCAGATGCTCGGTGACGTCGCGACTGACGGCCACGAAGCTCACGGTGCGGCCCGAGTCGTCCATGACCGGCGAGATGGTCGAATCCACCACGTGAAGAGTGCCGTCCTTGCGCTCATTGACCATGCGACCCTGCCACACCTGTCCGCTTGTGACGGTCCCCCACAGATCGTCGTAAAAGGCCCTATCCTGCTTCCCGCTTCTCAGTATGCGCGGGTTCTGACCCAAGACTTCCTCGCGTCCGTAGCCGGTCACGGCCTCGAAGGCCGGGTTGACGTAGCGGATGTCCCCATCGGGGTCTGCGATGAGAACCATCTCGCCCGCCTGCTCGATGGCCATGGTCACCCGCTGCAGTTCGACCTCGTTACGTCTCCTGGCCTCGTTCTCCTCCTGCAGATCCTCCAGGATGTTGAGCATAGCGCTGCGGTTCGCCTCCAGCCGTCGATTAGCCTCGCGCAGAGCCTCCTCATCCCGTCTGCGTTGGGTGATGTCCATGCCCAGCGACAGCATCATCCCGAATCCACCGTCTTCCGCGATATGCGTATTGCTCCACTGGATCAGCCGTCTCTCTCCGGACCTGGTGATGATCTCGTTCTCGAAACCATGACCTGCCACCTTGGTTTCGATGATCTCGTCCCAGGCTCGATGGACGGCCTCTCTCGCCTCCTCGGGAACGAAAGTTGAGATCCACTCCTTGCCGATGACCTCTTCGGCTTTGTAGCCGGTCAGTAGTTCGACAAACTCATTGAAGACCACGATCTCCGAGTCCTGCCCCAACCCTACAACGATGTTGGGCGCATTATCGATGATGCTACGCGACCATTCCTTCTCAGCCCGCAGGGTGACCTCGCTCACCATGCGCTCCACTTCCCTCCAGGCGTCCTCCATCAACAGCTCGATCTGCAACACATCACTGCGATCATAATCGGTCTCTTTGTTG
>JAAYJE010000060.1 GCA_012523095.1 Actinomycetota bacterium | reverse complement strand
GGACTATGGCCAGGTGCTGATTGATCCACACGGTACCGGTTCTGATCTGTTCGGCCATGACCATGCCGAGCCGGAGATCCTGTGTCCAGATGGACGCACAGAGGCCGTAGCGGGTATCGTTGGTAAGAGCGACCGCTTCGTCCGGGGTCCTGACAGGCGTCAGCCCCACCACCGGTCCGAACACCTCTTCCTGCATCAACTCCATCTTGGGGTCGCAGTCGGCGAAGATGGTCGGAGAGACGAAGAAGCCGTTTCTTGTCTCAGGCGTGTCTGGTCTCTCTCCGCCCAGAAGGAGTATCGCTCCCGACCCCCTCGCCCTCTCGATGAACCCCTCTATGCGGTTCCTATGCGCCTCGTAGGCGACCGGTCCGATCATGGTCTCCGGCCTCAAAGGATCGCCCATGGGCAGCTTCACGGCGGCCGCAACGAACCGTCCGGCGAATTCGTCATAGATCGACTCATGAACGAAGAACCTGCTGGCCGATCCGCAGTTCTGCCCGGAGTTGAAGAACGAACTCCACACCGCTCCCTCGACGGCGGCATCCAGGTCCGCGTCACCGAGCACGATGAAGGCGTTCTTGCCTCCCAGTTCGCAGGCCACCGGCTTCACGGCCCCACTCGCGAGACTCATGATGCGCTTGCCCGTCTCCGAGTCGCCGGTGAAGTTGATCTTGACCACCTTCGGATGGGTCACGAGGGCTTCGCCGATGGAGCCGCCCGGCCCCGTGACGATGTTCAGCACTCCGGCGGGTACGCCCGCCTCCACAGCAAACTCACCCAAGCGGAGGACCGTCAAAGGAGCGCAGGAAGGAGGCTTGACCACACAGGTATTCCCAGTGATGAGTGCGGGGGCGATCTTGGCTATGGCGGTCACCAGGGGGAAGTTCCACGGGGTTATCAACCCCACCACACCGAGAGGCTCCCTCACCGTCATGGCCCGAGCGGAGGGGCCCACAGGCAGGGTCAAGCCCGTAAGGCCCCGGCCGACGCCCGCGTAGTACTCAAGGATCCCGGCCGCGGCGGGGATGTCGAACCTGCCCGTCTTGAACACAGGTCCGCCGTATTGCGCCGTCTCCAGCCGGACCAGTTCGTCGTGGTGGTCGCGGATGAGGCGGGCGAGTTCGAAGAGGACCCTGCCCCGGTCCACGGGGTGCTGGGCCGCCCAGGCCCACTGGGCGCGGGCCGCCGCCTCAACGGCCGCATCCAGGTCTGTCGGGTCGGCCTTGGGCACCTTCGCTATCACCTCGCGATTCGCGGGGTTGACGACCTCCATGGTCACCCCTCCGGAAGCCTGGACAAGCCTGCCTTCTATGAGCATGCTGTAGGTGCTATCCATCAGCGCGCCTTTCTATGAAGAGATCTGAGACGCCTGGTTGATGACCATCATCTTGAGGTCGGTGAACTCTTCGAGACCGCACATCGAGCCGTCCTTGCCGACCCCGCTCTCCTTGACATTGCCGCCCCAGGGCAGCTCAGGCACCTGGATTCGGGGCATGTTGATGTAGACGCTGTCTATGCGCAACCGCTCCGCGAGCCGCAGGGCCTTGGCCACATCCTTCGTCCAGATCCCCGCCACCAGTCCGTATTCCGAATCATTGGCCAGGTCTATCACTTCATCCTCAGAGGAGAACTTGAGTATGGCGGCCGCCGGCCCGAAGATCTCCTCCCTGGCGATGGTCATGTCGTGGCCAACGTCGGCCACCACCGTAGGTTGGAGGAAGTAGCCTCTTTCGGCGGCCCGTCCGCCGCCCAGGACGATGCGGGCCCCTTCTTCTCTCGCCGACTCTATGAGTCCCTCCACCCGCTCCATCTGCTGTTTGTTGGCCATAGGCCCCATGGTGGTGTTCTCGTCGGCGGGATCCCCCACCACTATCCGCTCGGCCTGGCCGACGAATACGTCGACGAACCGATCGTGAACCTTCTGGTGCACGTAGTACCTGCCCGGCGTCGAGCAATTCTGGGAAGTGTTGCCGAAGTGTCTCTGGGCCTGCCAGGTGGCGGCCTTCTCGACATCGGCGTCTTCGCAGACGATCACGGGGTTGTTGCCGCCCAGCTCCATGACGCACTTCTTCGCGGTCCGGCTCGCCACCGCCATTATCTCTTTCCCCGTCTCGCTGCTACCGGTGAAGCGGATCATGTCGACCCCACGATGAGCTGCCAGAGCCTCGCCCACCGATGCCCCCGGTCCGGTGACGAGGTTCATCACTCCCGGGGGCAGCCCGAGCTTCTCCATCACCTCGGTGAACTTGACCGCGAGAAGAGAGTTGACGCTGGCGGGCTTCAGGACCACGGTGTTACCGGTCACGAGAGCGGGCGTCACCATGGCGGCCATCATCAGCAGAGGAACATTCCAGGGCGTGATGACGGCGCACACGCCTATGGGGACCCGCTTGAGATAGACGGTGGCGTCGGAGAAGGCGTCCAGCACCTGGCCCATGAGTGCCCGGCTGATCGACACGAAGAACTCCACCTGGTCGGCCGCGCCGGCGACAAAGCCTCGGGCCATCCCTATCGGTGTGCCGTGTTCTCGGATCTCCAGATCTACCAGGTCGTCCGCGGCGGCCCTGAGCTCCGCACCCAGCGGATAAAGCATCTTGGCCCGCTCGGATTGGGTCAGTCGAGACCACGCCGGGAAGGCGTTCATAGCGGCCCGCACCGCTTTGTCGACATCCGCCGGCCCACCTAGGGCCGCGCGGCCGATCTCCTCCTCAGTGGCCGGATTGAGTACGGAGAAGGTCTTGCCCGATCCGGCGTCGACCCACTTACCATCGATGAACAGCCTGCACGTATCCACAGGACCCCCTAACGAAATCTACTCTAGATACACGCGGGCGTAGCGACAGGCGCTCCGGCGCCCGTAGAGGCGACGCGACGACGCCCGCACAATGTCGGCGCCTATTGGTCTGTTGTATGGTGACATCCGATACAAGTCCGCGTCAATGGGTCAACCGAGGGCAAGAATGTCGGGGCCACGATCCGCTGATGATCCACGCGGCCTCTCGCGCCACCGGCCCACGAGGT
>JAAYJE010000059.1 GCA_012523095.1 Actinomycetota bacterium | reverse complement strand
CCTATGTTCTAGAGAACGGTCGTATCGCCCTGGAAGGCACCTGCTCCCTGCTGCGGCAGAGTGATCACGTGCGCCAAGCATACTTGGGCTTGTAACATGCTTATGAAGCGTGGAAATGGCGGGGGGCTCACCCTGCTATAGTTGAAGTGGCATGGATTCTCGGCCGTGCGTACAAGGTACCCGCGCCGGAGAATACGTGAAAATAGGTGGGCGATCCAGGAGGTGGGTTCGGTATGATGCTTAGAAGTCGATACTGGAAACTGTGTGTTGTGTTCATGCTGTTGGCGGGTGCCACTGTGCTGTTTGCCGCCTGCGGCGAAGACGAGGCTACCACTACGACCGCGGCTACCGCCCCGGACGGGTCCACGGACACGACCAGCGGGCCTACGGAGACTACAGCAACCGAGACGACCGAGACGCCCACCGACACGACGCTCGGTGGCAAAGACACCGTAGTGTGGGGCGCGGCGCGTTCCATCTCCGGTGGGCAGAGCATCTTCGAAGAGACCGCCATGGGTCCCATCTACAAGATGTACGTGGATGATATCAACGAGGCAGGTGGTCTCGAAGTAGCCGAGTACGGCAAGAAAATGCCGATCGAGCTCAAGATCTACGACGACCAGAGCAGCATCGACACCTGCACTCGTCTCTACGAGAAGCTGATCGTAGAAGACAAGGTGGACTTCCTTTTCGGCCCGACGAGCACGGCTTTCCTCTATGCCGCGGCTGAAGTGGCCAAGAGCCATCACTACATCATGATGGCCGCCGAAGGCGGCGCCACCAGCCTTCATGAGCAGGTGAAAGAGAACCCGTACATCTTCGGCGACCTGCAGTTCGCCGACTGGAACCAAGTACCCGTCCTTGTCAGCCTCATGCAGGAAGTGGGTGTGAAGTCGGTCGGCATCTTCTACATCGACGACCTGCACGGCATGGAGTACAGCAGTGTCGCCGAGGAGGAGCTGACCGGCACCGATATCGAAATCATGTTCAAGACCGCGATCCCCGGCGATATCAAGGACTGGACCAACCAGATCAAGCAGGCCGAGTCGGCCAACCCCGACGCGATCTGCCTCTTCGCGTATCCCGATCAGAACTTCCCAGCCATCGGCGCGATGATCCAGCTTGACTACAATCCCAAGATGATCCTCACCGGCCCGGGGGCCTGCTACCAGGCGTTCGCCGACTCCTTCGGTCCGGCGGCCGACGGCGTGATGGGCTTCGGTGCCTGGAATGCCAAGAGCTCCCCAGGTCTTGCGGAATTCACTGAGAGGTTCGAGGCACGCTACACCATAGGCGCCATGGACTGGTGGGGCGGCGCACCGTACTACTCCACGTTGCAGGCTCTTGGCCAGGCTATAGAGAAGGCCGGCAGCCTCGATCAGGAGAAGGTGCTCCATGCCCTCAACACGGAGCACTTCCAGACCATCTCCGGCGACTGGTACTACGATACGCAGCTGCCCGCGGTGGAGTGCTATCCCGGCATGGTGGGCCAGTGGCAGGACGGCGTGTTCGAGGTGGTCGATCCGGGTGCGAAGCGGACGGCGGAGCCCATCTTCCCGAAGATGGAATGGCCGAAGTAGCACGGAACCAACGTAACAACGTAAAACCGAAGGTGAACTAGTCACTCAGCAAGTGAGACCGTCAGAGAGACGCGGAGCAATGCAGCGATCGTGCTCGACAGTCCCTCTGACGGTCTCACTTATGCAACGACGAAAAGGATACTGAATGGGAGCCGCCAGGGATATCATCATTGCCGGTCTGCTTCTTGGTGGTATCTACGCTCTTATCGCAGCGGGACTGAGCCTCCAATACGGAGTGGCCCGCGTGCTGAATGTCTCGCACGGCGAGTTCATCATGATCGGAGCGTTCATCACCTGGTGGATGTTCACGAACCTCGCTCTCGACCCCCTGATCTCCATAGTGATCACCGGGCCGTTGATGTTCGTGCTCGGCATACTGCTTTACAGGTTCATATACCGAAAGATCATGGTCGACTCTGAGAGTATCGATGCCTTTGAAGGTTCTTCGATGCTGGCCGCGTTCGGTTTCCTATACGTGGTCCAGAACGTAGCCAGGTGGATCTGGGGCTCTAACACCTATGCCTATACCTATATGGCCACCTCGGTGACTTCGGCCAGGATCCCTCTCAACCGGTTGGTGGCTCTCGCGGTGGTAGCGGTCGTTGCCATCATCTTCTACGTGTTCCTTTCGCACACGCGTATGGGCAAGGCCATCCGTGCATCGGCGCAAGACCCAACCACAGCGGGGCTGGTCGGGGTGAACGTGTACCGCGTCTTGGGTCTCTGCTTCGGTCTGGGTCTCGCCATGGCCGGCATAGCCGGCAGTCTGCTCAGCATCCTGTACTCGGTCAACACCAGCATGGGCCTGGGCTACACCGTGATCGCCCTCATCGTCGTGGTACTGGGGGGGCTCGGCAGCGTCCAAGGCGCCTTCATCGGGGGGATACTCCTCGGTCTGATGTCTTCGCTTGTCAGCTACTACCAGCCGTCGATGACGATGGTCGCGTACTACGTCGTGTTCATCCTCCTTCTTCTAATAAGACCTAAGGGAATAATGGGGAAGTAGATGAAGACGAATTCTTTGATATCGAGCAAGAACGCCGGTCTGGTCCTTCTGGGCGTCATCTTCATCGTTCTGGCGCTGTTGCCGCAGTTCACCCACGCATATGTCATCGTGCTCTTCAGCGACATCATGAAGTTCGTCGTGTTGACGGTGGCGTGGGTCCTCTTTGCCGGGCCGACCAGATACATCTCTCTGGCTTCGGCGGCTTTCTATGGAGTAGGTCTGTACACCTCGGCCATCCTCAACGCGTCGCTGCCCTTCCCGCTGGTCGTCATTCTCGCCGGTGTATTCTGTTTCATAGTGGCCTTGGGGGTCGGAGCGCTGACGCTGCGGTTGAAGGGCGTCTACTTCACCATCTTCACGTTCGGTCTTGTGCAGCTGCTCTTCTATGCCGTAGCCGAGATAGAGAGGATCGCCACCGGCAAGCGTGGCCGCTTCGTGGCTACCGAGGGGACCGAGACCGTCTACTACGCCATGTTCATACTCGTAGTAGTGACCCTGCTCGTGGCCGTTCTGATACGGCGCTCGCGGCATGGGTTGGCGCTGTCGAGTATCGGTCAGTATGAAGAGGCCGCCTCGCACAGTGGAGTGAACGTAGTCAGGACGAAGGTGCTGATCTTCGCCGTCAGCAGCATCTTCATGGGTATGGCGGGAGCCATCGTAGCCACGCGTCGTGCCTACATCGACCCAGGTATAGCATTCGACCTGAATGTCTCTTTCATGCCGGTGTTGATGGCCATCCTGGGCGGCACCAGGCATCTGGTAGGCCCTGTGATCGGAGCCATCATCTTCGCCTATCTCGGCGAGTTCCTGCTGACGAGGCTGCCCGATCTCTATATGTTGGTCTTCGGCGCAGTCATGGTCATCGCCATCCTGTTCCTCCCACGAGGGCTGGTCGGGTTGGCCCAACAGCTCTGGCGGAAGTACAGAGGAGGCGCACGTGCACCTGCTGGAGGGTGAAGGGGTATCCAAGAACTTCGGCGGTCTACAGGCCGTGTCTGAGGTCGATTTTCACGTGGTAGAGGGCGAGATCCTGGGGCTGATCGGACCGAACGGAGCGGGTAAGACCACGCTCTTCAACCTGATCTCCGCGGCGCTCAAACCAAGCGCTGGGAGAATCCGGTACAGGGGTCACGACATCACAGGCCTGCCGCCCCACAAGATATGCCGTTTGGGCGTGGCGCGGACGTTCCAGACCGTGAAGGTGTTCGGTGATTCTACGGTACTCAAGAACGTCATGGTGGGCTCACTCTTCGGAACCGGCAAGAAGAGGGTGAAGGCGGCCCATGCCGAGCGACAGGCCGAAGAAGCCTTGGAGCTGGTCGGCATGCTCGGTCTGCGAGATACCATGGCCGGTGATCTGACCTTGGCTCAACAGAAGCGCCTGGAATTGGCCCGGGCTCTGGCAACGGGGCCGGACCTGCTCCTCCTTGACGAACTGATGGCCGGGCTCACCGCCACAGAAGTCGCGGATGCCATGGAGGACATCGTCCGGCTGAGATCCAATGGCATAACCGTCATCATGATCGAGCACGTCATGCAGGCGATGATGTCGATCAGCGACCGTATCATCGTGCTGGACCACGGGCGGAAGATCGCCGAGGGTACGCCGACTGAAGTAGCGGCGAACCCCCAGGTGATCGAGGTCTATCTTGGGGAAGAATGCGATGTTGGAGATTGAGGGTCTAAGCGCAGGATACGGTAGGGTGCAGGTCCT
>JAAYJE010000058.1 GCA_012523095.1 Actinomycetota bacterium | reverse complement strand
GTCGGGGAAGTATACACGGTGAAGGCGCGCGTGACCGACGAGGCCGATGTGAACCTTGGCGACAGGCCGCACCCAGGTGAACCTCCTGCCCCGTCAGAAGCACGAGCACTCGCGAAAGCCGAATGAGCCCTATGCCCTCATCGAGCAATGCTCGTCCGGTCCCTACCCGGGGTTGTTCGCCCGTCGTCCTGGGGACGGCCGGACTCAGTGAGGAGACGAGGACGTGGAGGCCTGTTCCGGCCTGGCGATCCGCGGCAACACCAACAACGGGCAAGAGCCGCTATTGGAACCGACCCGTAGCAGTTCGACGGAGCTCTCCACGCCGCTCAAGACGGCGCATCGTCCGCCGAGGGCGAAGCTGCGGATCACACCCCGCAGCACCTCTTGTACTTCTTGCCGCTGCCGCAGGGGCATGGGTCGTTGCGTCCCACTTTGGTCACGCTGCGCGGCGCCACCACGGTGCGGGTGGCCTGCTGGGCGGCCTCGTAGGCCTCGGCGGAGCCGTCCCTGACGCCCCCCGAACGCGCCGCCGCCTCGCCGACGACCGCGAAGTTCTGAGCGAGGCTGCCGTCGCCGCCGCCGGAATACGCGAGCTCGCGACCGGCCCCGGCCTCTTGGGGCTGTTCCTCGCGGACGATCTCCAGGTGGTAGAGATAACGGACGAAGTCTTCTTGGATGGACTCCATCATCTCCTGGAACATCGTGTAGCCCTCATTCTTATAGGCCACGAGCGGGTTGATCTGAGCGAGCGCCCGCAATCCGATGCCTTCGCGCAGATAGTCCATCTCGTACAGGTGGTCGCGCCACTTGGAGTCGATGGTGCGCAACAGCACCCAGCGCTCCATGGCGCGCATAGCCTCGGCACCGAAGCGTTCCTCCCTGGCTTCGTAGACCCCGACTGCATCTTCGATCACCAGCTCGACCAAGCCGTCGGCGTCGAGGTCGGTGGGATCGGCGAACGTCTCACGGCTGAGGTTGGTTGGGAAGAAGGTCCGGAGCGTCGTCAGCATCTCGTCCAGATCCCATTCCTCGGAGAAGCGCGAAGAGCTCGTGAAGACCTCCACCTGTCCGCGCAGCACGTGAGCCACGATCTCGAGAACATCCTCCCGCATGTTGTCCCCGGCGAGGATGCGCTGGCGCTGTCCGTATATCACCTCACGCTGTAGGTTCATGACATCGTCGTATTCGAGCACGTGTTTGCGGATCTGGAAGTTCTGCTCCTCGACCTTCTTCTGGGCGCTCTCTACCGAGCGGGATATCAGGTTGTGCTCGATGGGGATGTCCTCCTCGAGACCGAGGCGGTCCATCATGCGACGGACGCGCTCTCCGCCGAAGATGCGCATGAGGTCGTCTTCCAGCGAGATGACGAACTGGCTCGCGCCCGGATCGCCCTGCCGACCGGACCGTCCTCGAAGCTGGTTGTCTACGCGTCGAGCTTCGTGACGTTCTGTGCCCAGAACCCAGAGCCCACCGACATCGACGACCCCTTCACCCAACTTGATGTCGGT
>JAAYJE010000057.1 GCA_012523095.1 Actinomycetota bacterium | reverse complement strand
TGGTCCCGCAATCCGAGCGCGAGGGCGGTCCCCGTGATCACTCCGCAGATCTCTCCCATGCTGACGACGCCCCCTCCCAGGTACCGGGCGGCCGTTGTGAGACGCGGGTCTCCTCCCATCACCAGTAAGGCGTAATGGACGATCGCCTGAGCACAGTTGATGTGATCCGGTCCCAGGTCGGCGAAGCGGGCCAGGGCATCGGCCTTCGCCTGTTCGGGGGTGAGTCCGGCCATGTTCAGCATCCTTCCTCTAAGTCGGTCAGTAGATGCAGCAGGAACGCGGCGCAGGAGCCGATGGTGATGACGGCTCCGGTGACGATGATGCCGAGGCTGAAGCTCGTAGCTTGTCCCAAGTAGCCCAAACCCGTGGGCAACAATCCCCCGCCGAACACGAAGGCCGTGGGGGGGCCCAGAGCGGTGGCCAGGCTGCGGTAGGTGGGCTGGACGATGCGGGAGAGGGCGGCGAACGCCGGCGGGAGGATGCACACCGCCAGCGCGGCCATAAGGACTACGCAGATCGTCAGGGCCACGCCTGAAAGCACCCCGACCAAGACGGTGACGATCCCGGTGAGGAACACGAAGATGCCGATGGCTCGTTTCTCGCCTATCCGGGACGTCACCCACCCGGAGAAGAATGCGGTCACCAGAGGAGCGATGTTGGCCAAACCAAGGAGAGTGTTCGCAGTTGAAGTGGTCATGTCGCGTTCCGTGGTGAGGTACAGAGGCAACATGGTGTAAACGCCCACCTGGGCACCCATACCCAAGGTGAATACTAGGATCATCACCCAGAACGAACGATTGGCCAAGACCGGCTTCACCATGGAGGGGCTGGGTGGGTCGCCCGGGAAGGCGCCCACGCCGCCCGTGAACAGCCAGAAGGCCAACCCCACAACCGCCGTGAGCACCGCCACCGAGATAAGGACTGTGGGCCAGGAGAACCAGTGGAGGATGGCGACGGCTATCAGTGGGGCGGCCACCAGACCGGCAGGCGGCCCCAGTTGCTGGATGGAAAGGGCGCGGCCCCAGTCTTCCCTCCTGACTGTGGCTGTGATGGTGGCCACCGAAGACGGTAGGTGAAGTCCGAAACATAAGCCCAGGACTATGAAAACCGCGCGAAACGCCCAGACCGAGTTAGCGAAGTAGGCGCCCAACAGGGCTGCCGCGAAGCCGAAAACGGAGACGAGTAGTGTTCCGCGGTGATTGATGCGGCTGGAGACGAGACCGGCTCCAAGCGAACCCACCCAGGCTGCGATGGCGGCGAGCAGGAAGAGGGAACCAGCTTGGCCTGGGCCGAGGTGGATGTCGTCGCTCATGGTCGGGAACAGAGGCGGGAAGACAAAACGGCCTAGGAAGGTCATCATGAAAAGCAGGGTGAGGAGGACCAAGGTGCCGATGACCATGCGGAGAGGCTGTGGGGTTGGACAGGCTTTCGCCATCGACTTCCTCCAAGACGATACGGACGTTATGCACCGCGGGCTGTTTTCGGACTGCGGTTAAGCGTATCATCCGACGCTAGGTGTAGACGTCCCTTCTAGCGAAGGCGATCTCTCCTTAGGGGATCTCCAGCAGCTCGAACCCGCTGGCGGCGTCGGTCTCGCGGCGGGCGGTGGATCCCGATATCTCGAGGAGCACAACCTCACCCACCAGCCATGTCTGGAGTCCGGCCCGCGTGCAACCCACCGTCGCGGCTCCCTCTCGTCCGGAGGCCGCGTGCGTGTGTACAGAAGGCCTCCCTCGCTCATCGGGGAAGATGGTGCCCACGGCAAGGACCTCCTGCGGTCCGGCAAGAGTGTGCACCAGGGCCACGATCTCGTCCTCTTGTGCGGTATCAGGACCGACCACGACCCGGCTCCCATCGGCCGAGCCGCCCAGATAGAAAGCCAGACCACGCTCCACACCATGCTCGGCGGCGAACTGCTCCAGGGTGTTGTTCAGGAGGTCGCCGTCCTCCAGCCGGAGTATGAAGAGGCGCCCGACAGAGCCCTCGCTGTATCTCACGGGTGACCTCCTTTCGGGGTGACCGGCTTAGGATAACGGAGGATCAGGACGGCGGCCAAGAGGGAAAGCGTGATCAGCGGGATGTCTGTCAAATAGGAAGGCGACGATCTTCGAGATCGCGTATACAGACTCCCGTGATCTCGCGAAGCACCTGCTCGAGCGAGAGGATCTGATCCAAGAACTGGTCCACAAGTCTGACTCCTTCTTGGGTGAACCAGATACACTGAGCACATGACTATGCTCTATCGTCCTTTCGGCCGGACCGGGGAACGGGTATCCGTCCTCGGTTTCGGCTGCATGCGG
>JAAYJE010000056.1 GCA_012523095.1 Actinomycetota bacterium | reverse complement strand
GTGAGTGTCGTCTCCTTGGTGATAGCATCGTTCATAGCCAGCCTCCTTCTTTGGGCCTTTGAGCCCGATTGCCTTGGGGACCTAACGGTACCCCGTGGAGGCTGGCCCTCTCATCCCATCTGCTAGGCCGCCGGACCTGATGCCAGCACGCCCGGCGCCTGCCGGACCAAGCGGACCTTTTCGGCGGCCAGTTGCGGTGACAGGCCTACGGCGTAGATCTCGGGGTTGCGCAGACGGCGGAGTTCTTCCGGCAGCGCAGCCACCTGGGCGCGGGCCCTCTCTCTGATCTCGTCGAGTGTCGGTGACATCCCCACCCTCTTGCCGTCCTGCATGACGGGATGGAGTAGGTCTTCGCAACAGGCGGCGTCCCATACAGCTCTCAGGAAAGACAGGTCGTGACGCTCGGCGAACGGCACCGGCTTCGCGGGCTGTCCCGGGTCGATGCGGTCTGGGGCCTCGTCGGCAAGACGGATGAGATCCGCCAGGGGCCGGCCGGCTCCGTCATAGTACCGTACCACCCGCTTGCGCCCCGGATCCGTCATCTTGGCCGGGTTTGACGACAGCTTGATGCGGGGCACCCAGGCGCCGCCGTTCTCACGGACCGCGACCAGCTTGTATACGCCGCCCATGGCCGGGTGGTCGGAAGAGGTGATGAGATGCGTGCCCACACCCCAAGAGTTGATCGGCGCGCCCTGTCTTTTGAGGTCGGCGATCAGGTCTTCGTCCAACTCGTTGGACGCCACGATCAGAGGGTCTTCGAAGCCGGCCTCGGTGAACATGCGATGAGCTGCCTTGCTGAGTCTGGCCAGGTCGCCGGAGTCCAGACGCACGGCAGGTCGCACGGTCCGTCCGGCCGCGCGTAGCTCATTGAACAGCGTGACCGCGTTCGGAAGTCCGGAGGTCAACGTATCGTACGTGTCGACGAGGAGGATGGGTTCCTGGTAGCAGGCCGCATAGGCCCGGAAGGCGTCGAGCTCGTTCTCGAAGCTCATGACCCAGGAGTGGGCGTGAGTGCCCTGGACGGGGATGCCGAAAGCCTTGCCGGCCAGCATGTTGGAGGTGCTGTTCGACCCCCCGATATAGGCTGCACGAGAGCCGCTCAGGGCCCCGTCGGGGCCGTGAGCGCGACGGAGGCCGAACTCCACCAGGTTATCGTCTTCACAGGCCAGACGGATGCGTGCCGCCTTAGTGGCGATGAGGGTCTGGTAGTTGAGGGTGTTGAGCACGGCCGTCTCCAGGAGTTGGGTCTCTATGAGCGGGCCCTCCACCTGGAGGATGGGCTCGTGGGGAAAGACCACCGTACCCTCGGGAGCGGCCTCGATAGTGCAGGTGAGGCGGAACTCGCGCAGGTAATCCAGAAAGGCGTCGTCGAAGGTGCCTAGTCGCGAGAGGTAGTGCAGATCCTGGGGAGTGAACCGCAGCCTCTCGATGATCTCCAGGAGCTGTTCCAGCCCGGCGGTTATAGCGAAGCCGTTGTGGGGCGGAAGCTCACGGAAGGTGTAGTTGAAGCAGGCCGTGAGGTCGTTGCGGCCCGTCTTCCAGTAGCCGCCCATCATCGTGAGCTGGTAATAGTCCGTCAGAAGGGCCAGATCCTCTCGTCGGGCCCATCGTTGAGAGACGTCGAACTCAGTCATCATCGATCGGGCTCCCATGCTCATGGTGGGCCGGCGCCGGCCGCTCACCAGAATCCACCAATTGAGTCGACCGTATTCGGATGGCGCCTGCCTGCTCCAGCTCGCTCAGGGCGCGGGCCGAGTTCTCCGGAGAGATGCCTCGTATGGCATCTTCGACCAGGTAGACGGTGAAGCCGGCGGCCAGAGCGTCGAGCGCGGTCTGACGCACGCAGTACTCAGTGGCAAGGCCGGTGATGAAGACCCGTTCCACGTCGTGCCCGTGCAGGAAGGCCGCCAGATCGAGTCGCTCGACTTGGAAGCCGCTGTAGGCGTCTCTTCTGGGATCGTCACCCTTGGTCACGAGGATGGCGTTCATAGGCATATCCAGCGTCCCACACCAGTCGGACCCCGGCGTCCCCTGCACGCAGTGCGGGGGCCACGAGCCGTCCCGGTACTCTGGATGGTCGGAGAAGCTCACATGGTCGACAGGATGCCAATCGCGAGTGTAGATCCAGCGCCCGAAGAAGGGGACTATGTGGTTGATGACGGGAATCACGGCGTCCCCGTCCGGCACGGCCAGACTACCTCCAGGGCAGAAATCGTTCTGGACGTCGACCACGATGAGGGCGTCGCGCGCCCCTGTGAGGGTGGTTTGATCCCTCACACCGCCGCCGGATCTGTCGTGCCCCGGTGTCGTCATCGCCCTATCATCTCCATATCTGAGGGCATAAAAGGTCGCAACGCCTTCGGCACCTCTATCAGGCCCTCTTCGGTCTGGTAGTTCTCCATGATAGCGATGATGGTGCGTCCCAGAGCCACCACCGTCCCGTTCAGGGTGTGGATGACGTAGGCGCCGCCCTTGTCTCCCTTCGCACGGACCTTTAGACGCCGCGCCTGGTAGTCGGTGCAGTTGGAGCAGGAAGTGACCTCCCGGTAGCGCTCTTGGGTGGGCAACCACGCCTCTAGGTCGTACTTCTTGGCGGCCGACGCACCCAGGTCGCCGGCGGCGATACTGACCGTCCGGTAGGGGAGACCCAGGTCCTGGAGGATCTCCTCCTGGATGGAGCGCATGAAGTCATGTTCCTGAGCCGAGCCGTTCGGAGCGCAGAAGCTGAACATCTCGACCTTGTCGAACTGGTGTACGCGGAAGATGCCCCTGGTGTCCTTGCCGGCCGCCCCCGCTTCGCGCCGGAAGCAACTCGAGTAGCCCACATACCGGATCGGCAGATCGGCCTCATCGAGGATCTCGTCCATGTGCAGGGCGGCCAAGGGCACCTCAGAGGTGCCGACCAGGTTGAGGCCGTCACCCTCCAGCCGGTACACCTGTTGCATGTCGGTGGGGAAGAACCCGGTGCCGTACATGGCCTCGTCGCGCACCAGGACCGGCACGACGACAGGGCGGAAACCCTTGACGGCAAGCTTGCGTAGGGCGAACTGCACCAAAGCGAACTGCAGGAAGACCAAGTCGCCTTTGAGATAAGTGAAGCGGCTGCCCGAGGTACGGGCGCCGCGCTCCATGTCGATGAGGTCGTGCGTCGCCGCCAGGTCAAGATGGTCCAGGGGGACGAAAGTGAACTCCCGTGGAGCGCCCCAGTGGTGCAGCAGTACCGAGTTGTCCTCGTCGCCGTCGGGGGCGGACGGGTCCGGTAGGTTGGGGACTTGGAGCAGCTCTGTTTCCAAAGAGGCTTCAACCTCCCTGAGCCGCTCTTCCAAGTTCTTGATCTCCTCTCCAACCGTTCGCATCGCCTCGATCTTAGCCGTGGCGTCGGCCTTGTCCCGCTTAAGTCGGGCGATCTCCTCGCTCACCGTGTTGCGTAGAGAGCGTCGCTCTTCGACCTCCACCAGGATCTCGCGCCGCGAACGGTCCAGTTCGAGCAGTGTGTCCAAGGCCGCCTCGGCGTGCTCGCCTCGACGGCGCAGAGCGTCGCGCACCGATTCGGGATCGCTACGGATGAGCTTCATGTCGAGCACGGGATCCTCCTGGCTCTTCTCAGCATGGTGAGACCGTACCCTGGTTCAGCAGAGGCCGGCCCACAGGATAGCTGCCGAGCACGGTCAGGCGGGGCAGCTTGCAGCGAAGACAGCGGAGCGCGTCACTGATCGCAACGTCGTCTACCTTCCCCTGCATGTCGACGATGAAGATGTAATCGCCCAACCCGCGCTTGGACGGACGCGACTCGATCTTGGTCAAGTTGATGTGCCTGAAGGCGAACTCCTGGAGGATCAAGAGGAGTGCCCCGGGTTGGTCCTTGACGATCTCGCAAACCACCGAAGTCTTGTAGGGCTCGAACCAATCCTGACGCTCCCGTTGTCGAGCCAGGAAGACGAAGCGGGTCTCATTGTCCTCATGATCCTCGATGTCGGACGCTACTGCCTCACAACCATACATGACCCCGGCCAGTCTGGTGCCGATGGCGGCCCAGGGTTCCTTCGTGGAAGCCACCCGTTCAACCGCGTTCGCCGTGGAGTTGGCGGCCTCGACCTCGCGGCCGGGCAGGTTGCGACGCAGCCACATACGGCACTGCGCGTTGGCGTGGGGGTGAGAGACGACTTTCGTGATCTGCTCGAGCGTCACTCCGGGCCGGGCAAGGAGCGCGTGGTGGATCGGGTGACGGACCTCTCTCACTATCTGCAGGTTGTCGACCTCATGGACGAGGATATCGACGGTAGCCGACACCGAGCCTTCTATGGAGTTCTCGATGGGGACGATCGCGCAGTCGACCTCCCCTGAGAACACCGCTTCGATGGTCTCCGGGTTGGAGGCGAAAGGCAGGAACCTGCGAACACGCCCGCCCGGCGCCTGTTCGGAGATGGCGGCCCGGAGAGCCTCTTCAGTGAACGTACCTTGAGGCCCCAGGAAGCCGAGGGTGGTCGCCGCTATCGGCAGAGGGTCGGCCAGTGAGGAGACCGGCCAACGAATGGGCTCCTCCCCTGCCGGCTCACAGCTCACGGCTTTTCGCTTCCTCTGTGTCGGGGAGGTCGTCTGGGTCTGTGCCGTCGGCGTTCTTGCCCAGATTCTGCTTGTGTTCGCGGACGAACTTCTCGGCCAGACTGTTAGCGGAGGGTGTCTCCGGCTCATCCCACCCTCGTGCCGAGGGGACGACCTCGCCCTCGACATAGGGCAACCCGTGGCGTTTGCGTCTCCGGTTCTCCCGGGCCAGTTCGCGGGATTCGTCGTTTCTCAATCCAGGGAGGCCGTCGGCCATGGCGCCGCTGGCCGCCAGGGCTTCGGCTCCCTCCGTCGCGACGGTCTCCTCCGATATGCCGCCCTCCACCCGTGGCCGTATGGTGAACGGGCCGGTGCCGTGCGCCTGCTCAACCGCCTCCTTCTCTTCCGGAGCGAGCGGTATGTCCGGCTGCCCGTCCTTGATGAGCTTGACGTACATGCGGGCGAAGTCGCGGCTGACGACGGTGGTGATCACCACCCCGTCGCCCAGACTGTTAAGGAAGGCGACCGCCGTACTCTGCCTACCGCCGAGATCGTAGTAGGCGTCGAAGCGGACGATCCCCATGCGGGACAGTGTGTTATCGATCCGCACATCATGATCGCGCGTTGCGAGAGTCAGGTCTTCCAGAGCTAGGCGTACGTTGGTGAGCTTCTCGTCCAAACCTGAGACGTGCTCCACGATGTCAACCGTCCCCCGAGAGCCTATGATCATCCGCTGATTCCGTTGGTAGTGCTGCAGACGTCTGTAAACGAGCACCAGCCCCGCGCCGGCCGCCACGGCCACGACGATGGCCACAATAGCCAGTATCCCGAATAACTCCACAGCTTCCTCTCCACGTCCCTACAGTTTGAAGATGACGTTGGCTTCGATTTGGTTGTTGCCGAGGTACTTCTCTTCAGGGACCGGTCCGGCTTTGACCTTAAGCACGGCTACTTCACCGTACTGGGAGGGGCCTATGCCCTGGACGGTGACCTTGGCCTTCTGCTTCGCCTTGATGAGCGGGATCTCCGCGACTCCTTTTTGAGGGTTGGGAGACTCAGAAGAGAGCAGGGTGATGGTCACCTTGACGTTCTTCTCGTCCATGTTCCCCTGGTTCTCTACAGTCACCTCGAAAGCCAGTTCGTCGGTGGCCGTAAGATTGAAGGTCCCGCCCGCCTTGATCTCCTTGTTGTCCGGGATAGCAAGGACTTTGTGGAGGGCTACTCCGTGGACGGCCTGAAGATTGCCCGTGCTTTCGAGACCGGCCAGTATGTCGAGGACCTGCGCGTTGGAGGCAAGATCAGGATCGGATAAGAACTGGCTGGAAGGTACCGTGACCCCGGTCAGTTCCTTTTTGGCGAGCAGGTCCTTGGCTCTGGGGACGAAGACCTCCTTGTACAAGAAGTCGGAATTGGTCAGATAGTGAAGGGCGTGGGAGATGCCCTCGGCGGTCACATCGGTGTCTTCGACCTCCAGGGCGTTCATGAGGGCCGGTTTCAACCCGGTCATGCCCGTCTTTCGGAAGCTCATAACAAGAAGGAAGAACTGATGGATGCCCGACTCCACGAGGTCCTTGGGGGCTTCTAAGGCCTCAGCCTTCACCTGCAACCGCTCCCCACTGGATACGAATCCGTCGAGCCGGGACTGGACCTCGGTCCGGTTGGTATCGCCGGGGTTGGTCAACATCTCGAGCAGTTCGGCTCCAACCGCGTCCGACTCCTCGAGTATGTCGGCCACACTGTCCATGTAGACTTGGTACTCGGTACTCTCGCCACTTCGGATCGCGTTCCGAGCGACCACTACGATAACCACCACGGCGATGATGATGACGGCAAGGATCACCAGGAGCCGAAGCAATGGCTTGGGCAGGACCCGCTTCTGCCGCCGTCCCCGCTCTCCCGTAGCTGACCCGCTATTGATGTCATCTCTGTATTGATCGGTCATACGCAGCGGCAATACCTGAACACAAATGGTGGGCGAGGGGGGACTTGAACCCCCATGAGCGTAAGCTCACTAGACCCTGAACCTAGCGCGTCTGCCAATTCCGCCACTCGCCCGGAATGCCGACGAGTATAACATAGCGCTCAGCCGCTCCCGACCTTACTTCGAGCGGGCTCCTGGGGGCCGGGGGCCTGCTTCGGCTGCGCACGGAAAGCCTGTGCGACTCCTCCACAGGCCCCCGGCCCCCAAGAGCGACCCTACGGCCAGGCCGAGCGGTCGAGATCGCCTCTCTGGAAGGGGGGCCCGGCCCCGCGGTGCTTCGGCTGCGCACGGAAAGCCTGTGCGACTCCTCCGCTCGCCCTTCCTTGACATCTTGACAGCATAATTCAACACTCATAGAATTATCAATGAGTCCACATATGTAGAATCTCAGGAGGGCGGGAATGCAGATCGGTCGCTGGGCGAACATCCGAGCCGACGGAAGAGCGGCGTGGCGCGGGGCACTTGCGGCGATGGCGGTGAGTGTGGTCATGGTCTTCGTGTTCGTTTGGCTGTTCGGCGCGGCGCTTCATAAACCGGAACCACATGGGGTTCCGGTGGGTTTCGTCGGGCCCTCCTCTGTCGCGGAGACGGTGGGCGGAGCCGTGGATATGCACGCTCCCGGCGCATTCACTCTCGTCACCTATGGGTCCGTCGATGAGGCCCGCAAGGGCATCGAAGAGCGCGATATCGCCGGAGCGCTCCTTGTCGGCTCGGGGCAGCCCCGCATACTCGTCGCGAGTGCCGGTGGGCAGGCCGCTTCAACCGCTATCTCTGGAGCCTTCTCGGCGCTGGCGGAGGCGTTCGGGCAGCCGGCAGCGGTGGAGGACGTCCTGCCGCTACCCGGATCGGACTCTCGCGGGCTCGTCCCCTTCTTCCTTGTCCTGGGGGTGAGCGTGTCGGCGTTCCTGTTCCAGATCCTCGCGCGGGAGGGAATGGGCGGACGGAGGCTGCTCGACCGCCTCGGTTGCATGCTGGTCTTCGCCGTCGTGGATGGGGTGGCTGCTGCCCTGGCGGTGGGCATAGTCATCGGGTTCGACAGCTACTGGCCGCTCGCGGGGGTGTGCGTGTTGCTGGCTCTGGCCGTGACCGCCGCTACGGCTGCGTCCTGTCGCCTGTTCGGGAGGGCCGGCGTGGGAGTCGCGGGGCTGGTGGTCATCCTTCTCGGGAACGCCTCGTCCGGCAGCGTGATCGGATCGGCCTTCCTCCCGCAGCCGTTCCGCTGGCTCTCTCCCATCTTGCCTGCCGGTTCCGCGCTTGAAGCGGTGCGGTCGGTCCTCTACTTCGGAGGGGCGGGCGCCGGTTGGCGGTTGGCGACCCTGGCCCTATGGGTGGCCGGCTCCTTCGCGATACTGGCCGGCGCAGCCTTGTGGCGGATACGGTCGACGCGCTCGGCGGAGGTCACAGCCTAGGGCGTAGCTCGGAAAGGAAGCGACACGGACAAAGAAGAACGCCCCACTCGCAGAGGCAGGCGTCCGGGTAGGAGCGACACCAAGAGTCTCATCCTGGAGTCCGCCCGGCAACTCTTCTCCTCGTTGGGCTACGACCAGACCACCATACGAGCCGTGGCGGAGAAGGCCGGCGTCGACTCCGCCTTGGTGATGCACTACTTCTCGTCGAAGGAAGGACTCCTGCAGGCGGCCATGGAGTGGCCTATGGACATGGACGAGGCCATGCGGGAGGTCGTCGAGGGCGATCCCGCGCACTTGGGCGAGAGGCTGGTGAGGAAGGTGTGTGAGATGTGGGAGGATGACACTACTCGCCATCCGCTGACCGTGATCCTTAGGAACACCATCCAACGCGAGGATGCCGCCCAGCTGGGGGCGCAGTTGGCGTCGCTATGGCTGGAACAGGCGATGGTGGGGCGGCTGGCCGAGCACATCAACCACTCGGACCTGCCGCTGAGGGGGGCGCTGGCGCACAGTGCTCTCATGGGTCTAGTACTCATCCGCTACGTCGCCTGCTACGAGCCGCTGGCCTCGGCCTCGGTGGATGCGGTGGTGGAGCAGATCGGTCCCACGATCCAGCACTACCTGTTCGGAGACATGGGGAGTGCGGGTCCCCGGGGCCCGATATACTGACGGTATGGCCGACGCATCCCTCCTCTACGACCGGTACCGGATCGTCCGCAAGCTGGGCAGCGGGGCGTTTGCCACCGTCTATCTGGCCGACGACCTCAAGATGGGGCGGCCGGTGGCGGTCAAGATAGTCGATCAGGCCGCCGACGTGGACGACCGCGTGACGCGGGAGGCCCAAGCGGCGGCCAAGCTCAGCCACCACCACATCTTGACCGTCTATGAGATGGTTCGGGAGCCGGACAGGACCTGTCTCATTACCGAGTACATCCACGGTAGGACCCTGCGCGAGGCCTATCAGGAACAGAGCCTGACCGACCCCGACATCCTCGAGATCGGAGTGCAGTTGTGCCGGGCGCTGGATCACGCCCACAAACGGGGTGTGGTGCACCGCGACATCAAACCGGAGAACATCATGTTGGTCGACGGCGACTCCATCGACGTCAGACTCATGGATTTCGGTGTGGCTCAGCTCGAGGACCGGGCCTCGATAACCCTCGACGGCGACCTGGTGGGCACACTCGCCTATATGTCGCCCGAACAGGGGGAAGGGCAGGCCGTCGATTCCCGCAGCGACGTGTACTCGCTGGGGCTGACCTTATACGAAGGCTTCACCAGAAGAAATCCGCTCAGAGGCAGGAAGTTACAGGAACTTCTGCGTGACATGTCGCGTCCCGAGATCCCGCCTCTGACGGCGAATCGCCCGGACCTTCCCGTGGAGCTCAGCGACGCCCTTCAACGGGCGATGGCCCGCGACCGGTACGCTCGTCCGGACGCCGGGACTCTCGGCCGGGTGTTGGTCAAAGCGACGCGACTGATGCCTGAGGAGGAGCTCCCCGACGAGCGGCTTGCTACTCGGGTGCGGAAGAGGTTGGTGCCGGGCCCGGTGGATCGGGATCGTCTCCACTATCTGGGAGAGCATCTTGCCAGCGCGGTCTTCGCCCTTTGTTGCCTACTCTATGTCCTGCCTCGAGTGCCGTTTTATCCTGAGCCGGCGATCGTCCCGTTGATCGCCGCGGCCGCGTTCGTGGCGTTGGTGTGGCCTTTCGGGGGTGGCGTGTTGACCCTGGCCCTCCTTGCACCCCCTATATTCGCCTTCGGCGTGGGATGGGGCGTGATCTACTTGGTGCCCGCGGTGGTGACCATGGGTCTGCTGCGGTGGAAGCACCGGGAATGGGCGGCATTGTTGCCGGGGGTCATGCCGTATGCTGTGGCGGTCTGGGGGGGATTGGCCGTCCTGCCTTTGGCCGGCGCTCTGCTGCGCCGTTGGGGCGCATTGGGCGGATTTTTGAGTGGCTGCATCCTGGCGGTGACCGGTGGATTGGCTGGGTGGACGAGGCTGCCCTACACATTCTGTCCGGGCCCAGGGGACGTGTTGCGCGCAGCCGAGCATGCCGCCTCGCCATGGACCGTCCTTGTCGAGATCGGCCGGTTCCTGCAATCACGGCCGGAACTGGCGCTCCAGATCGCACTCTTCACAGTGTTCGCACTGCCTTGGTACACGTTGCCGGGGGGTTCTCGTGAGAGACGCATGTGGGGGGCGAGCATCTACCTGATCGCTCTGTTTCTCGCGTTCGTGCTGCTGCCGATCCTAGTTCTGGGAGCGCCAATGCAGCTTGCTCCGTTCCTGGTCGCCTTCGTGCCTTGCGCTATAATCGCGTACCTGGTCGCCTTCCTTGTCCCGTCCGAGCGCATGGGGACCCTCTAGCAACGAGAGCTCGCATGGTGGATAGGGAACCGCCGGGCAGTATCTCGGAAAGGGGTCCGAGCTGTACGTACAACCTGCAGAGTTGGCCCGCAAGCTCGTCAGGGAGATGGAGGACCACAAGGTCTCCAGGGCTGAAGGGGTCTCGGTACGCAATCGGTTCACGGTCTTCCTGTGTCCCGAAGATTACGAACGCCTACGGGCCCGCATGGAGACGCTCGCCGACAAACTGGAACGTCATCTGGCCAAGCATGTCCGGACCAAGAAATATCTCCTGCCGGGGGATATCAGCGTCGACATCGTGGCCGACGTCGATCTCAAACTCGGTCATTTCGGCATCCTGGCGGAGAGGGATGCGCCCGGCCTTGTGGAACGGGGGCCGGCGGAGCAGGCCGGGAGGC
The DNA here is from genome assembly GCA_012523095.1 of Actinomycetota bacterium. Classification (GTDB taxonomy): domain Bacteria; phylum Actinomycetota; class Thermoleophilia; order RBG-16-64-13; family RBG-16-64-13; genus RBG-16-64-13. Next base: position 1,784 of record JAAYJE010000056.1, on the reverse strand, counting down.
GGGTGCCGGTTCGAGCGCGAGAAGAAGAGCCCGCGGCCTGGTTCGACGAATCCCCGGCTCCCGTTCGACGTCCTGGGACCGAGCGGGTTCGACCTAAACGCCCTACGCAGAACGTCGCGTCTGGTGAATCCGCCGCCGGCAGGACCGCCGTCATCGGCGCGGCCGATGCCGGGGCTCTCGACCTGGCCTGGCAAACCATCGTCTTTCGGACGGCCCGCCACGAGCGGGAGTTCACTAAAGGACGGGTCATCGTGGGTAGGGCGAAGGAGGCCGACTTCAGGATCGATGATCCGAACGTCTCACGTCGACATGCGGTCGTCTTCTGGTCGGATGGGAGAGTCATGCTCGAGGACCTCGATTCCACGAACGGCACCATGGTGAACGGCCGGCCGGTGTCGATCTCCGTCATCCAACCCGGCGACGTGGTCATGATCGGCGACTGTCGCATCATCATCGAGACCAGGTGAGACCTGGGGATCGGGAGAGGCGCGCATGCTGCAGATCGTTCTGCTGGCGGGCAAGTTCATATTCCTGATCGTTCTTTACGTCTTCATCTGGCGTGTGGTCCGTTCGACCACCCGTGAGCTGCGCGCGGCCGCGCCCGGCGTAGAGAACCGGCAATGGGCGGGGGTGGAGGTGTACGCAGTCGACGTCGGGGCTCGAACCGCGGTGGTTTCCGGGACGGGACGGAGTGGGGTGTGGACGTTGGTCGTGCAGAAGAGCCATTGTGCCTCGGTGGGTACGACGTTCCCCTTCCCGGCCGGTACGCGGGCCCTGGCCGGTCGCTCTTCCGACGCGGATATCCAGTTGGACGATACGTTCGTGTCGGCAAAGCACGCGCTCTTCGAGGCCACGGACGCCGGCTTCCAGGTCGAGGATCTTCACAGCACCAACGGCACTCAGGTGAACGGCCGCGACATCTCCGGCCCCAAATCGCTCCAAGCCGGAGATAGAATAGAGGTAGGCGACACCGTGTTTCTCGTGGAGGTGCGCTGATGCGGCTTCGTGCCGCCGTAGCCAGCGATCGCGGGCTCATCCGTCCGTCCAACGAGGACTCTTTCTTCCTCCGCCGCGGACTGTATGCGGTGTGCGACGGTATGGGTGGCGCCCGAGCGGGAGAGGTGGCCTCGCAGATGGCCTGTCTGGGGCTGCTTGCCCTGGACCCCGTCTCGGCCGGCCCAGAAGAACTGCGCACGGCCGTCGTCAACACGAACAAAGCGATCATCAGTCGGAGCTTCGCTGAGGAACACCTCCTTGGAATGGGCACGACCCTTACGGCGGTCCTCGTCAGAGAGGGGTCCCTGATTCTCGCCCATGTGGGTGACTCGCGGGCGTATCTCTTCCACGACGGAAACCTGATCCAGTTGAGCGACGACCATTCCTGGGTAGGAGAGATGGTCCGGCGGGGCGAACTCACGCCTGCGCAGGCGGCGGTGCACCCTCACCGGAGCGTCATCACCCGGGCGCTCGGCACCGACGGCGGTCTCGAGCCGGACCTGAACGAGTTGGACATCGGAGAAGGCGACCGCATCCTCATATGCAGCGACGGTTTGAGCGGCTTCGTGTCGGATGTGGAGATAGCCGAGCTGCTGGCCCGCGATGAGGCGCCTTCGGCGGTTGTGGAATCGCTTGTCAGGGCCGCTCTGGCGGGTGGAGGCGAGGACAACGTGACTGTGGTGGTGATCGACGTGGTCCCCGGGTCGGACAAGGAGGAAGCCGGAGATCAGGTCGACGATCAAGTGGGCGACCGCATTCTCATAGGGCCGAGCGATAGGGGAGACGCG
>JAAYJE010000161.1 GCA_012523095.1 Actinomycetota bacterium | reverse complement strand
TCATTTTAATAATAACATATACAAATCAAGGTCGATTATACTTCCCCGGCATAACGAAACACCGGCAAATTATTCTATTCCCTTTCTTATCGCCTGTTGGCCCTATCTCAGTTTTCTCAATTGTCTTATTTTTGCAAGCCAGGTATAAGTTCTTTGGCTTTCCTCCCGGAGTATTTCTGTTTCTATACTGTACTAATTTAACTGAGGGAGGAACAGCTCAATTTATAATTCAAAATATAATTAATATGATATGCTTACAGCAAGATATTCATTCTTTGAAAGGAGCGTCTGCTGATAATGATAAGCTTGCAAAATGTATTTAAACCATCTGTTGACAGTACTGAATGCAGATGTGCAGCAACTAATGAAATTATAGGTTATTCACCACTGCATTCCGAAGAAGATTTAACCTCAATGTTACAAAATGCCCGGCAAGGGCAAATAATCTGGGGAAAGCTCTCTGTTAGTGAAAGAGTCCAATATATTTCAAAAATCCGCACTTATTTAGTGGAACATTGTGATGAAATAGCCGAAATTATCTGTCGCGACAATGGCAAAACACGCAATGATGCCCTGGTAGCTGAAATATTCCCGGCTATTTTGGCCATCAATTATTATTGTAAAAAAGCCCCTGGTTTCCTGCGGGATGAAAGCCTTAAGTCCGGACATCTATTCACATCCTACAAGCGCAGTAAAATCGTACGTGTCCCCTGGGGAGTAGTTGCTGTCATATCACCCTGGAACTACCCTTTTGCCATCCCTTTCTCTGAAGTTATAATGGCCCTTTTAGCAGGAAATGCTGTGATCCTTAAAACCGCAACCCAGACCCAGATGGTAGGTCTGGTTTTGAATGAATGCCTGAAAGCTGCTGATTTGCCGGCCGGTGTTTTTTCTTTTATTAACCTGCCCGGCAGCAAAGCCGGGGATTTGTTACTGGAAAATGGTGTTGATAAATTATTCTTCACCGGATCGGTACCGGTTGGGCAATATTTGATGCGCAAAGCAGCAGATACCCTTACTCCCCTTTCGCTGGAACTTGGCGGCAATGATGCTATGCTGGTCTGCGATGATGCTGATCCTCGCAAAGCTGCCATAGGTGCAGTCTGGGCTGGCTTAAGTAATGCCGGTCAATCCTGTGGCGGGGTAGAAAGAGTTTATGTCCATGAAGCTGTTTATGATCCCTTTATGCAGCAATTAAAGACTGCTGTTGAATCGCTGCAGGTAGGTTTTGGCATGGATTTTAATATGGATATGGGGGCAATGACCACCAAAAACCAAATTTCAGTTGTAAAAGCTCATCTTGAAGATGCCCTGGCCAAAGGAGCAGTTATTTATGCCCAATCAAAAGTGCCGCAGAATCCTGAGTGGCAAAGTTTTTTGCCGGCAATGATTTTGACTAATGTTAACCACGACATGCTTATAATGCAGGAAGAAACCTTTGGACCAGTGATTGCTGTAATGAAGGTCAATGATATGGAAGAAGCCATTCGTCTGGCTAACGATTCTGACCTGGGATTATCCGCTTCTGTCTGGTCACGCAGCCATTCCAAAGCAGAAGATATTGCCCGTCGCATAGAAGCAGGAGCAGTTAATATAAATGATCATCTGATGAGCCACGGTCTGGCTGAAACTCCCTGGGGAGGATTCAAAAAGTCCAGCATTGGCCGTACCCACGGTAAAATAGGTTTTGATGAAATGACTCAGCCTCAGGTAATTGTCTGGGAAATTATGCCCGGCGCCAAGCAGGGAATGTGGTGGCCACCCAATAATGAGACGATTTATAAGGGTATTAAAGGGATAATAGAGTTATGTTTTGCCCCGGGCCTGGGCCGTCGACTGGCCGGACTAATCAATTTTTTAAAAATTGTGCCCCGTATGTTTAAATAATACAACCAGGCCGGGATTCTTTCTTTTACAAAATTTCTTTTATTATTTAAGCGCGAGTTTTGCATCAAATACTTTTTATTGTTGCCCGGCAGCCTTTTTAAATGTCGTTATTACTGGTCAACTGTTCAATTACCGGAAATAATTTACCATAATTGAAGACGAACCCCGTGGGCATCTTCCTGCAATGGTCTATTATAGGCAGTATAAAACATGGCGGCTCATTTGATGACGGGCGGGTTTTAACAGTAATGGAAGATAGAGCTAAAAAGAAAATAGACCGGGTCAGAGCAATGCTGATTAAAAGGCCGGGTTTTTTCCAATGCCCGGTATGCCAGAGTCCTATGTTTGTTGACGCCCACCATAATATGGCCTGTGCTGACGGACATAATTTCGATTTTTCTAAAAAAGGTTCTTTGAATTTATTAACAACGGCAACATCAGCAGTATACCCCCGGGATTTGTTTGCTGCCCGCCATCAGGTGTTAGGGGCAGGTTTTTATGATCCCCTGATCAAAGAACTGGCCCGGAGCATAAACACCCATCCTGGCACCAGGAAAAATGTGCTGGATGCCGGCTGTGGTGAGGGGTCAAATCTTTATAATATTTACCAGGCAAGGGGAGCAATGCCCGGTTGTTTTTATGTGGGTGCCGATATTTCCAAGGACAGTATCCAGATAGCAGCCGCTGATAATGCTGATCTTATGTGGTGTGTGGCCGATCTGGCCAGACTCCCCTTTTGCGGCCAGACGTTTGATATAGTCTTAAATATTCTGTCACCAGCAAACTACAAAGAATTTCACCGGATACTTAACCAACAGGGGCTCGTAATAAAGG